>DATNGZ010000028.1:0-6028 GCA_035605695.1 Solirubrobacterales bacterium | reverse complement strand
ATCGCGTTGGTCACTGGGCAGATCACCTGGGAGATATAGGCCAGGCAGCGAGCGTGTAATAACGCTTAGCCCTTCCGGGGGATATTCACTGCGCTTCATCTGTCCGGGGGATTGTGCCGCTGATTCGGTCCCCGGATAGTGGGATGGAGATGAAGGTTGACCAGCTCGGTCTCATCAAGTCGCCGAGCCCCCAAGAAACATCAACGCCCCCACGTGTGCTCGTCGCCGGGGCTGGGGGGCGATCTGGCGTCGCGGCGATAAGGGCGCTTGACGGTGAGGCGCTCGATATTTTCTCGGCAGACGTCGATCCCAACGCGCCGGGTCTCAGTCTGGTTGACGAGGATCGCCGGCTGCCGGTCGCCAAGGGATACGGAGACTCCTACACCGAGTTGCTCTTCGAACTCTGCGAGCGCCATCAAATCGACGTCCTGGTCCCGGCTTTGGATTGCGAGCTGTTGTTGCTTGCCAGCGCGCGAGTCTTCTTCGCCGAGATCGGCACGAGAATCGTTCTCCCGTCGGAGAAGACGCTGCGCGTATGCCTCGACAGGCGGGCGCTTCGCAGGTGCTGCAGGGGGGTGGTACGGGTGTCTGACTCGGCGCTCGCTGACGACTTGCCTGGAGCCGAGTATTCGCTTGCCACTCTGGCGCGCTCCGATGGAAAGGTGATTGCCGTGGCGCCGTGGGCACGGGGCGACTCGGGAGCTGCGGCGAGCGGGCGCACCGTGCACGACGAGGGGCTGGAGAAGATCGGGCGTCAAATCGCTGCGGGGATCGGACTCACCTCCTTGGCGAACATCGAGGTGAAGGAGGCCTCCGACGGGGAGCCGGTCCTGCTCGAGGTCAACCCGTACTTCACGGGAACTATCCCGTTGGCGCTTGCGAGCGGCGTGAGCATGCTGAAGCTCTGCGTCGATGGCGTTCTCGCCGATGACTGAGCCGGCCTTGACCCGGGACATGCACGTCCACTCGACTTTCTCGGGTGGCGCGAACACGATCGAGGAGAACGTCGCCGAGGCGGAGAGGATCGGCTTGACAGAACTCGCTTGTGTCGAGCAGGTCCGGGGGGACACCAATTGGATCCCTGCCTACGTCGCAGCGATCAGAGACAACAGGAAGCGGACCCCGATTGTCTTGCGTTGTGCCGTCGAGGCAAAGATCCTCGATATCTACGGCTGCCTTGACCTTCCTGCAGAACTGGACGGGATCGATGCGGTGTACGCGGCAAGTCATCAAGCGCCGTCGCCCGACGGACCGATGAATCCTCGCTCCACGCGCGAACGAATCGAAGCGGACGAGCTCGATCCGCAGATGGTGCTCCGCTGGATAGTGAGTGGAACGGCCGCCGCGGTCAGCCACCACGAGCACCTCGTCATAGCCCATTTGTTCAGCGTCCTTCAAGGGCTCGGGCTCGACGAGCGAGATGTATCGCCGGATCTGATCGACTCGCTTGCGATTGCGGCGGCCGAGTCCGACGCCCGGGTCGTGGTCGATGAGCACTGGAGGTGTCCATCGCCGCGGACCCTGCGGCCGTTTCTGCGGCACGGGGTTCCGCTGTTGCTAGGCAGCGGTAGCTATGACAGCGAGACAGTCGGCCGCTACGACTACTGCGCCGGCATCTTGCGCGAGCTCCAGCCACTGTCCCTTGCGGCGGCCTGAGCGGTCCACTTTGCCTGGCGAAAGGTTAACTCGAAGCCCTGGAGGGTCCGCACTCAGGGACGATCGCGCCCTTGTCGATGACCGGGTACATCGGGCTGAGCCGGTTCTTTGAGTGCTCCAACCCGAGCCAGTGCCCGTACTCGTGGACCACAGTCATGCACCGGAGCCGCCTCGAGAGGCCGCGTTCGACGGTCATTTCGCACGGACC
This sequence comes from Solirubrobacterales bacterium, assembly GCA_035605695.1. Taxonomy (GTDB): domain Bacteria; phylum Actinomycetota; class Thermoleophilia; order Solirubrobacterales; family 70-9; genus VRUE01. The sequence continues at coordinate 4,164 of DATNGZ010000028.1, read as the reverse complement.
ACTTTCCACGGAGTCCGGGATCGTCGCTTGGCCGAGTATGCGGTTTGGCAGCTTTCCGTAGCCGACGGCCTCGGTCGAGCAGCGCGCCGGCGCATTCTGGTGCCAGTAGGCAGCCGCAGCGTCGAGGTCACCAGGCAGGGTGGCAGGCGTGGGGGCGGCAAGCGAAACGGCTGCGCTGGCGATCGCGGCGGCGACGATCATCGGGGAGTCCCTACGAAGTCCATGAGGCCAGTGGAGCACAGATGTTCGAATATCCTCCTCGTAGATTCGTCTAGAGAGGCCTTGCGGGCTCAAGTTCGCGGCCGCTCAGGCCAACGCGGAACGGCTTGGGCAGCTCCTGACAACGAACGTCGAGTCGCGCCAGCGATTGCTCAGGCTGCCCCAACCGGTGGGCGATGGACCAGGACACCAAGGGCAAATCCCTTTCGACACAGGCACCCTCGTCGCGAGACGAAATCCGCAAAGCCACGGAGCTCCGCCGGAGCGAGCCGGGCTACCGAAGATCTCATGACCCGAGCCGCCCCCGAGGCGGGAAGCGGCTGGGATCAGGAACGTCGTCAGGATTGCTCGACACATATAGGGAGGACATTCATGTCCAACCGATTCGATCTCAGGCGCGCCCGGCTTGCCGGCATCGCCCTCGCGATGCTCGCCGCCTTCGCGCTACCCACCGCGGCTCAGGCCGCGCCCGTCGGCCTCGGCACCGCCGGCCCCTTCGTGGTCCTCGGCGGCACCACGGTCACCAACGTCGGGCCGTCGGTGCTCAACGGCAACCTCGGCGTCTCGCCGGGCACCGAACTCGAAGGCTTCGGCCTGCCTGCCGTCATCAACGGCTCCACGCACGCAACCGACGAAGTCGCCGCCCAAGCACAGCTCGACCTAACCACCGCCTACGACGCTGCGGCGGGGCAGCCGGTGCTGCCGGCAAATGACCTCTCCGGCACCGACCTGGGTGGATTGAAACTCGCTCCGGGCACCTATCGCTACAACGCGGCGGCCCTGCTGACCGGAGCCCTGACCCTCGACGCCGAAGGCGATCCCAACGCCGAATTCGTCTTCAAGATCGGTTCTCAGCTGACCACTGAATCGGCCAGTTCGGTCCTGCTCGTCAACGGTGCGTCGCCGTGCAACGTCTACTGGCAGGTCGGCAGCTCGGCCGACCTCGGTACCACCACTTCCTTCCAGGGAAGCCTGATGGCGCTGACCTCGATCTCGCTCAAAAGCAAAGCAACGGTGGTGGGCAGGATGCTGGCCCGCAACGGCCAGGTCAGCCTGATCGAAAACACCCTGACCCGGCCGCTGTGCGCGACCGGGCCGACCAACCCGCCCCCCGGCGAAACGCCGCCCCCCGGCGAAACGCCGGGTGGTCCGGGAACCGTGTCGCCAACCACGCCCGGAACTACCACGCCCGGAACGACTGGCTCGGCAGTAGCGCCAAGCAACGGCTCCCGGCTTGCCTCCGGTCGCCGGGCGAAAGCTCCCCGGTCATCTCGGAACGGTACGGCGGTCGTGCGATCTGCACCGCGCGAGGCCTGCACCGAGGGATTCCGCGCCACTGTCAACGGCAAGATGATCCAGCGGGTTGTCTTCAGCCTTGACGGCAAATCGATCGGCAGTCGGACCAACTCGCCGTTTGCGATGTCGGTGCGAGCCACTCCCGGCCCCCACCAGGTCAGCGTCCGCGTCACGTTCACGGACGCCACCCCGGCTAAGACCACGACGCTCCCCTATCGCGCCTGTGCTGCGGCACTTCTGCAGCCGCAGCGCGGTCCGTCCCAGTTCACGGGATGACCCACAGGGCTGACAACGACCCAACCCCCTCCGGCGCTCGCCGGGGGGGTTGGGGGTTGGCCTCGGCGCTGGTCACGGCGGCTATCGCATGCGCCTTCGTTGCCCCGGCCGCCGCCGCCCCGGCGTCGGCGAGTCAGCCGCTCGTGGTGCTCCTGCACGATCACGTCGCCCGGACCGGGCCAAATGCACATGCAGGCCGGATCGAATCGGTCGCGTCCCGCCGGCCGCTGACCCGAGCTCGAACCGTCCTCCCAATTCTCGGCCGTGCAAGCAGCCGCAAGAGGGGCTCGTGGCTTTACGTTCGGCTTCCCGGACGGCCCAACAGTCACAAGGGCTGGATCTCCACCAACCGGACGAGGCTCACCTCCACCGGCTGGCGCGTCGTGGTCAAGCTTTCGACCCGGCGCCTCACCGTCTACCGCGGCGATCACGCCCGCCGCCACTTCCGTGCGATTGTTGGCAAGCCCTCGACGCCCACCCCGCGGGGGTCGTTCTTCATCGAAGAGGCGCTCGCTCTCTCCCCCTACGAAAGCGGTGGACCGTTCGCGCTGGCCACCAGTGCCAGGTCGAACGTCTTCCAGGAATTCGAGGGAGGACCGGGGCAGATCGGCATCCACGGGACGAACAACCTCACGGGCGCTCTCGGGACAGCGGCTTCACACGGCTGCATCCGGCTCGGCACCCGAGCAATCACTTGGCTGGCGAGACGTATCGGCGCCGGCACTCCACTGACCATCACGCGATGAGGAGCCAGATTATGTGTACGAGATATCGGAGCATCCTGCTCTTTGCAATAGGCGCGGTAGCTGTTCTGTTGCCGGCCGCGATCGCCACAGCGGCGTGTCCTCTGCATCCCCTTCCGCCCTGCGGCTCAGCAGGGTTCACCGGCAGGGTTGGAACTTCCGCTCGTTGCGGCCACCGGCCACCACCGATATGTCACACGCATCGAGGCCCACGCGGGGAACAGGGAACAGCCGGCGAGACTGGCTCCACAGGTAAACCGGGAGCGGCGGGAGCTACGGGCGCGAATGGTGCTTCCGGTCCCAAAGGACCAGGAGGCACACCCGGCGTTCCTGGCAACGACGGGGCCGCGGGCGCGGCCGGGTCGCCGGGCGCTGAAGGCTTGCAGGGTGTCCAGGGCGAAACCGGTGCCGTTGGACCGACTGGAGCCACGGGCGTGACAGGCGCAGAAGGAGCCGCGGGGTCGACTGGAGCAACGGGTTCTCAGGGAGAAACGGGAGCAACTGGCAGCGCTGGTGCGGCGGGCGCCAACGGAGAAGTTGGTCAAGCGGGAGCCGCGGGGTCTCAGGGTGAAATCGGGGCTACCGGTTCCGTGGGTTCTCAGGGGTTGCAGGGAGTCCAGGGCGAAGTCGGCGCCCCGGGGGAAACAGGAGCCACCGGATCCCCAGGGGAAGCTGGCTCGAGTGGGGCTCCAGGTGCTCAGGGCGAAGTAGGCATTTCGGGCAAGGACGGCCTTCCAGGAGAAGCCGGAGCCACCGGCTCAGTAGGCCCCGCCGGGCCTCCGGGGCCCGCTGGCGAAACTGGCCAGCAGGGAACGCCTGGCGCCGAAGGATCTCAAGGGCCAGCGGGCATACCAGGCGCCACTGGGGCGACTGGCCCCGCGGGCTCGAGCGGACTCTCGCAGTACGCGTACATCTACAACTTGGGCGGGGAGACCGTCCCGCTTGAGGCCGACGTCACCTTCGATTCCAACGGCGTCCTGACGCCTGGTATTACCCACGCGCCCGGTGCTGCCGGGGTCACGCTCACGACCGCCGGTACCTACGCGGTCACCTTCTCGGTGTCTGGCACCGAGCCCAGCCAGATGGCTCTGTTCGTCAACGGCACCTTGGTTCCGGGAACCGTCTACGGCTCAGGCGCCGGCACCCAGCAGAACACGGGGCAGGCGATACTCGTCGCTCCCGCAGGCGCCGTTCTCACGGTCCGGAACCACACCTCGAGCGCAGCAGTCGGCCTCGCGACGCCAATCGGAGGGACGCAGCCGAGTTCGAATGCTTCCGTCGTCATCGAGAAGCTCACCTGATGTCACCGTTTAGGCCCCATCTATGGGCCTTGGCTTTGGCCCTCATCATGGGGTCCAGCCTGGTACTTGGGGCGTGCGGTTCCTCGGAGTCGATTACCACTCTCAACACAGAGAAGATCGAGCGGGCGATTGCGCGGAGCAGCTTGGCTCAGCGCGGACAGCGTGCCCGGGTGAGCTGCCCGTCGGCGGTTCCCCAGATGAAGGGGCTGGAGTTCTCCTGCAGGGCTGTCGTCGGGTCGGTCAGCACGCGATTCGTCGTCGTCGAGCAGGATGGATCTGGGCACGTCCACTACGAAGCGCCCTGATGCCCGCCGCTCTGGAATGGGAAG
>DATNGZ010000027.1:0-89276 GCA_035605695.1 Solirubrobacterales bacterium | reverse complement strand
CCTGACCGGCCGCTTCGAGCGGGTCGGTCTCGGCCTCGGGGCGACCCCACCTGAGCGAACCGGATACTCATGAGCAGCGCTATTCGGCCGACTGAGGACTCCGCGCCGCGCAGCGTCCGCCGCCGCCTGGCGTGCGCGAGGGTTTTGCCAATCCCTCCTAGGGCCTCGGCCCTTATGCTCATGCCCGATGCGACTCGAGGGACGAAAGGCGCTAGTGACCGGTGCCGCGAGTGGGATCGGCGCCGCGATCGCCGCGCGCCTTGCCGCCGAGGGCGCCGAGGTCTGGGTCGGCGACATTGATACGGAGGGCGCGCAGCGCGTCGCCGGCGAGGTCAACGGCCACGCGATCGAGCTCGATGTGACCGACCTCGGGTCCGCCAACGCCGCCGTCGAGGCGACCGGCACGCTCGACATCCTCGTCAACAACGCCGGCACCGACGAGTTCGGCTTCTTCACCTGCACCACCCCCGAGCAGTGGCAGAAGGTGATCGGGATCAACCTGATTGGCGTGCTCAACTGCACTCACGCGGCGTTGCCGAGCATGCAGCAGGCCAAATACGGCCGCATCCTCAGCATCTCCTCGGAGGCGGGACGGGTCGGCTCCAAGGGCTCAGCCGTCTACTCCGCCGCCAAGGCCGGCATCGTCGGCTTCACCAAGGCGATTGCCCGCGAGAACGCCCGCTACGGAATCATTGCCAACGCGATCGCCCCGGGCCCGGTCGAGACGCCGCTGCTGATGGGCGCCAAGGAGTTCGGCGAGATCGGCGAGAAAGTGATCGAGACGATGAAGTCCTCGACCCAAATGGGCCGCCTCGGCCAGCCCGACGAGGTCGCTGCTGCAGCCGCCTTCCTGGTCTCCGACGATGCCACTTACGTCACCGGCGAGACCCTGGGCGTAAGCGGCGGCCTCGGGATGGTCTGATGAGCGAGCCGGCGCAGGAGCTGGTTCCCGGGATCGAGCGCAGCGACGAGTTCACGGTGGCGCCGCCGCTGGTCACCGATGTCGGTGGCACGATCGGCACCGGCGTGCTCTCGACACCGGGGATGATCGGGATGATGGAGGGCAGCTCCCAGATGTTGGTCTACGAGCACTTGCCCGAGGGGCAGGCGACGGTCGGCTTCGAGGTCTGCGTCAAGCACGTCGCGGCTGCGGCGGAGGGGGCGATCTGCCGCACGCGCGCCACCCTCCGCGAGGTCATTGACGGACGCAAGCTCCGCTTCGACGTCGAGGTGACCGAAGGCGAGCGCACGATCGGCGTCGGCACCCACGAGCGGCGCCTGGTCGGCCAGGCCGGCCCGCCTACCGCGTAGCCTCGATCCAATGGGCACGCTGCCGAGTAACGTCCGCATCCGCGAGGTAGGGCCGCGCGACGGCTTTCAGAACGAGCCGGAGACGATCCCGACCGCGGAGAAGATCCGCTTGGTCGACATGCTCTCGGCAACGGGGCTGCGGCGGATCGAGGTGACCTCGTTCGTGCGTCCCGCAGTGATCCCGCAGCTCTCCGACGCCGAGCAGGTACTGGCCGGGGTGCAACGTCGCGAGGGGGTCGCCTTCTCGATCCTGATCCCGAATGAGCGGGGCCTGGAGCGAGCGCTGGCGCTGCGCGAGCGCTTCGACGAGGTCAACGTCTTCGTCTCCGCCTCCGAGACTCACAATCGTAAGAACGTCAACCGCTCGATCGAGGAGTCGCTCGAAGGCCTGGAGCGGACGCTGGTGAGCGCCCGCGAGGCCGGGCTACGCTGCGAGGGTGTGATCTCCACCTCCTTCGGCTGCCCCTACGAGGGCGAGGTGCCGCAGGATCGCGTCTTCGAGATCGCCGAGCGGCTCGCGGCCGAGGGCTGCGCCGAGATTGGCTTCGGCGATACGACCGGGATGGCCAACCCGCGCCAGGTCGGCGAGTTCTTTGCCGCCGCACGCGAGCGGCTCGGCGGGGTCGAGCTGACCGCCCACTTCCACAACACCCGCGGTCAGGGGCTGGCCAATGTGCTGGCCGCACTGGAGCAGGGTGTCGACTCGTTCGAGTCGAGCTTTGGCGAGCTCGGCGGCTGCCCGGTGCCACCAGGCGCCACCGGCAACATCGCCAGCGAGGACCTGGTCTCGATGCTGCACGAGATGGGGATCGAGACCGGGATTGACCTGCCGGCCCTGGTCGAGGCCTCGCGCGAGGCGCAGCAGGCGCTCGGTCGGCCGCTCGGCTCGCACGTGCTGCGCGCCGGCCCGGTGGACTGGCATCGCGGCGCCTGACACGGCGCTTCCGACATTGACCCCACTCCAGTGTGGTCAATGTCGGAAGCGGTCTCCTCGTGCGCGCCACGGATAGGCTCCAGCCGTGAGCGAGTTCGCGCAAGCGCTGGAGGCTGCTCTTGGCGGAGGCCCGCAGCGACATCATGAGAAGACCGCTGAGCAGGGCAAGCTGCCCGTGCGCGAGCGGGTTGAGCGCCTCGTTGACGCCGGCTCTTTCACCGAGGAGGCGGCGCTGGCCAACTGGGAGGTGGAGGGGCTCGGCGCCGACGGCGTCGTCACCGGTCTCGCAACGATCGACGGCCGCCGGGTTGCCCTGATGGCCAACGACCCCACCGTTAAGGCGGGGTCGTGGGGGCCGAAGACGGTCGAGAAGATCCTCCGCATCCAGGAACGGGCCTTGAGCCTGCAGCTACCGATGGTCTACTTGGTTGACTCGGCTGGGGCGCGGATCACCGACCAGGTGCAGATGTTCCCGGGCCGCCGCGGCGCCGGGCGGATCTTCCACAACGAGGTGCGGCTCTCGGGCCAGGTGCCGCAGGTCTGCCTCCTCTTCGGCCCCAGCGCCGCCGGAGGCGCCTACATCCCGGCCTTCTGCGACGTCGTGATCATGCGCGACGGCAACGCCTCGATGTACCTCGGCTCGCCGCGGATGGCGGAGATGGTGATCGGCGAAACGGTGACCCTGGAGGAGATGGGCGGGGCCAAGATGCACACCGGCGTCTCCGGCTGCGGCCACTTCCTGGTCAAGAGCGACGAGGAGGCGATCGACCTCGCCAAGCGCTACCTCTCCTTTATGCCGGCCAACTGGCGCGAGCAACCACCGCTGGCACCCCCCGCCGAGCCGGCCTCGCAGACGCCAATCGCCGAGATCATCCCTGCCGACGAGAATCAGCCCTTCGACATGCAGTTGCTGCTCGACTCGCTGCTCGACGCCGGCAGCTTCCTGCCGGTGCACAAACGCTGGGCGAAGGAGCTGATCGTTGGCTACGCCCGCCTCGACGGCCGCGCGATTGGCGTTGTCGCCAACCAGCCCAAGTACACCGGTGGAGTCCTCTTCGTCGACTCGGCCGACAAGGCGGCGCGCTTCATCCAGACCTGCAACGCCTTCAACCTGCCGCTGCTCTTCCTCGCTGACGTGCCCGGCTTCATGATCGGCACCGGGGTCGAGCGCCAGGGCATCATCCGCCATGGCGCGAAGATGATCAGCGCCGTCTCCGAAGCGACCGTGCCGAAGATTTCGGTCGTCGTGCGCAAGGCCTACGGCGCCGGCCTCTACGCGATGGCGGGGCCGGCTTTCGAGCCCGATTGCTGCATCGCCCTGCCCAGCGCCTCGATCGCGGTGATGGGCCCGCAGGCGGCGATCAACGCAGTCTTCTACAACCAGATCCAGGCGATCGAGGATGAGGCCGAGCGCGAGACGTTTGTGGCGCAGAAGCGTGAGGAATACGCCGAGGACATCGACCTCCTCCACCTCGCCTCTGAGCTGGTCGTCGACGCGGTTGTCAATCCTGGCGACCTTCGTGACGACCTGATCAAGCGCTTTGCGATGGCGGCGAGCAAGAACCGGTCCTTCGCCGAGCGCCGCAATCCGATCACCCCCGCTTGAGGACGCCTTAAGGCTTCTCGCTACCGTTTTGCCTATGGCGCGGAGCGTAAAAGGCCCGCTGGCCGGGTGGCTCGCTTGTACGACGGGGGTGGTCGTCGTAGCGCTGCTTGCCTACGACGTGGCCTTCGCACAGCGTGTCGACGCCAGTGTTTTGACCAGACTCGTGGTCGAACGGGGCTCAGGCCGCGAGTCACTCGCGTCCTTCCTGACCTTTTTCGGAGACCTGTCAACGCTGCTGGTGATGACCGCTCTTGCCTGCGGGATCGGCTGGGCACGGCGGTGGCCACGAAATGCCGCCGCCGCGCTGGTGGTCGTCGCGGGCGCCAACCTGACGACCCAGGCGCTCAAGGTTGCCCTTTCCCACCCGCGAGCCCGCGAGCTTCTCGGCGCGGAGAACGTCAGCTGGGATGGCTTCCCGAGTGGCCACGTGACAGCCGTGGCATCGATCGCCATCGCCTTTGCCTTCGTCGTGCCGGCGAGGCTGCTTCCCGCCGTCGCGGCTATCGGCACCTGCTTCGTCGTCGCGATGGGCTGGTCGGTGCTTGCCCTCTACTGGCACTACCCAAGCGATGTCGCCGGCGCGATTCTCGTCGCTGGCAGCTGGGGCTTTGCGGTGCTGGCGTCGATGCGATTCGCCGCCGCGGCCCGCTCGCGCCGGCCGGCTCAGCTAGGCAGGCGGGCGGCCATCTCGCTGAAGTAATCCAGCGCGGCCGGGTTCGCCAGCGAGTCGCGGCTGGCGGCCTGTTCCGGCGGCGTTCCCATCAGAATCCGCTTCACCGGCACCTCAAGCACCTTGCCGCTCAAAGTTCGGGGCACCGCGGTAATCGGGAAGACCTCGTCGGGGACGTGGCGCGGCGAGCACTGGCTGCGCACGCGGCGGGCGATCTCCGTGCGCAGCTCGTCGTCGAGCTCAGCCCCCTCGCGCAGGACGACGAAGAGCGGCATCCAGCCCTCGGTGCCGGGACGGGGGATGTCGACGACGAGTGCGTCGACGATCTGGTCGAGTCCGAGCACGGCGCGGTAGATCTCGCTGGTCCCCATGCGGATCCCGGAGCGGTTGATCGTCGAGTCCGAGCGGCCGTAAATCACGGCCGTGCCGCGTGAGGTGATTTCGATCCAGTCGCCGTGGCGCCAGACGCCCGGGTAGTGCTCGAAGTAGCTGGCGCGGTAGCGGCTGCCGTCGGGGTCGCCCCAGAAGCGAACCGGCATCGAGGGCATCGGCTCGGTGACGACCAGCTCGCCGACCTCATCGATCACCGATTTGCCCTGCTCGTCCCACGCCTCGACCGCGGCGCCGAGCGCCCGCCCCTGCAGCTCGCCGCGATAGACGGGGAGCAGGGCGACACCGCCGACGAAGGCGGTGCAGAGGTCGGTGCCGCCGCTGGTCGAGAAGAGCCAGGTCTCGGCGCCGAGATGCTGGTAGATCCAGTCGAAGCCCTCGGGGGAGAGGGGCGAGCCGGTCGAGCCGACCGCCTTGAGAGGACTGAGGTCGCGGCCGGCGCCGGGCTCAACGCCGTCCTTCATGCAGGCGGCGATATAGGAGGCGCTGGTGCCGAACATTGTCACCCCGGCGCGCTCGGCGAGGTCCCAGAGCACGCCCATGTCGGGATAACCGGGGCTGCCGTCATAGAGCACGATCGCGGCGCGGGTCAGCAGTCCCGAGACAAGGAAGTTCCACATCATCCAGCCGGTCGTGGTGAACCAGAAGAGGCGGTCGCCGGGATGGGCGTCGACGTGGAGGTGGAGCTTCTTCAGGTGCTCGAGCAGGATGCCGCCCTGTCCCTGCACGATCGCCTTCGGCAGACCGGTGGTGCCCGATGAGTAGAGGACCCAGAGCGGATGGTCGAAGGGGACGCGCTCGAAGCTCAGCTCGGTCCCCTCGCCGGAGGCAAGCAGGTCTTCCCAGCGGACCGCGTCGCTCAGGGTGGAGAGGTCCGGGTCGGGGTCGAGGTAGGGGAGGACGACCGTGCTCACCAGGCTCGGCATCGCGGCCTGCAGCTGGGCGAGGGTCTCGCGGCGGTCGAAGTCCTTGCCGCCGTAGCGGTAACCGTCGACGGCGAAGAGGACCCTGGGCTCGATCTGGGCGAAGCGGTCGATCACGCTGGCCGGGCCGAAGTCGGGCGAGCAGCTCGACCAGATCGCGCCGATGCTGGCGCTGGCGAGGAAGGCGACGATTGCCTCCGGGATGTTCGGCAGGTAGGCGACGACGCGGTCGCCGCGCTCGACCCCGAGCGCGCGCAGCCCGGTGGCGGTGGCGGCGACCTGGGCGCGCAGCTCGCTCCAGCTCAGCTCGTCGAGCTCGCGCAGCTCGGAGGCGTGCAGGATCGCCGTCTCGCTCTCGTCCTTGCCGGCGAAGACGTGCTCGGCGTAGTTGAGGCTGGTGCCGGCGAACCACTCGGCCCCCGGCATCGCGCGGCTGGCCAGCGCTTGCTCGTACTCGCCGTCGGCCTGGACATCGAAGAAATCCCAGATCGAGGACCAGAAGGCCTCGAGGTCATCGACCGACCAGCGCCAGAGCTCGTCGTAGCCGGCGAAGCTGAGCCCGCGCTCGGCCTCGAGCCAGCGCATGTATTCGACCAGGCGCGACCGCTCGATCAGCTCGGCGGGTGGCTCCCAGAGCTTCTCGGGGGCCGGGGCACTCACGCCGTCGCGGCGTCGGCCGAGCTTGCCTGCGCGTGATCGAGCTCGTCAGGATCGTGCGAGCAGATCAGCTGCACCTCGTCGCCGTGTCGCGCGGCCAGCTCGCGCAGCCGCTCCTGGTTCGCCAGGCGCTGCTTGCGATCGGCGTTGTTGAGATTCTGAAAGAAGCGCAGTCCCGGCGGGCAGCTGGGCGGTGTGGCGATCTCGTTGTGGTGGAAGTAGGCGTCGCCGCAGTGCAGCAGCCAGTGATCGTCGCGCTTGATCGCGATCCCGGTGTGGCCGAGCGTGTGGCCGATCAGAGGAACCATCAGCACCTCGGTGCCGAGGTCGGGAAGGATCTTTACGCCCTCGAAGCCGAACCAGTCATCGCCTTCAGCGTCGTGCCGGACCCAGCGCGGCTTGTGCTTCCAGTGAACGCCGAGGTAGCGGGGACGGTCGCGCAGGCTCGGGTCGAGGGCGGCGTCGAGCTCGCGTCCGAAGATATGCACCTCTGCCTGCGGAAAATCGGGCAGGCCGCCGGAGTGGTCGGGGTCGAGGTGGGTGGTGACGATCTGGCGCACGTCGGCCGGCTCGAAACCGAGGCTCTTGACCTGCTCCAGCGCGGTTTCCTCAATCGTGGTCTGCGGGTTCATCAGCGCGAAGACGGGCCCGAGCTGTTTCGGGTTGCGCACGTCCTCGGCGCCGAAGCCGGTGTCGAGCAGAACCAAGCCGTCGTCGCCCTCGATCAGCAGGCAATGGCAGATGCTCTTGCCGTGCTCGAGCAGGCCGCCCTTGCCGTTGATCAGCCGTGCCCCGCGAGGGCAGAGCGTGCCGCAGTTGAGGTGGTGGATGCGCATGCCGCCGATGAGTCTATTCAGGCGCGAGCCGACCGATCGGCACTTGTGGGCCAATGCCCCTATCGTGGCTGACCGCTCTATCGTTTGTCCCGCGCCGGAGTGGCGGAATTGGTATACGCGATCGGCTCAAAATCGATTGCCCTTACGGGCTTGTGGGTTCGAGTCCCACCTCCGGTACTAACTCGACGAGGCGGCTGGGCCGGTCAGGCCGGCAGCGGCGGGGCGCTGTCGTCGGGGGAGGCACCGGCGCCGTAGTCCTCGCCGTAGCCGATCGGGCGCTCCTCCTCGACGTGCCAGTTCTGGTTGAAGGCGTAGAGCGCGACCGCGATCAGGATCAGCTGGAGGATCGCGAGGATCACGACCAGCAGCCCGATCAGCGGCGAGGGGAGCAGGCCCTCGTCGAAGCCCGTCTTGTCGCGGGCGAACCAGCTGTCGGCTCCGGTTGCGCAGAAGATCGCCAGGATCATCGAGAGTGCCGCGGCGACCGGCAAGATGCCGCGGTTCCAGCGCAAGACGAGGAAGGCGAAGAAGGCGTAGAGCGCGGCGTAGATCAAGCAGACGATCCCCATGCCACCACCGCCGGTCAGCAGCGAGAAGCCGGTGATCGTGATCAGGAAGGCGAGCGCCGAGGTCGCCGCGAGCAACAAGACCAGCACGAACTTGGTCGTAACCGACCCGGCTTTCTCCCGATTTGGCCGCCACAGTTCGTAGCCAGGCCTGACCTCTCCAACCGCCACGTCAACGATCATAGAATCTAAGAGCGACGCTGCGGCATTGGTCGCGCGTTAAGGCGTAAGTTGGAGCGGCTGCGCGGGCGTGGTGAAATTGGCAAACACGCTGGCTTTAGGTGCCAGTGCTCGAAAGAGCTTGGGGGTTCAAGTCCCTCCGCCCGCATCATGATTTCCAGCCAGGCCGCCGGGGCGCAAGGCGCACTCCGGCCCGGCTAGCATGGCTCCTCTGGGGCAGTGGCCCAACTGGCTAAGGCACCGGTCTCCAAAACCGGCGATTCCAGGTTCGAGTCCTGGCTGCCCCGCTCGAAGCCCGCTTGTAGAGCCAAAAATAGCCGGTAGGCGCCAGCTAAGTCCCCCGGTTTCATTTGGTGGGACTTGGCCGCGATCCGCGCGCTCTAGGCACAGAATCAACCGGTCGCAGGCCTTTTCATTCCCCCGACATTCCCCTGAGGCATCGGCGACATCGCCGCGCCACGTCGAACGCTCCGGTCTGCCGTAAGCTTGAGTGGAGCGGTATGGCAGATGGCACCCAAGAGATCGAGCTAGTTTTCGAGCCCCAGGACGAGGGCGGCTACCACGTCTATGCGCCCGATCTTCCCGGTCTTCACACCCAGGGCGACGACATCGACGACGCGATGTCGAACGCCAGCGAGGCGGTCGCCCTCTACGTCGAGGGCCTGCGCGAAGACGGTGAGCCGCTCGATAGCGGTGTGATCCGCCGCTCGATTCCCCTGCCGGCGTGAGCCCACGCCAACCGGTCGTCTCCGGCGAGCGCCTGATCAAGGCGCTTCGCAAGGAGGGCTGGGAAGTCGTCCGTCAACGCGGCAGCCATGTCCGCTTGAAGAAGGACGGGCGCCGGCATGCGCTCGTCGTGCCCCTGCACCGAGAACTCCGTCGCGGCACCCTTGCCGGCATCTTGCGCGATGCCGACCTCAGCGCCGAGGACCTTCGGCGTCTGCTCGACTAGCCATGGAGTGGCGCTAGACCGCCTTTCACTTGGTGAGAACGCGAAGGCAGGCGCGGCGGGAGTTATGACCGTTCGTCTAAGCGCCGATGACCATCGAGATCGTCGCCAGTATCTCGAGTGCACTTCCGCCGATGACAAGCGAATGTCGGATTCAAATAGACGTGACCGCGACGACGCTGAGCTGAGCCATGGTTCGACGGACCGGGCGGCGGTCTTCTATAGCTTGAGGCCGTGTCTCACGAGAATATTTCCAAACTCGTTAGTAGCTACGAGCATGATGACGCTGCCCAATTGGTTCTTGTGATCGAGAGCCTTGAGGACATCCAGATCGCCCTCAAGGCTAACCGCCTCTCGCAGACCCGCGGGGCGCTGATTATGTTGGACTATCTGGCGGAGACGTTGCTACTCAGACACGTGCGAACCTGCTTTGCTCGAGGTGAAGCCAGAGGACCTTCCAGGCAGCGGGTCTTCCTAACAAAGGAGCGGGCTGTGCTCGAGCGGAGCTTCCCGGCCAAGCTCGATCTCTCGGCCGGAATCGGAGATCTCGGCGAAGGGGTTCCTCCGATAATCGACGTCGATCAACACGCGGCATTGGGGCTCGCCCACGCGCATCGCAACGCGGTCTACCACCGCGACCGCCACAAGGAGGGCGTACTGCTGCTGCTCGTGACCTTGCAACTCGACGCAATCAGCAAGCTCTGGCCGGCGGTCACGCCGAACTGGACGCTCGCTGGTTTGCGCGAAGGGCATTTTGTGGAGACGCTCGCTCGCTATGGGGTCGGGCCCGAAGACAGAGACATGTCGCGCAGGGCAATCAACCTGCCCGACGCTGCGCGACGGGTGGCGGATCGGATCACCGAAGGGCTCAGACTCCCAATCGAGGGTGTTGCGGCGACGCTCGCCTGGGATCTGCTCGAGCGTGCCGAGGTTGCCAGCGGTGCGGTTAGAGAGTTGATCGAAGGGGGAATGGAGCCTCATCGGATCAACTTCGTTTTCGCGAATCACGAGTTTTGGGACCGCCACGGAGCTGACCCGAAGCTGATCGAGCTAAGCCAGAGGTCCGACCACTGGCTGCGGCGTGACGAGGCCGACGAGCATCACCGCTTTCCGCGCGAGGTAGAGGTGGACATGGCCCGCGCTAACAATGAACGCAACGAACGGGTGGTCGAGCTACAGAAGGAATTCCAACCCCGAGCCACTTTGCGCACGGTCGACAAGGTCAACGATTTTGCCGAGCGAATCGCCGAAATCAGCTCGATGGCCGAGCTTTTGTCGACCTACCGTGAGCTGGATGAAAGCCTCGACGCCCTCGAAGCAGTGGTGCCGGAGGCAGTAAGGACGTGGGACAAGATGGTTGAGGACGCCGTCGACGAGGCGCGGGAAGCAAGAGTCGGATAGCACCCAGCCCGTCTTGACCACCATGGATGAACCTCAGCGTCAGTCAGGGGCGCCCTACTCGACCGGCGGCGGTGGAGTAGTGCTCGAGCATCGGATTGCGGCCGTATTGTTGTCGAGCCTCTTGGCGGGCGAGTCGATGCCCCTGCTGGGCGACGACGCGACTCCCACATCGATCAGGTTCCAAGCGAGCCCGACCAGCCCAGTGGATGACCTACTCATCCACGCGCGGACCCCTGACGGAGACGACCGGAAGCTCTCCATCGGGATTCGCCGCTCGCCGAAGCTGACCAAGAGCGAGAAAAGCTCAGTTGCCCTGCTCGCCTCCTATCTCGAGGTCACGCTCGATTACTGGGCCGAGCTGAGGGAGGGGGTATGGAGACTCGGGCTCGTGGTGGCCGCCTCGACAGCGGCGATCAGGCAGGTCGAAGAGCTGACGGAGATCGCCCGCGCAAATCTCGATTCCGCTTCCTTCCGCAGGGAAGTTCAGCGCAAGGGACGGACCAACCAGGCGGTCCGCGACCGCCTGGCTCACCTCGATGGGCTTGTGGGGCTGGCGCTAGACGATCTCGGTCGCAAGGGTTCGCTGGGTGTTGAGGAGGCGACGTGGCGAATGCTGACCGCATTGAGGGTGATGAGCTGCCGCGTGGAGGGTGCAGACCAGACCGATCGCACCAACGCGGTAAGGCGACTGCAGCCGGTGACCCGGGAGCAAACCGCGGCGGCGGCAGACGCCCTCTTCGCCAAATTGGCGGACCTCGCCGGCGGTTACGCGCCAAGCGCCTCTGAGGTGGACATCGCGGTGCTGCGGCGAGACCTCGCCGGTGTCCCACTCGCCGGGTCTCCTCAGTACGCGGAGGCATGGAGGGTTCTCGACAGCCTCGCGAAGCGCCTGGTCGCGAGGACGGGATATCGACTCTCCAGTGGTGAAGGTGAGCTGGAGCTTGAGCGGAGCGAAGCGCGCGACTCTTTGCAGGAGGCGATGAGGACATCGGTGTCGTCGGGGTCGGCGCTCCTTGTCACCGGAGAGCCCGACGTCGGAAAGTCGGCGCTGACGCTGCGCGTGGCGGAGGAGTTGGCAGCGGATGGACCTGTGGTCACGGTGCTGAGTCTGCGAGATCTACCACCCACCACCCTGGAGCTTGAGAGGCTTCTCGGCGGTGCCCTTGATCAGGTTCTCGCCGCGGCGGCAAGCGGACCCGGCCGGCTGGTTGTTGTCGATGGCGCCGAGGCGGCGCTTGAGGGGCGCACAGGCCTGCTCTCCGAACTGGTGAGTGCGGCTCGGGGCGCTGGATACGGAGTGGTTGCGGTCACGCGGCTGGATGGGCGCGGTGCTGTCGCCGAGGCGCTGTCCGCCGACGGTGCTCCGGTGCCCACCGAACACGAAAT
This sequence comes from Solirubrobacterales bacterium, assembly GCA_035605695.1. Classification (GTDB taxonomy): domain Bacteria; phylum Actinomycetota; class Thermoleophilia; order Solirubrobacterales; family 70-9; genus VRUE01. The sequence goes on along the minus strand of DATNGZ010000027.1, from coordinate 77,467 downwards.
TCCGGGACTGACCGTGGCGGAGAAGATTCAGTTGACGGCGACCTTTGCTGCCCTCGCCGGCCTCGGGGAGGATGACCGCTCGGACTGGCTGCTGAGCCGGCCGGGCTTGGTGGACCTGCTGCTTCGCGCCGGTCCAGGTGCCGACCTCTCAGCTGGGGTGGTCTCGGAGGCGCAGGTCTTCGCGATTATCTGGGCCCAGCTTGTTCGGCGCGGTGAGGCCACTCCGTCTGGCGGCCCGTCGCCGGACGCTCGTGAACAAGCCCTGATCGAGCTGGCCCGCCGAGAGTTGCTGCCGGCCAGTCCCAAGCCCGCGATTGCGCTAGATGCGCTGAGTTCACTGCGCTCCGACGGCCTCCTACTCCCGGCCGGGCTGACTAGTGCCTGGAGCCCGGGCGACGCTTTTGCGAGCGACCTTGTCCGGGACTTCGCGATCGCCAGGGTTCTAATTGTCGAAGGCTGGGATGTGCTCACAAGCGCCAAGGCGCCGCGCTGGGCGCTGCGCGCGGTTCGGCTCGCCTGTCAGGCGATCCTTGTGCAGGGTGGAGAAGAAACGGAGGCGGCGAGACTCAAACTGCAGGCCGAGTTTGACGGGATCGGGGATAACTTCGGCAGGCGTTGGATCGAGGTGCCGCTTGAAGCTCTGCTCACTCTCGGCGATGAGGGACAAGCGCTCAAGCGCGCCTGGCCCGCCCTGATATTTGGGGAGGCCGAGGGACTCTCCACTGTCCTGCGGATTGTCACCCAGCGCTACAGCACCCACGGCTTCGGTGAGCCTCGGGTGCTCGCTTCCGTGGTGGAACTCGCCTACTGCGGATCGCAGGATTTCGGACAAGACGAGCGCTATTCCGAGACCGGCAAGGAGATACGGGAGGTCACCCTCTATTGGCTGCGCGGATTGATCAGAGTCGGTGCCCCGCCCGATCTGCTGCGTCAGCGAGTGCGGGATCGAATCCTTGACTCCGAACCACCGTCCTATGACGATTTCGCGCTAGAGGCTCTCGGCACTCTGGGGCCTGACCTTGACCAGCGTGCCAGCGATTTCCTTACCACCGTCGCAGTGAATGCGCCTGGCCACTTGCGGCATCTGGTGGAGTCGGTGGGTGCCTCGCTGGCGATGGGCGCCAATCAGCCCGCCCTGCTGCTCGAGCTAACCGAGGCCTATTACGTGGAGGAGCCTCGCGACAAGTTCGGCATCTCGGTGATGGATGACGGCGTCCGCAACCACGCCTTCGGAGGGATGGGTTCGCCGATGGCGAGCTGGTACCTCGGACCCTTCTTCGGTCTTCTCAATGTCAGACTTCAGGAGACGATCGCGCTGATCAACCGGATGCTTGATCACGCGGCAAAGGTCCGTGTTGCGCAACTGGGGGAGTTGGACGCGGAACTGCCCACCGACACAGAGTCGATCGGTCGATTGGCGCTCGAGCTGCCGGTGGTGGGCCGCCGGCAATGCACCGGAGACGGGCACGCCTGGCGCTGGTACCGGGGGTCCTCCGTTGGGCCATACCCCTGCATGAGTGCTCTGTTGGCGTTGGAGCGATTTTGCGACAACCTGATTGAGACCGCCAAGTTTCCGCTCGAGAAGGTCGCGGAAATCCTGCTTCGCGACTGCAACAACCTGGCGATGCCGGGCCTTGTCGTCGGTCTTCTCGTCCGTCATCTAGACGGGGTGGGCGAGCTGCTCGACTCCTGCCTTGAAGACCCCCGTGTCTGGCAGCTGGAGTTCGGGCGGGTGGTGAGTGAGGGGCACCTGCACGTCCAGGGGGCTGATGATTCGGAACTCGCTGGTCGCGAGCGGCGCCGCTGGAGCTTCCGTGAGGTGGCGGCGCAGATGACGATCATGGCGCGCGTGAATGGCGATGAGGAGAGGCTCGCGAAGCTTGGGCAGATTGCCGACAAGCTCGTTTGCAACGCCCGCGAAGAAGGCTATGTCGGCGACGAGCTCGCGGCCGTCGAAGGCTGGGCCGCCGGTCTGCGCAGCAGCAACTACAAGGCCGAGCCACATGAGGGTGGCGGCATCGCGATCGAATTCGAGCCGCCGGAAGAAGTGGCGTCAGCGCTCCGGAGCAGTCTCGAGTCGATCTCGAGAACCAACACTGTTCTTGGACTGCACCTCAAGTACACGAAAGCACAGGACCGCAGCGCCCCCGGCGACGACTTGCTCGACGACCTCGAGCTCGCCCGCCGCCTGGCTGAGAACCCTGATGCGATGGGCGACTTCTTCGCCCCCGACGCGATTGCCGCGGTCGCGGCCGCTGCAATTGTGGCGCATGCCCGCGGCGCCATAGTGGTGCCGGACGAGGGGCTGAGCTGGGCGGCGGGAGTCTTGATCGAGGCGGCGGTCAATCCCCGGATCGATCAAATGAGCTTTGAGTCGACGAGCCACGGAGATGGTGCTGATCGCTCAGCGGGGGCCGCGCTGCCGCTTCTCCTCCTGCCCTGCTTCGATCAACTAGGGAACGATCCCACCCGCCTTCAGGAGGCATTGAGCGGCTGTGGTCAGAGTCTCTTCGACGAGGTCAGAGCCGCAGCCGTGTGTGGGTATCGGGACCTTTGGTCAGCCGAGTGTCGCGATGCCTCCGGATCGGGGCCGTGCTTCCACGAGATCGCCTGGGAGATCGTCGAATCCGGCCTGCGCGATTGCAGGATGGGCGACTGGGAAGGCGGTCGGCGGGGAATCGCGCCGCTCAAACCTCCATACGGCGAGGCCCTGGCTGCGGTCCCCACCGACTCGCTGCTTTCGAATCGGCTCGTGCACCCGCTGGTCGCGACCTCCGATGCCTGCCTTAGTAACTGTTGCGTCGCTGAATGGGCCAGGTCCCTGCGGGGCGTGCTCCAGGCGGCCGACCGCCGTGCAGCCAGGCACTGGGGGGAGGAACACTACGGCCACTTCAGTGAGCACCAGCGCGCACTGGTCGCGCGTGTGCTGATCGCCCAAGCCCTGGCTGGCGAGGACGGTGAGCTGCATGCCTATGTACGCGAGTTCCTGCAGACGCCGACCGCGCTTAATCAGCTGCTGCGTGACCTCGCCCTCGCCTTCACCTACGAAGATGATTTGCGACCGAGGTTCGCCGAGGTGTGGCGGGGCTTGGCGGTCACTGCTCTGGAAGAGCTGGAGGAGGGTGGACGACCAACGCAGGGGGATAGAACAGCGGATGAAGCCGTTGCGCGTCTGATTCCGACTCCGGAGATCGAAATCGCGGAGTCAGACCCTGACGGGGTGATCAGCAGAGCCCAGGAGGGATGGATCGAACCCGCGGGGATCACCGATCTCTTTGAGCGCTGGCTGCCTTTGGCTGGAGGGCGGGCGCAGTCAGTTGACGCGATCACGCGCTTCTCAATGACCGCTGACCCCGAGTGGCAGGTGAACACCGGTCTGGTCTGGGTGGAGAGGACGATCGCGGGGGCCTACGAGGCCATTGCCAATAACTGCTGGTTTCTGGCCGAATGGCTCGGCCGGTTGCGGACTGAGCAGACGATGCCGCCGGATCTGGCCAACACCTGGCGACGGATTGTCGACGGTCTCACGGCCGCGGGGGACGTTAGAGCGGCGAAGCTGCAGCAAGCCGAGGAATAGCTGCGTACCCTGCTGCTCCTCGGCTTAAGGAGTTGTGCCTCTCGGCCATAGCTGCTCGCTCGGATCGAACCGATTACGAGAATTCTCTTGCTCGGTGAAGAGCGTCACGTCACATGGGAGTGCTGTGACGGTCGCGACTGCTGCCTTTAGTTCTGACCTCAGTCGGCTTGCTTGGGCGGGTGGAACGACCTGCTTGTCGTAGACGACGACGAAGTCGAGATCCCTGGGCGTGGCTACCCGCAGGGCCGAACCGAACAGGTGTACCTCAGAGAGCCCCGAGGCCTTTGGCGCCCACTTTGCGATCAGGTTCTGGAGGTCGGTAATCGACAAATCGATCGCCCTCATAGTTGAGCGCTCCCATCAAGTGCTTGAGATGAATACGCCTACGCCGAGTTCTCCGCCTGCTTCCTTGCCCTCCGCCGTGACGTCGTTCCAGTTGCTGATCGTGACGATGGCATCGACCTCGGGATCCTCCGCATGGATCTCTGCGACATCCGCTGCAGACACTCGATACACGTCGCACAGCCAGACTCGGACCGTTGGAAGCTCGCGAAGCCGCTCGATCTCGTAGCTTTGAACGTCAACCTGCGTAAAGCTCTTAACTAGGTTGTGCCCAGATATCGCCTTCTCGAAAAATTCGATGCTCTCTGGTCGGGCTTTCTCGTTCCACTCTGTCATTCTCGAAATGATGCCTTATACGAAGTGGCGCTGCATGGACTCGGGATAGCGAATCTGTCCCTCAACCGGCTGATCGGCCAAGGCGTTAAAGGCGAGAGCATCGGCGTGCACGCGGAACTCAGCAAGCGCGTGGAGCTCGTCTTGGGTGAGCAGCTGTTCGTTGTGGCGTCCGAGGGCGAGCACTCGCCAGTTATTGGGGACGATCGTTTCCCGTAGTTGTCGTCGCCACTGGCCCACGGTCTGCGCCTGGGCTTTTCCACCTTCCGGGCCGCCAGGTCCGACAGTTGACCAGATGGCGTGATTGTTGCGAAGGAGGCGGCGAATCTCGTTCATGAGGGTATTTCGGTTTTCGTAGCGCGGGGTTTCCGTGCCCTCGGCTACCTCACGCTCACGGCCGGTCTTCCATGTGCGGAGAAGGTCGGGAGGGAACGTGTCGGGAAATTCATCGACCTCGGTGTGGCAGTTTGGACAGAGCAGCAGCGCATTGTCGTAGATGTCGCGCTCATCGGGATCGAGGTCGCACTCGCCTCTGGGGCCGGTTTTCGAACGCGCGATGATATGAGCCATCTCCGCTATCGTCGCGCGTCGGCCTTCGTACTCGATGAGGAGATTTTTCCGGCAGGCAGGGTTGCAGCATCGGCCACCCGAGTTAGCCAGCAGCGCTCGCTCGTCGTCGCGTGAGAACCCCATGGCGAGATTCTGATGCACGGAGTGGCGTTCCGCTCAGCCCAGCGTCCTGTGTCCTCGTCCGACGAGGTAGCAAGTCGGAGGAAAACGGGTCCAGCTCCAGACAACTAAATCCGCATGCTAAGTCAAGAACAAGTCTGCAAGACAAGCTCATAACCAGGAGGTCACCGGTTCAAGTTCCTTAGTCGACCGGCGAGTTGCTCGATCTTTCGCACCGAAGCTGGGTTGGCTCCATAGAGTGCGTCGGCTATGAATGCCAATTTCCCACATTTGGTTATTGCGATCGTTTCGGATTGGACGGGCGTGATCGCCGCCGCCGCGGCTGTCGTTGGCCTGATCTTCGTCGGAGTGCAAAGTCGCCGGGCTACAGCTGTTGCCCGAGCTCAAGCGACGATTCAGTTCCAAAACGCGTTTCGAGACTCTTCGGGTCCCCGGCGCCGCATTCAGCAATCGTTTCCGATCCATGTTCCTCTTGTAGCCCCGCTTCGGGCGCTTCTCAGCGGAGAGTGGGTGGCCCAAGACAGACCGCGCTCGGGAAGAGTTTGTCCGCCAAAGCGGATTCGCAAAAGCGGCAGAAAGTCGATGCGAAGCCTGCAAAGAAGAGTTCGGCATCGCTGGCAAGCGCAGGGCTTGGAGCCGATCGGTCTTCACGAGGCAAGGCACACCGCCGCCACCTGGCTCGACCATGCCGGGGTCTCGGCGAAGGTCTGCTCCCAGATCATGGGCCACAAGACGCCGGAGTATCAACCCGGCGCCGCTCGGATCACCCTCGAGCGCTATACCCACGTACTCCCAGGTGAGTTGGAGCATGCCCGAGAACGCCTTAATAGATTCCTCAGCGAGCGAACCTGAACCGGGATCCGAACCTGGGGCGGCGACTCCAATCCCCAGTCCCTATGACTGGGACTTCCTTGCCGAGCACATGGCTGAGGCACCTTGGTCGGCCGCAGCGCGCGAAGCCGGCATTTGGGCGCTCGAACGGCTGCGAGAAGAACTTGGACCTCGGTGGCCTCCTGCATGGAAGGAGCCTGGCGGGATGCCGGCAGAGATCGCGAGTTGCTTTGGCGCACTTGCAGGTCTAGTGGGAACGATCAACCTGGCTCTGGCTTTCGAGCGGCTGCGCGAAGCCGACGGGAAGGAGCACCTTCGCAAAGCGATCAAGCGGGGGGCAGACCAAGGCCGGCTTGCCTCCCTGCGCCTGCAGGTGCAGTGGGCGGCGCTCGCGCGGTCGATCGGTATCGATGTAGCCATCGAGCCACTGATTGCGGAAGCTGAGACGAAAGCCGATCTGGCAATTCGTGGCAAAGGGGTCGAGTTGGTGATCGAGGCCTTCGCCATGCTGCGTGACAAGCGGACGATGGACGCATCGGCTTGGCTTGATCGTGCGCGGGAAGGGCTGCGAAGGATCGGAGAGCAGTTTCGGGTCGACTTCAAAGGCACCGTGGAGGCACCTCTCGACGACGAGGAGACGGGCATATGGCTGGAGGAGGTTCGGCGCTATGCCCAGCTATGTGCCCAAGGCATGTCGTTGCCGCCACTTGAGGTGGGTGGCGTTGTCATCACCGTTGAGGCCGGTAATCCGGGTGGAGGAAGTAGCTTCAAAATGCCGACGGTCTCATATGGCGAGCGCCTGGGTTCGCGTTTGTCGAAGAAGGCCGAGCAAACCAAGCGCTCGGGTGCGCAGTGGCTGCTGATCGAGTCCCTGGATCACCTTTGGCACATGACCCAATGGTCGCAGCAGCCGATCGCCAAGAGGGGGGAGCAGCTCGCGGCGCTGTTTCGGCACGAGCTCCGAGATGCAGAGCACGTACTTGGTGTGGTCATCTCCGATGGCGCGGCGCTGATGCTTCCAGAGGCTCCCGAGTACACCGTCGAGAGGCAGGAGTTCATAGCGCTCGCCCGACGCTCCGATGCTTGGCACATACGCGAGTCGGTGATCGTGCCGCTTCGCCCTGGCGCGGAGCAGGTTGTACCCGTGTGGCGCTCGATCTTGGATGCGGAATCGGGATGGGTGGGGAGAGAGCTGCGAGCCAACGGGCTTGCGCAGCCTCCCGAGTTGACCGCTCCCTGAAGACCCAGATATTTCATTCCCCTAGACATTCCCCCGGGCGTTTTGAACCTCGGAATCCGGCCTGAGAAGCCAAATCACTTTGGGAGTTAGCGGTCTCCAAAACCGGCGATTCCAGGTTCGAGTCCTGGCTGCCCCGCTCGACGTCTCCTCCCGGACCGCGGCGTCCGATTCAGCGTGCATCTGCATGGCTCCCAGGCCAGTTTGGAGCGCAGCTCGTGGTCGGATAGCGGGCGATAAATCGGTCGCGAAGTGCCGTCCTTGACCCCCGGGAGCCAGATCCGCCCGCCCCGGCGTGTAGAAAGCCCGGAGACAACGGGCCAGAACTGGGCCTCGCACCCGCTACTTCAAGGAGACGAAGATGTCGATCACGACCAAGGATGAGTTGGCAAAGCAGGTAGCCGCGCGGACCGGACTCGAGACGGGCCAGGCGAAGATCGCTGTGGAGGCGACGATCGAGGAGATCACCGCTCAGCTCGCGGCGGGTAACGAGGTCAAATTCACCGGCTTCGGCAAATTCTCGACCGTCGCCCGGCCAGCGCGGGAAGGCCGCAATCCGCAGACCGGCGAGTCGATGCAGATCGCTGCGAAAACGGCGGCAAAGTTCAGCCCCGGCGCGGAACTGAAGAAGGCCGTCAACGGCTGACGCTTTTTTGGGAAGGCGGTGGATCTCACCGCCTTCCCAGGTCGCCGAGGGCCGCTGTCCTCAGCGCAGCTCGTCGAGCGAGGCGACCTCGAGGTCGAACGGTTCGTCGGCGGAGCGCCGGCGCCGGTAAGGGGAGACGGTCACGCGGTGAATCTCACCGCAGGCGCAGGGGACTTCTATCGGCCGCGTATCGGTCGCCGGATCTGTGTCGACCTTGAGGCGCCGGAGCTCGCCGGCGGATTTGCATCCGAACGAGATCACCCAGCCGTAGTCGACGGGCTCGGTGTGTTTTTTCGGGCGGCGGGGTTGGGGCATTTACTCATCATCTACGGTTGCGAGCCGCGTTGTCGCTGGAACTAGGTGTGTTGTGCGTCTGTTGTGTGCGGCGCAGCCTGCTGGAAGTACCAATACTTGTATAGGTACGGTCGGCTCCCATGGGGAGCTGGGGTCAAGACGCCGACCCGCGGGTCGGACGCAAGGGCGCGGATCGCGCTCCGGCGATGCTGCGCCATCCCCGCCGTACGCTGGCGATCGCTTCGCTGCTCGTCGTCGTCCTGATCGCCCTAGGCACGGGGCTCGACAAGCGGCTGAGCCCGAGCACGATCGAAATCTCCGGCACCTCGGCCTCCCGCGCCAACGGCATGCTGAGCGAGCACTTCGGCCCGACCGCGCTCTTCCCGATTCTCCTTCGCGGCCCGGCCGCGGACATCGATCGGCAGGGCCCGGCCCTGATCCGCACCCTGCGTCGCGACCCGAGGGTCACGACGCTCTCTCCGTGGGACAAGACCTCGGTTGGGCAGCTGCGCCCCGGCCCTCGGCGCGCTCTCATTCTCGCCGACTTCCACGTCGGCATCGACGAGGCCGTCAAGACGACGGTTCCCCACTTGGAACGGGTTCTCGAGGCTCACATTCAGGTGCCGGTGCGCGCCACCCAGACTGGCTTCGCCACTGTTTCAAAAGAGATTCAGGACGAGTCGATCGACGCCCTCGAGCGCGCCGAGCTGATCGCGTTGCCGATCTTGCTGATCGTTCTCCTGCTTGTCTTCCGCTCGCCGATCGCGGCCTTGATCCCCCTCGGCTTCGGTACGATCTCGGTCTTCAGCTCACGCGGGCTGCTCGCGATCCTCACTCACTGGTTCGGCATCGACGCGTTGGCGCTCACCGTCTGCACGATGATGGGCTTGGCCCTCGGTGTCGACTACTCGCTGCTGATGGTCTCGCGCTTCCGCGAGGAGCTGGCCGCGGGCGCCGACCCCGTTGACGCCGCCTGGGCGACCCGGCGCACCGCCGGGCGCACCACGGTCTTCGCCGGCAGCACGCTCGTGCTCTCGATGATCGTCGCCCTGTTCGTCGTTCCGGGGGCGCTGCTCGCATCGCTGGCCGCGACGCTGGCGCTGGTGGTGTTGCTGACGGTTGTGGTCGCCACGCTGGTCGGTCCGCCGATGCTCGTTCTCGTTGGCACCAACATCGATCGCTGGCGCCTCGGCGGCGCGCCGGACGGAGAGCGATCGCGACTGATGGCGCTGGTCTCGGCAGCCCTGCGGCGTCCCGCTCCGGTCGCGGCGCTGATCGGGGCAGTGGTGTTGGTGCTTGCGGCGCCGGCGCTTGGGCTGAAGACCGGCCCGCTCAGCACCGCCCAGCTTCCCCACGACGACCCTGTTCGCCGTGACTACGAACTCATTTCCCGTTCGGTCGGCCGCGGTTTCGAAGCGCCGTTTGTAGTCGTCGCAAGTGCCAGCCGCGGCACGATCACGGAGCCAGAACGCCTCACCACGCTGACTCGCTGGCAACGCCACCTCGCGGCGATTCCCGGCGTGCAGTCGGTGATCGGGCCAGCACAGGTGGCGCGCGGGGTAGCGCCGCTGCGTAACGCCGGTACCACGCTGATCGGCTCAAGTGGGAGAGGACCGCTCGCGACTCTGGGGCGGCTCGGCCGTGGTCTGGGCCGCAGCAGCAATGGCGTCGCCCGCTTGCGGGCTGGGATCTCGCGCGCGACCTATGCCACCGGGCTTCTTGCGAGGGGCTCGGATGGCGCGGCAGAGGGCGCTCTCAGGCTCGCCAAGGGGCTGGGCCAGGCGGCGTCCGGTAGTCAGCGGGGAAACGTCCGCCTCGGCGTATTCGCGGACGGTGCCCGCAGGCTCGCTGGCGGCCAGGCCAGGGCGGCGGAAGGTGCCCTTCTGCTTAAGCTGACGCTTCCAGGACTGGCGACAAATGCACGCAGAAACGCACTTCCGCACGGCCGGCAGCTGATCAGGTCGCTCGGCCACGACAGCGAGTCGAAGCTGCCCCAGCTTCAGGGGGCGGCGCAGGCTGTCACCGAAAGGCTCAAAGGTGCCATCGACCAGCTCGGTGCGATGACGAGCGGCAAGTCAGACCCCGCCTACGGCCCGGCTTTGCAAGAAGTGAGCCTCGCCCTCGCTACCGCCGGCGGGACCAATCCCGACGGACAGCCCTACGCGCCCGAATACGCAGGGCTGCCAAGCGAACTAAGCGGCCTTCAGGCCCGGCTCTCCGAAGACCTGAAGGACGCGAAAGAAATGAAGTACTGGATGGAAAGCACGATCAATGGCAATTTGCGTCTCGCTGACGGTGCCAAACAGCTATCCGATGCTTTGGGCGAAATCAAGGGCGGTGGGGCGGCGATCTCCCGCGGGGCGGCCAGGATCAAGCGCGAAAACCAGACGCTCTCGGAGGGGCTTGGGCGACTCGACGCCGGGGCGGCGAGACTTGCCGCCGGCCTACCGCAGATCAGCGACGTTTCATCTCGGGTCGAGCGGGGCCTTGCCGAGGGCTACGGTCGTTCCAGACCGATCCAGCTGGGTCTGCGCCGTGCTTCGCTGCGGGTCGTCTCTCAGAGCCTCTCGGGAAGTCGGCGGTTGCGCCGGCTTCGCCGCACCTCACCAGGGCTCCTCAACTCCGGTTACTTGGCGCTCACAGCGTTGGATGGGACCCGCGGGCGGACGCGCGAACGTGCTGCGGAAGCGATTGCCCTCGAAGACGGCGGCCAGGCCGCTGCTCTTCTTGTGATGTCCCGCTTCCCGTTTAACTCGCCGGGCTCGATTGCCCTCAACAAGCGCCTGGAAGTCGATGCCGCAGCGCTGAGCAGGGACACGGGCCTGGCCGTAGGCGTCGCCGGCTTCCCCGCCACCCTCAACACCTACAGCCACGTCACTCGCGAGCGGATGCCATACGCGATCGCGGCGATTACCCTTGCCACCTTCCTCGTCCTGATCCTCGTCCTGCGGGCGCTGCCGCTGGCGGCGATCGCGGTCGGCCTCAACCTGGTCACGGTCGGCGTCGCCTTTGGCATCCTCACCCTGCTCACCAACGTTCCCGATGGCTGGCCGCTGGGTGGGCGCACCTATATAGATGCAGTTGGTGCCACGACGATCTTCGGCATCGTCTTCGGGCTCTCGATCGACTACGCGGTCTTCCTGCTCATGCGGATGCGCGAGCACTACGACCGCGAGGGCAATAACGCCGCCGCGATTGAGTTCGGCCTCGAGAAGACCGCAAGGGTGATCACCGGCGCCGCGGTGATCATGCTGGCCGTTTTTATCGCCTTCGCCGGGGCGCCGATCGCGACGGTCAGCCAGCTCGGCGTGGGGCTGACCGTGGCGGTGATTCTCGACGCTACCGTGGTCCGCATCGTCCTGCTGCCGGCGTTGATGCTGCTGATCGGCGACCGGGTCTGGTGGCTGCCGCGCTGGCTGGAGCGATCGCTACCGCGGCTCAACGTTTGAGGCGGGCTACAGTGCTGAGCATGCACGCCGTGCGACGCTTGAAGCTGGGCGCAGGGGCGCTCCTCGCAGTTGGCGCACTGGGTTCGGGGGCTCCTGCGAATGCCTCGAGCGAAGGGACTCCCGGGCTGTTCGACCAGGCGATCCTCACTGCCGTCACTGCGGCCAAGGCAACGGGCGCGCTCGAAGCGATCGAAGGCAGCCTGATCTATCTGGGCGCGAGATATGAGGTCGCCACTGAGGCTGAAGCGCGCGCAACGCGCGCCCAGCAGCTCCAAGCGGCCCATGCAGAGAGGCCGAACGTCGATGGCACGGTGCCGCTGCCGCCTGCGTCGGCCGGCTCGAATGGCACCCCGCATTCGCCGCCCCCGGGTGTCTCCGGTCAAGGGCTCGTCGCCAAGGCCCCCGCGGATTCGAGTCCGGGGGCGGCTGGACCGACGGCCATCTACATCAGTGGAATCGCGCTGGCCCCGCCCGACGCCCCCGAACGGGTCGGCGCCGCGATCAATGCGGCAAACACGATCGTCGGCAGGCCGTATATCTGGGGCGGTGGCCATGGCTCGTGGTATGCGAGTGGATACGACTGCTCGGGAGCGGTCAGCTTCGCCCTTGCCGGCGGAGGGTTCCTCTCGAGCCCGCTCACTTCGGGTCAGCTTGCTTCATGGGGCGCGCCGGGGCCGGGGCGGTGGATAACGGTTTACGCGAGCTCCTCCCATGTCTATGCAGTGATCGCGGGCCTGCGCTGGGACACCGTCGGCGACGCCAGCGGCTCGGGTCCGCGCTGGCACGTCGCCGGCGCGGTGCCCGACGGTTTCGTCGCCCGTCATCCCCCCGGCTACTGAGCCCCGCGAGTTCGTCCCAACCCGCATATATCGCGGGCTGAGACGAACTCGGTGCATCAGGGTCGCCTTGGCTGCAGCCCGATCAGCTCGTAGTAACCGATCAGAAAGAGGCGGCGGCCGTCGGAGACCATCGGCGTGTAGCCAGCCTGTTTGAGCTGGAAGGTCTTGCGGTGGGTGCGGGCGTCGATGCCGATCGTCTCGCGGGTCTTGAAGCTCGAGGTGTAGACGGTGTGGCCGATCACGGTCGCGGTGCCCGGCACCGGGCCGCCGACGTCGTAGCGCCACTCCTGCTTGCCGGACAGCGCGTCGAGGGCGTAGAAGTGCTCGTCGTAGGAGCCGATGTAGACCGTGGGCGGAGTGTCGGGGACCTCGGCGACTGCGGGTGAGCCGTAGACGAAGTTGCTGGTCGGGAAGGACCAATAGACCTTGCCGGTCTTTTCGTCGAAGGCGAAGATCGTGCCGTCGTCGCGACCGGCGTAGACGCGGCCGAAGCCGACCGCGGGGGAGGAATAGAAGCCACCCTGGCCGAAGGGCGGCACCCGGGACGTGTTGGTGCGCCAGAGCAGCTTGCCGCTCTTTGCGTCGAGGCAGAACATCGAGCTCTGGTAGTCGGCGACGAAGACGCGGCCGCGGTGGAAGCTGGGGCTGGCTTTGATCGCACCGGGCGAGTTGAACTGCCAGAGAACCTCGCCGTCGGAAGCACGCAGGGCGACCACGTTGGTCTTGTCGGTGCCGAGGTAGAGCGTGTCGTTGACGGCCATCGGTGACGATTCGAGGTGTCCGGCCAGCTTGCGCGTCCAGACCTGCCTGCCGGTGGCGGCATCGACGGCGGCGAGGTTGCCGTCGACGTAGGCGAAGAAGACCTTGCCTTCGTGGTAGACCGGCGCGGTTACGTCGGTCGGCGTCCCCGAGTCCTTCGGGTCGGTATTACGTTCCCAGAGGACCTTGCGGTCGCGCAGCCGCACCGCCTTGGCGTTGCCGTACTTGTTGACGACGTAAGCAACGCCATCGGCGATCGCTGGCGGGAACTCGATCAGCGCGTGGGTGTTGATCGACCAGGCTTCGCGCAGCGGCGGGTCGAGCGCCCGTCGCGGCGGGGCGGGAAGATAGTGCGTGCGCTCCGGGACGCGACCGAACTGCGACCAGGAGACCAGGCCGGCGTTGGTGGATGACGCTTCAGGACCGTCGCCGCCTGAGGAGCCGCCACAGCCGCCGAGGAAGAATGCAGCGACGGCGGCAGCGAGTACGAAGGTGATGCGTGTCCCAGGTCGGCGGCCCATCAACGCCATCTGCATCGACCTTGAAGGCCGGAACTTGAGCGCGTCGCGCCTGTAAGAGAGCGGCGGACGAGAATCGAACTCGCGTCATCAGCTTGGAAGGCTGAGGCTCTACCGTTGAGCTACCGCCGCGCGTATTCGTCAGAATGTAAGGCAGCCACGGGGAGTGGCGCAGTCTGGTAGCGCACTCGGCTGGGGGCCGAGCGGTCGCAGGTTCAAATCCTGTCTCCCCGATGCAACGCCGCATTCCCTGCATATCCCGCATGCTCGGCAGGCATCGGGCCGCGATCGCCCGCCTATTGCTGTGAAGTCCGGGGAGGTTCGAAATAGACCTGGATGGAGCTTTGGAGGGGCTCAGAGCTGGACCCCTCGGGTTGCTTCCATGCCCGAGAAAACTCGTGGACATCGAGAAACCGAAGAAGGTGTTCGAAGTTTCACTGAGGGGGAGGTGAGTTACCTGGGCAAAGGCGGCTCCGCTGGGACGTTCCCGGGTAAAAACTGCCGTACGTTCGGTTCGAAGCGGGGGTAAGCCGGCGGGGCCGATCAAGCCGGCGACGAAGCGATCCTCCCCGCGGATGGAACTGGGTCTCGACGCCGACCTGGCGGTTGAGCACGCGATGGCCGAACCGCGTCGCCTCCGCCGTTGGCGAGGGCTCGATCGCGATCAAGCTCGTCCACGAGCTCTTTGCAGTCGTTAGTTAGATCGATAAGTACCTGAGTCGGACCCGCCGTCTACCCTTTGGCCGATGAGGCGGTCGGGGGGTATGAGATTGGACCGGCGGCTCCTTGTCGCAGTTGCGGCAGTCGCATGCCTGTCCGTTGCCCTGGCCGGCGTGACCCGCTCGACCGCTGCGAGTTCTGAGCACGCTGTGCTGAGGGCCGCCACCGGTTCGCTGCCCGACTATCTGGACCCCCAGCTCTCGTACACATCCGAAGGCTGGACGGCGATGTACAACACCTACATCCCGCTGCTCACCTTCCGGCATGGGAACGGCAGGGCGGGCGCGGACATCGTTCCCGGCCTGGCCAAGGGCTTGCCAAAGATCACGAACGGCGGCCGGACCTACACCCTTTTCCTGCGTTCGGGGCTGAAGTACTCGGACGGGACAAGGGTCAGAGCCTCGGACTTCGAGTTTGCAATCAAGCGCCTGCTCGAGGTCCACTCGGGCGCCTCACCCTTCTACACCGTCATCGCCGGCGCCCAAAGGTTTGTTAGCGCGGGGCGGGGTGGGGTCGGCGGGATCACCGCCGACAACAGGACGGGAAAGATCGTGATCCACCTGACCTGGCCGTTTGGCACCTTCACCGACTTGCTGGCGCTGCCCTTCGCGGCGCCCGTGCCTGCGGACACGCCGATGCGATCCCAGACCTTCAGCCCGCCGCCGGCCACCGGTCCCTACGCGATAACCGACGTCAGCTATGGGGGTTGGTCCTACGTACGCAACCCGGCGTGGGCGTCGGGCAACGGGCCACTGCTGCCGGGGCTGCCAAGCGGGTATGTCGATCGGATCGAGGTCCGGGTCGAGAGTCCCAGGAGACAGCTCAGCCAGGTCATGGCCGGCAGCCTCGACTTGATGCAGAGCCCGCCGCCGTCCGGCAGGTACGCGGAGCTCCGGCGCAAGTACGGAGGGAGCCAATTTCGCGCCGAGCCGACCCTCACCGCTTTCTACTTCTGGATGAACACGACGAAGCCGCCCTTCAACGATCTCCGGGTTCGCCGGGCGGCCAACTACGCGATCGATCCATCGGTCATGCGGGGGATCTACGATGGGCAGCTGGCCCCCTCACAGCAGATCCTGCCGCCCGGGATGCCCGGTTACCGGAAGTTCGTTCTCTACACACACAACATGGCAAGGGCCCGGCGCCTCGTCGCGGCGGCCGATCCGTCGGACCGCGACGTGACCGTCTGGACAGACACCGAATCCGTAAACCGCGACGCGGCTGCCTACTACCGATCACAGCTAGAGAGGATCGGCCTTCACGCCCACCTGAAGGTGGTCAGCTACTTCGACTACTTCACCACGATCGGCAACAGCTCGACGCCCAATCTCGACACCGGTTGGTCGAACTGGTACGCCGACTACCCTCACCCGGACGATTTTTTCCTCCCTACGTTGCTCGGCGCCAGCGTGGCGCGGACCAACAACACCAACTTTGCACGGATCGACGTTCCCGCCCTCGACTCAAAGATCGAAGCGCTGGGCGAAGGGGGGCCGATCGGCCCGGCTCGGGAGCGCCGATACGCAGCGCTAGACCGCAGCTACATGAAACTCGCTCCCTGGGTACCGATCGGCAACCCCACGGCTTCGATGATGGTCTCGGAGGCGATCGACCTCGGCAAAGTCGTCTGGAACCCGCTGTTCGGAGCCGACCTGGCCAGCTTCCAGTTCAAGTGAGCGCGCAGCTCAAGTACGTCGACCCCGATCAGCCACCCGGCCTGTTCAGCCGCGCCTATGCCGCTTTCTCCAACACCCGCCTGGGGAGGTTTCTCTCGGTTCACGTGGTCTGGAAGGTCGACCCGTATCTGATGAGGGTTAGCCGGGGCCGCGTCGGGCTGGACCTGACGATCCCCACCGCGCTGCTCGAAACGTTGGGTGCGAAGAGCGGCGCGGTGAGACGCAACGTCGTCATTTACTTCCATGACGGCGACCGGGTCACGATCGTTGCCTCAAAGCTCGGCTTTGCAACACACCCGGCTTGGTTTCACAATCTTCGGGCCAATCCCGAGGTCACTTTCGGCGGGATCCCGATGCGGGCAACAGTGGTCAGCGACGAAGCGGAGCGCCGCAGGCTCTGGGCGCTCGCCGACCGCGTTTTCGCGCCCTTCGCGGTCTACCGCCGAGAAGCAGCGAAGGTGCACCGGACAATTCCGATCGTCCAGCTCACCGCGCGCGAGTCGGTCGCCATCCCGTAGCTGCTTCCTCAGCCCGCGGTCGCGAGTTCGACCAAGACCTGCTTGAGCAGCTCATCGGGCTCGGCGGTGATGCCCTTGGCGCCGAGTTCGGCGACCCTGGCTTTGCGCTCGGCGGAAGTGTCCTCGACGTACATCAGGACCGGGAGGCCGATGCCGGCGAGGCCGAGCTCGGTCAGCAGCTCGGGCCCGGCATCGCGGTTCCCGCCCCGCGTCCAGTCGGAGATCACGAGGTCGAAGCGGGTGGGATCGCGGCGCAGTCGGGTCACGGCTTCCTCAGTGCCGGTCGCGTTTTCGACCTCCACGCCGAGCTTGCGGAGCAGCATCGCCTCGGTTTCATTGTTGGCGGGGTTGTCGTCCACCCAGAGAATCCGGCGATCGCGGATAAGCGGCTCCAGGCGGACGCCGAGCAGGGCGAAGGCGCGGAGTTCTCCGCGCCCCGGGGCCGGCAGGTTGCGGGCGCTGTAGGCGTCCTCGGCCTGGTTTGTGATCCACTCGACGTCGACGCCGAGAATGCTGAGCCGTGAGACGCCGAGCGCCGCGAAGGCTCGCGTCAGCGGTCGCCGCAGAGCCCAGGCGAGGACCAGGATGATCAGCAGCAGGGTGGCGCTCCAGACGGGCGGAACCAGAACTTCGGCCCAGTCGGTTGCGAGCGGCAATCTCACCATCGCAGCAACCTAGTGGGGCTGGACGACGCCTCGCCGTGCGTTGGGGCTTCTCCACAATTGAAAGGGGGTGGTGGATCTCCACCCTGGCACAACGAACATCTCGACGAGCCCGGCGCCGTCTACGTCGAAGCCGGCTCGACCGGCGACGGCCCGACCGATGACAGCGAGTGCGACCGCTGTCTACTGAGGACCGGCCTGGTCGGGTCCAATTGACCTCACGGATCCGACCAGGTCCTCGGGCCCGCTGGGAAGACCCGAGACGGGGATCGTCTTGCTCAGCTCGTCGATCGCACGGCCCGATTGTTTCCACCCCTTCACGGCGAAAGCGGCTGAGCGTTGCGGGTGGTCGAGGTTGACCGCCTCGATCGTCCAAGGACGCCTTAGAAGTACTCGTCCGACAATCCCGGAGCTCAGCAGCATTAGCAGGAGGGCTATCTCCAGCGCGATACCGACCAACGGCAGCAGGAAGAAGATGAGGAGCGCAACCGCGATTGACACGCCGATAGCGAGGGGAATGCTGTCGCCGACTCCGGCCGAGAGAGCCTCGAGCCCGCCTTCCAGGGCAAGCTCATCATTTGTGGTCCGCAGTGATTTTCGAATTTTTGGAACCGGACGGTCCAGCCAGCGCCGCCGTACCTGCCATCGATCGCCGTCAGGTGAAGTAATGATCTGCGACCGTCGCATCCAACCAGTCTATGAACGGCGAAAGGAAATCGAGATGGCATCAATCCACTTGGAGCGGACAATCGAGGCGAGCCCGGAGGACGCCTGGGCGGCGCTGCGCGACTGGGGTGGGCTGCACAAGCGCCTGGTTCCCGGCTTTGTCGTTGACGCGAGTCTTGATGGCGAGGACCGGATCGTCACCTTCTTCAACGGAGCGGTCGCCCGCGAGCTGCTGATCGACCTCAGCGACGAGGACCGCAGGCTGGTCTGGTCGATAGTCGACGGTCCCTACACGCACCACAACGGCGCTGCGCAGGTGTTCGCCAACGAGGACGGCACCACGCGGTTTGTCTGGACCGCCGACCTGCTGCCCAACGAGGCCGCTGAGGTCACCGGGGAGCTGATGGCGCGTGGCATCGACACGGTGAAGAAAACGCTGGAGGCGAGCGCGCCGGTCGACTAGCCCCAGCTCTTGGCGAGCGCCTCGGCGATAAGGCGAACGCTCTGCTCGATCGCGGGCTCGGGAAGGTTGGCGAAGCCGAGGACGAGGCCGGCTGGGCCGCCGGGTCGGAAGCGGTGCAGCGCCAAGCCCTCGAGGCCGAGGCCGCGCATCGCGGCGGCGCCGATCAGGGCGGCCTCATCGACCTCGGGTGGGAACTCGGCCAGCTCGTAGAGCCCGGCGGCGCCCTCGCAGAGGCGAGCTTCCGGGAGATGACGCGATATGGCTTCGAGCAGGGCCTCGCGGCGCAGCCCGTAGCGCTGGCGCATGCGACGCAGGTGGCGGTCGAGCTCGCCGCGGGCGATGAAGTCGTGCAGGGCGAGTTGGCCGATCGCCTCCGAGCCCCGGTCCTCGACCGCCTTGACCGAGATCAGCGGCCAGCCCAGCCAGGAGGGCGTCAGCATCCAGCCGAGCCGCATCGCCGGGACCAGGCGCTTGCTGGCCGAACCGATGTAGGCGACGCGCTCTGGCGCCAGTCCCTGCAGCGCCCCAACGCCACTGCCCTCGTAGCGCAGCTCGGAATCGAAGTCGTCCTCGACGATCAGCTTCTCCTCGCGCTCGGCCCACTCGATCAGCGCTGCCCGCCGCTCACTACTCAGCACGGTGCCGGTGGGAAACTGGTGCGCGGGAGTGACGACGACCGCGGCGGCGTCGGTTGCTTCCAGCGCCTCGACGCAGAGTCCCTCGTCGTCGACCGGCACCGGCGCCACCTCGAGCCCGGCTTGTTCGACTACGAGGCGGTGGTTATGCCAGCCCGGATCCTCGAGCGCGATCCGCTCGACCCCGCGGTTCTGCAACCAGTGGACAATAAGCGAGAGGCCTTGTGAGAAACCGGTGCAGACGATGATCTGCTCGGGGTCGGCGGCGGCGCCGTGGACCCTGCCGAGGTACTCGGAGAGCGACTCGCGCAGCGCCGGCACGCCGCGTGGATCGGGGTAGTCGACGGCGTCGATCGGCGCTTGGCGCCAGGCGGCGCGCAGCGAGCGCAGCCAGCGGTCGCGGGGGAAGCCCGCGAGGTCGGGAGTGCCCGGGTCGAGCTGGTAGCGGAACTCCGGCAGCAGCGAGCGAGCGGGAGCGCGGGCCCTGGCGACTCGCACCGCGGGCGAAACCCGCGTCGGCGCGCCCTGGCTGGCGAGCAGGTAGCCCTCGGCGGCGAGCTGACCGTAGGCCTCGCTGACGACCCCGCGCGAGATTCCCAGCTCGGAGGCGAGGCTGCGGGTGGAGGGGAGCCGCGCCCCCGCCGCCAGCCGTCCCGCCCTGATGTCCTCACGGATCGAGCGCTCGATCTGTTCGTGCAGCGGCGCTCCGCCGTCCCGGTCCAGCTCGAGCAGGAGGCCCGGTCCAACTGGCCCATTCTGATCTGCCATCACTGGCTCTGTATAGCGGACCAGTCCACCCGTATGATGTGCTGACCATGCAGCAAGAACCGTTGACTTCGCATTTTTTCGCCCTATGCGCGACTAAGTGCGAAGTCAGCCACCGTGGACGAAAGCGAGGGGCGCGATGAGTCAGGTCACGATTGTCGGTGGTGGGTTGGCCGGTCTCACTGCCGCGATTACTTGCGCAGAGGCTGGGGGAGACGTGCGCCTGCTCGAGGCGCATGAGGTGCTGGGCGGGCGCGCCCGCAGCATGGGCGGTCCTTACAAGGCGAACTTCGGGCCCCACGTCATCTATAAGGACGGGCCGCTCTGGGATTGGCTTGCCGAACGCGACCTCCTGCCACCGTTTTCCGGCCCGTCGCTCGCCGGCATCCGTTTCCGCTGGCAGGGCGCTGTGCGCCGGACGCCACCGCTGGGAACCATCCCAGCAGTGCTGCGGTTGCGCGGTCGCGAGGCGCCCGTCGACCAGGACTTCCGCAGCTGGGTCGCCGATCACACCGACGAGCAGACCGCGGCGATGCTCTCCGCCGCCGCCGGCGTCTACACCTTCCACCACGACCCGGGTGAGCTATCCGCGGCATTCGTCTGGAAGCACTCGGTCCGGGTCCTGCTCAGTCCGCCGCCGACGGCGCGCTACCTGCTCGGTGGCTGGGGCGCGATGATCGCTGCGCTGGAGACGCGGGCGCGGCAGTTGGGGGTGAGGATCGAGCTGGGCCATCCGGTCGAGGCCCTGCCGAGCACGCCGACGATCGTTGCAACAGAACTTCACCAGGCGCGCGAGCTGCTCGGCGACGAGTCGCTCGACTGGCCCGCGGGGCGGACCGTCTGCATCGACCTCGGACTCGAGCATCGCCGTGGCGATCCCTTCATCGTCTCCGACCTCGACGAGGCTGGCTGGATCGAGCGCTTCAGCGCCCCCGATCCCTCCCTGGCCCCCGACGGCGAGGAGCTGGTGCAGGCGCAGATGCCGATCCGGCCCGGCGAGAATGCCGACCAGGCCGGGCTGAGGTTGGAGCGCTTGCTCGACGCCGCGCTGCCGAACCGCAGCCGGCGCCAAACCTGGCACCGGCGCCAGGTGATGGAGGGACGGACCGGCCCGCTCGACCACCCCGGCATGATCTGGCGCGACCGGCCGGCGGTCGACCGCGGCGACGGCGTCTACCTCGCCGGCGACATGGTTGCCGCCCCCGGTCTGCTCTCGGAGGTCGCCTGGGCGAGCGGGGTTGAGGCGGGCCGCCTTGCTGCGGGCGCAGGGCGGGCCGCGCTCAAGCACGTGGCGTAGTCCCCGGTCGACCGGGTCGCTTTCGGCTAGCGTCCCAGCGTGGCCGCAACCAGCGCCGGGATCCTGCTCTTTCGCCGCGCCGGGGAGGCGCTTGAAGTGCTGCTCGTCCACCCGGGCGGTCCCTATTGGTCGAAGAAGGACCTCGGCGCCTGGTCGATCCCGAAGGGGCTGGTGGAGGAGGGCGAGGAGCCCCTCCGCTGCGCCCTGCGCGAGCTGGAAGAGGAGCTGGGATCACCCTTTTCCTTTGCCGCTGAAGAGCTGGACGAGCTTGGCTCGGTGCGTCAGAAAGCCGGCAAGGTCGTCCACTGTTGGGCGGCCGAGGGCGACTTCGACCCGACGACGCTGCGCAGCAACACCTTCAGCATCGAGTGGCCGCCGCGCTCCGGCGCCGAGCGCGAGTTTCCCGAGGTCGACCGGGCCGAGTGGTTCGGCCTCGATGAGGCGCGGAGGAAGATCATCGCCGCGCAGGCCGAATTTCTCGATAGGTTGAAAGTCAGATGAGCGCACAGGCCGAGGCCGAGCCACTGAACAAGGCGGGATTTGCCGCCTTCGCGGAGCGCGCCGGCGACGGCAAGCCGCTGGTGATGCTGAACCTGCTCGCCTTCAAGCCCGATGGTGGGCGCGAGCGCTACGAGGAATACGGCGAGGCCGTTGCGCCGCTGTTGGAAAAGGCCGGCGGCCGGATCGCCTTTCTCGGCGAGCCCGCGGCGGCGCTGATCGGCGACGGCTCCTGGGACCTCGTTGTCCTGGTCGAATACCCGACCCGACAGGCGTTCCTCGAGATGATCGGCTCCGCCGAGTACCAGGCCGTAGGTCACCTGCGCACCGAAGCGCTGGCTCGCGGCGAGCTTCACCCGATGGACCCGGGCGAGGGGACGCCGTAGCGATGGCGCCCGATCCTTCTTCCCAAGTTCCGCCCGGCGAGGGGCCGTCCGGGAAACCGCTGCCGCTCTCCGTACGCCTGCTGGGGGCCGGCGTGCGCAGCGCCCGCAGCGTCAGCAAAGCGGCGGGCATCGATCGCGCCGTGGAGACCGCCGCCGAGGAGGCGATGGTGGCCGCGGTCGAGAGCGAGGCGGTGGAACGGGCGATCGCGCGGGTGCTGCAGGGCCCGGCGGTCGAAGAGGCGATGAACAGCGCGCTGGAGAGCGACGCGGTCAAGCACGCCTTGATCGACGCCCTCGACAGCGAGCTGGTCGACGAGGTTTGGCGGCGGCTGCTGGCTAGCGACGAGGCGCAGCGGCTGGTCGAGCGGATCGCCGAGGCGCCGGAGATTCGCGCCGCGATCAGCGCCCAGAGCATGGGCTTGATCGAGGACGTCGGGCACACGATCGGCAACGGCACCCGGCGGCTCGACGCGGTCGTCGAGCGAGTCGTGCGACGGATCTTCTTCCGCAAGCGCCGTACCGAGCCGACCGACCGCGCCGGCGCGGCGACCCGCGCCCTCGCCCTCGGGCTCGACCTGCTGATCGTCAACCTCGGCTTTTCCGGTTTGGCGGCGGTCGCCGCCCTGATCGCCTCGGCCTTCACCGGCAACGACAACGGGGTGTCAAGCGCCGCGCTGGCAGCTGGCACGACGCTCTGGTTCGCTCTGGGCAGCCTCTACCTGGTCGGCTTCTGGTCGTTGGCCGGGCAGACGCCGGGCATGCGCTTCGTCGGGATCAGGCTCGACATTGAGGGACGCGGATTGCGCCTCGGCCGCTCGGTCAAGCGCCTGATCGGGATGGTGCTGGCGGCGATTCCCTTCGGCCTCGGCTTCCTCGGCATCTTGTTTGACGAGCGGCGCCGCGCCTGGGACGACCGGATGAGCGGCGTCGACGTCGTCTACGAGGGCAATGAACGCACGGCGGCTCCCTGGTCGCGCCTCGAGCCCTACGAGGTTGTCGCCGCGGGTGGTCCCGCAACGACGAAGGCCCCGGATTCCCGGGGCCTTCGGTCGCAGCGCGTGGCTGGATCGTCGCCTAGCTAACTGCGCCCTCGGGGCCCTCCGCGAGCTTGTAGACGATGATGATCGAGAGGGCGAAGATCGCCAGCGACCAGAACGGGTAGGCCGGGATCGAGAGCAGCGCGCCGATCGCGTTGAGCGAGCCGACGAAGATGCCGAACCAGCGCCCGAACTCCCCTCCTGAGAAGAGCGAGAAGGCAGCGATCAGCTCGAGCACCCCGAGGATCAGCATGATCCAGCCCCAGGTGTGAAGGCCGCTGATGATGTAGGTGGCGTTCTCGGTGAAGAACTTCGAGTCGCCGATCGCGGCGATGCCGTAGATGATGTTCAGGACGCCGGCGATCAGCAGTAGGACGCCGGCGAATACCCACCAGCCGCTTAGTGTGCTCTCCTCATTCATGCGCAACCCTTTCGTTCCACTTATAGGCAGAGAATGCGTGCGGCCAGGTATTCCAGAAACAGGCCGCATTTCCTGCTCTAGAGCGAGATTTCGCATAGGCTCCGCGCCATGGACGTGGTGCGAACCCCGGATGAGAGCCTGCGAGGACTGCCCGACTTTCCCTTCGAGTCGAGTTACCGCGAGGTCGATGGGGTGCGGCTGGCCTACCTCGACGAGGGAGAGGGCAAGCCGGTCGTCTTCTTTCACGGTGAGCCGACCTGGTCGTTCCTCTGGCGCAAGGTAATCCCGCCAGTGCGCGATGCCGGCTTCCGCTGCATCGCCCCCGACTACGCCGGCTTTGGCCGCTCCGACAAGCCCACCGACCTCGACTGGTACACCTACGACCGCCACGTCGAGCTGATCTCGACCCTGCTCGAGGAGCTCGACCTGCGCGACGCGACCGCCGTCGTCCACGACTGGGGCGGGCCGATCGGCTTGCGGCTCGCGGTCGAGCACCCCGACCGCTTCTCCCGTCTGGTGATCATGGAGACCGGCCCTTTCACCGGCCACCAGCGGATGAGCGATCTGTGGCTTCAGTTCCGCGAGTTCGTCCGCGAGAACGCCGACGTGCCGGTCGGGATGCTGGTCCGCGGCGGCTGTAAGGAGGACCCTGGCGACGAGGTGATCGCCGCCTACGAGGCTCCCTTCCCGAGCGGCGAGGCCAAGGCCGGCGTCCGCGCCTTCCCGCTGATCCTGCCGACCGAGCCCGATGCGCCCGGCGCCGCCGAGGGCAAGGCGGTCGCCGACGCGCTGCGCGAGGACGAGCGCCCGACCCTTGTCCTCTGGGCCGACTCTGACTCGATCCTGCCCTTCTCGGTCGGTGAACGGGTCTCCGAGCAGCTCAACTTTCCGGCGCCGATCGCGATTGAAAACGCCGGTCACTTCTTGCAGGAGGATGCGGGACCGGAGATCGGCCGGCTGATCGCCGAGTGGCTCTAGCCGCGCCCGGCGGTGGCGGCGTGGGCGACGGCTGCCTTCAGCTCCTCGCGACTGCGCTCGCTCAGCAGGCGCACCCGGCGTGGCGGCCCCTCGTCCTCGACCCAGGTGACCGTTCCCGGCCAGTAAGGCCCCGGCGGCGAGCCGGGATGGTGGAAAGCGTCGGCATAGACCCAGCTGCCGCTGTTGTGCAGCTGGCCGCCTCCCGGTAGAGGCCAGGCCTCCTCGCCCTCCCAGGGGCCGCCGCGGTGGGTGTGGCCGGTGATCGTGTGGGCGGCGTCGATCCGCAGTCGCCGCACCACCTCGGCGGCGCCGTCGATGCCGCTGCGGGCGATCGAGGCGGAGGAGAGGTCGGGGTCGAAGTCGGCGCGAAAGAGGCGGTTGAGCAGCCATACGCTGGCCGGGACCCCAGCGGCGGCGGCTGCCTTGAGCGTGGCCTGGCGAGCGCGCCCGCCGTTGCGGTGGCGCCCGGATACCGAGCGCCACGCGCGTTCGGAGGGGCGGGTCGCGCCGCGGGCGAGCCCGGCCTCGGCGAGGCCGAAGGCCAGGCCGTAGATCGGCCGCAGCACGCGCTCGTAGTCGGCCGGGGTGGCGGGGTCCGGTGGGTGTCCGCCTGCCCGCATGATCGCCGCCGCGGCGACGCACTCCAGCCGCGGCAGGCTCATGTGGCAATCCATGTAATGGCCGTGGGTGGCGTAGACGTCGTCGCGCAACCAAACGCCGGGGTAGGCGATGCTGAGCTCGGCCTCGCCGAGCCAGGCATCGATCCGCTCGGCCGGCTCGCGCGCGGGCAGGGCGCGATGCTCGAGCCCGAGGCGGCCACCGTTGATCGCGACCTCCTCCAGCAGTGGCTCGACGATGCGGTGATCGTGGTTGCCGGGGACGAGCACCACCCGGCGTCCCGCCATTGCCTTGCCCAGCTCCTCGAAAAAGGGCTGGACGAGCCTCAGCGTGTCGGCGAGCGGCAGTTCGCGCAGCTCGACGGCATCGCCGAGCAGGACGAGGCGATCAGCGGAGCGGACCTCGTCGAGCAGGACCCGGCGGATCGCCGGGTCGCGGGCAATGTCCTCGCCGGTGGCGCTGCCGAGATGCAGGTCGGAGACGATCGCGGTGCGCATCCGAGCAAACTAGCGGTGTAACGCGTTGCGGACGCAGTGCAGCCGAAACGCGTTGCACCTGACGATGGAGTTGGCTGTCTAGCCAGTTTGCTGGTTAGACTCTTCCGCATGGCTGAGTTGAGCGAGGAGCGCCTGGCGCCCGTCAACGGCATCGAGATCGCCTACCAGGAGGTGGGGGGCTCCGACGCCGCGCCGCTGGTGTTGGTGATGGGGCTGGGGACTCAGATGCTGGGCTGGGACGAGGAGTTTTGCGCGCTGCTTGCCGAGCGCGGCTTCCGCGTCGTCCGCTTCGATAACCGCGACATCGGCCACTCGACGATGCTCGAATCGGCTGGGGTGCCGAGCCGGCTGGACCTCTTCGTCGGTCGCCGCGAGAACGCCGCCTACCTGCTCTCCGACATGGCCAGCGACACGATCGGGCTGATGGACCACCTCGGGATCGAGTCGGCACACGTCGTCGGCGCCTCGATGGGCGGGATGATCGGCCAGACCCTGGCGATCGAACACGCCGAGCGGGTCCGCTCATTGGTCTCGATCATGTCGACCACCGGCAGCCGCCGGGTGGGGACGCCGACGCTGAAGGCGTTCGGAGCCCTTCTGGCAAAGGCCCCACGCGGCCGCGATGAGTACATCGAGCGCATCGTCAAGACCTTCAAGGTGATCGGCTCGCCTGCCTACCCGATGGATGAGCCGCGGTTCCGCGAGCTGGCCGGGAGGTTGTATGACCGCTCGCACAACCCCAAGGGCGTGCTTCGCCAGATGCACGCGATCGGCGCCTCGGGCGACCGCACCGCGGCGCTGCGCAAGCTGAAGCTGCCGGCGACAGTGATCCACGGCACCCGCGACCCCTTGGTCCGCCCCAGCGGCGGCCGCGCCACCGCCCGAGCGATCCCCGGCGCCCGTCTGCGCATAGTCGAGGGCATGGGACACGACCTGCCCCGCGCCCTCTGGCCGACCTTCATCGGCGAGATCGCTGACACCGCTTCGAGAGCGGGCTGGCGAGCCCCCGCCGCACAGCCCGCCTGAGTGCGGCTGAGAGGAGTCGAACCTCCACGGAGTTTCCTCCACACGGATCTGAACCGTGCGCGTCTACCAGTTCCGCCACAGCCGCGAGGCCAGGCAATCTACCGGTTTGCAGCCCTACTCTCCGCCGCGACCGCCCAGCAGTCCCCCCGCCCCGCTCGCTAGAATGGCCGACCCTCGCCGCTATCGTCTAGGGGACTAGGACGCCGGATTCTCAGTCCGGAAACCGGGGTTCGAATCCCCGTAGCGGTATGGCCTTAACGGAGAGACCCGGATCACCAGCATCGCCTAGGTCGATCGCCACCTGCGGGCTTAATCAGCCGCCCATGCCCCAGCTTGTACTCCGGGACGTCGAGCTGCTGGCACCGCCGTTCTCGGCTGCGACCGCATAGACCCAGGCCTTCAATGAGATGCGGCTTTTCGGCTGTACCTACGGCGTCTTTGGACGCCCAATCGACCGTTACTGCCAGCGAATTTCCACGTCTCGCATCGGGAGGTCTTTTTCGAAGAAGGCAAAGATTGTCTTCGCTGCGCGTCCCTTATAGCTCGATTGAACTATGCAAAGTTGGGACGCTGGGCCATAGATTTTTGGGTGATAGCAGTTGGCTTCCGGGTAGGCAGAAGTTGTTTGTTCGAAGGTGCTGCCAGGACCCACGCCCTCACTTGTCCGCTCGCTTTTGGAGAACGTGTCGATGCTCGCGACCTTGGCGCTTCGGAAGGTTGTGGAGCACAGACAGGGTTTAGAGAAGAACCAGGTAGCCCCGGCGGGCCGGCTGGGCATAGGCGCCCATTAGGAGCCCGATCATCACCGCTGGCAACAGCCATCTATGGCCCCTACCCATGAAGCTCACCTTTCTCTGTCGCGGTTAGCCTGCCCTGCCACGGCAAAGAGCTACCGATCTGATTTCGGCGGAACTATATGCATGGTCTCTCGGCTGATCGTGTTTGCTGGCCGACTCGACGCAAGGGATCGGATTCGTCCACGACCAGGCGCCGCTTTTGCCGGCCGGTCGGCCGAGCCATAACATCGCCGTTGTTGTCAACCGCGACGCACTGTCGCGACGGCGGGCAGCTGACGCTCGTCACCTGGACGGAGGACCCACCGTCCCCCTCACGTCACGCCGATGCGGCCAGGCCGAGGCGCCCGCCCGTCGGGTTCGTGGTCGAGACGATCGTGTCGAGTTCGCCGGGGATGCGGCGGCCACTCAACGCACCGACGAACTCTCCGCTAGCCGCCGAGGCCTCCCATGAACGCAAACGGGTTCGGTGGGCGCTCGTTGTAGATCGCCTTCCAGGTCCCCTCGATTTTGACCTCACTGCCGATCGGCGCCTCGTTTTTGACCTGTTCGGCGAGGGTTTTGGCGTTGTCCTCGTCGGTGGCGCCGATCAGGACGTACTTCCAGCGGTGCACCGGCAGCAGGCCCTCCCCGCGCAGTTTCTCGGCAAGCTGGACCGCGTCGTGGTGTGAGGGGAGATCGACGCGGACCTCGTACTCGGGGTAGCCGTTCTCTTCGGTCCGCTTGCGTTCGGTGGCCATCAATGCCTCGCGCTCGGCTTTCCTGGCGTCCTCATCGACGGGAAGCGGCTTGTCCGGATCCTCCCACTCGTCCGCTTCCGGGTGCCAGCGCTTGAGATTGACGTCGACATCCCAGTCGTCCTCCTTGGTGAGGTCGAGGATCAGCCGACGGGCGCTTTCGGCCTGCTCCCTGGTGCCGGCGTAGAGAAAGACCGTGTCGTCATTGCGGGTGACGATGACACGGTCGTGGAAGGCCTCGCTGAGGTCGTGCTGCAACTCGCGGGCCTCGAGTCGGTTGGTCAATGCCTGAATGTGGCTCGAATCGTCGGGGTCGACCTGGAGCCGCCAATCGTCATTCATCGGCTGGACAGCCTACTGGCGCCGCGCCAGGCCCCGGCCGTGGATAGATTCTCAGCCGATGACGACCAGCTTTGAGATCGGAACCCGTTACGAGCGCCCGCCCGAGGAGGGGCCATCGTGGTTCCACGACGTCCTCGAGCAGCTTCGCAACGAGCGCGGGGGAGACGTGCCGGTCAGGGTCGAGGCAACGACCGGTCACCGGGTGGACGGTCTGCTGGTCGAGGCCGATCCGGCGATTTCTCCCGGGCCGCACGGCAAGGTCAGCCTCAACTCCCACGGTGAGGACCTGGTGATCGGCTCGGAGATGATCGCCGCGTTCACCCTGCTGCCGGGTGCCTCGCCGACTAAAAAAGACGCTGACGCGTAGCCGCTAACCGGCGTTGAGGCGCGCGGCGACGGCGTCGCGGCGGTAGTCAAAGATCCGCTCGAGGTCGCGGCGGACGAAGAGCCGGTGGGCGATCACGCCGAGCGGTCCCAGCGGCAGCGCGTAGCGGACGCGGTCGCGAATGATCGTCGCGCCGTCGCCGTCCGGCTCGAACAGGTGGGTGTGCTCCCAGAGTGAGTAAGGCCCCTTGGCCTGGCTGTCGACGAAGCGCAGCGGCGGCTCCCAGGTCTCGATCAGGGTCGTCCAGCGGACCGGAACGCGGTGCAGCTTCAGTCGGTAATCGAGCAGCGTGCCTGCGCCGAGCGTCAATGGCTTGGGCGTCGTCACTTCGAAGTGGAGCCAGGGCGGGGTCAGCGGCTCGAGGTTGCGGCTGTCGCCGTAGAAGGCGAAGGCCAGGTCGACCGGCACCTCGACCCGCTGGCTGCGCTCCAGGAGATGGGTCTTCGTCAAGCGCGCTCCAGCACGACGACCGGGATCTCGCGCTCGGTCTTCTGCTGGTAGTTGTCGTAGTCGGGCCACTCGGAGACCATCGTCTGCCAGAGCCCCGGCTTCTCCTCGCTGCTTGCGGTGCGGGCGCGGGCCTTGAAGCGGTCGCCCTTCACCTGCACCTCGACCTCCGGATCGGCGGAGAGGTTGAGGTACCAGGCGGGCGGCGCGTCGGAGCCGCCCTTCGAGGCGACGATCGCGTAGGCATCGCCGTAGGGGGCGTAGATCAGGGGAGTGGTGCGCGGTTCACCCGACTTGCGCCCTTTCGTCGTCAGCAACAGGGTCTGGGTGCCCCGCCACTCGTGACCCGCCTCGCCATCGGTGGCTCGGTAGCGTTCGACGTGTTCCTGGCCGAAGAGGGGCACGCCCTGATGCTAGTGAAGGCGCAGTGTCGTCCAGGCGAAGATCGCACCCGGGGCGGGATCAATGGCGCTCGGCGCTGTATCTGGCGGCGCCGAGGATGCGGCGAGTCACCAGCACGTGGATCCGGGTGCCGATCACGATCGCGCGGTAGGCGCTGCCCTTGAGGCCCGGAAATGCCGCCCGGGTCTCGGCTCGCAGCACGGTGCGCTCGTCGCCATCTTCGTCGAGCCGGAAGATCAGCGCGTAGTCGGAGAAGCGATGGCTGCCGGCGATCGCCAGCTCACGCGGCGCCTGTGCCGCCTCGACGTGGAAACCGGGAAGGACCGAGCCATCCGCCAGCGGCCGGGGGCCTGAGACGGCGGTGTCAGCGCAGCCGAGCAAGCGCGCGCCCCTCGTGCTTGCCCCCGAGGCGAACGAGCCCTCGACCACTCGCAGCAACGCGTCCCAGGTGGCGTTCGGCGTTGCCGCGATGGCGATCGAATGTTCGTCGATATGTGGGAGATCGGCGCAAGCTGACATCGCGCGAATCCTATGCCTGGGAGCGCAAAAGGTGGCCCCTGGAGCCGATTGCGGACGTCGATGACATCGATCGGTGTCTCCGTCGTTTCCCTCGCGCGTGCGTTGCGGGTTTTCCCCCTTGCTTGCAGGGGGTATGGGGGAGTACCGTAGAGGCGCGGAAGGAATCAGCGCCATGCGCAGGGACTGGGTTACGTCCAATGCGAATGAGGAGACATGAATGGCTAGGCGCTCGATTGCTTTCGTGGTGATGTCGTTGTGGCTTGTACTGGCGGTGCCGGTCGCGCGGGCCGACACCGGAGACATCATTCAAGAACAACACAATCCCCCGAACGCCGAAGACGGCTGGCAGGCGGGTACGTGTACTGAAGATCCAATTGCGGACCAATGCAAGCCAGAAGATCCGGTTACGCGGTTCTTCAGGGTGGCTGCCGGTCATCCACCGATCGGCTTCACGCAGTACATCGTCAAGCAGGAAGAATTCGAACCAGCTCCAATGGTCAAAGCATTCCGCCCGATCGGGCCGGTAAAAACGATTCGGGTTGACCTTCCACCCGGTCTGACTGTCAATCCGCAAGCGACAGCCACCCGTTGCACGCAGGCGGAGTTCGACACTCCGGTCGGCCCCACCGAACTTCCCGGCTGCCCGTCTTCGAGTCAGGTCGGCGAAGAGCGCTTGACTCTCAAAGTGGAAGCAAACGGGGCCCCAGTAGCGCCCATCCCAGGCGTCACCCAGGTCCCCCTCTACAACATGGTTCCGGAATTCGGCGAACCGGCCAAATTTGGTTTCAAAATCGGCAGTACGCCGACCAGCAAAAAAACGGTCTACCTAAATACCGAAGTCGCCTGGGAGAGCGACTACCACGAGAGCTTCACGATCCACCTGCCGACGCCTAATCCGGGGACTCGAAGCTGGAAAAGTCGTTTGGTGAACTTTGGCAACAAAACCACCGATGGCAGCAACGGCACCTACATCACCAATCCGACCACCTGCTTCAGCTCGCAGCTGCCTCCGTACGAGGGCATCTACACGACGTACCTGCGGGCAGAGCCGGCACCGCCACAAGGAAAAGAAGAACCGGGCTTTCCTGCGACTACGACTCCGTTCGCGTCAGACCTGTCACTGCCGGAAGGTTTTACCCAGACCGGCTGTGTGAGCGTGCCCTTCAAAGTGGGCCTCAACGTCTCGCCCGGCACGACGCAGGTCGATTCGCCGGCGACGCCGACGATCGAGACCACCCTGCCGTTTGAACCGACAGAAGAACAGGATCAATCTCAATCCCATCTGCGCAACGCGCACATCACGCTCCCCGAGGGGATGGGCCTGAACCCATCCGCGGCTAATGGCCTGCAGTCCTGCACCGACGCCGAGTTCGGCAAGGGCACCCGCAACCCGGTTGCCTGCCCGAACGGCTCAAGGATCGGCACGGTCGAAGTCGAGACCCCGCCGCTGCCCGCCGGAGCGCTGAAAGGCACCGCCTACCTTGGCCAGCAGCTCAGCCGCGACCCGGAGTCGGGCGATGAGTTCCGCCTCTTTGTCACAGCGGAGTCGGCGCAATACGGAATCTCGGCACGTCTGATCGGCAACACCAAAGCCAATCCCAAAACCGGACAGCTGACGACAACTTTCGCCGAAACCCCGCAGGTGCCGTTCACCTCGGTGAAAGTCCACCTCGACAACGCCAAAGGCGTGCTGAGCAGCCCGCCAACCTGTTCGCCGGCGACGACGACCAGCACGATGGAACCGTGGTCGACGCCGAAATCGACCAAGCATCCCTCGAGTGGCTTTACGCTCTCGACCGCCCCGGGCGGCGGAACCTGCCCGACGACGATGGCCGGGAGGCCGTTCGCTCCCAGCTACACAGCTAAATCGGACAGCACCAAAGCCAACGCCTACAGCCCCTTCCGGGTCAACATCGGTCGCCCCGATGGCCAGCAGGAGCTGAAGAGGGTCAACGTGACCCTTCCCAAGGGGCACGCCGGCAACCTCACCGGCATTCCCTACTGCTCGGAGTCGGCGCTGGACGCGGCCGCGGCGGGCAGCGGCGTGGCCGAGCAGACTGACCCGAGCTGTTCCAGTAAGAGCGAAATCGGCACCGCCTCGACGCTGAGCGGCACCGGGTCAAATCCGATCAAAATTGCCGGCAAGGCCTACCTCGCCGGCCCTTACAAGGAAGCGCCGCTCTCGCTGGCGATCGTGACGCCGGCCGTGGCGGGACCGTTCGACCTCGGCACCGTCGTGGTCAGGGTTGCGCTGTTCGTCAACCCGGTAACCGCCCAGGTCCACGCGGTCTCCGATGCGATCCCCGACGTGTACGGAGGAGTGAAGCTGGACGTCCGCTCGGTCGACGTCGACGTCGATCGGAAGAAGTTCATGCACAACCCGACCAACTGCGCCGCCCAGGCAACCACCGGTTTCCTCAACGGTGGCGGCGCCAACCCGACCGACCCGGCCGTGTGGAGCTCCTACGCGGTGAGCTCACCGTTCCAGGCAACCGCCTGCAACAAGCTCGGTTTCAAGCCGAAGCTGCACACGCGGCTGCTCGGGGGCAAGAGCACGACTACGCGCGGCAAGCACCCGAAGCTGCGGGCGATTCTGGAAGCCCGCGAAAAGGACGCCAACGTCCTGCGCAGCGCAGTGGCCCTGCCACACGCGCTGTTCCTCGACCAAGGCAACATCAGGACCGTTTGCACGAGGCCGCAGTTGGCCTCGGGGACCTGCCCGAAGGCAGCGATCTACGGGCACGCCCAGGCAAAGAGTCCGCTGCTCGGCAAGGCGCTGAAGGGGCCGGTGTACCTGGTCTCCTCCGATCACGAATTGCCGGACCTGCTCGCCGACCTGCGCGGCCAGGTGAACATTCAGGTGCGCGGCGTGATCAGCTCCAAGAACGGGGGGATCAAGACCGTGTTCAACAACCTGCCGGACGTCCCGGTGAAGAAGTTCATCCTGCGCATGGAAGGCGGCAAGAAGAAGGGTCTCCTGGTCAATTCCAGGGGTCTCTGCAAAGGCCCGCTTTCCTCGGTGATGAGCATGAAAGGCCAGAACGGCAAGAAGATCAAGAACAACCACTTGCCGCTCAAGGTGAGCGGCTGCTAGCGGGCGGCGGTTGAGACGCCTACGGCGCAAAGCGGCGGGCCATCGGGTCCGCCGCTTTTGCTTCGCTCGATGTCTCGCTAAGTGGCGACGGCCAGCGCTTTGATCGCCGGGCGCCGCGAGGGGATCAGCAGGGCTGAGCCACAGACCATCGCGAAGGCGGTGGCCTGCAGGAAGAGGCCGACGGGACTGCCGGCGAGCGGGTCGCCGAAGACGAGGATGCCACCGGTGATCTGCGCCGCGTTGGCGACCAGGCCGATCAGGCCGATCATCTCGATCGCGCCACCGCGCTGCAGCGCCGCCGCCGTGGCGTACTGGGCGCCGATGCCGGCGAGGATCGTGACCAGGACCCAGGGCGCGAGAACGGCGACGGAGATGTCCCCGATGCCGGTCAAACCCTTGATCGCGACGCCGGCGATCGCGAACAGCGTTCCGGCGATCGCGGCGAGCAGGACCCTGTGATGACCGGCAAGTCGCTCTGAGCGGTGGCCCAGGGCGAGGCCCGAGGCGATCAGCGCGAGCCCTCCCTCGAAACCGAGCATGGCGCCGACGGTGAAGCTCGAGTCGCTGCCCTTGAAGTGGGGGACGGTGAGGACGAGCAGCGCCAGGCCGGCGCCGCCGAGCAGCAGGGCGAGCCACTGGCGCCGCTCGACCGGGTCGCCGAAGATTCGCTGCGCCATCACCGCGAGGGTGACCGCGCCGCCGGCCAACACGGCCTGGACGATTGAGATCGGCGCCATCGAGAGCGCCGCGACGTGGACGATCCAGGCCACGGCCGCGAGTCCCCAGCCGGCGGCGAACCAGGGCGAGCGCGCCAGCCCGCGGGCGCTGCGCAGCGGCGCACGCAGCGAGACGGGTGCGGCGCGGTGGCAGCCGCGGTGCTTGAACAGCGAGGCGAGGTTGCTCAGCAACGCCGCCGCGATGGCAAGGGCGATTCCTATTTGCACGCGGGCGCCACCACGCTTGTCCTATCGGCTCGCGGCGGCGCTTTGCTTAGCTCTCGCCTCTTTCGACGGGAGCGGCGGGTCGGGCAGCTGCAGGTTGCGCCGCGCCTTGGTGACGGCCGAGACCGAGGTGCGGCAGGCCCGGGCGATCACGCCGTCGGCGTGATCGGGGGTGCGGCTGACCTCGAATTCGATCAGCGCGGCGCGGCGGAGCTTTGCCCGCTCGGCGACCGGACTGTCGCTGGGAGCCGAGTCGAGCGCTGCCTCGGCCGCCTGCTCGCGCCTGCAGATCAGGCAGAGCTGACCAGCGGCCGTGATCGCCCAGGAGTCAGGCGGCTGCGTCGCCTCACCGTCGATGCGGCTGGCGGTTACGCCGCAGCGGTCGCAGGTCCATTTCTTCGCCATGGTCTGGGTCGGGCTCATGCCGCCACCTTGCGCCTGCGCCTGCGGCGTCGTTGGCCGCCGGGTGCGCCAGACGGCCTCTGGCCGGACTGCCTTTGCTTTTCCGGCGCCACGTGGCCAAGGCTCTGCTCGAACTCCTGGATCAGGCCGAGGTCCTTGGCGATGCGGCGCATCTCGGCGGCCTGATCGGTGAGCACGAAGCTGGTGCCGGCACCGGTGCGCCCAGCCCGGCCGGTGCGGCCGACCCGGTGGACGTAGGAATCGCGTCCGTCTGGAACGTCGAAGTTGACGACGTGGGCAATGTCGGCGACGTCGATGCCGCGGGCGGCCACGTCGGTGGCGACCAGCACTTCGACATCGCCGCGCTCAAAGCGGGCGAGGGCGCGTTCGCGCTGCCCCTGGCTCTTGTCGCCGTGCATCGCGACCGCCTCAAGTTCGCGGCTGCGCAGCCGCTTGACCAGGCGGTCGGCGCCGCGCTTGGTGCGGACGAAGACCAGCGTGCGGCCACCGTCGGGACCGGTCAGCTGCCCGGCCAGGTGGTCGAGCTTGGCCGCCTGCGAGTCAACGTGGACAAAGCGGTGTTCGATCTCGGCCTCGCTGCGCTCCGGGGCGGCGTGGGTGTGACGACGCGGATCACGCGTGTAGGCGGCGGCGAGCTTGCCGGTCGCGCCCTCGAGCGTGGCCGAGAAGAAGAGCGTCTGGCGGTCGGCCGGCGTCTGGGCGACGATCCGGCTCACCGCCGGTTTGAAGCCCATGTCGAGCATGCGGTCGGCCTCGTCGAGGACGAGCACGCGGATCTTTTTCAGGTTGATCGCGCCGCGCGCGATCAGATCCTCGAGCCGGCCCGGGGTGGCGACGACGATGTCGGCCCGCTGCGCCGCCTTGACCTGGGGGCCGAAGCCGACGCCGCCGTAGACGGCGGCGACGTGGAGGTTGCGCGAGCGCACGATCGCGTCGAGCTCGTCGACGATCTGGCTCGCCAGCTCGCGGGTCGGCGCCAGGACCAGGGCGGAGAGGCCCTTGGTGTTGGGCCCGATCAGGTCGGCGAGCGGGATGCCGAAGGCGAGGGTCTTGCCCGAGCCGGTCGGCGACTGGACGAGCAGGTCGTGGCCGGCGAGCGCGTCGCGGATGACCAGCTGTTGGACGGGGAAGGGCTGCGTAATGTCGCGCTCAGCGAGCGCGCGCACCACGGCTTTAGAGATGCCGAGGTCGGCAAATGACACGATGTTGTGACTCCTTTTTATGCGATTCAGGGAGATCCAGCGACCCCTAAATGCAAAGCAAGCGCAAGGAGGGAACGGAACCTCTCGGGTGGCGAAGCGCCTAACCCGACCCCTCAACCGTAGCAGCCGCGCTAAATCTCCCTGGTGCGCACGCAATTTCGGCGTACACTCGACCAAGCCGGATCGGGTGTCCGGTGAAACGCGTTTTGGCTCCACGACAGCCGTAACGCGTTGCACCCGCAATGGGAAGGAGCGGTATGTACGACTACGTGATCGTCGGCGCGGGCTCTGCCGGCTGTGTCCTCGCGGCGCGACTCTCGGAGGATCCGGAGACCAGCGTCCTCCTGCTCGAGGCCGGTCCGCCGGACGTCAACCCGAACGTTCACGTGCCGCTCGGCTACCTCTCCCTGGCCCGCACCGAGGTCGACTGGGACTATGCCTCGGCGCCGGAGCCGAACTGCAACGGCCGCCGCGTCTCGCTGCCGCGCGGCAAGGTCCTCGGCGGCTCCTCCTCGACCAACGCGATGGTCTACATCCGCGGCAACCGCCGCGACTACGACGACTGGGATGCGCCGGGCTGGGCCTGGGAGGACCTCTTCCCCTACTTCCTCAAGGCCGAGGACAACGAGCGCGGCGCCTCGGAGTGGCACGCGGTCGGCGGCCCGCTGCCGGTCTCCGATCAGCGCTCGGGCAACGCGATCTCACCCGCCTTCGTCGAGGCCGCGGTCGAGGCCGGGCTCACCCGCAACGAGGACTTCAACGGCGCCGAGCAGGACGGCGCCGGCATGTACCAGCTGACCCAGCGCGGTGGGATGCGGGCGAGCGCCGCAGTCTCCTACCTGCACCCGGCGAGCGAGCGGCCCAACCTGACCGTGATGCCCTACATGCACGTCAATCGAGTGTTGTTCGAGGGCGTGCGCGCGGTCGGGGTCGAGGCGACCCAGCTCGGCCAGGCGCAGGAGCTGCGCGCCGAGCGCGAGGTGATCCTCTGCGGCGGCGCCTACAACTCGCCGAAGCTGCTGATGCTCTCCGGCGTCGGCCCGGCCGAGCACCTGGCGATGCGCGAAGTCGAGCTGCTGCTCGACCAGCCGGCGGTGGGGGAGAACCTCGGCGACCACCCGGCCAGCTACACGGTCTGGACCACGCCCGAGCCGGAGAGCCTGCTGGCGGCGCTGGAGCCGGCGGCGATGGCCGAGTTCGAAGCCTCCCAGACAGGTCCCTTCGCCTCCAACCTGGCCGAGGCCGGGGCCTTCGCCCGGGTCGGCGCCGGCGCCGAGGCGCCCGACGTGCAGTTCCACTTCGCCCCGATCCACATCGTCGAAGAGGGGATGGGCGACCCACAGGCCCACGGCGTCTGGGTCTCGCCCTGCCTGCTCACGGCCGAGAGCCGCGGCTCGGTGCGGCTCGCCTCCAACGACCCGACCGCGATGCCGATCATCCGCAATGCCTTCTATGAGTCCGAGGCCGACATGACGCGGATGATCGAGGCGGAACGCCTGGCCCAGGAGATCTGCGCCCAGCCTTCGCTCAAGCCCTACTGCGCCGCACCTTTCACCGGGCCCAGCGACGATTCCGACGGCGCCCTGCGCGCCCACATCGCCGCGACCACCTACGAGATCTACCACCCGGTCGGTACCTGCGCGATCGGCTCGGTCGTCGATGCCGAGCTGCGGGTCGAGGGGCTCGAGAGCCTGCGCGTCATCGATGCCTCGGTGATGCCGACGGTTCCGCGCGGCAACACCAACGCGCCGACGATCGCGATCGCCGAGCGCGCCGCCGACCTGATTCGCTACGGCAAGCCCCTCGCCGCGGAGGCGGGAGCGATGGAAGCCGCCTGAGCGCGGCTCCTACACTTGGTCGATGGCCGCGGAGCCAGAAGCCGACTCCACCTTCACGCTTTACCGGCGTGGCATCGAGTTGCTCGAGGAGCAGGACTTCGAGCACGCGGCCGAGCCGCTGGAGGAGGCGGCGCGGCGGGCGCCGGAGAAGGCCTCGGTGCGCGAGGCGTTGGGCCGCGCCTACTTCCGCTCCGGCCGCTTCGCCGCCGCCGCGGTCGAGTTCAAGGCCGTGGTCGAGCGCCATCAGGTCAACGACTACGCCCACTTCTGCCTCGGCCGGGCGTTGGCCAAGACGGGCGAGATCGAGCGCGCTCGCCATCACCTCGCGCTCGCCTCCAACCTGCGCCCCGACCGCCGCGAATACAGCTTCTACCTAGCCATGCTCGGGGCCTGAGCTCTCAGGCTGCTTTTTCGCCTTTGTTCTCGCCTTCGCGGTGGCGGGCGGGGAGGATTGCGGTGATCGTGGTGCCGGCTCCTGGCGAGCTCTGCAGCTCCAGCGTTCCCCCCGCGAGGGTGACGCGTTCGTGCATGCCAATTAGGCCGAAGCCGTCAGTTCTTGCGCTCGGGTCGAAGCCGCGGCCCTGGTCGGAGATCCGCAGCCGAAGTTTCTCGCCGCTCTCGATCACCTCGACTTTGGCCCGATCCGCTCCGCCGTGGCGCGCCGCGTTGTTCAGCGCCTCCTGGACCAAACGGTAGGCGGCGTCCTCGATCTCGCCGACCAGCCGCTGCTTGGTACGGCCGGAGTGGTAGGCGATATCGAGATCGAGGTCGACTTCGATCGTGCCGCTGGCGTTCAGGCGTTCGGCGAGCGCTTCCAGCGCGGCGCCGAGCCCCAGCTCGTCGAGCGTGGTCGGGCGCAGGTCGGCGATCAAGCGGCGCATCTCGGCGATCGCCCCGTCGACCTGCCCGATTCCCTGTTCCAGCAGCCGGTCGGTCTCCGCGGCGTCGCTGCGCCGCGCGGCGGAGAGCAGCACGCGCAGGCCGGCCAGGCTCTGCAATGACTCGTCGTGCAGCTCGCGCGCCCAGCGGCCACGCTCGCGCTCGGTCGCGGCGATGCTTTCGCGAGTCCGTTCCTCGGCGATCGACTGGGCGGTGGCGACGGCGATCGCGGCGCTGGCGGCAAAGGAGACGAGGTCCTGCTCGTCCTCATCGCTGAAGCCCGAGTCCCGGCCAAGTGGGTCGAGGGCGACGAGGACGCCGAGCGCCTGGCCGCGGAAGACGAGCGGGACGAGCATCGCGGTGACGCCGGCCTCGGGTCGGCCGGGGCGCGCCATCAGGCTCGGGTCGAGGTCGATCACCCGACGCGGCTCCCGGGCTTCGAAGACCTGGCCGGGGATCGAGCCGGCTATCGGGATTCGTCCCTCGACCACCGGTCCTTCGCGATCGCCGGCGATCGAGGCGGGGGCTAGCTCGTCGCCGTCACGCAGCAGGATCAGCAGTGAACGGGCTTCGACCAGCGCCCGGCCGCGCTTGACGACGATCTCGAGGATCCGGCCGAGGTCGGTCTCACCGCCGACGGCGCGGGCGATCTCGGTCGTTGCTTCGAGTTTATGCACGGCCCGCTCCATCTCATCGCTGCGCCGCTGGACGCTGCGGTAGAGGCGCGCGTTGTCCACCGCGATCGCGGTCCACTCAGCGAGGATCACCGCCGACTGCTCGTCGGCATCGTCGAACTCCCCGTCCTCCTTCTCGGTCAGGTAGAGGTTTCCCCAGGCGTGGCCGCGGATCAACACCGGGACGCCGAGGAAGGTCGACATCGGTGGGTGGGCCGGGGGGAAGCCGTAAGAGCGAGGGTGGGCGCCGACGTCGCTGAGCCGCAGTGGCCGCGGCTGCTCGATCAGCAGGCCGAGGATGCCGCGGCCGCGCGGCAGGTTGCCAATCGCGCGGTGCCCCGCCTCGTCGATGCCGTGGGTGATGAAGCGCTCCAGCTCGTGGCGGTCCTCGTCGAGCGCGCCGAGCGCGGCGTAGCGCGCCCCGGTCAGCTCGCAGGCCACCTCGAGCACGCGGCGGAAGATGACCTCGGGATCAAGCTCGGCCATGAGGCTGCGCCCGACGTCGATCAGCTCCCTCAGGCGCGGCTCATCAAGGGCCCCGCTACTCATTTCCCTGTGCCATTTACCGAGCCCACCTCCGAGCTTTTTGGCACTCCCATGCTACCGCTCTACGCCGTTTTGCTCAATTCATCCTGACTGAGCAGGGTTCGCGGGAAAACACCGATGGCGAGATGGCCTGTGAGCGCTTAGATGAAACGGTGACATCCGTTTACGGGACTGCCAGTGCCGCTAACCTCGCTGGGGTGAGCGCCGAAGCGGCACCGCGCCACTCGCCGGAGTCAGCGACGACGTCGATCGTCCTCGCCGACGACCACACCGTGATCCGCAACGCGCTGCGGATGCTGCTCGACGCCGAGCCCGGTTTCGAGGTGGTGGCCGAGGCCGGCGACGCGGATACGGCGCTGCGCTACGTCCGCGGTCACAAACCAACCGTGCTCCTGCTCGACCTCAACATGCCGGGTCGCTCAAGCCTTGAGGCGGTGCCCGACATCCTCGCGGCTTCGCCCGGCACCGAGATCGTTGTGCTGACGATGCAGAACGAGCCCGCCTTCGCCCGCCGGGCGCTGCAGGCGGGGGTGCGCGGCTACGTGCTGAAGGAGGCTGCCGACGCCGAGCTGGTGCAGGCGGTGCGCAGCGCCGCCGCCGGCGACACCTACCTGCAGCCGGCGCTGGGCGCCCGGCTCGCGGCCGGGGCGGAAGCCCGCCAGGCCGACGAGCTGAGCGAGCGCGAGCGCGACGTCCTGCGCCTGATCGCCCTCGGCCACACCAACGCCGAGGTCGCCGAGCAGCTCTTCATCAGCATCCGCACGGTGGAGAGCCACCGCGCCCACATCCAGCAGAAGCTGCGCCTCTCGAGCCGCGCCGAGCTGGTCCGCTACGCGCTCGAGCGCGGCCTGGTCGAAACCTGAACGAGCGTGCCCCCGCTTACCTGAGTAGTGGGATCACGCAGCGGAATTTGTGAGAGTTTGAGAACGATGCGAAATCGAAGTCCCCGCCTGCGGAAACCGTTACGACGGCGAAGATATTTTCGTCAGTGAAGACTGGAATATCACTCGTCCACTCTGTTCCGTTATCCAACACCACGCCCGGCTGTTGAGAGAAGGCCGCAAGCTCGAGCGCCTCGGGTAGTTCACCGCCCTGCACCGCGCAGGAGTTGGCCGCGGCCGGTGCGCTCACCGCCGTTTCGCTCGAGGAGCTCTGCCAGCAGGCGCCGGCGAAGGCCTGGGTGCCGGGCAGGCAGCCGGCTTCGTGGCCGTTGACGGATTGAGCCGTGATCGCGTTGACCGCGTTGAGTGCGGTCTGGGCGTCGGTCGCGCTTTTGGCCAAATCCGCGGTTTCGGCGTGCGCCGCGTTGGGCACCTGGCCGAGGCTCAGCTCGTCGATTTCGGCGCCGGTGATCAGCGCCTTCTGGTTCGAACCGGCGGTTTCGAGAATCCCCGGCTTGAGCCGGTTGGCCGGGATCGAGCGCAGCTTCAGGCGGTTGCCGGGGAGGGACTTCACTTTCACCGTCTTGCCGTCGATCCTCGCCTTCTTCGCTGCGTAGACCGTGCCACCGAGGGCGATGAACAGCGCTAAAACCGAAACCGCCAGAGCCGGCGAAGGTAGGCGTATTCCCTCTCTCATCTTTCCCCCTTTGGTCAGAACGCTTGCGGCGGCGAGCCTAGCCACGACTACTGGAAGAGAAAAGACCGCTGGACGAAAATTCAGCACTCGGGGACTTGACCTCCGGAGCCTCGGTCGCCTCGCGTCCCGCCCCAGCGGATAGACTCGCCGGCGTAATCGGTCGGTGGTCAAGGGAAGTCCGGTGAAAAGCCGGCGCGGTCCCGCCACTGTGACCGGGTCAAGGACGTCGCGGGCGCTTTTGCGCCAGCCACTGGGGAGGACACAGATTCCCCGGGAAGGTGCGGCCGACTCACCCCGGGAGCCAGGAGACCTGTCCCCGGCCAGCCATGACAACCCTCGAGGAAAGGGTGGCTTAAATGCCAAGACTCGTTCCATTCCGGCTGGCCGCCGCGTGCGCGCTGGCTCTCCTGTTGTTGCTCTCGACCGCGGCGTTTGCCGGGGCCAAGGGAACTCGCGTCGATCTGCGTGTGGTCGGCAGCGGTGGCAAAACGCTGAGTGAACAGTTCATCGGCGCCAAGACGACCTCGATCAAGACCAGCCCCAAGGCGACCTGCCTCGGCGCCGGGACCGGCGGCAGCGGTAAGTCGGTGCAGATCAAAGGCGCGACGGCCCTCGGTGTGCTGGGCCAGGCCTCGAAGCTGACGCCGGCGTTGCGTCCTCTGCTGCTCACCGACCACTTCCTTTCCGAATTCGGCCTCGGGCTGTGCGGGATCGGCAAGTCGAAGACGACCAAGAAGCTCTCCTGGTACCTCAAGGTCAACCACAAGAACCCGAACAAGGGCGGCGAACTGGTCAAGCTGCACGCGGGCGACGAAGTCCTCTGGGCGCTGGAGCCATACCCCTACCCCGAAGAGCTGTCGCTGGTCGCGCCGCACGAAGCCGAGCTCGGCAAGCCGTTTGCGGTCAGCGTCTTCTCCTATGACGACAAAGGGAAAAAGACGCCGGCGGCCGGCGTCACCGTGACCGGCGCCAGCGCGCCGACCGCTGCCGACGGAACGGCGACGGTGACGCTCTCGGCACCGACCGTACTGACCGCAACCCACGGCACGGACATCCCGTCGAACCAGGTCGCGGTCTGCGTCAGCGGGGCCTGCGGCGGGGGCTGATCCGATGCGGGGGCCCGGCACGGCGGTCGCGATTGCGCTGCTGCTCTTGGCAGCGCTTGCGGCCGCCGGCTGCGGCCTCGGCCCCGGCAAGGGGTTGGACGACGTCGAGCTGACGGTGACGCGGGACTACGGGACCGTGCCGGTGCTTCACCGCCGGCTTGGCGACGTCAACGAATCCGACACGGTGATGCGGGCGCTCGAAGGCAGCGCCGATATCTCGACCCGTTACGGCGGCGGCTTCGTGCAGTCGATCGAGGGGTTGGAAGCGCGGGAGAGCGTCGATCACTCGCTCGACTGGTTCTTCTACGTCGACGGGGTCGAGGCGACGGTAGGCGCGGCCGACTACCCGCTGCACGGCGGAGAGTCGGTCTGGTGGGACTACCGCGACTGGAGCGGGACGATGCGGGTGCCGGCAGTGGTCGGCTCCTGGCCACAGCCCTTCCTCGGCGGTTACGACGGCAAGCGCCACCCGGTCGCGGTCGAGTGCATGGGCGGTGGCGACGCGTGCAATGCGGTGCGGGGCAGCCTCGAAGGCGCGGGTGCCTCACTGGCGAAGGGCTCGCCCGAGGGTGCGATCCGGGTGCTGGTTGGGCCATGGGCGCGGCTGCGGAGCGACCCGGCGGTGGCCCAGATCGAGAAGGGGCAGCAGACCAGCGGCGTCTTCGCCGATTTTCAACAGGGCGGCGACGAATACGAGCTGCAGGGGTTGGGTGAAGACGGCAAGGTGGGACGGACCTTCGGCAGTAACGCCGGCCTGGTCGCGGCGACACGCCGCTACGACGCGCCGCCGGTCTGGGTCATCAGCGGCACCAGCGCGGCGGGGGTCGAGAGCGCCGCGGGCTTGCTCAACGCCGACGACCTGCGCGACCACTACGCGGTCGCGGTCGAAGGGGGGGAGGAGACACCACTGCCGCTGCGATGAGATCGCCCTTCGCCTACATGCCGAAGCCGGGGCCGCTGCAGGCTGCGTCACCGGCCGCCGCGGTCGTCTATCTGGGCTCGCTGATCGCGGTTGCCTTCCTTTACTCGAACCCGATCGTGCTCGCCGCGACCGGCGCCGGCCTGGTCCTGGCCGGACGCCTCGCCGGCGCCCGCGCGGCGGTCCGCGCGGCGCTCTGGATGAGCCTGACCCTGGCCCTGCTGATCGTCTTCGTCAACGCTTTGGTCGTCAGCCGCGGCGAGACCGTGCTGGCCCGGCTCGGCGAGTGGCCGATCTTCGGCCAGGTCGACGTCACCGCCGAGGCGATAGCCGCCGGCGCCATCCTCGGCCTC
Source organism: Solirubrobacterales bacterium (assembly GCA_035605695.1). Taxonomy (GTDB): domain Bacteria; phylum Actinomycetota; class Thermoleophilia; order Solirubrobacterales; family 70-9; genus VRUE01. The sequence continues at coordinate 33,910 of DATNGZ010000027.1, read as the reverse complement.
CGCGCCGCGGTCGTGATGGTCGCCTTCGCTGTCTACTCCGCCTGCGTCGATCCCGACCGCGTCCTGCGTGCTTTGCGGCCGCTGGCGGGGCGCTCGGCCCTGACGGCGACCCTGGTCTCGCGTCTCGTCCCGGTAGCGGCGGCCGACGCGGCCCGCCTCCGTGACGCGTCCAAGCTCCGCGGCCCGGGAGCGGCGCCGGTCGGCAAGGCGTCGCTGGCACGCAGACTGCTGGCCGGATCGCTCGACCGCGCCGTCGACGTAGCGGCGACGCTCGAGCTGCGCGGCTACTCCCTGGACGCCCCGCGCGCCAAGAACCGCAGCGGCCGCCGCACGCGCTACGACCGCCGCTTTTACGCAACGGGCGCTCTGGTTCTCATCGTCGCGATCAGCGCCAAGGCGCTCGGCGCCGACGCCTTCAGCGAATACCCCTCGATCGAGGTCGGACTCAGTCCAGGCACGCTCGCTCTCTCAGCCCTGCTCGTACTCAGCGGCCTCGCCCCCTGGCGACGCCGCCCCCGCCGGGTTGTCGGCTCCCTCCCGATCAACTCCCAAACTGCATCAAATTCCCTGCCTGCTGGAAGGGGAATTTGATGCAGTTTGGGGACGCAGCTCCAACCCACACGCCGGAGACCCGCGATGCCTGACCTGGCGATCCGGACCCAAGCCACCCCGGCCCTCGCGATCGACCGGCTCAACTACGCCTATCCGAACGCAACCCAGCCGGCGCTCAAAGACGTCTCTCTGCACCTGGCCCCGGGAGAGTTCGCCCTGCTGGCGGGCCGTTCCGCCAGCGGCAAGTCGACCCTGCTGAGAGCCGCGTGCGGCCTGATCCCACACTTCCACGGCGGTGAGATCGACGGCCGCATCGAGGTAGGAGGAATAGACGCAATAGCCCACGGCCCGGGAGAGCTGGCAGCCGCAGTCGGCTACGTGGCCCAGGACCCCGAGACCCAGGTCGTCTCGACCACGGTCGCAGCTGAGATCGAGCTTCCTCTGGAGATGCGCGGCGACCAACCAAGCTCTCGCGCCCGCGCAGTCGAGGAGGTGGCGCTCGCCCTCGCGATCCCGCACTTGCTTGATCGGGCAGTGGACACACTCTCGGGCGGAGAGCTCCAACGCGTCGCTCTCGCGGCAGCCCTGGTCACCCGCCCGCGGCTGGTCCTTCTCGACGAGCCGACCTCGCAATTGGACCCCGTCGCCGGCGACGAGCTGATCTGGCTCCTGCGCCGCCTAAACGAGGAGTGGGGAGTAACGATCCTCCTCGCGGAGCACCGCTTGGAGCGCTGTCTAGCCGCCGCCGACCGAGTAATCGCCATGACCTCGGGCTCGATCTCCTTCGATGGGAATCCCCGCGACTTCCTAACCTGGGCGCAGGAAGCCGACGAAGCTCTGGAGACGCCCGCCGCCAAGTTGTTCTCTCTCTGCGGCATCGAGCCTCTCCCGGTCGGGGTCCGCGATGCGCGCCGAATCCTCCACACCCCTGAGCGCGGTGGTGAGGGGAGTCGGACCCCCTCCTCTCTCAACTTTTTCGGTGGAGAGAAAGCGGCTGGCCGTGGATGGATTGCCGAAAAAGTACAAGCCGTTCGGAGGGGGTCCGAATCCCCTCCAAGCCCGGTCGTAGATGTGCGAAGTCTTTGGGTAGAGCTGAGCAGCGGTGACTCGACGCGCGACGTTCTTCGTGGCGTTGATCTAAGGGTCGAGCCGGAAGAGCGAGTAGCGCTGATGGGTCGCAACGGCGCCGGTAAGAGCACTCTGCTGCGAACCTTGGCTGGGCTGACGGAGTTGGTGAGAGGCAAGGCGTTGGCATCGGCTGGGATAGCGCTGCTGACCCAGAACCCAAGTGACTATCTAGTCCGCGAGCGGGTCGGCGATGAGCTTCCGGGAGATGCCGGGCTCGCGGCGCTCCGGGTAGTCGGCCTCGAGCACGCGGTGGATGCCGATCCACGTGACCTCTCCGGCGGCGAGCGCCAGCGCTTGGCGCTTGCGATAGCCCTGGCAGGTCGGATGGAGGGGGGCGAGCTTCCAGGAGTCGTGGCCCTCGACGAGCCAACCCGCGGCATGGATCGGGCCCGCAAGGGCGACCTCGTCAACCTGATTGGCGATCTCGCAACACGCGGCGCCGGCCTCCTCGTCGCCACCCACGACGTCGAGTTCGCCGGCGCCTTCGCCGAGCGCGTCGTCCTGATGGGCGACGGCGTCGTGATCGCCGACGGTCCCGCCGCCGAGGTCCTCTCCGGCGGCTGGTACTTCGCCACCGAGGTAGCGCGAGTCCTCAACCTGCCAGGAGTGGTCACCCCCGAGCAGGGCGCCGAGGCCCTCCATCGCGCCGGTGCTGTCGTAGTTCCCTCCGGTATGCGGAAAGAAATACGACCTCAAAAGGGCGCTGGCGCCTGATGTCGTGGCAACTCGCTTCCTTCCTCATCCTCGGCGCCGTCCTGCTCGGCGGCTTCGCTTGGTACGAGCGGTCGCGGCCGCCCTCGCAGGTGGTGGCGCTGGTCGCGGCGTTGGCGGCGCTGGCGATCGCCGGGCGGATCGCCTTCGCCGCCTTCCCCAACGTCAAGCCGACCACCGACATCGTCCTCTTCGCCGGCTATGCGCTCGGGCCCGCGCCCGGCTTCGCCGTCGGCGCCTTCGCTGGCCTCGTTTCCAATTTCTGGTTCGGCCAGGGCCCCTGGACGCCGTGGCAGATGGCGGGCTGGGGACTGTGCGGGGTGATGGGGGCGGCGCTGGCGCTCGGTACCCGTAACGCCGGCCGACTCACCCTCGCCGCGGTTTGCGGCTTCGCCGGGATCGCCTACGGTGTGTTGCTGAACTTCTCGCTGATGGCTATCTATGGCGGAGATCTCTCGGTCAGGCACTTCCTGGTGTTGGAGGGCCGCGCGCTCCCCTTCGATATTGCGCATGCGCTTGGCAACATCGCCTTTGCCCTGATCGCCGGCCCGGCAATGGTGCGGATGCTGGTCCGTTTCCGCCAACGCTTCGAATGGCGCACGCCGGCGGTGGCGACTGCCGTGCTCGTCGCGCTGATGGTGGTGCCCGCGATCGTCCCCAGCCCCGCCAGGGCAGACAGCCCTGACCGCGCGGCGAGCTGGCTCGAATCAACGCAGAACGCCGACGGCGGTTTCGGCGCCTCCGCCGGCGACCGATCGGGCGCGGCGATCACCGGCTGGGTGATGCTGGGGCTCGAGGCCGCCGGTCGCAACCCGCTCGACGTCTCCCGCCTCGGCAAGACCCCGGTCGACTTCCTGCGCTCGAGCATCGGCGAAATCACCAGCAGCGGTGATCTCTCGCGCACAATCGTCGCCCTCGAGGGGGCTGGCGTCGACCCGCGCTCCTTTGCCGGCCACGACCTCGTCGACGAACTGGTGCAGCGCCGCGCCGACAACGGCTCCTTCGAAGGCTGGCCCGGGACGACCTCCTACAGCGCAATCGCGCTGCGCACCGCCGGCGCCGGCGTCGACAAGACGCTTTCCTGGTTGGGCGGCGTCCAGAACGACGACGGCGGCTGGGGCGACGAGCCCGGGCTACCGAGTAACCCCGATGTGACCGCCGCGGCGATGCAGGCAATGCCCGCCACCAAGGCGGCCGGCAACGGCCTCACCTACCTGCGCAAGCATCAGCGGTCCGACGGTGGCTTCGCCCTAGGTGGCTCGGGCGGGGTCAACTCGCAATCGACCGCCTGGGCGGTCGAGGGGATGATCGCGGTCGGCGCCAACCCAGCGAAGATCGCCTCCGGCGCCAACAGCGCCCTCGACTACCTCGCGGCGCGGCAGGCCGGCGATGGTCACTATCGCTACTCGGCCTCCAGCGACCAGACCCCGGTCTGGGTGACGGGCGAGGTGCTGGTGGCGACGGCCGGCGAGGCCCTGCCGATCTCGCCGCCGCCGCGCGAAAAGAAGGTCACGACCGTCGCGCCGTCCAAGACCGTGCCGCCGCCACCGGGCATCGATTCGGGCGCGCCGGCGCCGGCCGAACCACTGCCGGAAGCGAAGGACGGCGGGATTGAAGAAGGCGGCGCGGCCGTCCCGCCCGCGGCAACGCCGGGCCTGCCGCCGGCGACGTCGGGAGCGACCCCGGTGCCGGGTGAAACCGGTGGCGCCCTTGCGCCGGAAACCGAAGCCGTCCCATTGGAATCGACCGCGCCTCCGCCCGAGCCGATCACCGCTAGCGGCAGCGCCCCTTTGCCTGGGATCCCGATCGCAGTCGGCCTACTCGCGACCGCGCTGGCGATCGGCGTCCCCTGGCTACTCGGTCGTCGCTATGCCTGGTAGTGGACGCGACGTGCATTTGACACCTATACCGTGGTAAATGCACGTCTCGCCGCCTTGGGTGGCTATGTTCCAGCGGTGGACGTTGAGACCGCGATTCGCACTCGCCGCACGCACAAGGCCTTCGGCTCTGAGCCGCTGGCACGCGCCGAGCTGCTCGAACTGCTCGAGCTGGCGCGCTGGGCACCGAACCATCATCTGACCGCGCCCTGGCGCTTCCGCGTCGTCGGTCCGCAAGCGTTGGCGCGGCTGAAGCAGGTCGCCGGACCCGAGGGAGCGGCGAAGCTCGACCGCGCGCCCACACTCGTTCTTACCTCCTGCGTGCTCGGCGGTGACCCGGTCCAAAACGAAGAGGACCTGCACGCCACCGCGGTCGCCTCCTACATCGTCCTGCTCAGCGCCCACGCCCGCGGGCTCGCCGGCTACTGGCGCACCCCCGGCCTGCTGCGCTCGGCCAAGGGCCGTGCCGCCGTGGGTCTGCCGGACGACGAGCGCTTCGTCGGCCTTCTGCACCTGGGGCGCCCGCGTCAGATGAAGGAGCCCCCCGAACGGCCCCCCGTCGAGCAGGTCACGGACTTCCTCGACTGATGCTCTCCCGCGCTGCAGCGATCGAGGCAATCGCCGGCCAGAGCTTCGAGGTCGTCGTGATCGGCGGCGGCATCACCGGGGCCGGGGTCGCCCTCGATGCCGCCTCGCGCGGCTACTCGGTGGCGCTGCTGGAGCGCGGCGACTACGCGATCGGCACCTCCAGCCGCTCCTCGAAGATGGTCCACGGCGGCCTGCGCTACCTGCAGAACCTCGACCTCGGCCTGGTCCGCGAGGCGCTGCTTGAGCGTCAGCTGATGGTCCAGCTCGCCCCGCACCTGGTCTACCCGACGCCCTTCCTCGTCCCGGCCCTGGGCGATGAGCGCCGTGATCGCCGGCTCGGGATCGGGCTCAACATGTACGACGTGATGGCGACGACCCGGGTCGGTCGCAGCCGCCGCGAGATGCGCTCCTCGAAGGAAGTCGACGAGGACTTCTACTGGTCGCCCGACCGTCATCGCACGATCGACCGCGATGAGCTGCTCGAGCTAACTCCCGCGCTGGAGCCGCGCGACCCGAAGAACGCCTATCTCTTCTACGACTGCCAGACCGACGACGTCCGCCTCACCCTGACGATCCTCGGCGAGGCCGAGCGTTTCGGCGCGGTGATGCTGAACGGGGCAGAGGTGACCGAGGTGCTCGAGCGAAACGGAAGCGCCGGAGGCGTCGCCTTCGTCGAGGCCGAGTCGGGCGAGCGGATCGAGGTCAAGGCCGGCAGCGTGATTAACGCGACCGGGGTCTTCGCCGACCGGATCCGGCCTGAGGAGACAATCGAGGAGGAGGACGTGCCGCGGATATCGCCCAGTCGCGGCACCCACGTGCTGATCGATCGCGAGGCGCTCTCGACCGGCTCCGCCGCCTGCATCGTCCCGGCCGGCGCGGGACGCCAGATCTTCGCCCTGCCCTGGTACGGCCGCACCCTGATCGGCACCACCGACAACGATTTCGAGGGGGATATAGACCACCCGCGACCGGCCGAGGACGACATCGCCTACCTGCTCGAGGCGGTCAACGAGTTCTTCGGCGTCTCGCTCGGCGAGGCCGATCTGGTCGGCGCCTACGCAGGCGTGCGGCCGCTGATCGCCACCGGCGATCCGAAGAAGTCGGTCGATATCTCGCGCAAGGCGGAGCTCTACGAGACCTCCTCGGGAATGCTGACGATCACCGGCGGCAAGCTGACCACCTGGCGGCGGATGGCGAAGCAGACCGTCGACCGGCTGGTCGAGCGCGAGGGTCGGGAGGCGGCCTGCCACACCGCCGAGATTCCGTTGGGGATGCAGGCGCGGCCCGAGGACCTCGAGGCGCCCGAGGGCGTGGAGGAGGAGTCGCTCGCCCAGCTCGCCTTCCGCTACGGGCACGCGGCGCGCAACGTGCTCGCCCTCGCCCGCGAAGACCCGAAGCTGGCGGCGCCGATCGTACCCGGCCATCCCGACCTGCTTGCCGAGGCCGTGGTCGCCGCCCGCCACGAGCAGGCGCGCACGGTCGCTGACGTGATCCTGCGCCGCACCCGCCTCGGCCTGCTCGCCGCGCCGCAGCTGCGCGACGCCGACTCGGTGCGGGTGGTGGCGGCGGTGATGGGAGCCGAGCTGGGCTGGAACCGCCGTCAGGTTAAGCGCGAGGCCGAGGCCTGGCCCGCGGCGGCGGCGGCGGCCGGGATCGACCCCGCCCGCTCACCCATCTAGCCGCTGCAATAACCTGCCGCCTCATGACCAAGGCTGAGCTGGAGTCCAAGCACCTCGCAGACCTGCACGCGCTTGCCGCTAAGGCGGACGTGCCGCGTTACCGAATGCTGCGCCGTGAGGAGCTGATCGAGAAGCTGTCGGGCGGCGCGCCCGACAAGGGCGAGAAGCCGTCGAATGGCGAGCGGCCGAAACGGGATCGCCCGCCCCGCCGGCGTCGCGAGCGCCCGGCCGCGGATCGGGCCTCGCGGGAGCGCCCCGCCGAGGAGGCGGCAGCCGAGCGCGCCGCGTCCGCGCCGGAGTCCGCCACACCCGCACCCGCGCCGGCCCCTGCGCCCGCCGCGGCTGCTCCGGCCGAGTCCAAGCCCGCGCGCCCGCGTCGCCGACGCCGCCGGCGCTTCGGCCGCAAAGACAAGGGCCTGCACGTCCAAGACCTGTTGACGCCGCCGCCGGGGCGCCAGGCGCTCGTCTACGGCGAGAGCCGCGCGATTTGCACCTCGCTGCTGCGCGAGATCGCCGCCGATCTGGCCGGCGCCTCCGACGGTCCCGACCCGATCGCGCTGCTGATCGACCCCAGTCCCGAGGAGCTGGCCGACTGGAAGCGCGAGGCGCCCCAGGCCGAGATCGTCTCCGCCGGCCAGGCCCGCCACGCCAGCGACGCCCAGGCCCAGGCGGCCCGCCGCGCCGAGGGAGGCGAAGACGTGATCCTCCTGGTCGATTCCCTGAGCCGCCTAGAGGAGGCCTTCGGCGACGCCAACGCAGCCAAAGAGCTCTTCGACGCAGGCCTCAGCCTCACCCGCGGAAGCAACGGTTCGCTGACCGTCGTCGCGGCGCTCGAGCGGCAGCAGTAGCGGGCGGCGTCCCGCCTAGCGGCGGTAGGCGATGCGGCGCCAGCTCGGCTCTTTGCTGAGCTCGATCAGGTCTGCGCTGCGATCCGGCTGGATGTAGCCGAAGGTCTGGTTGCGCTCGTCGAAGACGATGTCGAGCTCGCCCTCCTTGACCCGCTGGTCGAGCCAGGCGCCGCGGAAGACGAGGCGACGCAGCCAGTGGACGAGGCTGCGGTTGGCGGGGCCGACGAGGTCGTCCCAGTTCTCGTTGATGTGCTCGCCGAGGCGTGAGCTGGGCTCGGCGATCTCGCCGCTGACGGCGAGGTCAAGCAGGTCATCGAGCTCCTCCTGGCTGAGGCCCTGATCGACGAAGCCGAGTTTTACCGCGGCCTGCTCGACCCGTTGTCCGAAGTCCTGCTCGTTGAAGGCGAAGCGAAGCTCGCCGTACTCGAGCACGTAATCGGAGCCAGACTCGTAGTTCCCTCTTCGGGTCGTTTTCTTATCCATGAGTTGAAGCGCTCTGCTCTCGCCAGCCCAGCGGGAGCAGGTGCCGGATCATGCCGATCATCGTAGTCCGATGCCCCCGCGCGCCCTGCCCTGAAAGAGCATTTGCACCTGTTTGAGCCGCTGGCACCCCGGTTACCCTCCTCGATGTCCCCGTGATCGACTTGCACTGCCACATCCTCCCGGCGCTCGACGACGGCGCACTCGACCTTCACGACAGTCTCGCTATGGCTCGCCAGGCGGCGGGTGACGGGATCGAGGCGATCTGCGCGACGCCGCACATTCGCCACGACCATGACGTCCGCATCGAGCAGCTCGCCGATCGGGTCGACGCGGTCAACCGGGGCCTGCGCGAGGAGGGCGTGCCGGTGACGGTCCTGCAAGGGGGAGAGGTTGCCGAGACCGCGGTCGAGGATCTCAGCGAGGAGGAACTGGGCCGGGTGTCGCTCGGCAACGGCAAATGGATCCTGCTCGAGCCGGCCCCGGGTCCGCTCAGCGACAGCCTGATCCGCCGGGTTGAGCACCTGGCCGAGCGCGGCCACCGTACGCTGATCGCTCACCCCGAGCGACACCTCTCGGCGGACATGTACGAGCGGATCGCGGCGCTGATCGCCGTCGGGGCGCTGGTCCAGGCGACGGCCGACTTCTTCCTGCGCGAGCGCACAGCCAACGGCATGCGCTCGCTGGCCGAGGCAGGCCTGATCCACGTACTCAGCAGCGACGCGCACTCCTCGCTCGGCGGCCGCCCCGTCCACATGAGCGAGGCATTCGAGCAGCTGGCAGATGTCGGGTCAGTAGCTCCGCACGTGCAATGGATGCGCGACGTGGCCCCACTGGCAATCGTCGAAGGTAAAAAGCTCTCGGTCCCGTTCGAGCGTCGATCCCGGTAGGGGTGGAGCGTCTTGTACTTTTTCGGCGCGACCTTGCGGCGTCAGCAGATCCCGTTCCACCGAAAAAGTTAAGCGGAACCCCTACCGGGATCGACGCTCAGAGTCGGCGCAGCTCGACTCGCTGCGCCAGGTCCTCGATCACCGCGCGCGAGCCACTGCCGAGGCCGTGGCGGAGGAAGTTGGCGGCGCCCGCCGCGGCGCCGATCCGCAGTGTCTCCTCCCACTCGAGCCCGGCGGCGATGCAGGCGGCGAGGCCGCCCATCATCGAGTCGCCGCAGCCCTCGCGTGAGCCGCGCTCGAAGCGAGGCGGGATCAGCTCCCAGGCATCGTCGCCGCGCAAGACCATCGCCGGCTCCTCGGCGCGGGTGATGATCACCGAGCCGGCGCCGGCCTCGAGCAGGCGCTGGGCGGCGGCGCGCATCCGCTCCTCGCTGTCGACCGGCCCCTCGATGTAGCTGGCCAACTCCCAGTCGTTGATCTTGACCAGGTCGGGCCCACCCTCCAGGGCGCTGTCGAGGCGCGGCGGGGAGAGGTCGACGATGACCGGCGTCCCGTTCGCCTTCACGTCGGTGACCAGGTTGCCGTAGATCTCCAGTGGCAGTGCCTCGCTGGGGTAGGGGCCGCAGAGCGCCAGCACGCCGGAGTCGAGCGCGGCGGCGACGGTGCTGGAGAAGAGCTCGTCGATCTCGTGTCGGGACGGCGGCATCGAGGCACTCTGCGCGACCGGCTCGCGCTCACCGCTGCGGCGGTCGTGCACGTAGCTGCCGCTGGCGGTGGCGGTTTCGACCAGGCGCATCTCGACGTCCATCTGGTCTAGCAGCGGCCGCAGCACGGCTCCGGTCTCGCCGCCGATGAAGCCGCAGAGGATCGGGCTCGCCCCCAGCTCCGACGCCATCCGCGCGACCCAAACCCCCTGCCCGGCGGCGTGCGCGTGGATGTCGTCGCCGCCCGCACTGGTCAGCGCCTCGATCGTGATCGCCAGCAGCGGGTGCGGGCCGAAGACGGTGACCTTCGGGCTGGTAGCCATCCGGAGAGGCTAACCGTCCGAAGCAGATTTGCTGACCTCGCGCTTATACGTCCTAGTGGGCTACGAAGTGCGAAGTCAAGGTTGGGGGGGAGAAATCGGGCGGGCTCTGCCTTGGGGGTGCATGGTTAAGAGGGCTGCTCCGCGTTTGCTTGGCCTTCCGGGGGTGGTCGTGTGGGGTCGCGAAGTTCCGATTGCTACCGGCCTGCGCGCCCGGTTCCTTGGCCTCGCACACCTCGACCGGGATGAGGTTGGTCCCGGCCTGTTGATCCCGCGCTGTTCAAGCGTCCATACCTTCGGCATGCGCTTCGCTCTCGACCTTTACTTCCTCGGGGAGGCCGGCGAGCTGCTCGCGGTTCGACGGGAAATCCCCGCACGTCGCGTCATTTCGTGCCACCGGGCAAACGCGGTCCTCGAGATTCCTGCGGGAGAGGGGGGAGAATTTTTTCCGCTGCGCCCTTAGAGGGGCCAGATGCTTCCCCAGCGACGAGAGATTGCGAGCTTGGTTGTCTGCGAGGACGACACGGCGACCCTGGAGCTGCTCTGCGATCACCTTGTCGCCGACGGATTCGGGGTGCTGCCGGCGCCGAGCGCTTCCGACGCGCTGCGGCTCTGTCGCTACAACCACCCGGATCTCCTGCTCCTCGACCTGACCCTGCCCGATGCGTCCGGGTTGGACGTGCTGCGCGAGATCCGCGAGGCCGACGGGGTCACCTCGCGTTTTGATCCGGGTCTGCCAGTGATTGTCCTCACCGGTCGCGGCGCCGATGCCGACCGCGTCCGCGGTCTCGACTTCGGGGCTGACGATTATCTGGTCAAGCCCTTCTTTCATCCCGAGTTGCGGGCGCGGATCGGAGCGGTGCTGCGGCGCGGCTTGGGGGAACGGGAAGGGCCCTGTCGCGTCGGCGAGGTGGTGGTCGATCCGGCCCGCCGCAAAGTCTGGGTCGGCGAGCAAGAGGTCGCCCTCTCAAATAAGGAGTTCAGCTTGCTGCGGGTGCTGATCAGCGATCCCTCGCGCGTCTTCACCAAGCGGGAGCTGCTCGAGGCGGTCTGGGGCTACCGCAGCCCGGCTCGCACGCGCACCTTGGACTCACACGCCAGCCGGCTGCGGCGCAAACTCGATCCCGAGAGTGGGCGCTATGTCGTCAACTGCTGGGGCTACGGCTACAGGCTGATCGACGGATGATCGAACCAGGGCAGATCATCGCCGGCTGGCCGCTCGTGCTCTCGATGGCGGCGACCGCCGCCGCCCAGGGCCTGCGCGCCGGCAGGCGGCGCAGCGCTCTCAACCAAGCCCTGCACGAGGTGCGCCGGCCGCTGCAGGCGGTTGCGCTGGCCACCGGCCCGAGGCTCGCGGCGTCGTCAGGGGGCGAGGACCCGATCGAGTTGGCGGCGGTAGCGCTGGAACGGCTGGATCGCGAGATCAACGGTGGGTCCCTGCCGCCTGCCTGGGGCTCAATCGAGGGTTACTCCCTCGCTCAGTCGGCGGTCGGGCGCTGGCAGGCGCGGGCGAAGCTCGCCGAGGGATCGCTGGAGCTGCGTTGGAACGCCGGCCGGACGATGCTCAGCGGCGATCGCTGCGCGCTCGCGCAGGCGCTCGACAACCTGATCGTCAACGCGATCGAGCACGGTGGGCCGACGATCGTCGTCGCCGCGCGGCTTCGCGAGGAGCGCCTGCGGATCGCGGTCGTCGATTCCGGCCGCGCCAACCGTCCGAGGGAGCGGCGCAACAGCCCGGCCGAGGTCGTCGCGCGGCTGTCGGGTCGCCACCGTCACGGCCACGGCCTCGAGGTCGTGCGGCGGGTCGCCGCCGCCCACGGCGGCCACTTTGCCCTGCGCCGCGCGGAAAGTGGATCGCTGGCCGTGCTTGAGCTGCCGGTGGCCGAGGGGGAAGCAGGGCAAGTCGCATGAGTAGGCGGGCGCGGGCTTTTGCCTTCCTCTTGCTCGCCCTCTTGGCCGCGGCGCTGGCGGCCGCGATTGCCGACGGCTACGGCTCGAGCCTCGCCCGTAGCTACGGTCCGCTGCGCTCCGTCGTCGTCGCCACCCGTGGCCTCGATCCCGGCAAGCCACTGTTGTCCGAGCAGCTGTCGGGTGGGCTGGAGTCGCGGCGGGTGCCGGCCAGGTTCGTGCCCCCGGGCGCCCTCGAAGCGCCCGAGGACGCGCTCGGCCTGGTGCCCGTCTCCCCGATCGCCGCCGGCTCTTACCTGCTCGCCGCCGAGCTGCGTCCGCCCGGTCATCGTCGCTCAGTGGAGCCGGCGCTCGGGCCACAGCGACACCCGGTCGAGATCGGCGTCGCCGGGGCCGAAGCGCTGCTCGCCGCCGGCGCGGCACCGCGGGGTACGAAGGTCGATGTGGTGGTCACGACCGAACCGACCGGAACCGGGCCGGGTCGGACCTACGTCGCCGCTACCGGGGTACCACTTCTCGCTCTGGGTCCCGGAGCCGACGGCCCAGGGCCGGGAGGCACGGCGGCTGCGACCCTGGGCCTGACCAGGGGCCAGGCACTTCGCTTGATCGCCGCCGAAAGCTTCGCTCGCAAGCTGACTCTGCTGCCGGAGGGCTGAGCGGTGGGAGCCAGGGAGCGGCACATTGAGGATCTCGCCGGGTCACTGCGGGCGCGCCTGATCGAGCGGCGGCGCACCGAGGCCGCGGCTGGCCGGTCACCCGTCGCGGAGCTCTCCGAAGAGGTTCGCGATCTGGTCGCGGAGGAGGCGGCGTTGCTGGGCGGCGAGGACCGCGCCGCGGTCGAGACCCGCATTGTCCGCGACACGGTCGGCCTCGGTCCGATTGAGGATCTGCTCGCCGATCCTCTGGTCGAGGAGGTGATGGTCAACGGACCCGAGAGCGTCTACGTCGAGCGGGCCGGACAGATCGAAGCCACCGATGTGCGCTTCCGCGACGAGGAGGAGCTGCGCAACGCGATCGAGCGCATCCTCGCGCCGCTGGGGCGGCGGATCGATGAGCTAAGCCCGATGGTCGACGCGCGCCTCGCCGACGGTTCCCGCGTCAACGCGGTGATCCCGCCACTGGCGATCGACGGCCCGGCGCTCTCGATCCGCCGTTTTGGGGTCGAGCGCCCGGGTCCGGACAGGTTGGTCGAGCTGGGCACGCTGAGCGCGGCCCAGTGTGAGCTTTTGGAAGCGGCGGTGACCGGGCGCAGCAGCGTCCTGATTAGCGGCGGCACCGGCTCGGGCAAGACGACGCTGCTCAACGCCCTGTCGGGCTTCATCGGCGGCGCCGAGCGGGTGGTGACAATTGAGGACGCGGCCGAGCTGCGCCTGCAGCAGCCACATGTGGTCCGGCTCGAGAGCCGGCCGGCCAGCATCGAGGGCAGGGGCGAGGTGAGCGTGCGCGACCTCCTGCGCAATGCGTTGCGGATGCGGCCGGACCGGATCGTGATCGGTGAGGTGCGTGGGCCCGAGGCGCTGGACCTGCTGACCGCGCTCAACACCGGCCACGACGGCGCCCTCTCCACCGTCCACGCCAACTCACCGGTCGACGCACTCGGCCGGCTCGAGACGCTGGCGCTGATGGCCGGTGTGGGGCTGCCGCACGAGGCGATCACCGAGCAGGTGCAGCGCGGGATCGACCTCGTCGTCCAGCTCGAGCGAGGCCGCGACGGTGCCCGCCGCGTGGTCGAGATCGCCGAGGTGGTGCGGGCGGCGGGGGCGACGGCAGTTCGGGCCCTCGACTGCCCGCCGGTGCGATGATCCCAGGGCCTGGGCCACTGCTCACTCTGGCCGGCGCCGCGGCGGGCGGCCTCGCCGCGGTCGGCGCGCGCGAGGCGGTGCTGGCGAGTCCCGCCATCGCCGGCTGGGTCAGGGTGGCGCTGGAGCCGCTCAACCGGGCCGGCCGCGAGGGCTACCTGCCCTCGGTTCGAGAGCGCCGCCGGCTTGCCGTCCTCGGCGCCGGCGCCGCGATCATCAGCGGCTGGTTCGTCGCCGGGGCAGCGCTGGCACTTCCCCTTGCCGTCGCCGGCCCCGCGCTCGCTGCCTGGGCGATCAAGGCAAGGCGCGGACGCTACCGCCGTGCGGTCGAGCGAGCGCTGCCGGATGTTGCCGTGGCGGTTGCTGACTCGCTCAGCGCCGGGCGCTCGCTGCGCGCTTCGCTTCCCGCCGCGGCGGCATCGCTCGAGGGTCCGCCCGCGGTCGAGCTCGCCCGCCTCGGCGCCGAGCTCGACCTCGGTGCCGCGACGGGCGACGCGGTCGCGGCCTGGCGCCATCGCATGCGCTCGCCGCGAGTCGATGCCTTCGCCGCCGCCCTGCTCAGTCAGCGCCTCGCTGGCGGCGATCTGGCCGGCCTGTTGCGGCGCTTTGCCGAGGGAGCGGCGGAGCGTGATCGGGTCGCCGAGGACGCCAGGGCGGCGACATCGCAGGCGCGCTTCACCGGCCTGCTCGTCGTCGCGATGCCGAGCGGCGGTGCCCTCTTCGCCGAGCTGCTGCAGCCCGGGTTCCTCGCCAAGGTGCTGGGCGGACCGGCGTCGGCGGCCCTGCTTGTGCTCGCGGCAGCGCTCCAGCTCGTCGGCTTCTTCGCGATCCGCCGCCTCTCGCAGGTGGCCGCTTGAGCCTGGCCGGCGCCCTCGCGGCAGTTGCTGTCCTCGCCGCCTGCGCTGGCGGCCACGAGCTCCTCGTCGCCCGCCGACCGCAGGGTGAGCGCCTGCACCTCGGCCGCGGCGAGGGAGGCCGCGCGGCGAGGGCAGCGCTGCGCCTCGGCCTTCCCGAGCGCATCGCCCGCGCCGGGCTCGAGTCGCGCCTACCGCTCGCCGTGGCCCTGCTGGCAAAACTGGCTTTCTCGGCGCTCGGTGGCCTTACCGCGCTCGCCGTGGTCCCCGCGGCGCCCGGGCGTTTCGCTCTGCTCGTCGCCGTCGGAATGCCGGCGGCCGGATTCTTCGTCCCCGATGCGCTGCTGGAGCGGCGGGCGCGCCTGCGCGGCCGCCGCCTGCTCGGCGCGCTTCCCGATGCCTTCGACCTGCTGGCGGTCGGCGCCGCTTCGGGCCGCGGTCCAGCGGCCGGCTTCGTCGAACTGGCGCGGGCCGAGGGTCCGCTGGCGGAGGAGCTGCGGATGACCGCCGCCGAGCTCTCCTGTGGCCGGCCACTCTCCGAGGCGCTGCGGTCGCTCCGCGCCCGCGTTCCCGGCGCCGAGATCGCCGGCCTCTGCGCCGCGATTGAGCGCTCACGCCGCCACGGTTCGCCCCTCGCTGGCCAACTCCAGCGCCAGTCCAGCGCCCTGCGCCGCGACCAGCGCCGCGCGGTCGAGGAGCGCGCCGCTCGCGCGGCGCCGAAGATCCAGCTCGTCGTCGCCCTCGTCCTCGTCCCCTCGGTCCTGCTGATGATCACGGCGGCTCTGATCGCCAACGCCGACGTCCTGCTCAGTGGTTTCTAGAGCGGTCGCGGCGCCTTGGTTTACCCTCAATTGACCAATGCGCTGCCTTGATCCGTCGAGTTCGATGCTGCGCAGGCTGTGCCGGCTCTCGAGCCTGGCGCTCCTGCCCCTACTCCTCAGCCTCCCGGCTCAAGCCGGGGCGGCGGGGCGCGCAAGTTTCGATATCGCGCCGGCGAGCGCCGCCGCCAGTGCCTCGGCCAGTGAGGCAGCGGCCGTTGCCCGCTACTGGACTCCGGCACGGATGCGCAGCGCCAGGCCGCTGGACCAGATCCTTAACCCGTCTTCCGACCCGGCCTCGGGGGGAAATGAGCTGGCCAGCGCCAGCTTCGCCGCCGTCCCCGACACCACTCTGCCGCCCTTCACGGCGGTCGGCCGGGTTTTCCTCAAGGTCGGCAACTTCGCCGGCTTTTGCTCGGGCACGGCGATCAACAGCGCCAGCCGCCAACTCGTGCTCACCGCCGGGCACTGCCTCTACAGCTTCCTTCCCGGCCACCGGATCCCGTCCTTTGCGCGCTATTTCGACTTTGTCCCGAACTACTCGATCAGCCAGGCCCCGTTTGGCGAGTTCATCGGTCGCAAGGCATTTCTGCCGCGGCCCTGGCTGCGCACTATCAATGAGAACTTCGACATGGCGGCGGTGCTGACCCAGCCCAACGCCAGCGGGGTGAACGTCGCCGACGCGGTTGGCGGAGGGATCCCGATCGCCGTCGACCGGGCCCGCGATCAGGAATACCAGGTGCTGGGCTATCCGGGCGCCAATCGCAAGCGGATGCAGGAGTGCGACGCCCGCTTCTCCGGCGACGACCGGCTCACCTACCCGCTCGGAGGGCCACCGTCACTCGGGGTCGGGTGCTACATGGGCGAGGGCGCCAGCGGTGGTCCCTGGCTGATCAACGGTGGCACCGAGGTCGGCGGCATCACCACCTACGGCCACATCAAAAACTTCACCCACACCTTCGGACCATATTTCTCCAGCCGCAACGTTGGTGCCCTCGTCAAGGGTCTCTAGCTGCTCTGCTCAGCCTCTTCGCGCAGGCGGCGGGCCACCGCGACCGTGGCGTCGCGGATCGTGTCGAGCTCGGCGGCGCTCTTCTTGTGGCCGCTGACGTAGCAGCAGAGCGTGCCGCCGACCAGCTCGAAGGCGAACTTCTTCGGCGCTTCCTCGCCGAGCCAGACGATGAAGGTGGGGGAGAAGAAGCGGCGTAGCCAGACCTGATCCTGCTCAGGGCTGGAGAAGATCTCGTAGCGCTCCTCGAGCGCCTCGCTCTCCAGCTTGACCCGCTGCTTGGAGCGGCGGAAGGCGTCCTCCAGCTTCTCCAGCGATCGCAGCCCCGACTTGCGCTGGCAGAAGAGCTCCGGCAGGTGGGCGATGCTCTCGGGCACCTCGATCAGGCCGAGCGTGTAGCGGTAGTAGTTGGTCTCGCGGTTGCCCTCGCTGTCGGTGGTCTCGTCCTCGTAGGTGTAGAGGGCGAGGACGCCGCCGGTTCCGTCGGCGAGCGCCCCAGCCATCAGGCGCTCGGCGTAGCGGGCATCGCCCTTGCGCAGCAGCGGCGTCGCCGCTGGCAGCGGGCTCTTGCCGGACAGGGCCAGGCCACGCTGGGCGGCGTAGGTTTCGAAAAAGGCGTCCTCGGCTTTCGAGTCGGCGATCGCGAAGACGAGCAGCAGGGAGACGAGCAGCATGGCGACGGCGGCCCCGGCGCCGATCGCCGCGCCCAGGTAGATCGCGGCCGCGACCCCCGCCACCAAAACGAAGATCGCGATCACGATCCAGGTCAGCGGCTTGCCGATCAGCCGCCGAAAGTGGAAGCCGCGCAGATCGTTGGCGTCGTCTGGCGTCGCCTCGACAGGCGAGGTCGGCGGTGCGGTCGCTTGCTCGCTGCTCACAGGCGCAACCTAACGCAAGAACGCAACCACTCGAACTGCATCAACTTCTAGGCCCAGCAGGCTTAGAAGTTGATGCAGTTCGCTCGTCGGGGGTTGCAAATGGGCTTGCAGAGTGGGGTCGTGTTGCAAAGTGGGAGGAAGTGGGGTACTGTGGCCGCGAGTTGAAGCCCAGGACCGGGGTGGTGAGGTTCCTCCCACCTCATCACTCCGGTCCTAACTCTTTCCCAGGTCGCCCGCACTGAAAGGAACCGAACCGGTGGCATTTCGGGGCCTCTACGAGCACAGTCTCGATTCCAAGGATCGCCTCACCGTTCCCTCCAGGTTCCGGGCCGCGCTCTCCGATGGCGTTGTTCTGTCCAAGGGCTTCGACCCCTGCGTTTGGGTGCACACGACCGAGGAGTTCGAGCAGCTCTCCGACCGTTTCCTCTCACCGCACAGCCCCTTCGGCCGCGACGCGCGCCAGCTGCGTCGCCGCTTCCACGGTGGCTCCTTCGACGAGAAGCTCGATTCCGCCGGCCGCATCCGCGTGCCCAAGCCGCTGATCGAGCACGCCGGCCTCGCCGGCCCCTGCGTCGTCGTCGGCACCGGCGAGTACCTGGAGATCTGGAACGCCGAGGCCTGGGCCAAGCAGGAGGCCGAGCTCGATGCCTCGGCACCGGAGATAGCCGAGGGATTGGCCGCGAGTGGAGCGCCTGAGTGAGATGGTGGCCCGAGCGCAGAGAGCCGTTGATTTCGACCGCCCGCCGGAGAATCGCGCAAACCTCTTCTTTATGACCAGCGAGCACCAACCCGTCCTCGCCACCGAGCTGAGCGAGCTGCTTGCCCCCGAGCCGGGGCAGACCGCGGTCGACTGCACCTTCGGCGGCGGCGGCCACGCGCGCCGTATCGCCGCCGAGCTCGGCCCCGGCGGGACGCTGATCTGCATCGACCGCGACCCCGCCGCCGAAGCGCGCTACGAGGCGGTTGCCGTCGAGGCGTCCTGCGCGACCCGCTTCCTCGCCACCGACTTCGCGGCAGGGCTTCGCACCCTGCGCGGCGAAGGAATTCGCCCAGAGATGGTCTACATGGACCTCGGAATGTCCTCGATGCAGGTTGATGCCTGGGAGCGGGGCTTCTCTTATTCATACGACGCCCCCCTCGACATGCGCATGGACACCCGCCAGCAGTTGAGCGCCGCCGACGTCGTCAACGAGTGGCCTGAGTCGCGCCTGGCGCAGGTGCTGCGCCGCTTCGGTGAGGAGCGCTACGCCGGTGGAATCGCCCGCGAGATCGCTCGTCGCCGCCCGCTTTCCACGACTTCTGAGCTGGTCGACGCGATCAAAGCCGGGATGCCGGCCTCGGCCCGCTTCGGCGGCGGCCACCCGGCCAAGCGCAGCTTCCAGGCTATCCGGATCGCCGTCAACGGTGAGCTCGACTCGCTCGACGACGCGCTGCCGAGCGCCTGGGCGATGCTGCCGCTCGGCGGCCGCCTCGCCACGATCGCTTTCCACTCGCTCGAGGACCGCCGCGCCAAGCGCTTCCTCGCCGAGCGCGCTCGCGGTTGCGTTTGCCCGCCGGAGCTGCCGGTCTGTGTCTGCGGCCGCGAGCCGGAAGCCGAGCTGCTGACCCGCCGCGCCGTTGCTCCCGGCCCCGAGGAGGTCGCGACCAACCCGCGCTCGCGCTCCGCTCATTTGCGTGCTGCGGTGAAGATCACCGAGAGCATCGCGGTGGAGAGCTGATGGCCGCCGCCGCGACCGCACGCCGCGCTGCCGCTCCGGCAAAGGCGCCGAGCCGCAAAGCTCCGGCCCGCAAAAAACCGGTCAAGGTCCAGCTCGCGCCGGCGCCGGCGCGCCGGAAAGCGCCAGCAAGGCGCAGCGCCCCGTCTCGCCGTCCCGGCGGCCAGCTGATCCCGATCGCGGTCGGTGCCGCCACCGCGGCCCGCCACCTACCCGATTCCAGCCTGATGGTGCGGATGACCCGCGGTCGCGCCTGGATCGCCGTGCTCGGCGTGCTCCTGGCCGGGATCGTCGCCGTCAACGTGCTCACGCTCAGCTTCTCCGCCGCCGCCGGCCACATCGACCAGAACATCACCGCGCTCGAAGAGGAGAACCCGTTGCTGAGTAGCCGGATGGCACAGCGTGATGGGGCGGCCCGGGTGCGCTCCGAAGCGGCCGCGCTCGGCCTCACCGCCGCCTCCACCGACCAGATCCAGGCCGTGCAGGCAGGCCCTCACGACGTCGCCGTTGCCGCCCAGCGCCTCGCCGCCGCGGGCACGGGCTACTAGAGGCCAGCTTCGATGAAGATCATCGAGCGACGGATCGGCCTCCTCTTCGCCGGCTTTCTCGTCTGCTTCCTCGTCATCGCCTGCCGGGCCTTCTGGCTGCAGGGAGTGCAGGGCGCCCAGCTCGCCTCCGAGGCGATCAGCCAGCAGACTCAGTCGATTCCGCTGCCAAGCTTGCGCGGCAGCCTGCTCGACCGCCACGGCAACGCGCTGGTCGCCTCCGAAGACGCGGCGACGATCTTTGCCGTTCCCCCGGAAGTGAAGAAGCCGGCGGTGGCGGCGGAAAAGCTGGCGACGATCCTGAAGCTGGAGCCGAGCAAGGTGTTGAGTGAGGTGACGGCGGAATCGACCTACTCGGTGCTGGCGAAAAAAGTCGATCTGCCGACCGCGAAGCGGATCGAACGGCTCGACTTGGCCGGGATCGGCCAGGACCCTGACAGCCGCCGGACTTACCCGCAGGGCGACATGGCCGGGCAGGTGCTTGGCTCGGTCGGCGCTGAAAACGAGGGTCTGACCGGGCTCGAGGCCGGCGAGGAATCGGCGCTGGCCGGAACCGACGGCGAACGGCGCATCGTCACCGACGCCAAGGGCGAAGCGATCCGGCTGGAAACCGCGCAGGAAGCCGAAAACGGCGAAGACATCCAGCTGACGCTCGACCCGGCGATCGAGGGCAAAGCGGAGGAAGTGCTGGCCGAAGTCGGCGAAACCTACGCGCCAAAGGGAGCGACGGCGATCGTCATGGACCCGCGCAGCTCGCAGATCCTGGCGATGGCCAACTGGCCGCCGGTCGATCCGAGCGATCTCTCAAGCGCCAGCTCCGAAGACCTGATCAACCGGGCCACCGGCTTCACCTACGAGCCGGGCTCGACCTTCAAGGCGTTCACGATCTCGGCCGCGCTGGAGGAAAAAGAAGTGACGCCGGAAACGTCTTTCTACCTGCCCTCCCAGCTCCACGTCGCCGACCGCATCATCGAAGACGCCGAGGCGCGGCCGCCGGTGACGCTCACTGTCGCCCAGATCCTCGCCGAGTCCTCGAACGTCGGTGCCGCCACGATTGGCTTGAAGCTGGGCAGCGAGCGCTTCAGTCGCTGGATCAACCGCTTCGGCTTCGGCCGGCCGACCGGGGTCCAGTTCCCGGCCGAGGAGCAGGGGATCGTGCCGAAGCTTGACCAATACTCCGGCTCAACGATGGGCAACCTGCCGATCGGCCAGGGCCTCGCGGTGACCCCGATGCAGATGATGGCTGGCTATCAGGCGATCGCCAACGGCGGCATCCTGCGGCCCCCGCAGCTGATCGAGAAAGTCGGCGATGAAGAGGTTCAGGAGCCGAAGGGGCACCGGGTGATCGACGCGAGGGTGGCGGCGCAGGTACGCGAAATGCTCGAGGGCGTGCTGGCCGCCGGCGGTACAGCCTCAGAGGTCAGCGTGCCCGGCTACACGCTTGCCGGCAAGACCGGAACTGCGCAGGTGGCTGAAAACGGGACCTACTCCGAGACCAAGTACGTGGCCTCGTTCATTGGCTTTGCGCCGGCCCAGGATCCGCAGTTGCTTGTTTCGGTGATTGTTGACCAGCCGCAGGGGGATATCTACGGCGGGTCTGTGGCGGCTCCGGCGTTCGGCAAGATCGCGGCGTTTGCGTTGCCTTATCTCGGTGTGCCGGCGGAATAGGGGTGGGAGGTGTCGGGTGCCCCTCCCCAAAACGAGCAGCCGGGAGGCTGCTCTTGAGTGTTTTGAGGAGGGGCACCCGACACCCTTCCTAGACTCTGCGACGTGAGATTGGCAGCGCTTGCCGCGGAGATTTCGGGAGCCCGAGTCACTGGGGACCCCGCCGTTGAGGTTGGGTCTCTTGCTTATGACAGCCGGAAGGTTGGGGCTGGGACGCTGTTCTTCTGTGTGCCGGGGGAGAAGATGGATGGGCATGAGTTTGGGCCCGCTGCCGTTGAGGCGGGGGCTGTGGCGCTTGTGGTTGAGCGGGAGCTGGATTTGCCGGTGGCCCAGGTTGTGGTCGATGATGCTCGGGCCGCCATGGCGCCCTTTGCGGCTCGGTTTTGGGGGGATCCGACAGGCGAGCTGCGGGTCGTTGGAGTCACCGGGACCAATGGGAAGACGACGACTGCTTTCCTGATCCGGGAGGTGCTCGAGACGGCGGGGATCCAGTGCGGTTTGCTGGGGACCGTGCGGCAGGTTGTTGGTGGGGTCGAGGAAGAGGTCGAGCGGACCACGCCTGAGGCGATCGACCTGCAGGCGACTTTCCGGCGCATGCTGGAGGCGGGGGACAGGGCCTGCGTGATGGAGGTCTCCTCGCACGCGCTGGCGCTGCACCGGGCCGACGCGATTCACTTCGAGGTGGCGTTGTTCACGAACCTGACCCAGGACCACCTCGACTTTCACGCTGGTATGGAGGATTACTTCCAGGCCAAGCGGCTGCTCTTCGAGATGGGGCCGAAGGCCTCGATCGTCAATGTCGACGATTCCTACGGCCGTCGCCTCGCTGAGGAATTCGAGTGCACCACGTTCTCCACGGAGGGCGTCAATGCCGACTTCACCGCCCAAAACGTCTCCTTCGACACCTCAGGCGCCAGCTTCACCGTCGGCGGGGAAGTCGCGGTGCGGACGGGGTTGCCTGGGCACTTCAATGTGGCTAATGCGCTGGGGGCGTTCGCCGCCTCGGCCGCGCTCGGGGTTTCGCCCGAGGTCGCGACGGAGGGTCTGGGACGAGCGGAGCGGGTGCCTGGGCGCTTCGAGCCGGTTGAGGAGGGGCAGGCCTTTGCGGTGCTGGTCGATTACGCACACACCCCAGACTCGCTGGAGAACGTGCTGCGGGCGGCGCGGCGGCTCACCGAGGGGCGCCTGATCACCGTTTTTGGTGCCGGCGGGGACCGCGACCGCGACAAGCGGCCGAAGATGGGCCGGGCCGGAGCCGGCCTCTCCGACCTGGCGATCGTCACCTCCGACAACCCGCGCTCCGAAGACCCCGACGCGATCGTTGCCGAAGTTGTCGCCGGGATTGAGAACGGCTCGGCCTATGAGGTCGAGCCGGAGCGGCGCGCCGCGATTGCCCTGGCGCTCGGACGCGCCAAGCCCGGCGACACGGTCGTCATCGCCGGCAAGGGCCACGAGCAGGGCCAGGAGTTCGAGAACGGCCGCAAGGTTCCCTTCGACGACCGCCGGGTCGCTCGCGAAGAGCTGCGCAAGCTGGGCGGCCGGCAGTGAAGCTGACGCCTGCCGAGATGGCCACGGTGATGGGGGCTGAGGTCGTCGCCGAGGGCGGGGTCAGCCCCCCCGGCCGAGCGACGATCGACTCCGGCGCGACCGGTCCCGGCGATCTCTTCTTCGGGCTGCGCGGCGAGCGTGCTGACGGCGGGGAATACGCCGCCGCGGCGATCGAGGCCGGCGCATGGGGCGTCGTCGTCACCGCCGAGATGTCGCTTCCGCTGTCCGGCGGGAAATACGCCCACGAGGGGGACGGGGTCTGGGTTTTCGCCGTCCCTGATCCCCTCGCTGCCCTTCAGGGTCTCGCCCGCACCTGGCGGCGAGCACTCGGCGCTCGCGTCGTCGGTGTCACCGGTTCGGTCGGCAAGACCTCGGTCAAGGACATCGCCCGGGCGCTGCTGCCGGGCCGTGTCCACGCCAACCGCGAGAATCTCAACACCGAGATCGGCCTGCCCCTGACGGTGCTTGAAGCGCCCAATGACACGGAGGTCCTGGTCCTGGAGATGGCGATGCGCGGCACCGGGCAGATCGCTGAACTGGCACAGATTGCCGAGCCGGAGGTCGCCGTGATCACCAACGTCGGTCCCGTCCACGTCGAGCTGCTCGGCTCGGTTGAAGCGATCGCGGCGGCGAAGGCGGAGGTGCTGGCGGCGCTGCCGGCCGACGGGACGGCCGTTGTCCCGGCCGCCGCCGGAGAGTTGGAGCCGCATCTGGCTGAAGTTCCAAGGCTGCTTCGTTTTGGACCCGGCGGTGATGTCTACGTAGCCCAGAGCCAGGTCGGGGGAGACGTCACCGAGGCGCTGGTCGCAACACCGGAGGGACGTCAGCTCTTCCATTTCCCTTTTACCGAGGCTCACAACCTTGAGAACGCACTGGCCGCGGTCGCCGTCGGCGTGGCGCTCGGCGCGCCTCTGACCGAGATGGCCGATCGCGCTGCGAACATAGGCTTCTCACGCTTCCGAGGTGAGCGCCTCGAGATGGGCGACGGAATCGTCCTGGTGAATGACTGCTACAACGCCAACCCGGTCTCGATGCGCGCCGCGCTGAGCCACCTCGCCTCGCTTGGCGAGGGGCGGCGCATTGCCGTGCTCGGCGAGATGGCGGAGCTCGGCCCCGGCGCCGTCGGCTACCACCGCGAGATCGGCGCCTGCGCCCGCGCCGAGGGCGTTGACCTCTTGGTAGGTGTCGGCGAGTCGGCCCGCGGCTATGACCCCGACGAGCTGGTCGGCGACCCAGAGGAGGCGGCGGAGCTGCTCGCGGCGCAGGTTGAGCCGGGCGACACGATCCTGGTCAAGGGCTCGCGCTCGGCCGGCCTCGAGGCCGTCGCCGTGACCCTCGAAGAGCTGCTGGGAGCGCCTGACCGTGGGTGAAGTCCTGATCGCCGGCATGGCGGCGATGCTGATCTGCATCTTCCTCGGCCCCAAGTTCATCGAGTACCTGCGGGTGAAGGAGTTCGGCCAGCACATCCGCGAGGACGGGCCGCAGGAGCACCACGCCAAGGCGGGGACGCCGACGATGGGCGGGCTGATCGTCTTCGCCTCGATCTGCGTCCCCTACCTGGTCCTCTCCGACCGCGACGCGCAGAGCCTGGCGGTCTTCGGCGTGGCGATGGGCTGTGCGGCGATCGGCTTCGCCGATGACTTCATCAAGATCGTCAAGCGCCGCTCGCTCGGCCTCTCGGCGCGCTGGAAGATGCTCTTCCAGCTCTTCCTCGCGCTCGGCCTCTGGTGGGTGGCTCGCCACGTGGTCGGACTCGAGCCGGTCCTTTACTTCCGCATCGGCGACGCCAGCATCGACCTCGGCCCGGTCCTCTACTTCGTCCTCGTCTTCCTCGTCATCGCCGGCACCTCCAACGGAGTCAACCTCACCGATGGCCTCGACGGCCTCGCTGCTGGCTCCTGCGCGATCGTCCTGCTCGCCTACACGGCGATCGCCTTCGTCACCAACGAGCAGCAGAACCTCGCCCTGCTATCCGCCTGCCTGGTCGGCGCCTGCATCGGCTTCCTCTGGTTCAACGCCTTCCCCGCCTCGATCTTCATGGGGGACACCGGTTCGCTCGGCCTCGGCGGGGCGATCGGCGCGCTCGCGGTGATGACCCAGACCGAGGTGCTGCTGATCCTGATCGGCGGCATCTTCGTGATCGAGGCGCTCTCGGTCGCGATCCAGGTCTTCTCCTTCAAAACCTTTCGCCGCCGCGTCTTCCTGATGGCGCCGCTGCACCACCACTTCGAGATGATGGCCTGGTCGGAGACCAAGATCATGCTTCGCTTTTGGATCGTCGCCGCGGTTTGCTCGGGGATTGGGTTCACGCTGTACCAACAGAGCATCGGCCGCTAGGCGCGCAGCCAGTAGGACGGCGGGCTCGTCAGGCGACGACGGAGACCGGGGCGACACCCATGGGCGGGCCAAAGAGGCCCTCGAAGACGTAGTCGAACGGCATCGTCACGCCCCGTGCGACTACGTACTCGACATCGACCGTGCCGTCGAATTCGGTGTCGATGAAGAAGCTTTGCTGCCACGACACGCTGCCGATCAGCTCCCAGCCCTCCGACGAGGAGCCGGCCAACCGGCGGTAGACGCGGTAGGAGCTGAACACGACCTCGTGCCCGTCCTCCTCGACCAGATCCTCTCTCTCCTCCCACTCGACTCGGGCCGCTCGTACTCGACCGGTGCGCCAGACGAGCCCGTCCTCGCCGATCGCCGTCACGTCGACAACGGTGGGCACCGTGCTCAGGTAGCGACACTCGGACATGATCTCGATCCGCGCCGCCTCGGTTCGCATGAATGGCTGTGCATCCGGATCGGTGAGCTCACGCTCGTCGAAATACTCGACCGGACCGTCGCGCATAGTGAGTGTGGTTCCATATGGGGGCCAGCCATCGGCCGTGCCCTGCTGCCTGGCATCGCATCGGCTGCGGAGGGTGAGGGGCTCCGCCCCGTCGAGTTGGATGACGATCACCATGCGGCCCGCGAGAGTGATCTCCCCGGGAAAAGCCGGCTCCGCCCCACTGTGGTCGGCGGGCACCCGGAGAGATCCCCTGAGGTTGCTGCCGTTCTCGAGCGTAACCAGCCAGGTGAAGGGCCCGAACGGAGAGTCGGGCAACCGGCCGACCTCAGCGAACCGGCCGACCAAGAGATCAGCGACCAGGTCTCCAGGAGAGCTCTCGTCCACCTCGAAGCGAGTCGCCATGCAATGAGTCGTGCCTGCCGCACAAGCGCGTTGCATCACTTCGACATCGTCGATGCCCTCGAAGCCACGGAGGGTGATCGGGTGATTGCCGACGATCGCGTCGACTTCGAAGTCGAGGTGCCCAGTCGACATGGTGCTCAAATCGACCTCTCCCGGCTCGTAGTTCACGCCTGTTGACCGCATTGGATTAATCGGCATGACGCCTCCCTTTCGTGGTGTCGTGTCCAAACCTACGCCGCCAGGGGGCGATCCGCCAGCCCGACAGGTTCGTCAGCGCCGAGGGCGAAGGTATTCCGGATGAACGCGCCGCCCCACAGGAAGGCCCGCCCTGATATCCCTCGGGGTCCGTTTCTGGTCGTCGGGCTCGCTCGTTCCGGTCAGGCCGTCGCGCGATTGCTGGCGGTGCGTGGGGGGGATGTCGTTGGGGTTGATTTCGGGCATCCGGAGGGTGCGGCAGGGCTTCGGGGGGTTGGTGTCGAAGTCGTGCTGGATGCAGATGGAGTGGCGCTCCTCGATGGGGTGCGAACGGTGGTCAAGAGTCCCGGGGTTCCTCGGGAGGCGCCGGTGATCTCGGCGGCTCTGGAGCGCGGGATCGATGTGGTTGGGGAGCTGGAGCTTGCCTGGCGGGCGATTCCGAATCGGTTCCTTGCCGTGACCGGGACGAATGGGAAGACGACGACCGTTGAGCTGCTTGGGCACGTGTACAGGACGGCTGGTGAGTCGGTTGCCGTGGCTGGGAATATCGGTCGGCCGCTTTCCTCGTTGGCCGGTGAGATCGACGCTGACGCGACGGTGATCTGCGAGGCGTCGAGCTTTCAGCTGGAGGACAGTCTTGCCTTTGCGCCCGAGTGTGCTGTCTTTCTCAATCTTGCACCCGACCACCTCGATCGGCACAGTGACCTCGAGACCTATCTGGCGGCGAAGCTGCGGATCTTCGCCAACCAGGGCAATGACGACGTCGCCGTCTACAACGCCGACGACCCGGCTCTCGCCGATGTTGACCTCGGCGGCTGCGCCCGACGCGTCGCCTTTTGCCATGGCGCTGGGCCCGACTGCGAAGTCGCCGTTGCCGAGGGGACGATCTTCTACGACGGCGAGCCGCTGCTCGCCGTCTCCGAGCTCGGCCTCTTCGGCGAGCACAACGTCGAGAACGCGATGGCCGCCGCCGCCGCGGCGCTCTCGATGGGGCTCGACCGCGATGCCGTAGGCGAGGGCCTGCGGACCTTCGCCGGCGTGCCGCACCGGCTTGAGCCGGTGGCCGAGATCGACGGCGTGCGCTTCGTCAACGACTCGAAGGCGACCAATGTCGCCTCGGCAACGGTCGGATTGCGTGCCTTCGAGGGCGGCGTGCGCGCGATCCTCGGCGGCAGCGAGAAGGGCGAGGACTACGCGCCACTGCTCGACCCAGTCCGCGAGCGCTGCAGCGCTTGCTACCTGACCGGCGCCTCGGCCGGGCGCCTCGCCGAGGCGCTGGCTCCTGCAATCTCCGCCGGTGTCGATTTGCACCTCTGCGAGGACCTGGAAGAAGCGGTGCGCCTCGCCGCCGCCGCGGCCCAGGCCGGCGAGACCGTTCTGCTCTCGCCAGCCTGCGCCAGCTTCGACGCCTTCGAGAACTTCGAACGCCGT
This sequence comes from Solirubrobacterales bacterium, assembly GCA_035605695.1. Taxonomy (GTDB): domain Bacteria; phylum Actinomycetota; class Thermoleophilia; order Solirubrobacterales; family 70-9; genus VRUE01. The sequence continues at coordinate 6,578 of DATNGZ010000027.1, read as the reverse complement.
GGAGAACGCTTTCGCCAGATCGTCGAGGCGCTCGCGTGAGCAGCCTCGCTCTCGGCCGGCTGGGCAAGGTGGCCAAATCGAAGAAGGGCGCCAAGGGGAAGAAGAAGAGCGCCCGGGCCGCCGCTCTCTCGACCGAGTACAACCTGCTGCTCACCGCGACGCTCTGTCTGCTCGCGCTCGGCGCAGTGATGGTCTTCTCGGCCAGCTCGACCACACAGATCCTCAGCAACGGCAACCTCGCCGACAGCGCCTTCTACCTAAAGCGGACGCTGATCTTCGGCGCCGCCGGGCTGCTGGTCATGCACCTGACCGCGCGCCACGGCCTGGTCCCGGTGCGCCGCATCACCCCGGCATTCCTAATCGCGTCACTCTTCCTGCTCTTCGTCGTCCTCTTCGCCGGCACCAGCGCCAACGGCGCCAGTCGCTGGCTCGGCCCGGGCTCACTGCAGTTCCAGCCCTCCGAGCTGGCCAAGGTGGCGCTGATCCTCTACGGCGCTGACCTTCTCGCCCGCGAACCGAAACGGGTGCGCTCGCTGCAGGGGCTGATGCCCTTCCTGCTCGTCGCCAGCACCGCCTGCCTGCTGATCATCGCCGAGCCCGACATGGGGACGACAATGGTCGTCGCCTTCTCCGTAGGGGCCACGCTGATCGCCGCCGGCGCCCGCCTCGCCGACATCGGCAAGATCGCCCTCCTGCTCGGCATCCTCGCCCTGCTGATGACCGTGGTCGAGCCCTACCGGATGGCCCGCCTCACCGGCTTTCTCCATCCCGGCTCCGAGGCCGCCGGGGCCGGCTTCCAGGCGGCGCAGGCGAAGATCGCGCTTGGCTCCGGCGGCTTCTTCGGCGTCGGCATCGGCAACGGTGTGCAGAAGGCCTTCTACCTGCCCGAGGCGCACACCGACATGATCTCCGCCGTGATCGGCGAGGAGCTCGGCATGGTCGGGATCCTCGGCGTCGTCGGCCTCTTCGCGCTGCTCGGCTACGCCGGCCTGCGCGTCGCCCAGCAGGCCAAGGACCGCTACGGCAAGCTGCTCGTCGCCGGCCTCACCTCGCTGATCCTGGCTCAGGCGACGATCAACCTCTTCGCCGTGATGGGTCTGGCGCCGCTGACCGGCGTGCCGCTGCCCTTTGTCTCCTACGGCAACAGCAGCCTGCTCACCACGCTCTTCGCGGTTGGCCTGATCCTTAACGTCGCCCGCGGGGGGACCGCTGGCGCTGGCAAACTGCGCGTGGTCGAGGGCGGACGTTCGCCTGCCCGAAAAAGGAGCAAACCGAGCCGTGCAAAAAGCACCCAGAGTCGTAGTGGCGGCGGGGGGAACCGCCGGCCACGTCGTGCCGGCGATAGCCGTCGCCGCCGAGCTTCGGGCTAGTGGGGCCGAGGTCTCCTTCCTCGGCACCCGCGAGCGGATCGAGGCGGAGCTCGTTCCCGCCGCTGGCTACGAGATCGACTTCATCAAGGTGCGGGGGATCGATCGTCGCAACCCGTTGCGGGCCGCCGCCGCGGCGGCCGAGGCCGTGGGCGCGATCGGCTCGGCCTCGCGGGCGATTCACGCTCGCCGCGCCGACGTCGTCCTCGGCGGCGGTGGCTTCGTCGCCGGCCCGGCCGGAATGGCGGCGGCGATGCGGCGCACGCCGCTGGTCCTGACCGAGGCCGACAGCCACCTCGGCCTGGCCAACCGCCTGCTGGCGGGCCGAGCCAAGCGCGTCTGCCTCGCCTTTCCGATCGCCGGCCGCGATGGCGGCCGCTATGTGGTTACCGGCCGCCCCGTCCCCGACGCGGTGCTCCACGCCAACCGCGAGCAGGCGCGGCGGCGCTTTCACATCGACGCCGACGCCCGCTGCCTGCTGGTGATGGGCGGCAGCCAGGGCGCTCGCTCGATCAACCTGGCGGCGATCGAGGCGTTTGCAGAGGGGGCGGACGGCGGGGCCCGCGAGTTCAACGTGATCCACCTGGCGGGCCGGCGCGACTACGAAGAGCTAAAGCAGCGGCTGGCGGCCGCACCCGCTCACGAGCGCTACACGCTGCTCGCCTACGAGCCCAACCTCGGCGACGTGCTCGGCGCCAGCGACCTGGTTCTCGCCCGCTCCGGCGGCTCGCTCTTTGAGGTGACGGCGGCCGGGCGCCCGGCGATCCTCGTGCCATATCCCCACGCGACCGCCGACCACCAGAGCGCCAACGCCGCCTGGATGGCGCGCGCCGGCGCGGCTGAAGTGGTCGAGGACGCGACCCTGAGCGGCGAGCTGCTGGCGCAGCGGGTCGGCGGCCTGCTCGCCGACGAGACGCGGCTCGCGACGATGTCGGCAGCCTCGGCGGCGCTGGCCCGCCCCGACGCCGCCCGCACGATTGCCGACGAGGTTCTGGCCGCGGCTTGCGGCGCGCCTTATCCACCCATAGAGGGGGAAAGGCGGACCGGAACGTGAGCGACTGGGCTTCCAGGCGGCTGCACTTCATCGGCATCGGCGGCGCCGGGATGAGCGGCCTGGCGCTGGTCTGCGCGGAGCTGGGGGCGAGCGTGACCGGTAGCGACCGGGCGGCCTCCTCTTATATGGAGCGACTGCGCGCCGCGGGCCTCGATCCCTCCGTCGGCCATGACGCCGCCAACCTGCCCGAGGGCGTCGAGGTCGTCGTCTCGACCGCGATCGGTGACGACAACCCGGAGTTGGCCCTGGCGCGCGAGCGCGGGATCGAGCCGATCCACCGCGGCGCCCTCCTGGCCGAGCTCTGCGCCGAGAAGCGCCTGATCGCGGTTGCCGGCACCCACGGCAAGACGACGACGACGGCGATGCTGGTCTGGGCGCTGCGGGCGATCGGCGCCGATCCCGCCTTCTTCGTCGGCGGCGAGGTGCCCGGGCTCGGGCCGGAGGCGGTCAACGCGGGCTGGGGCGGGGGGGAGTGGGTCGTCGCCGAGGCGGACGAGAGCGACGCCAGCTTCCTCGAGCTGAATCCGGAGATCGCCGTCGTCACCAATCTCGAGATGGACCACCACAGTCGCTGGGGCTCGGTCGCCGAGCTGCGCCGTGCCTTTCGCGACTTTGTCGCTACGGCTGACGGGGTCGCGATTCCCGCGGGCGGAGGATTCGCCGAACTGGGAGAGGGCCGGCGCGTCATCGAGTTCGACGAGGCCACTCCGGGCCCGGCGGACCTGCGACTGGCTGTGCCCGGCCGTCATAACCTGCGCAATGCCCGCGCCGCCCTAGCCGCGCTCGAGCTTGGGCCGCTGACTTCGCACTTTGTCTCGGATAGCGAGACAAAACACGAAGTCAGCGAGGCGGTGGGGGCTCTCGCTGAGTTTCCGGGGGTGCGCAGGCGGCTTGAGCTGAAGGGATCGCGCAACGGGGCCCGCGTATATGACGACTACGCCCATCACCCAACCGAGGTGCGGGCCGCCCTCTCGGCCCTGCGCGAATTGGCGCCCGAGCGCTTGATCGCTGCCTTCCAGCCCCATCTTTACTCGCGGACCAAGGCCTTCACCGAGGGTTTTGGCGCGGCCCTGTCCCTGGCCGACGAGGTCGTCGTGCTCGACGTCTACCCGGCGCGCGAGCAGCCGGTCGGCGAGCTGGCCGGCGTCAGCGGCTTGCAGGTTGCCGAGGCGACGGCTGAGCGGAACGGTGGCCAGCGGGTCTGGTGGCTGCCAACCGCGGCGGCTGCCCGCGAGGCGCTGAGTCCCCGGCTTGGGGCCGGCGACATCCTGGTCACGATCGGAGCTGGGGACATCTTCAAGCTCGGCGAGGCCCTGGTCGAGGGCGACGGAAAGGCGAGACGATGAGCCTCCAGCCGGCCGGGGTTCAAAACGACTTCCCCCTCGCTCGCCTGACTACGGTGCGTACGGGCGGCCACGCCGACTTCTTTGTCCGACCAGGGAACGAGGGGGAGCTGCTCGCGGTGCTGGCCTGGGCCGCGAAAGAGGGTCTCGCGCTCGGCGTGATCGGCTCGGGCTCGAACCTGCTGGTCGCCGACTCAGGGTTCCGTGGACTGGCGCTCAAGCTCGACCGCGAGCTCGCCACGATCGAGCGCGATGGCGAGGGGATGGTCTGCGGCGGCGGCGCCCGCTTTCCTTCGGCTTCGGCGAAGGCGGCCGGCTGGGGCCTCGCCGGAATCGAATTCGGCGTCAACATCCCCGGCACGGCTGGCGGGGCCGTGAAGATGAACGCCAACGCTTACGGCGGCCAACTCGCCGAGGTGCTGGCATGGGTTGACGTTTTCACCGCGACCGGCCGCGAGCGTCGCAAGCCGGACTCGCTGGGCTTTGCCTACCGCAGCTCCAACCTGACCGCGGCCGAGGTCGTCTCGCGCGTCGCCTTCAGCCTGCGCCCGGATGACCCTGTGGCGATCCGCGCCCGCCTCAACAAGATGCGCGGCAAGCGCCGCGAGGCCCAGCCTTCCGGAATCAAGACCTTCGGCTCGACCTTCAAGAACCCCGAGGACCCGCGGGCGGGGGGACGCAGCGCCGGTCAGTTGCTGGAGGCGGCGGGTTGCCGCGGCCTCGGCCTGGGAGAAGCCCGCTTCGCCGAGAAGCACGCCAATTTCGTCGAGAACACCGGACATGCGACAACGACGGACATATTGGCGCTGATGGCGGAGGGGCGACACCGCGTGCACGAGCGCTTCGGTGTGGTGCTGGAGCCCGAGGTGCAGCTTCTGGGGGACGTTCGCTGGCCCGAGGACTGGGCGTTGTGAGGTGGTTGCGCCGCACGGTTGGGCTGGTCGTCGCGGTGATCCTGATTGCCTTCGTCTATCAGCGCCTCTTCGGCGACACGGCAGCGGCGCCCCGCTTGGTTTCGAGCGAGCCGGTCGCCGTGATCGGCACCGGCTCGAGTGCCGTCGCCGTTGCTGGGGACGGCACGATCCTCGGCTGGCTGCCGCCGCCGAAGGAAGGCAGCTTGCCCAAGTTGCCGCTCGAAGCTCCGCCGCAAGGTCCCCGTCTGCAGGGATCGGCGCTGGAACAGGTGCAGGTGCTTGGAGCTGCGCCTGCGGGACTTCGCCCGTACGTTGAAGGCAGCTATTTCGGCGAAAAAGGGGTGGACGTCATCCTCACCTCGGGAATTGAACTGCGCTTTGGCAACTCCACCCAGGTCGCCCGTAAGTGGCGGGCGGCAGCGGCGCTGCTCGCCAGCCCCACGGTGACGACGCTCGATTATGTGAACCTGTACGCGCCGGCAAGGGCCTCGACAGGTGGCTCTGGGCATACGCTTCCGCCAATTCCCTAAACCCTCGACCACAGGGTTAGGTTGAGCAAACCCTCAAGTAAACATTGAGGAATTTACCTTGCACAATGCCGCCCGAGCGTTTGACAGACCCCGCCCAATACCCTACGTTGAGCGCAATTTCCGCAGTTGCTGCGTACCCTTGAACCCTTAAGCATTGCTGTAGCTTCGGACAGGTCAAAGGCTCAACTCAGGCTCAACTCAAACGCTGACCCTTCGGGTTTGGCGGCTGGAGAATTCGGGAGAATGGAATCCACATACCTCGCGGTGATCAAGGTGGTCGGCGCCGGCGGCGGCGGTACTAACGCCGTCAGTCGCATGGTCGACGCCGGCATTCGTGGCGTCGAGTTCGTCGCCGTCAACACCGATGCTCAGGCGCTGCAGGCTTGTGACGCCGACATCAAGCTCTCGATCGGGCAGGAGCTGACCCGCGGCCTCGGCGCCGGCGGCAACCCCGAGGTTGGGGCGGGCGCGGCGGCGGAGAGTCGCGACGAGATCAAGGAGGCGCTGAAGGGCGCCGACATGGTCTTCGTCACCGCGGGCGAGGGTGGCGGCACCGGTACCGGCTCGGCGCCGGTGATCGCCGAGATCGCCAAGGAAGAGATCGGCGCGCTGACGGTCGGCGCCGTGACCAAGCCCTTCGAGTTCGAGGGCAAACGACGGATGCAGCAGGCGCTCGAGGGAATCGAGAAGCTGCGCAACAACGTCGACACCCTGATCATCGTCCCCAACGAGAAGCTGCTGCAGGCGGTCGAGCGGCGCACCAGCGTGCTCGAGGCCTTCCGTCAGGCCGACGACATCCTGCGCCAGGGCGTGCAGGGCATCACCGACCTGATCACGATCCCCGGCCTGATCAACCTCGACTTCGCCGACGTGCGCACGATCATGCGCGACGCCGGCTCGGCCCTGATGGGGGTCGGCACCGCCTCCGGCGAGTCGCGGGCGCTGGACGCCGCCAAGGCGGCGATCACCTCGCCGCTGATCGAGGAGTCGATCAAAGGCGCGACCGGCATGCTGCTCAACATCACCGGCCCCGAGGACCTCGGCCTCTTCGAGGTCAACGAGGCCGCGCAGCTGGTCCAGGCCGAGGCCGACGACAACGCCAACATCATCTTCGGCTCCGTCGTCGACCAGTCGATGAAAGACGAGGTCCGGGTGACGGTGATCGCCACCGGCTTCGAGGGCTTCGAGCTTCTGGCCCGGTCTCCTCAGCGGGTGCGGCGGCGTTACGAGAGCCGGCCGCGGGTGTCTGCCGAGGACACGGAGATCAGGAAACTCCGGGTCACCGACGACGACATCGACGTTCCCGGCTTCCTCAAAGAGTAGGCGCGCGCCGTTCAATAGATTGGGCTGCGTGAGCGACGCGGCCACCG
>DATNGZ010000026.1:0-95976 GCA_035605695.1 Solirubrobacterales bacterium | reverse complement strand
GTTCCCCAGATGAAGGGGCTGGAGTTCTCCTGCAGGGCTGTCGTCGGGTCGGTCAGCACGCGATTCGTCGTCGTCGAGCAGGATGGATCTGGGCACGTCCACTACGAAGCGCCCTGATGCCCGCCGCTCTGGAATGGGAAGACGACGCCCGGATTCGAACCGGGGACCCCTTCATTACGAGTGAAGTGCTCTACCAACTGAGCTACGTCGGCGGGTTGGCTCCATTGTAGGAGTGGGGCGGGGGCCGGGGTTCCGTCGAGGGTGGGGTTGAAGATGGGGGCGTGGCGAGGGCTCGGGAAACGAAGCATCGGGAGGAGAACGAGATCGAGTTCTCGCGGATCGTCGCCTTCAGCGATGGGGTTTTCGCGATCGCGATCACGCTGCTGGTGCTGAATCTCGGCGTCGGCGAAGGCGTCGAGGACGGCGAGCTCGGCAAGGTGCTCTGGAACCATCACCAGGATCTCGTTGCCTACGCGCTCAGCTTTGCCGTGATCGGGCGCTTCTGGGTCGTCCACCACCGCTTCTTCGGCGAGGTCACCGGCTTCGACAGCAGGCTGATCTGGCTTAACCTCTTTTACCTCGCCTGGATCGTGCTGATCCCCTTCAGCAGCGAGGTTCTCGGCGACTACGGGGGAACCACGGCGGCCGAGGTCCTCTACGCCGGCAACCTGGTCGGGGTGGTGCTCTCCGGCACGCTGTTTTTCGCCGACGCACAGCGGGCGGGGTTGACTCGAACGGACTCCGTCGAGGCGCGTGAAGGGCGCCGCCACGCGCTCTGGATTGCCCTCGTTTTCGCCGTCTCGATCCCGATCGCGTTCGCCAGCCCGGACCTCGCCCCCTACTGCTGGCTCGCCCTCTTCCTCGTGCCGATGGCGGGCCGCATTGCTCGCAGAAGCCGAGTCTGACCCGAGCTACCCCGGCGCCGCCCCCTGCAGTTCTTTACCCGAGTGGGGCTGCATGCCGCCGCAGACCGGGCAGCTTGGCTCCGGGATCACCGGCTCGCGCTCGACCTCCATCGTGCGCAGGTCATAGATGTGGCCGGCGCCGAGTGTCGAGGGCTGGGCCAGGCCGGTGAGCTGGTGCATGACGTCGAGGCCGATCTGACCGCCAATCAGGCCGCAGGCCGGGCCCAGCGTCGCCGCCGGCGAGGTTTTGCCGCGTTGCTGCTCCATCGCCACGTCGAAGAGCGGGTAGGTGCGGCGGTAGCCGATCTCCTGGCAGGAGAAGCAGCCGGTCACTTCCGGCACGTAGAGCGGCCCCACCCGCGCGACCGGCGGGAAGTGGCTCATCGCGATGAAGGGGATGCGAGCGGCGAAGCAGGCGGAGTTGATCCAGTGCTCGATGTCGTGCGCGGGCCAGTCGCAGGCGTCGATGACCATGTCGTAGCCGGCGATCGTCTCCGCGATCGCCGCCTCGCTGTCGAGTTTCTGCAGCCGGGTCTCCACTTTCATCGCCGAGTTGAAGGCCTTAAGGCGCTCGCCCGCGGCAGCCGCCTTGTAGCGGCCGATGTCGGACTCGGTGTAGAGGACCTGGCGGTTGAGGTTGCTCAACTCGACCCGGTCGAAGTCGACCAGCAGCATCTCGCCGACCCCGATGCAGGCGAGGTTGAGCGCCGACCAGCCGCCGAGGCCACCGACGCCGAGCACGGCGATGCGGGAGGCGGCGAGCATTTCCTGGCACTGCGACGCGGTCGGCCCGGCCGTGATGTCGCTGAAGTAGCGCAGCTGGCGGTCGTAGCGCTCGACCACCTTGGCCGGGATCCGGTCGTCGTCGGCGGCGTCCTCGACCACCCCGAGCTCCTCGAACTGGGCGAGCAGGTCGCCGACCTCCTCGCTGCCGAACTCCTCGTCCAACTCCTCGCGCGTGCGCGTCCCGTCGAGGGCCGCGAGCAATTGCCGCCCCGCCTCGTCGGGATCCTCGATGTGGATGTCTGCGCCGGCACTGGGCCGGAGCAGGTAGAGGTCGCCGTTTGGCGCTTCCATCTGCTGCGTGGTCCGCTTCAGTCGCGGTCGGTTCATGAGCTGTCCCTTCCTTCTCTGGGTACGCTCTAGACCACCCGATTGCTCAAATTAGTTTCGGTTAATCCCGCGCGGTCGCGTACGCACTGCTTTTCAGTGCCCAGCGGGGGGCCTAGCTGAGGCCCGTCAACTCCGCGGCGCGAGCGAAAACCGAATCGAGCATCGGCTCGGTGAGCCGGCCGGTGAAGGTGTTCTGCTGGCTCGGGTGGTAGCAGCCGAGCATCGTCCAGCGGCCGACCCGCGCCTCGGCGCCGTGGCCGAAGCGCGGCTTCGGACGCGGGATCTCGCCACCGAGGGCTCGGATCGCCCGCAGCGCCCCGTCCCAGGCGAAGCCACCAAGGGCGACGATCGTGCGGCAGCGCTCGAGCAGGGCCAGCTCCTGCTCCAGATAAGGCAGGCAGTTGTCCCGCTCGCCGGGCGTCGGGCGGTTGCCCGGCGGCGGGCAGCGAACAACTGCCGTCACGTAAGCGTCAGTGAGTTGCAGCCCGTCGTCGCGATGCTCGGAAGTCGGCTGATTGGCGTAGCCGGCCCGGTGCAGCGCCGCGTAGAGCCAATCACCGGAGCGGTCGCCGGTGAATATGCGTCCGGTCCTGTTGCCGCCGTGAGCGGCCGGCGCGAGGCCGACTATCGCCAGGCGGGCGGCCGGATCTCCAAAGCCGTCGAGCGGTCGCGCCCAGTAGTCCTCACCTTGGAAGCGGCGAGGGGGGTCGTCGGCGCGAGCCTCGCGCCACTCGACCAGGCGTGGGCAGTGGCGGCAGGCGTGGATCGTTTCCGCGAGATCTGCGAGACCGTCTAGATCGCTATGACCAGGTGGACGGATCATCGGGGAACTGAATCACGCTCAGTTTAAGCAGGAGTCTGAGGGCTCGATTCGGCTTGGTGCGAATCGAGCCCCCGCCCTCCCGCATTAGCGGCCCTTCGTGGTTGAAAGCACGGGAACGATGTCCTCGCTCTTGTTGATCTTCACCCTGCCTCACCCCCTTCGCAATCGTCAGCTCTTGCGGTTGGGGGTCGCGACCCATCCGGTACAGCGCTTTAGACCAATCCATTACTGGAAAAAGTTCCAGTAATCACTAAAAGAGATCGAAAGGCGCATGCCTTCGGTTTGCCAATTTGGCTTTGTGTCTAATAGGATGGAGTGGTTAGAGGCAGCACAATGAATCGGAGGAGTCGCTTTGGCCGCAAAGACCAAAACCAAGAAAAAGAGCAAAAACTCGGGCGTTGACCAGAGACTGGTGAAGGCGCTCGCGCACCCGTTGCGGGTTGAGATCCTGATCATTCTCAACGAGCGCATGGCGAGCCCCAACGAACTTTCCAAGGAGCTGGAAGAGGGCCTGAGCCAGGTCAGCTACCACGTCAAAGTGCTCAAGGACTTCGAATGCATCGAGATGGACAAGACGGAGCCACGGCGCGGCGCTGTCGAGCACTATTACAGGGCGACCGCGAGGGCATTCCTCAGCGATCGGGAATGGCAAAAGCTGCCTGAGTCCATCAAGCCCGGTATGAGCGCCGCTGTCATGAAAATGCTTATCAGCGACGTGATTGAAGCGATGAACGGCGGGGCCTTTGACTCCCGTGATGACCGACACATGAGTTGGACGCCGGGTGTGGTCGATGAGCAGGGTTGGACGGAATCGGTTGATCTGATCAACGAGACGCTTGATCGTGCGATAGCTATCCACACGGCGAGCGCCAAGCGTCTAGCGAAGTCCGGCGAGGAGGGAATTCCGGCCACTACGGTCCTGATGAACTTTGAAGGACTTCCTGCCGAAACCAAGTCCACCAAAGGCGTAAAAAAGACCAAAGCCAAGAAAGCGGCAAAGAAGGCCTAGTCTTTCGCGGCGAAAGCGGTACAGACTCCACATATGCTTCGCGCCCGTCTATGGGCTTGAAGCAAAGTAAATGCCTCAGCAGACAGCGGCGCGGCTTCGGTCGCGCCGCTGTCTTTCTCCTTGCGGTCGCGGCGATCGTCGTCAGCGGCTGCGGCCGCCAAGGGCACGGGGCGGAGACCGACAGCGAAAAGGCCGCCGACGTCGCCGTCCTCAACGCGATTCTCGCTCAGGAACTGACCACGGTTGCCGCCTATGAGCAGGTCCTTCCACATCTGCACGGGCCAATGCTCGCCATTGCGCGCAGCTTCAGCGAGCAGGACCAGGTCCACCTCGATGCCCTGACCAAGGGAATCCGGGGCATGGGCGGGGAAACCGACGCCGAAGCCGACGAGCTGGAACCGCCGGGTCCCCATGACCAGGCGGAGGCGCTCGCGCTCGCCTACGAAGAGGAAAACGCGGCGCTGTCGGAGGCGCAGAGTGGGGTGGCCCACCTGCAGCTCACGGCGCCTCGGGCGCTCGCCTCAGCGCTCGCCGCGAGCCACGCCCAGCACCTGGCGATTCTCCGCCAGGGCCTCGGCGGTGGCCTCGCGGGCGCGGTCCCGCAAGCGTTCGAGTCCGGCGATGAACCGCCGCCTGGAACTCCAGCCGAATAAAAGAGGATGATGCTCGCGTGACCGCGCCGCTTTACGCCATCGGGCGCTTCTGCTCGCGACACCACTGGCTGACTATCGGCGCCTGGATCGTCCTCGCCGTCGGCCTCGTCCTCGCTGGGCAGACGGGCGAAAGCAAGACCAACGACAACCTCACGCTGCCCGGCACCGGCTCGACCCAGGCCACCGAACTGCTCGAAGACAACCTGCCCGAGCAGGCCTACGGCAGCAACCCGCTGGTCTTCCAGGCGAAGGCCGGCGCGGCGCTGACCGAACCCAAGTACGCCGGCTCGATCAACGAATCGGTCAAGCGCCTGCAAGCGATGCCCGACGTCAACTCGGCGGTCAATCCCCTGACCCCGGCGGGCGCCGCTTTTCTCAGCAAAGATCGCTCGGTCGCCTACGTGCCGGTCGTGCTCGGCATCGGCCCCGGCGAACTCAACGAAGCGCAGGCCAACGCTGTGCTCGATGCTGGCAAACCGGCCGAGGAGGCCGGCCTCAAGGTCGCCGTCGGTGCCTACGTCGGCCAGGCGCTCTCCAAGCCCGACACCGGCGCCAGCGACGCGATCGGCATCGCCGCCGCGATCGTGATCCTGCTCTTCGCCTTCGGCACCGCGACCGCGATGGTGCTGCCGATTTTCTCGGCGATCCTCGGCCTCGCCTGCTCGCTCTCGATCATCCGCCTGCTCGAGCACGTGGTCCAGGTGCCGAGCGTCGCCTCGACCCTGGCGACGATGATCGGCCTCGGCGTCGGCATCGACTACGCGCTCTTCATCGTCACCCGTCACAAGCTGCAGCTGAAAGACGGGATGGACCTGCAGGAGTCGGTGGCCCGGGCGACCGCGACCGCGGGCGGCGCCGTGGTCTTCGCTGGCTTTACCGTCGTGATCGCGCTCTGCTCGCTCGCCTTCGCCGGCATCCCGCTGGTCAGCACGCTCGGCTTCACCGCGGCGATCGCGGTTGTGATCGCGGTTGGCGCGGCGACCACGCTGCTGCCGGCGATGCTGGGGGCGCTCGGGCCGCGGATCAACTCGCTGCGCGTGCAGTTCGGCAAAACGCACCCGGATGACGCCGAGCCGCACGGCTGGACCCGCTGGGCGCGCGGCGTCGCCGACCGCCCCTGGCGCAGCACGATCGCCGCCCTGGTGATCCTGATCGTGCTCGCGATCCCGATCTTCCAGCTCGAGCTGGGCCAGAACGACCTCAGCGCCCTGCCCAAGTCGACCACCGCGCGCCAGGCCTACGACAGCCTCACCTTCGGCTTCGGCCCGGGCGTCAACGGGCCGCTGCTGATCGCCTCCGAATTCGATAGCGCCGGTGAAGCGAAAAAGGTACTGCCGCTGCTGGAGAAATCAGTCGGCGGTGCCGCCGACGTCGCCGGCGTCTCCGAACCGACCCTCGACAAAGAAGGCACGGTCGCGGTCTTCACCGTGATCTCCAAATCGGCGCCGTGGGCGGATGAGACCGTCAGCCTGGTCGAAGGCCTGCGTGAGACGACGATCCCCGCCGCGCTGAAGGGCACCGCCGCCCACTCCTACGTCGGCGGCCAGACCGCCGGCTACATCGATCTCGCGACCCAGATCAGCGACAAGCTGCCGCTGATGATCGCGATCGTCGTCGGCCTCAGCTTCATCGTCCTGCTGCTCGCCTTCCGCTCGCTGCTGGTGCCGATCAAGGCGGCGGCGATGAACTTGATCTCGGTCGCCGCCGCCTACGGCGTCGTCACCGCTGTCTTCCAGCTCGGCTGGGGTTCCTCGCTGATCGGGCTCGACCACGCGATCCCGATCGTCAGCTTCGTGCCACTGCTGATGTTCGCGATCCTCTTCGGCCTCTCGATGGACTACGAGGTCTTCCTGCTGACCCAGATGCGCGAGCACTTCCGCGAAAACGAAGACGAGCGCGAGGCGGTGATCCAGGGCCTCGCCAACACCGGCCGGGTGATCACCTCGGCCGCGGCGATCATGGTCTGCGTCTTCACCAGCTTCGTCCTCAATGGCAACCCGATCGTCAAGGAGTTCGGCGTCGGCCTCGCGGTGGCGATTGCGATCGACGCAACCCTCGTCCGCTGCCTCTTGGTGCCGGCGATCATGACCCTGATGGGCAAACGCGCCTGGTGGCTGCCGAAATGGATGGAGCGCTGGGTACCCCACATCAGCATCGAGGGCGAGGAGTTCTTCGCCAAGCGCGACGCCGCCCTGGCCACCACCGCCGACGGGCCTGAAACGTGACATATGGACACGTTTGCGGCCCGTCGGCCCCGCTCAGACAGGTAGCGTCTTGGCGGGATGTTCCCGCTTAACCTGCCGAACGCGCTTACTCTGCTGCGCATCCTCGCGGTGCCCGTCGTCGTCGTCGCCCTGCTCGGTGAGACGCCTAACGGCGACGCGCTCGCCGCCGCGGTCTTCGCCCTGGCGGCGCTTACCGACGGCCTCGACGGCTACTTCGCCCGCTCGCGCAACTCGATCACCACCTTCGGCAAGCTGATGGACCCGATCGCCGACAAGCTGCTGATCGTCGCCGCGCTGGTCTCGCTGGTCTCGCTTGACCGGCTCGAAGCCTGGGTGGCGATGGTGATCATCGCCCGCGAGTTCGCCGTCACGATGATGCGCGCGATCGCCGCCGAGCGCGGCGTCGTGATCGCGGCGAGCTGGCTGGGCAAGGTGAAGACGGTTCTGCAGATCGCCGCGGTGTTCGCCCTGATCGCCGTCGACCCAGCTCCAGCCTGGGTCAACGCCATCGTCTACCTCGCCGTCGCCGTCACCGTGATCAGCGGCGCCGACTACTTCTTCGGCCTGCGCCGACGAATTGAGGAAGAGCGCGAAGCGCGGGCGGCGCCGAAGACCAAGCCGAGCTAGGCGCTCGGCGATCCCAGCGCAAGGCACCTGAGCACCTCGCGGCGCGCAGCCACGCACAAGCCGTGACATAAAGCGCACCACGCGCGCGCCATCCCCTGGGACAGTCGCGCCATGCCTCAATCCCCCCGCCCCGAGGTGCAACGTTTTTCGGTGCCATCAACACCGCGGCGCGTGGCGCCTGGAGTGGAGCGACTCGACCTTCCGAAGGTGCAACGTCTTACGGCTTCCACAGAGCCGCAACGCGTTACGGGACGGAGGGCGACCGTGGTGCTTCGCGCGCTGGCGGAGCGGCAGCATGGCGTCGTCGCTTGGCGCCAACTGGTCGCTCTCGGTCTAACCGAAGGTCTGATTAAGAGCCGGGTCGAGGGCGGCCAGCTAATCCCGTTGCACCGAGGGGTCTTCGCGCTCGGTCACCGGCGTATCGGGCTCTATGGCGAATGGATGGCGGCTGCTCTGGCCTGCGGGCCGGGGGCTGTTCTGTCCCACGGGAGCGCCGCGCAGCTCTGGGGAATAAGGGGATCTCGAAAGCCGATTGAGGTGACTCGTGTCTCCGGGCATCGCCGGCCGCACGGCGTCCGACTCCACCAGACCAGATCGCTTCCCGGCGAGCACGTCACCACCGAAGCCGGCATTCCGGTCACGACGATCGAGCGAACCCTCCTCGACACCGCCGCACGCCTGGACGCGCGGCAACTGGAGCACGATCTCGTGGAGGCCGATCGGAGTCGTCGTTTGCGCTGGCCGAAGCTATGGCAGGTCGTCACCGAGCATGGTCGCGGCCGAAAAGGCGTCAAGCGCCTCAAGCACGTCGCCGCTCGGGCGGACCCGCGATTCGCCGACGCAGTCTCCACATCGGAGGTGGACTTCCTGATCCTCTGTCGAGAAGAGGGTTTGAAAATGCCCCAGGTGAATGTCCTCGTCGAGGGCAAGCGCGTCGACTTTTACTGGCCCAAGGAGCGGCTGATCGTCGAGGCCGATAGCTACGGCTTTCACGGTGACCCCACCGCGTTCGAGCACGACCACCAATCGACTGTAGACCTGGAAGTGGCCGGCTATCGAGTGCACCGCACCACCTACAAGATGCTTGAGGCCAACCCGCGTCCCATCCTCAGCCTCGTCCGCAACTCGCTGGCCACCTGAGAGGAGAGGTGCAACGTCTTACGGCTCCCAAAGAGCCACAAAACGTTGCAGTGACGACGAAGCTAGGCGCTCGGCGCCTCGAGCCACTCGCGCATTGTCGTGTGGCGCTCGGCGTGCTCGCCCGAGGCCAGCTCCTGGCGCAGGTCGCCGAGAGTGCCGTAGCGCTCGGCGACGACGTTGTGGCGGTGGATCGTCTCCAGGTTCTCCTGCTGGGCCATTACGAAGGCCTCGGCCGGCAGGTCGGGATAGCCCTCGACCACGGCGCGGATCATCTCGCGCACGCAGTCCTCGACGAAGCGCGGCTGCGAGTGGGCCTTGGCGACGACCGCGAGCTCGTCGGGGCGCTTCATCAGCTCGTAGATCTCGGAGCTCATCGAGCCCTCGACGATCCGCAGCAGCTCCGGTGCGTCGATCCAGGTGTCGCCGCCCTCGGGGCAGCCGATGTAGAGGGTGCCGATGCCGCGCTGGTTATGGGTGGCGACGGGGACGGCCTCGATCGCCCGCTCGACCTGCTCGGCGTCGAAGCCGGCGGCGGCGAGCTGTTCGCGACCGAGCTCGGCGACCATCTCCTGGGCGCAGGGGCAGGCGGTCATACCCTGCGCCTGGACGCCGGTCAGGGTCCGGTTGCCACGCTCGGAGGCGACCGCGGTGCCGAACAGGCCATAGATCTCTTGGGTCGAGTGGCCGGTCGCCGGCGTCTTCACCGTCTCCGGGTAGCGCGCCGAGACCGAGACCTCGGCGCGGCGGCCGTGCTGACTCTCGCGCACTCGCTCGGCGATGTGTGCCGCCAGCGTCTCGGCGCGGAAGGCCTCGCCGAGAACGACGGCGTCGATCGCCTCGCCGACGACCTCCTCGAAACGCGACATGTGGACGCCCGCCTGACGCGGCTCAAGGTCGACAAAGCACTCGAAGTTGGCGTGGTAAAGGTTCTCGGTGCCATCGGCTTTGACCCTGATCACCTTCTCGACCCCGGTGACGCCGACCCGCGAGAGGCTGACCTGGGTCACCGGCACCGACGCCTGCACGTCAGGCGCGGAGAGCGAGGGGGTCAACGTCGTACGGGTCGCCACGGCTTATGGAGAGTAAGCAACTCGGCCCCTCGACCGGCGGCCGGGGCGCTCAAAGAACCTTTTCTTCTGCCTATACTTCGCTCAGCCGGAGCGTTGGGGCCGGCGCCCAGGGAATGGGAGAGGGTTGGACCGGAGGCAGTGATATCGAACCGTTGGAGACGGTCCCGCAGGGACTGGATCAGGATTCGGATGTCCAGCAGTTTGCGGAGCCGGAGGAGCTTCGTGGCCTGATCGCGCTGGGCCGCGAGCGCGGCTACCTCACCTTCGAGCAGATCGCGACCACGCTGGAGGAGGTCGAGATCACCAAGGAGCAGATCTCCGGCCTGCACGCCCACCTGGTCGAGGTCGGCGTCGAAGTGATCGCCGAGGAGGGCGTCGACGCTTACAAGGAAGCGCGCGCCGAAGAGAGCAACGGCGCCTCCTCGAAAAAAGAAACCGGCCTGGACCTGACGGTCGAACCGAGTCTCGACTCACTGCGCCTCTACCTGCGCTCGATCGGTCAGGTCGACCTGCTCACCGCGACTGAGGAGGTGGACCTGGCGAAACGGATCGAGCGCGGCGACATGCTGGCCAAGCGCCAGATGGTCGAGGCCAACCTGCGCCTCGTCGTCTCGATCGCCAAGGGCTACCTGGGGCGCGGCCTTAGCTTTCTCGACCTGATCCAGGAGGGCTCGCTGGGGCTGATCCGGGCAGTGGAGAAGTTCGACTACCGCCGTGGCTACAAGTTCTCTACCTACGCGACCTGGTGGATCCGCCAAGCGGTGACGCGGGCGATCGCCGACAAGGCGCGAACGATCCGCATCCCGGTCCACATGGTCGAGAAGCTGAACCGGGTCGCCCATGTTGAGCGCGCGATGGTGCAGTCGCTCGGCCGCGAGCCCGAGCCACACGAGATCGCCGCTGAGCTGCGCTGGCCGCTGGACGAAGTGCGCGACATCCTCCGTGTCTCGCAGCTGCCGGTCTCACTCGAGAAGCCGGTTGGCGACGAGGACGAATCGGAGCTCGGCGATTTCGTCGCCGACGAAGAAGTCGCCGAGCCCTTCGAGGAAGCGAGCGAGCACCTGCAGCGCGAGGGGGTGCGGCGGGCGCTCGACGCCCTGCCCGAGCGCGAGCGCCAGGTGATCGAGCTGCGCTACGGCCTCTCCGGCCTGGAGCCGCTGACGCTGGAGGAGGTGGGGAAGACCTTCGGCGTCACCCGCGAGCGGATCCGTCAGATCGAGACCAACACGCTGAAGAAGCTGCGCGCCCTGCCCGAGGCGCAGATGCTGCGCGAAGCGAGCTAACGCGGCTCAAGCACGATGACCGAGGCCTCTCGGTCGAGCTTCTCCTGGTAGTCGTCGAAGCCGGCGTACTGCTCGTTGTGTTTGCGCCAGAGCTCGGCGCGCTCATCGCCCTCGGCGATCCGGGCCCGGACCGGGTAGCGCTTGCGGCCAAGCTCAACTTCGCCCTCGGGGTCGGCCTTGAGGTTGAGCGACCAGGCTGGGACCTTGGCGTTGCCGGCGTTGGTGTTGATCACGACGACGTTCTCGCCGTCGGCCAGGTAGACGACCGGCGCGGTGCGCTGCTGGCCCGACTTGCGCCCGGTGGTGGTGAGCAGCAAAACGGGGGCGCGGCCGACCTTGCCGCCAATGCGCCCGCCGCTGAGGCGATAGAGCGGAGTGTTGAGCTTGCCGGTCCAGCGCAGCCCAGTGGCGCCGAGCGAGTTCGAGATCCGCGCGAGTGTGTGATCGCTTGGCACGCGACGAGTATCCCAGAGCTCCAAGTGGCGCGTTAGTCGCACATATTTCGACCTACGCGCCACTTGCCGCGTAGAGTGGGTGCCGATGCCGCACCCCTTTCGCCTTGCCGCCGAAGCCAAGGACCTCGATCTGCTTACCGAGACTCTGCGCGAGGACGTCCAGCTGCACAGCCCGATCCTCTTCCGCGGCTTCGAGGGTCGCGAGATCGTCAGCCAAGTCCTCACCCACGTGGCGGCCACGCTCGAGGACCTCACCTACGTTGACGAGCTGGCGGAAGGCAACAGCGTCGCCCTCCGCTTCAAGGCCCGCGTCGGCGACCGCGATCTAGAGGGCATCGACTTCCTCGAGCTCGACGACGAGGGCCGCGTCGCCGTCCTAACCGTCTTCATGCGCCCGATGTCGGCCCTCACCGCCTTCAACGAGCAGATGAAGCAGCGGCTCGGGGTGGCTCCCAGCTAGCGAAACGTATTCCATCCGCTTCTGACTCTATGTTCGGGAGGTGGAGCGGAGAATCAACCGCAGACAACAGGGGGATCTCGGAGAGGCGTCAGCGATCGAGTGGCTCACGTCTGTTGGGGCCACGGTCTTCATCCCGCTCGGCCACAGTCCTGACGTTGACCTCGTGGCAAGCGCGCACGGTCGGCTCTTGAGAGTCCAGGTCAAGACGTCGACCCAGCGGCTGACCACGTCGAGTGGCCATCAACGCAGCGCGGTTTCTCTTGCGACTCGTGGCGGCAACCAGAGTTGGAACGGCGCAATGAAGAAAATCGATCCCGCCCTCTACGACTACCTCTTCGCCCTCATTGGGGATGGCCGTAGATGGTTCATCCCGTCGGTTGTGCTCGAGGCCTGTACCTCGGTGACTCTAGGAGGACCGAAGTACTCAGAGTTCGAGATTGAGCCTGGACGGGCAGTGAGTCAGCTCGTGTATGGCGAGGATCCGTCTATAGAATCGCCGCCCGCGGGGGAGTATCCAAGCGGTCAACGGATGGCGACTGTAAATCGTCCGGCTCAGCCTTCGCAGGTTCGAATCCTGCCTCCCCCATTTCGGCCCCGGCCGGGCTTCCAGCGCTCCCGCTATGAGCGCTCCCGCGGCCAAACTGGGCAGTGCCTCATCAACCAGAAGCGGCGTGTGACGCTGCCGCAGCAAGCTTGTATCGATGCTGGGCTGCAGAACGAGGATCGACTCCTTGTGAGAAGCGATGGCGACGGGCGGGTGGTGCTCGAACGCATCGATCCTCCTCCTGGCGCGGTAGCTTCTATTGGGTGAGCCGACTTGATGGTCGAGTAGCTGCGATTGCGGGAGTAGCTGGAGGACTGGGCCCGGTCGTCGCCGAGCGGCTGGCCGCGGCCGGGGCGACGATCGCCGGGGCCGATGTCTCCCAGGAGCACGCCGATGGGGTCGGCGCGACGATGGGCCTGCCGGAGGAGCGTTGGGACGGGCGCGCCGTTGACCTGCTTGACGAGGAGGTGACGCGGGCTTGGTGTGCGGCGCTGCTCGAGCGCTTCGGGCGGGTCGATGTGCTGCTGCACCTGGTCGGCGGTTGGCGTGGGGGGCAGCCACTGCACGAGGAGCCGCTGGAGGACTGGGCGCTGCTGCACGACCTGCTGATCCGCACCGTCCAGCACACCACGCGCGCCTTCCACGACGCGCTGCTGGCGAGCGACGCCGGCCGTTTCGTCCTCGTCTCCGCCAAGCAGGCGCAGGCGCCCTCCAACTCCAACGCCGCCTATGCAGCCGCCAAGGCCGCCGCCGAGGCCTGGACCCTGGCCCTCGCCGACGGCTTCGAAGGCAGCGCCGCGACCGCCAACATCATCGTCGTCGACGCGATCCTCACCCCGCGCATGCGGGAGGAAAGCCCGGGCGAGGAGTTCCCCACCTTCACCCCCGCCGAGGCGATCGCCGACGGGATCGCATTCCTCTGCTCAGACGCGGCGGAAAAGATGAACGGCCAGCGTTTGCCGCTTACGATGCGGGGATGAGCAAGCCCGCCAGCGGCGAGATGACGATCAGCGAGCTGGCTGAGCGGACGGGGATGACCGTGCGCAACATCCGCGCTCATCAGACCCGCGGCCTGCTGCCGCCGCCGGTCGTGCGCGGACGCACCGGCTATTACAACCAGGAGCACGAGGCGCGGATTGCGCTGACCCGCGAGATGCAAGCCGACGGGCTCAACCTGGAGGCGATTCGCCGCGTACTCGAGGCGAGCGAGGGTGCGGCGGTGGAGATTCACGACTTCACACGTGCAATCCGCGCGCCTTTCGAAGAGGAGGCGCCGGAGATCGTCAGCCTCGGGGAGCTGGCGAGCATCTGGCGCCAGGCGGTCGAGGAAGGCAAGGGCGTGGAGCTGCTGGAGCACGGCGAAAAGCTGGGCGTGGTGCGGACCCTGCCGGGGGGTCGGGAGGTCGAGGTGATCAGCCCGCGCATGTTGCAGGCGGCGTCGGCCCTGGCCGAGCAGGGGATCAACCCCGACGTCGTCTTCCGCGCCGCCGACAAGCTGCGCCGCGAGGCCGACACCATCGCCCGCATCTTCGTCGGCCTCTTCCTCTCGGAGATCTGGGAGCCATTCGACCGCGCCGGCCGCCCCGAGGGCGACTGGCCCAAGGTGCGCGAAGCCCTCGACCGCATGCGTCCGCTCGGCGCCGACGTGCTGATGAGCGTCTTCCAGATCGCGATGGCCGAGGCCACCGACAAGGCGATGGCGAGGACGATTCGCGGCGTCGCCCGGCGCGAGACGGCGCAGGACAAGAACGGCAAGCCGGGCGCCAAGAAACGCTCCCGGCGCCGCTAACGGCTCAGCGAACCGAAGCCGCCAGCTCCTCGCTCGCCGCCGCCTGCCCCTCGTAGGGCAGCACGGCGAAGTACATCAGCGAGGGCAGCAGGGACTCGATGCCGCCGGTCTCGCCGCGGTTGAGGCGGGAGTAGAGCAGGGCCTCGATGCCGCCGACAATGCCGGCGGCGGCGATCGCCGAGGGCTGCGCGCCGTCGGGGGATTCCGCTCGCACCTGAGTGTCGAGGCAGGAGGCGAAGTGGTCGAGCAGCTCGTCGCGGCGCAGCAGGGCGGGGGGGCAGGCGGCGCGGGCGTCGACGATCAGCGTCATCGCCGCGTCGGGCTCCTCGCTGACGAAGCGCAGCAGGTCCTCCAGCGCCGCACGCAGGCGCTCGCGCCAGGTCTCGCCCCGCTCACCGGCGGCCTCGAGCCGCTCGCGCAGGCGCCTCGCCGCGGTGTCGAAGGCGGCGAGGAAGCAGTCCTCCTTGTTCTCGAAGTGTTCGTAGAAGGTGGGCCGGGAGACGCCGGCGCGCTCGAGCACGTCCTGGACGCTGAGCTCGCGGTAGCCGAGCTGCGCGGTCGCCCGCAGCATCGCCGCCAGCAGGCGCTCGCGCTGGATCGCGCTGACCAGGTCGGACGGCAGCGAGCGGATGCCTGAGGGAAACTGGCCTTCGCCGCCGGAGAGCAGTTCGGCAGCGGTGGTGACGTCGGCCGGCGACCAGCTGTCGCCGAGCGCGGCGAGCAACATGTCCTGACTCAGTTCCACCCTGTCTGACGCCATAAGAAACCCTATCGTTTCTGATATAAACCCTACAAGTCGCTCCACGGTACCATTTGAGTCGCTGTCGTGCAATGCGATCTGCCGTTGCGCGGGTATCCTTGGCCGATGCCGCGGCAGACAAAGGCGAGCACCGGGACTCGCCCGAACGCGGTGCCGGTCCGTCCTGAGCTGCCGCGCGAGTTCGTCGCCGTCCACAAGCGCCGCCGGATCATGGATGCGATCGCCGAGCTGACCGCTGAACAAGGCTACGACTCGACCAAAATCGGCGACATCGTCCGCCGCGCCGGCGTCGCCCGCAAAACGCTCTACGACAACTTCGAGGGCAAGGAGGAAGTCTTCCTTGCCGCGTTCGACGCTGCCGTCGAAGAGGCAATCCAGCGGATCGAGGAGGACTGCGCCAAGGTCGAGGGCGGCTGGGAAGAGCGGGTGCAGGTGGGCCTCGCCGCCTTCCTGCGCTACGTCGCCGAGCAGCCGGCGCTGGCCCGCATGTGCATGATCGAGGCGCTCTCGGCGACCCCGGCGGCGACCGAGCGCTATGAGGAGGCGGTGCAGCGCTTCGTCGAGCTGACCAAGCGCACCGTTCCCCAGATCGAGCAGCTTCCCGAGACGATTGAAGAGAGCTTGGTCGGCGGCGTCGCCTGGATCATCTACCAGCAGATCCGCCGTGGCGAAGCCGAGAAGGCCGAGGAGCTACTGCCGGAGCTGTCCGACTTCATGCTCGCGCCCTTCCTCAGCGCGGCCGAGCACGAGACTGCCTAAGGCTCAGCGCAGGGGATCGAGCCAGCGCAGGCCCGCAAAGCGGGCGAAGTCGGTGTCGCAGGAACAGAGCTCTGCCCCATGCTCCATTGCCAGGGCGGCGAGGTGAGCGTCGCTGGTGAGATTGCCGGCCGCGCCGGTTGGCTCGAGAAGCTCGCGCAGGATCGAGGCGTGGTCGGGCGTGGGGTGGACGACGTCGGCCACCGGTTGCCCGAGCCAGCCCTCGACGTAGTCGAGGGCCTCATCGGCGCTCAGTGGGTTCTCGAGCACAACGGGATTGGTCGAGATCCGCACGAAGCCGAGCAGAACCGGCCAGGCGAAGCCGACCGACTCCGTCCCCGAGAGGACCTCCTCCAGCCAGGCACGGGCCTTCGCGTGCCGTGGCGCATCCTCGTCGATCGCGTAGATGAGGAGGTTGATGTCGGGGAGCTTCACTTGCGCAGCTGCAGCTTGCGCAGCGTCTCGGCGTCCTCGAGTTCTCCCGCCAGCTGAAGTGACTTGTCGAGATTGACGCCGGGCCTTACTCCGAGCCGCCGGGTCGGGACGCGGTAAGGCTGTGCTCCGACGCCAGAGCTCTCGAGCCCGCGCCGCACATTTGAGTTCAGCGCCTCCTTGAAGGAGATTCCGCGCTCGCGAGCGGTCTGCTTCAGCTTTGCCGCGACATCAGCGTCGAGGGTGACCGTGGTTCGCATTGAAGCATCATAGCAGCGCTTATCTTGCAATCATGATGTATCAGATTTATCTGATATCCTCACAGAGATGACGAGACTGACCGCCACGGAGGTTGCGAGAGAGTTTTCCGGCATCGTCAGCCGAGTGGGCGCCGGGGAGGAAGTCGAGGTGACTCGCAACGGGGTTCCCGTTGTTCAGATGCGGCCGGCGCGCACTGGGCAGTTGGTCTCGGCACCCCGGTGGCGCGAGCTGATGGACACGGCGCCGCCCGTTGACGATGACTTCGAGCGCGATCTTGAGTCCGCGCGAACGGAAGTCGGACCGCCGAGCGGTGCATGGCCGTCCTGATCGACACCTCCGTGCTGGTCAACGCGGAACGGCGTGGGCTGTCGCTCGAGCGTGCAATCGGCGAGGAGGATCGCGCGATCAGCGCGATAACTGTCAGCGAGCTGCTGCACGGCGTTCACCGCGCGACCGATCTGGGCATCCGCGCCCGACGGGAGGCTTTCGTCGAGCACCTGCTCGCTTCGATCGAGGCACTGGCCGTGACGACAACGGTTGCTCGAGTCCACGCACACGTGTGGGCAGGTCTGGAGGAAAAAGGCACCCTGATTGGAGCGCACGATCTCTGGATCGGGGCGACTGCCCTGGCGCACGGCATGAGCGTCGCCACGGCCAACCCGGGTGAGTTTGAGCGGGTTCCTGGACTTGTCGTGGCGCCGGTCTAGCGCGTCCGGACCGGCTCAGGCGGCGCGGCGCGGGCGGTCGAGGATCGCCGTCAGCTCCGGACCGAGCTCGACCAGCCGCGCGACCTCGCCGGCCCCAATCCGGGCGCAGACGAAGGCGAGGGTGGCGTCGATCAGTCGCTCGTCGAGGCCGGGCGGCTGGGCCGGGGCCTCCTCGGCGCCGCGTTCACGGCGCAGCATCGCGGCCAGGCGGGAGACGAGCAGGCGCCGCGCCGCGGTGACCGAGATCGCCTCGCGCGGCGCCTGGGCGCAGAGCAGCTGGGCCAGGGCCGGCTCGGCGGAGAGGAAGGCGAGCGCAGCGTCGATGCCGACCTCGAGCGGCGCCGAGCGTGGATCCCGGGCGGCGCAGGCCGCGTCGATCTCCTCGCAGAGGCGCTCGGCGCCGGCGACGTAGGCGGCGAGCACGCAATCCCAGAGATTGCCGAAGTGGTTGTAGAAGGTGCTGGTTGAGACGTTTGCGCGCTCGCTGACATGGGTGGTGGTGACGCCGGCGTAGCCGTGCTCGGCGAGCGCCTCGGCCATCGCCGCGAGCAGGCGGCGGCGCTGGTGCTCGCGCACGAGGTTGGCGGGAATGCCGTGGCGTCCGGGGGGGAGGCGGCGGGGCAGCGGCTCGCCCGTTGAGAAGGGAGCGTCGCCGGGCTCCTCGGTGACCAGTTCCAGCCGCGTCATGCTCCCTTGCTCCCGAGCCCGGCGCGGTCGCGCTCGAGCAGGACCCTCGCACCCTCGAATGCCTCTTCGGCCGCCTCCTTGCCGAGGTAGGAGCCGACGGCCAGATGCATCAGCTCGGGCAGGGCGTCCCAGATCCGGCTCTGGTTGCCCTCGGCCAGCACCTCGCAGAGGCAGGCCTCGATGCCGCCGACGACGAAGATGCCGGTCGCCTCCGGCGGCGCCTCGGCGGGCTCGATCTCAGCGCGGACGCTGTCGAGCGCCGCGGCGAGCCGCTCCAGCGCCTCGTCGTGCACGCCCAGGGCCGCGCCGCCGGCGACGTGCACCTCGACGAAGAGGGCGCGGGCGATCGCCGTTTGCTCGGTGACGAAGCGGAAGAGCCTGATTAGGCCTGCTTGCACGCCGGGTCCCCAGCCGGACGCCGAGACGGCCGCCTCGAGCAGGCTGATGCCGAGCCGCTCGATCCAGGTCTCGTAGGCTTGCTCGAAGCAGTCCTCGAGGCTGTCGAAATGGTCGTAGAACTGTTTGCGGTGCCCGCCGCTGAACTCGAGCACCGCCCGAACCGAGGCGCCGCGGTAGCCGAGCTCCCCAACGACGTGCAGCGCTCCTTCCATCTCACCCTCGCGCACCGTCGCGTCGGGCGTCGGGGCGGTCGTCTCGACTCCGAGCGACTTGTTGGCTGTTAGACAGGCCTCCTGTCGCATTGCCTATAGAAACTACTCCTTTTTTTCCGGATATGAAATCTTTTTAAGAAGAGCTATCCTCGGCTCATGCAGTACCTCTCGCAGCGACTTGCGGTTGAGTCGATGGAGGTCGGGCAAGATCGCCGGCCTCAGGGGCCCGTTGCGGCCACGCAGCGCGAGCGGATCCTCGCCGCGACCGAGCGTCTGATCGCCGCGAAGGGAGCCCCGGGCGCGACGATCGAAGCGATCGTCAAGGAGGCCGGGGTCTCCTCGGTCACCTTCTACGAGCACTTCGAGGACAAGGAAGAGTGCTTCGTCGCGGCGTTCGACCGGGCGGTCGAGGAGCTGCGCGCGGCGATCCCGGCCGAGCTGTCGGGACCCGAGCAGGCGGGGGAGGCCCTGGCGGCACTGTTGGAGGCGATCGATGCCGAGCCGGCCCGCGGGCGTCTCTGCTTCGTCGAGGCGCAGAAGGGCGGGCCGCTGCTGCGCGCCCGTTATGAGGCGGCGCTTGACGCCGTCGCCAGCGAGCTTTCGGATTCACTCGGGCAGGCAATTGTCGGCGGGCTCGCCTGGTTGCTGCGGGAGCGGCTCGAGCTGGGCGGGGGAGAAGGCGTACGGGA
This sequence comes from Solirubrobacterales bacterium, assembly GCA_035605695.1. GTDB lineage: Bacteria > Actinomycetota > Thermoleophilia > Solirubrobacterales > 70-9 > VRUE01. The sequence continues at coordinate 76,977 of DATNGZ010000026.1, read as the reverse complement.
CCTTCTGCCGAGGATGACCGAGATCGTCCTCAACCCCTACCTCGTTCATGGCTGACGCGGCGCGAGCAGCCGAGCAGCTCGCCGCGGGCAAAACCCGCCTGCCGCCCGGGCGCCACGGCCTGCCGCGCGCCTTCGTCAGCGAGAACCAACGCGAGCGCCTGCTCAACGGCGTGCTCGAGGCGGTGGCCGAGCACGGCTACAACGCGACCACGATCGGCAAGATCACCGAGGCGTCGAAGATCTCCCGCCGCACCTTCTACGAGTACTTCTCGAGCAAGGAGGAGTGCTTCCTCGCCGCTTACGGCATGGTCGACGACCACGTCCGCGCCTCGATGCTTGCCGCCGCGGACCCCGCCGAGCCATGGCCCGAGCAGGTGCGGGCGAAGCTCGCCGCACTGCTCGCGGTTCTCTCCCGCGACTCCGCCGTGGCCCGCTTCTACCTGGTTGAGCCGCTCGCCGCGGGGGGTGAGATAGCCGCCCGCTACCGCGACGCGATGCAGCTGCTGGCGGAGACGATCCGGCCGCAGTCGCCGCTCTCGGAGATGGACGTAGAAGTGCGCGACCAGGTCCTGATGGGCGGCATCGCCACCCTGATCTCCCGTCGCCTCAAGGCCGGCGGGGGGGACCAGTTGGGTGAGCTCCTACCCGACCTAATCGAGCTCGCCCTCGCGCCCTACCTGGGCCGCGACGAGGCCCGCCGCATCGCCAGCAGCCAGCCCTAGCGCCGGTTTCTCTCTGCTCGAACTCTCCGATTCGCGGGAGATATAGAGCCGCATTCCTTCTTCTTAAAAACTTAGACTTGCATTCGTAAAACGTTTCTTTTATGCTGCCGCCAGAGCGCGTTTGCGAAAGCGGGCTCCACAGGGACAAAACCGAGCCTCGAGGAAGCCGCTAAGGGAAGCGGCGGGCAGAGGGGCTCACGGGACAAGGAGAGAGATCCAAGATGTTCTCGACGCTACGCAACCGCTTCGGCATCCCGGGAGTGATCTCGGTCATCGCCCTGGTCTTCGCAATGTTCGGCGGCGCTTACGCCGCCTCCAACTCTTCAGGCGGGGGGAAGGCCACCGCCTCGGCGAAGGGCAAGCCCGGGCCGCGGGGAAAGACCGGCAAGACTGGCCCGGCCGGTCCGCAGGGCCCAGCGGGTCCTGTCGGTCCGGCGGGACCCGCGGGCGCCAAGGGCGACGCCGGGGCTCCGGGTGCCAATGGCACGAACGGCGCTCCAGGGACCCCAGGGACCAACGGCACCAGCGTGGTCGCCAGCGCCGAGGCCACCGGCACTGGCAACTGTGAAGGCCGCGGCGGCTCCAAATTCGTCACCGGTGCGACAACGACCTATGCCTGCAACGGCAAAGAAGGCGCTGGCGGAGGTGGCGGAGGTGGCTGGTCGAAAACGCTGCCCCCTGGAGAGACAGAGACCGGAGCTTGGTCGTTTTTCGGTGAAGAAAAATCGGAACAGATCTCATCCATCAGTTTCTCAATTCCGCTTTCGCCGGCAAGCACGGTCGGGATCACGCCACATTTCACCGACACGGATGGGGACGCGACGTGTACAGGAACGTCCTCAAATCCAACCGCCCCCGCGGGAAAAATCTGTTTCTACATTGCCGAAAACAATGTCATAACCAGCCTCCTAGTCCTCAATACCGACTACATAGGTCCCAATGTTGGCACTGGTGGAGCCTTCCTCTACGCAGAAAACGCGGACGCGGACAACTTTGCATTTGGAAGCTTCGCGATCACCGCTCCGACTTCCTGACCACTGATTTATTAACACCACTAGGAGATGACTCCAACTGCTGAGACGCAGTGCACCTGGGCGGCCATCGAAGAGCCGCCTGGGTCGCTCCGCCTCCGCTATAGCCGAGCAAGGAGACGCTGAAGTGACACACCACACCACGAGATTCAGTAGGGACCGGATCACTAGCCTGCGCTCCCGGCTCCTAGTCCTGACGCTGGCGACGGTCAGTCTCTTCCTGCTCAGCGTTGGCTCGGCGTCTGCCGTGGTCATTCGGCCGGAAATCACGGCGTTTGGTCCCGACGGTACCTCTGGCTCTTCCTTTGCCGAAAATGGGACGCTCGCACTCGACCGGTCGGCAAAAAGACTCTTTGTCGTGGCAGGTGGGGCGACGCCGGGAATCTTTGGCTTCGATGTCTCTGGCCCGCTTCCGCCGTCGGTGCTGAGTGGATTCTCACCGCTACCAACGATTGCCCCCAATCCAAACCCGGGTCTTGCTGTCGATAACACGGCACTTTCCTCTGCCGGCAACATCTACTATGCCCCCGGAATTTCAGGGCCGGGACGCAACGTCTATGGGTTCGACAAAACCGGAGCGCCGCTCGGGGGGAACTTTCCGATCGACCCTTCACTGAACCCCGGTCCGTCGGGCGGCCTTGCGGGAGACATTTGCAATACAGCCGTCGACTCGACCGGCAATCTGTGGGTGGCTAACTATGGACTGGCTCGAGCTCTCAAGTACACCTCCGCCGGAGTCTTCCTGACCTCGGTCAGTTCATCCGCTCAGGGTGCCTATCCCTGCAACATAGCTTTCGATTCGAACGACGATCTCTACTCGGGCTCAGGAAGCTTCCCAACTTGGAAGTACTCAGCTGTGAGCGGCTACTCAAAAGCAACGAAATTCGATCCAGAAACCTCACAGGCGATTGCAGTGGATCCGACGAACCACCATGTCTTCATCGCACACAGAGTAGGCGACGTGAACATCACTGAGTTCGATGAAAACGGTGGCGTCGTAAGCAGGTTCGCCATGGAAATCCCTGAGGCAAGTCCCGAAATACCCAACGCATTGTTCAATGGCCTGGCGGTCGACCATGATCAGGATCGCCTTTTTGCCCTCGATACGGGCAACGGAAAGGTGCGGGTCTTCGGCAAAGGCCTCACTTATCCTGATCTCACTCTCGGGGCCGTCTCCGCTACCGAAAACTCCTCGGTCGTGGTCGACGGCACAGTCAGCGGGCAAGGGCTGGCGCTGAGCGATTGCCACTTCGAGTACGTGAGCGACGCCGCCTTCGAAGACAGTGGCTTCAGCGACCTCAGCTCCGGCGGCAGCGTGCCATGCACACCCTCTGCCGGCTCCATCCCGGCCGACTCGGCGACGCACCAGGTGAACGCGGCCCTTAGCGGGCTGACAACGGATGCCGCCTATCGTTTCCGCCTCGTTGCGGCCAACGTGAACGGCTCGATCGCAACAGCGCGCGCTGGCGGTTTCGAAACCAGCGGCCCGCCGCTGGTCGAGACCACCGGTTCGCCGATACGCGCGGCGACCACTGCGCGTCTCGATGGCCGCGTCGATCCTTCCCGTGCGGCGGCCACCTATCACTTCGAGTACGGCGACCAGGGTCCCTGCGACGCCAATCCCTGTACCTCCACGGAACCTCACTCCGTTGGCGGAGTCGACGAGGTGCAGACGATCACCGTCAAAGCCGCCGCCGGCCAATTCAAGCTCGGCTTCGGTGCCGAGATCACGGCCGATCTCCCGTTCAACTCCAGCGCCGCCCAGGTGGAGTCCGCCCTGGCGGCTCTTCCCTCAATTGGCTCGGGCAACATCGCGGTGAGCGGCGGGCCCGGCGATGCAACGGGCTCCGAGCCTTACGAGGTGCGGTTCACTGGGGCCCTAGCCGCTACAGACGCCGCCCAGCTCGTTGCGTCGGACGGCAAAACCCCGCTCAGCGGGGAAAGCAGTGCAAGCGCCACCACCACCACGCCGGGCGGTCCGGCTGTCAAAGAGATGCAAACGATCACGGTCAAAGCCGTCGCCGGCCAATTCAAACTCACATTCGGTGCCGATACCGCCGCAGACCTTCCTTTCGATGCCAGTGCCGCGGAAGTCGCATCCGCCCTACAGGCTCTGCCCTCAATCGGCGTCGGCAACGTCGCGGTCAGCGGCGGGCCCGGCAGTCCAACCGGCTCCACTCCCTACGTCGTCACCTTCGAGGGCTCCCTTGCAAATAAAAACGTCGCTCAACTCGACGTCGCAAGTGGGGCCGTTCCTCTACGCGGGGACAAAGCCGCCAGCACCGCGACCACCACCCCGGGTGGATTCGGCAACGAATTCAAGCTCGTCTCCCAGCAGGTCGAGGGACTCCAGCCGGGCACCACCTATCACTATCGGGTCGTTGGCGACAACGGCAATCCCGATGGGCCTGCGTTTGGAGAGGACATGACGCTGACCACCTTTGCAAATGACGAGCCGCTCTCTCATGGGCGCCTTGCCGGGCCCGTCGGCAACAATCGTGCTTGGGAGATGGTCAACGCTCCCGACACCGGCGGTAATCCGGTAAAGCCGTTCTTCAGCTCGCTCTCGTTCTCCGACGTCGGCGATCGCGCAATCTACGAAGTCCAAGGTGGAACCCCCCTCTCCGAAACAGGCGCATTTGCCCTCCTCTTCGCGGAACGAACCGCGGACGGCTGGCAGACGAGGCGGGTTTATCCCCGCCGCGAGGAGGCGACGGAAAGCACCTGGCTGGGGGCCGGCGGTCCGACCGACCTCTCACAAATGGTCGCTCCGAACTATTCACCCATCCCCACTGGGCAGTTCAGCGCCTGGCGGATGACGCCAAACGCCCCAGCCACCGAGGTATACGGCATCGAAAACGGTCAATGGGGCAACTTCATCGCGGTCTCGGACAATGATGCTTCTCGGGTTCTGGTCACCCTAAAAGGACCTCAGGATTCGGAGCATCCAGCACTCCCGGAAACCCAGAACCTCTATGACGTCAGCTCTGGCTCACCTCAATTGATCAGCCTCCTGCCCAATGAAACTGTCCCCGCCTGCGGTGTTACCGGATTCCCTGGGACAATCACCGTCAGTCGCCTGACGCACTGGGTTTCCGCCGACGGGAAGCTCGCTTTTTTCTCAAGCAAAGGAGATACCTGTGGCGGACCAGCAGAGCTATATGTACGTGATATCGAAGCGGGAACCACGAAAATGGTCTCCGCTTCCGGGGTCTCGGGCGTCACATGCGACTCCGGCCTCATCAAGTCGACTCCCGGCGCCGCCTTCTTCTTTACCCGCAGCCGCCTTGTGGCGAATGACACCGAGCCAGCAAGTTGCAGTGGATTCGGCGCCAGCGATGGCGACGTTTATCGCTACGACCTCGGTACCGGCAGCCTCGATTGCGTGACTTGTGTAGCTCCCTCTCATGATGCAGATGTGTTTGCGGAAATCGGCCCGGGCATCGGCGCTCAAATCGGGGTCGCGGCAGATGGTTCCCGTCTCTACTTCACCTCTCGCAGCCACCTTCTCCCGGGTGCCGCGCCAACGGAAGGTGCCTATCGGGTGGATGTGAAAACCGGAGACCTTGCCTATATCGGGCACCTTGGCATTGCGATCGGCGATCTCGACGGCTCGGACGGCAAGAGCAGCCTGAGTCCCGACGGATCCGTGGTCGCCTTCAGAACCAGCGACCCAAGTTTGAATGCACTTGGTGGAACGCAGAACGGTGGCACGGTCCAGTCCTATCGCTATGACGACAACGATCATTCGCTGGTCTGTGTTTCCTGTCCCACGAATGGCGGGACTCCGCGAGGCGAGGTCGGTCGACTGGGAACCGCAACCCCGGGAGTCAACACAGGCCCTCTCGACGAGGACGGTGGAGTCTTTGCATTTGCCACGCCTACTCCACTTGTGCCGGCTGACCAGAACACCGCGGGGCCGGGGCAGGATCCACGGTTTGGCTTCGACATATACGAGTGGCGTGAAGGCCGCACGCTGCTAATCAGCGACGGGCTGACCAACTGGCCAGGAGACGAAACCCCATCCGTCAATGGTGTAACGCCCAGTGGCCGCGACATTTTCTTTACCGCCGCTGCCCAGCTGACCCAGGACGCCCTAGACGGCTACGCTCGTCTCTACGACGCGAGAATCGGCGGCGGCTTCGAATTTCCACCACCGCCAAAGCCCTGTCCACTTGAGGTCTGCCAGGGAACGCCGAAGGGCGCCCCGGAAGAAGCAGCGCCGGGAACGGCATCGATTGCCGGCGTTGGCAACATCTCAAAGTCCGCTCGGGTTGCCTGCACCAAGCCCAAGCGGAAGGTGAGGAGGGGTGGAAAAACCCGCTGCGTGAAACCTGCGCACAGGAAGCGAGCCCACCACAACCGGAGGACAGCACGATGAAGCGCTGGCTGACCGCATCTCTCACGCTCGCCCTCTGCGCTCTTGGATCGGCGGGAGCCGCCAGCGCCTCGGCGGCACCGATCTGGAACCTCGATATGCACCACAACGAGACGCATTTCCCCCTCGGCGGAGAAGGGCAGTACTGGTTTGACATAACCAATACCGGTGATACCGAGACCTCGGGCCAAATCAAGCTGACTATTAATTTGCCGACGGGAATCACGCGCAAGTCGGTGATGATCTTCCCGGCGCCAGACGGCGTCGCTTGGACCTGTCCTGGCAAAACAGGCGCGAGCGTCCTCACCTGTACCAGTCTGGGCACGATTGGCCCTCGCACGCTTTCCCGTGGCTTGGTCATCGCCGCGAAAGTTGCCCCCGATGCCGAAGAAGGGTCGCGGTCGGCCACGGCGACGATAGAGGGAGGTGGTGCGGTTAAAGCCGCAACGGCGAATGAGCCAACTCAGGTTAGCGCCCAACCTGCCGCCTTCGGTATCGTCGCCGACAGCTTCAGGCCGGACTTCCTGCAACTGGACGGATTGACGCTGGAGCGCGAAGCTGGCTCACACCCTGATCTCTTTAGCGTACCGTTTGATTTTAACACCATTGTGCCCAATCCAGCCCTACCGGGGCTGAAGCGCGAGGCCGAAAGCATTCGCGATCTTCGCGTCGACACTCCGCCTGGATTCATCGGCAACCCCACGGCGGTGGGCGAATGCACCCAGGCGCAATTTACCGTCGACCGCTGTCCAGCGTCTAGCTTGGTGGGCAGGGAGGACTTGATCCTCTTCCCCCTATCAGGAACGGACGAAGACGGAGAATATTTCCCAGCCTCTCAGCCGGTCTACAACCTAACTCATCCGCGTGGATCGATCACCGATCTTGGCTTTGTCATTGCCAGCAACCCAGTTCACATCAGAGTCTCCCTTGATCCCGCCAACCGCTATGCGATCACCTCGGAAGTTCCACAAATCAACGAGTATCTCCCACCCTACAACCAGAAGCTGACTCTTTGGGGAGTTCCCGCAGACCACACTCACGATCTGGACCGGTGTCAACTGATTGTGATTGGCAGCTGTACCACTGATGCCGTGCCAAAACCTTTTCTCGCGGTTCCCTCCCAGTGCGAATCGGACAATGTCTGGCGTCTGCACCACTATGATTCCTGGCAGAACACTGGCGTTTTTGGTCCGGAGATCGACTACACGATGCCGGACAAAATTACCGACTGCGACAAACCCCGCTTCGAACCAGATGTCGAAATAGAACCGACCGGTAAGCAGGCCAACACGCCGACCGGCCTCGACGTCCACGTCAAGATCGCCCAGAACGAAAACCCCAACGCCCTGGCGACGCCGCCGGTGAAGCGCTTCACGGTCAGGCTGCCCGAAGGGATGAGCTTCAGCCCCTCCTTTGCCGATGGCTTGAAAGGCTGCACCCTGGTCCAGATGCAGCTGGGCACCAACAATCCGGTCCAGTGTCCCGATGCTTCGCGGATCGGTGAAGTCGAGCTGCACACCCCGCTCTTGCCCAAGTCGGCAGTGGGTTCGATGTATCTGGCGGCCCAGGGCGACAACCCCTTTGGCTCGACCTTCGCCCTGCTCTTGGTCTTGGAAGACACCGAAGAACGCGGCGCCTTGATCAAGATCCCGGGCAAGATCGAAGTCGACGAACATACCGGGCAGATCACCACGGTCTTCAACGACACGCCGCAGTTCCCCTTTGATGACCTGACCCTGAAGTTCCGCAGTGGCCCCAGGGCGCCGCTGGTCAGCCCGCCCACCTGCGGCAAGCAGGTGATCGGGATCGAAGTGGCCTCCTATGCCCGGCCCCAGGAACCGGTCGACGCTTCGAATACCTACCAGGTGACCGAAGGTCCCAACGGCACGCCGTGCCCGCCCGACTCCGCGCATCGCTCCTTCGCGCCGAAGTTCAGCGGAGGAACCCTCAGCCCGATAGCGGGCGCCTATAGCCCGTTCCTCTTCCGTCTCTCGAGAGAGGACAACGAACAGGAACTGAGTCAGGTGACCACGGTCTTGCCTCCAGGGCTGGTGGCGAAGATCGCCGGCATCCCCTACTGCCCCGAGGCGGCGATCGCCTCGATCTCAACGGCGGAGGGAACCGGCATCAATGAGCTCAACCATCCGGCCTGCCCTGCGGCAAGCCAGATCGGCACCGTGAGCGCAGGCCTGGGAGCAGGCCCTGGCCCCAACTACTTCCCGGGCAAGGTCTACCTGGCAGGGCCCTACAAAGGCGCGCCATTGAGCGTGGCCGTGGTCGCCCCCGGCATCGCCGGGCCAATCGACCTCGGCAACGTAGTGGTCAGGGCAGCCCTCTACGTCAACCCCGACTCGACTCAGGTCAGAGCAGTCTCCGATCCCTTCCCGACGATCCTGCACGGGGTGATCCTGCGGGCCCGTGACATCAGATTGCGGATGGACCGTCCCCAGACCACGATCAACCCGACCAACTGTTCGCCGATGAGCGTCAACGGCCTGATCACTGGAGTGGGAGGAAGTCTGCTCTCAACGGCAGACGATTCACTCTTCGCGGCGTCCACTCCCTTCCAGGTTGCCAACTGCGGCGGCCTGGCCTTCAAGCCCAAGCTCGCCTTCCGCCTCTTCGGCGGCACCCACAGGGGCAGCCACCCGAAGTTCAGGGCGACGCTGACGATGCCGCCCGGCGGCGCAAACATCGCCGCCGCATCGGTAGCGCTGCCCCATTCGGAGTTCCTCGACCAGGGTCACATCGGCACCGTCTGCACCAGGGTGCAGTTCAACGCCGGCGCTGGCAATGGAACGGCCTGCCCGCCAGCTTCTGTCTACGGAACGGCCACCGCGAAAACACCGCTGCTGGACGAAACCCTGACCGGCAACGTCTACCTCAGGTCATCGAGCCACGAACTCCCCGACCTGGTCGTTGCCCTGAAGGGCAAAATCGATGCCAACGTGGTCGGGCGGGTCGACTCGGTTAACGGCGGGATCAGAAACACCTTCGAAATGGTTCCCGACGCACCGGTGGAATCGTTCACCCTGACCCTGGCCGGAGGCAACAAGGGCCTGCTGGTCAACTCCAGAGACATCTGCAAAGCGCCAGCAAAGGCGACCGCTAAATTCACCGGCCAAAACGGCGCCAAGGTAACCCTTCACCCCGAACTGAAGAGCGCCTGCGGCAAGGCCAAGAAGAAGACCGCAAAGCACAAGCGCCCAAAGAAGCGCTAGGCGATGCGCAAGGCCACGGCAACAGCGCTCCTAGTGAGCGCCCTCCTTGCCCTGTTGGCATTGGTGCCAGCAGGGCGAGCCGAGGTATCGCAAAAGAACGGCGTTCGCGTAGTCGTAGACGGCAGCCTTTCGCCCAACAAGTTGCCACGCAGGGGATCGGCCCCGGTCTCGGTCAGTCTCAGCGGCCGAATCGATGCCCTAAGCGAAGCCGCCCTGCCCCAGCTGCAAAAAATGACGGTGGCGATCAACAGCGCCGGGCATTTGGATCTGAGGGGCATTCCCCACTGCCGCATCGGCCACATCAATCCCTCGACCAACCAGGAGGCGCTCGCAGCCTGCAAGAGCTCCCTGATCGGAGAAGGCAGTTTCTCGGCTGACGTAAAGCTGCCCGAGCAGTCGCCCTTTCCTTCCGAAGGACGCCTTCTCGCCTTCAACGGAACCGTGGGCGGCAAACCCGCGATCTTTGCCCACATCTACGGCACCAACCCGCTGCCCACCTCCTTTGTCTTCGCCTTCAAGGTCAAGCAGAAGAAGGGCACCTTCGGCACCGTCCTCGAAGCCTCCTTCCCCAGAGCCACGGGCGAATGGGGCTACATCACAGGCATCTCGCTGAACCTGAACAGGAAGCGCTTTCTCAGCGCAGGTTGCCCGGCGCCCGCAGGATTCTCCAAGGCTGTCTTCCCCTTGATGAAGACCGGCTTCGCCTTCGCTGGCGGCCTCAGCCTGACCACCATCCTGACTAGAAGCTGCAAGGCGAAGGGATAGAGACAGATGAGACTGAAGCTCTCCTACGCCAACGTCGTCGCCACCCTGGCGCTCTTCATTGCCCTGACGGGAGCCTCGGCCTACGCCGCCAGCCAGCTCGCGCCCAAGTCCGTTGGAGAGCCCCAGCTTCGCCCCGGCGCAGTCACCGCCGACAAGATCCGTAAGAACGCAGTGACCGCGCCGAAGATCAAGGCTCAGGCGATTAAGCAAGGCAAGCTCGCCGATGGTTCCGTTAACGCGTCGAAGCTGACGCTGGGCTCGGTGGCGACCGGCTCGCTGGCGGCGAACTCGGTAACGAACGAAAAGATCGCTCCCGATGCAGTTACCGGGGACAAGGTGGTGGAGTCGACCCTCTCGCAAGTTCCGAGCGCCTCGAGGGCCGATTTCGCCGCAGCAGCCGAGTCAGCCAACCCGCTCGCCTTCGCCCACGTCAACAAAGACGCGACGCTCGATGCCAACCTCTCCAAGGGGATCGCCTTCGCCTCGGAAGGGAACTTGCCCGGGATCTACTGCGTCGGGATAGCTGGCTTCGTTCCTCGCGGGGCGCAGGCCACTCCTCAGTTCGAAGGCGGAGGCAGCGTCTCGGTCTTCGCCAAGATCGGCGGCACAGCCTCCTGCCCTGCACCGCAGGTCGAGGTACAAACCTACGAAGGGACCTCGCGGGTCAAAGAGCCGTTCTACGTGGTGTTTTACCGGTAAAGAGCTCGCGCTTTGAGATGTGTACTCCTGCGCGCCACACGTGACGCCGAAACCTTTACGGTGCGATCATGGAGGCGATGAGAGGCGCTCGAACGTCGGGTCGACGAGGGGTTCAGGCGAGTCGATGCCGACTTGCGCGCTCTCAGCGGCTGCTTTGACTCTCTGCAGCGCACGATGCTCCAGATTGGCGGCGGCCTGATCGCGGCCCTGGTCGGGTTGATCGCCACCTTGGTCGGCCTGATGGTCACGCAGCTTTAGAGCGAACGGCACCGAGCGGTGCATCGCGCCAGTAGCGGTGAAAGACTCCAGCGCTGTGGAGCGCCTACCCCGTGGCCGCCATGGCCTTCCCCGCGAGTTCGTCGCGCAGAATCAGCGCGGACGGCTGCTTGCCTCGCTTGCCGAGTGCCTGGCGGACAAAGGCTACGACGGGACCACGGTCTCGACGATCGGCCAACGGGCCGGGGTCTCCAAGAGCGACTTCTACAAGCAGTTCGAGAGCAAGGACGCCTGCTTCGTCGCCGCTTACGACGACGCTGTCAAGCGGATCCGCGAGCGGGTGCTCGCGGCTTGCGCTGAGACTGACGACTGGGCCAGCGGAGTCCTCGGCGCGCTCGCGGCACTGCTGGACCTTCTCACCGCCGAGCCCGCCCAGGCGGGGCTGGTCTTGGTCGAGGGGCTGCGCGCCGGCCGCGGCGTCTACGACCGCTACCAGGCGGCCCTGCAGAGCTTCGTGCCGCTGCTGCGCGAGGGGGCGCCGGCGCCAGAGGGCGGCGAGGCGCCGCCCGAGGCGACCGACGAGGCGGTTGTCGGCGGCATCGCCTCGCTGCTGGCCCGGCGCGTTCTCGCCGGCGAGGCGGCGAAGCTGGCCGAGTTACTGCCGGAGATTGCGGAGTTCGCGCTCACTCCATATATAGGCGCAGCCGAGGCGCGCCGCATAATTTTTGCGCGCTAGCCTTTTCGCGCGTCGCGCAAGCGCTCCAAATCGTTCAAGTCTTCCGGGCGGGCCGCTAGTTCCTTCAAGGCAACGAGATCCTCGTAGCTGACGAACTTGACCGGAATTTCCCCAATCGATCCTGGATCGCAGACGGGGCGAGCTTCTCCCAAAGGGAATCGTCACCTGAGGAGGCCCCGGATGTCGAGGTCAGGCAACGCGCTTGCGGCGGCCGGCCTCCGCCACTTCGGACATGAACTTTGAGAGTTCGGAAACCTGTTCGACTCTCTGGGCTGGAGTCAGCTCCAGGTAGTCACGCCGGAGGGCAGCTCGGTCGGCTTTGCCGTCCGGCGTCCAGTTCCCCTTACGTGCGGGTTTCACCTGCCAAAGGTACCAACGGTTGCATAGGCTGCGTGCATGGAAGAGGCCACCACGGCGGCTGAAGGCACGGCTGCGAACGGCGTGGGCAACAATGACGGCGTTCTGCCCTCGCAGGCGCTGAGCGAGGCGATCGCGGCGGACTGGATCTCCTCTGGCGATTACCGGATTCGCCCCGAGGCAATCCAGCCGGCCAGCATCGACCTGCGGCTCGGCGACCACGCCTGGGCCCTGCGCTGCTCCTTCCTGCCCGACGTCGACTCGACCGTCGAGGAGAAGATCGAGGGGCTCGCCTTTCAGAAGATCGATCTGCGCGACGGCGCGGTGCTGGAGCGCGACCGGCCCTACCTGGTGCCGCTGATCGAGGAGCTGGCGCTGCCCGAGGACGTGCGGGCGAAGGCCAACCCGAAGAGCTCGACCGGCCGCCTCGACGTCTTCACCCGGGTGCTGACCGACCGCCACCACCGCTTCGACGAGATCCGCGCCGGCTACCGGGGCAAGCTCTACCTGGAGGTGGTGCCGCGCTCCTTCGCGATCCAGGTCAAGACCGGGCTCTCGCTCAACCAGCTGCGCCTGGCGCGCGGCGACGTGCGCCTCGGCGACGCCGAGATCCGCGCCCTGCAGGACGAGTTCCCGCTGCTCTACCTCGACTCCCACGCGCTGCGCGAGTCCGAGCTGGCGCTCGCCGACGGCCTCTTCCTCAGCGTCGACCTCTCCGGGCCGAGCGACCGCATCGTCGGCTACCGGGCGAAGAAGAACAGCCTGCCGATCGACCTCTCGCGCATCCGCGCCTACCGCTGGACCGACTTCTGGGACCCGGTCTTCCCCGAGGCGGGGGGGAGGATCGTGCTCGAGCCGGAGATCTTCTACCTGCTGCTCTCAGCCGAGGGCGTCTGCATCCCGCCGCAGATCGCCGCCGAGATGATGGCCTACGACCCGACCGCGGGTGAGCTGCGCACCCACTACGCCGGCTTCTTCGACCCCGGCTTCGGCTACGACCCGGCCGGCGACCGCCACGGCAGTCGCGCCGCGCTCGAGGTCCGCGCCCGCGACGTCTCCTTCATGGTCGAGCACCGCCAGCCGGTCTGCAAGCTGGCGCTGGAGCGCACCAGCGCCCCCGCCGAGCGCCTCTACGGCCGGGACCTGGGCTCCAACTACCAGGGGCAGGTGACGATGCTGAGTAAGCACTTCGAGGAGACCGGCTCGCAGTAATCGCGTCTGGGACGCCGGGCAGGCGCAGGAAGGCGGCGATCGCCTCCGCATAGGCGTGCTGTCCCTGCGGCTTTGGGTGGTAGCTGCCCTTGATGAAGTTGAGCCCCTCGTGGAAGGAGGGCGTGAGGCCGTAGAGCCAGGGTTCGTCGCTGCAGATCTCGTGGCCGTCGAAGTCGTCGGCGACGTTGACGTAAAAGACGTGCCCGCCGCTTTGCCGGGCCGTTTTCACTGCCGCGGCGATCTTCGCGTTGCCGCGATCGACCAGTTCATCGATCCAGTCCGACTCGGCGACGGAGATGAACGGATTGCAACCGACGTTGTCCTTTTCGAGCGAGAAGAGGCGCGGATAGCCGGCGACCACCAGATACCCGTTGGGACTCATCCGGCCGAGAATTTCCTCGTAGAGATCGACCAGCTGCGCCTTCATCTTTGGCAGCTCGTCGTCGATCTGGTGTGCCAGCGGCCGATCACCGCAGTAGCGGTGCGTGTAGCACTCGCCGATTACCTGGGAGAAGTGCAGGTCATTGCCACCGATGGTCAGGGTGACGAGTCGGTCCCCCTGTCGCACGTATTCGATCTGGGGTAGCTGGCTCTTGCGGTGCGGTTGGGAGCGCTGCAAGACGTCGGCCATGACAGCGCCGGTGCAGGCGTGGAAGTTCGGCGTTCCCACGTAGCCGGTCAAGCCCGGCAGCATTCGAGGGTAGGCGGAGTCTTCGCGAAGGGCGCGGTGGCAGTTGCCGTCGAAGGGGTCATTCCCCTCACCGGCGGAGTAGGAGTCGCCCAGGGCCGTGTAGGGGACCGGGATGATCGCGGCGGAAGCGGGGGAGGGGATGGCAAGCGCGGTGAGAGCGAGCAGCGTGCATATGGCCAGCTTTCCCACAGTGTGCAGTTATTTCACATCATCGGCCGGAGCGATGCTCGGCTCAGGTCGCGGGCTCGCGCTCGAGCTCGCGCAGGCGGGTACGCACGCGCTTGCGCTTGGAGAGCAGCTCCGCTTCCAGGGAGGAGATCTCGTCGCGGCGGCGGCGCACCAGGTCGAGTTGGTGGCCGATGTGGCCGAGTGCCTCGTCGAGGATCTGGCGGCGGCGCACCGGGTTGGGGACGCCGCGGTCCCACTCGCGGCGCAGGGCGGCGCGGGCGTCCTCAGCTTCGACCAGCTCCTTCAGTCCCTCCAGTGAGAGGCCGAGCAGGTCCTTCAGCCGCAGCAGGTCGGTGAGGCGCTCGACGTCCGCCTCGGCGTAGGTGCGGTGGGCGCCGGGCTCGCGGGCGCTGGAGGCGGGGAGGAGGCCAATCTCCTCGTAGTAGCGGATCGTCCGCGGCGTCGTCCCGGCCAGCTCGGCGACCTCGCCGATCCTCAGCTCGTTCCTTGACGTGGGGGAGCTCACGGCGTCGCCTCGATCTCCTCGCGGATCGCCTCCAGGGTCGGTGCAACGTTTTGTGGTTCCGTGGCGGCCGCAACGCGTTGCACCTCGGTGGGGGCGCTCTCGTCGCGCGGTCGCAGCAGCGAGACGCCGGCGCCAAGGACCGAGGTTGCCGCCAACACCCAGAGAGCCGTGTGCATGTTGTCGATGAAGGGATCGAGCTGGGCGCTGGAAAGGCCTGAGGCGAGGCCCGAGAAGATCGCGAAGAGCACCGGTTTCGGCACCGCAGCGGTGACGATCGCCAGCACGAAGGCGATCGAGATCACGGCGCCGGTGTTCTGCAGCATCGTGCGGGCCCCGGCGGCGATCCCCCGCCGCTCGATCGGCACCGCGCCCATCATCGCCGCCGTGTTGGGCGAGTTGAACATCCCCGAGCCGATCCCGACCAAGCAGAGCCAAAGCATCCCCTGCCAGTAGGGCGACTCGGCCTGCAGCGTCGTCATCAGGGCGAGGCCGACGGCGGTGACCAGCATCCCCAGAGCAGCGAGGGTGCGTGAGCCGTGGCGGTCAGCCCAGATCCCGGCCAGGGGGGAAGAGACCAGCATCCCGATCGCCATCGGCGCCAGCTTGATTCCGGCCGTGATCGGATCGTCCCCCTGCGCCCCCTGGTAGTAGAAGACGAAGATGAACATCAGGGCGAAGCGCGAGAACCCGTTGATGAAAGCCGCGCCGGTGGCGGCGGCGAAGAGCCGGTTGCGGAAGATCTCGAGGTCGAGCATCGGCGCCTTGCCGCGGTGCTCGATCAGTACGAACAGCGGCAGCAGCACCGCGGCGGCGGCCAGGCTGGCGATCACGAGCGTGTCGTCCCAGCCGGAGATGCCGCCGCGCGAGATCCCGTAGACGAGCCCGGTCAGGCCGACGACGAAGGTGAGGGTGCCGCCGATGTCGAGGCCGCGGACGGTGTCGCGCCGCGAGAGCTCGCGCAGGATCAGCGCCGCCCAGAGGGCGCCTGCGAGCGCCAGCGGCACGTTGAACCAGAAGACCCAGTGCCAGGAGATCGCGACCAGGGCGCCGCCGAGCACCGGTCCGAGCACGAGGCCGATCGCGGCAACCATCGTGTTGGTGCCCATCGCCAGCCCCAGCTGCTCGCGCGGAAAGGCGTCGGTGACCAGGGCGGGGCCGTTGGCGAAGATGAAGGCACCGCCGACACCCTGGAGGATTCGCCAGAGGATCAACTGGGTGCCGTCGGCGGCGAAACCGGCGCCGAGCGAGGCCGCGCCGAAGACGAGGAAGGCGGCGACAAAGGCGTTCTTGCGGCCGAACAGGTCTGAGAGTCGCCCGGCGGTGAGGACCAGCACGGTCGAGGAGATCATGTAGGCGAGGATCACCCAGACCAGCTCCAGCAGGCTGGTCCCAAGCGCCCGCTCGAGGTCGGGCAGGGCGATGATCAGCGTCCCCGAGTTGGTAGCGACCAGCAACATCCCAAGGCTGGTGCAGGAGAGAGCCCACCACTTGTAGTGCTCATGGTCAGCATCGACCCCAGCCCCAGCAAATCTATTTCTTACGTTCACGTCAAATAATCTAGCAGTGGTGTCGTATTTGTTCCCGCATAGCGGAGGAAAATGCGACGCCATCGGGAGCGCTTCCCGCTGCGGTCGTGCTTCCTTCCGCATAGCGGAAACAAATACGACCGCTGGGGGGTCGGTCTACGATTGCCATATGGCTGAGCGGACTTGGGGCGTCTATCTCTCTGGGGAGATTCATTCCGATTGGCGGGAGCGGATCGAGGCTGGGACTCGGGAGGCTGGGTTGCCGGTTGATTTCTCGGCGCCGGTCACCGACCACGCTGCGTCCGACGACGCCGGGACCGGGACGCTGGGTGAGGAGAGCACGCCCTTCTGGCGGGACCACATGGGCGCCGGCGTCAACGCGATCCGGACCCAGACACTGATTCGCGCCGCCGACATCGTCGTCGTCCGCTTCGGCGACAAATACCGTCAGTGGAACGCCGCCTTCGACGCCGGTTTCGCGGCGGCGCTGGACAAGCCCGTCATCACCCTGCACGACACCGAGCTCGACCATGCGCTGAAGGAGGTCGACCGCGCCGCCGAGGCGACGGCGCGCACGGCCGAGCAGGTGGTCGACGTCCTGCGCTACGTGATCAGGGGCGAGTTGCCTTAATCGCTTCTCCGCGGTGGGTGCGCCGCGGGCGGGTAGGGTGCGCCTGTGAGTGCAGACGCCAACCGCGAGCTGATCGAGCGCTTCTACGCGGCGTTCGACCGCTGCGACGGCGCTGCGATGAGCGCCTGCTACGCGCCCGACGCGCACTTCTGCGATCCGGCCTTCGGTGACCTCGAGGGCGATGAGATCGGCGCGATGTGGCGGATGCTGACCGGCCGCGCCACCGACCTGAAGATCGAGCTGCACGAGCACGTCGCGGCCGAAAACACTGGCTCAGCTCACTGGATCGCTCGCTACACGTTCAACACCGGCCGCCCGGTGGTCAACGACATCCAGGCCAAGTTCCGCTTCGCCGACGGCCTGGTCACCGACCACATCGACGACTTCGACTTCCGCAACTGGGCCAAGCAGGCCCTCGGCCCGATGGGGAATCTGGTCGCCGTGCTGCCGCCCCTGCGCAACAAGGCCCGCGGTCAAGCCCGCGGCCAGCTCGACGAGTTCATCAAGTCCGAGAAGGACAAGGGCACGGCCTAAGTTCGACTTCCCCCGCAACGCCTGCGAACATACGTTCGTATGCGATGGGACGAGCAGCGAGTCGAGGTCGATCTGCGGCTGCCGGGAGTCGGCGATGGCACAGTCGTCCGCACCTTCGACGCCCCCGAGGCAATGGGGATCAACTTCCACGAGGTCCGCGCCCGCTCGGCACTGAACCGCGTGCCCGGAAGCCGCTACGGATTCGGCTGGACGATCAACCCGTATCGGGGATGCACGCATGCCTGCGTTTTCTGCTTCGCCCGTCGCACCCATACCTATCTGGACATGAACGCGGGCCGGGATTTTGAGCGGGAGATCGTGGTCAAGGTCAACGTCCCGGAGCTGGTGCGAGGGGAGCTGAGGCGCAAAAGCTGGAAACGGGAGCTGGTCGCGCTGGGCACCAACACCGATCCCTACCAATGGGTGGAGAGCCGCTACCGGATGATGCCGGAGATCCTCGCGGCCCTGGAGGAGGCGGAGACCCCGGTCTCGGTCCTGACCAAGTCGCCCCTCGTAATGCGCGACATAGAGATCTTCGAGCGCATGGCAGAGCACTTGCCGGTCTCGGTCAACCTCTCCGTCCCGACCTTGGACGAGGACGCCTGGCGAGCCACGGAGCCCCACACCCCAAGCCCCTCAGCCCGCCTCGACGCAGTAGCCGAGCTCCGTCGGCGCGGCATCGACTCGGGCGTCCTCATAGCTCCTCTGATGCCGGGCATCAACGACTCCCCCGAGCAGGTCAAGCCAATCCTCGACCGCGCCCGAGAAGCAAAAGCTTCCTTCCTAGGCGGCGTCGCCCTTCACCTCCGCGACGAGGTCAAAGACGTTTTCTTCGCCTGGCTAGAGCAGAAACGCCCGGACCTCCTCCCCCGCTACGAGAAGCTCTACAAAGGCCGCGCCTACCTACGTCCCGAGCAACGCAAGCAAACGACCCGCGCCGTTCGCGGCTGGGGAAGAACCACACGGCGCGCGAAGGAGGGTCGGGAGCCCCCTCCCCGGACACTCAAGAGCGGCTCCCGCCGCTCGTCCGGGGAGGGGGCTCCCGACCCTCCTCCCCAACAGCCGCTGTTCTAACCCTCGTCCAGCTCCGAGAACAGGCACTCCCTGGGATCTTTGTCGTCCCGAAACCGCCTGAACCGAGCCCCGTGCCGGATCCGCCCCGCCGCCGCATGGTCATAGCCGACTTCGATCACCAGCTCCGGCCGCAGGGCCACCCACTCGAGATCGCGCCCGCCGCTCCACCGACTCGGCTCGGCGGTACCGCTGTCGCCGGTCTCTAGCGGTTCCAGCAGCGTGCGCAGGCTCCGTTTCGTCTCGTGGCTGAAGCCGGAGATGTGGCCGACCGAACGTAGCTCGTCGCCGTCGTAGAGGCCGAGGATCAAGGAGCCGACCGTGCCCTCCTCTTTGCCCGGCCGCCAGCCCATCACGACGCAGTCGATCTCGCGCTCGCGCTTGACCTTCGCCATCCCTTTGCGCTTGCCGGGTATGTAGTGGGCGTCGAGCTGCTTGGCCATCGTGCCCTCGGTCCGGCGCAGCCACTCTTCGGCTTGCTTGGGGTCTCGACTGAGCACGCTCGTCTCGATGTGGGTGCCCTCCAGCAGTCGCTCGAGTCGCTCCCGGCGCTGCCCGAACGGAACCTCCAGCAGCGACTCGTCCCCCTCGGCCAGCAGGTCGAAGGCGACGTACCCCGCCGGGATCTCCTCGGAGAGCAGCGTGATCCGCGACTCGGCCGGGTGGATGCGGCTCTGCAGAGCGTCGAATTCGAGGTTGCCCTCGGCGTCGCGGATCACAAGCTCGCCGTCGAGCACGTAGCGGCCGGGCGGGAAGCTCAGCTCTGGAAAGTAGCGGGCCAGCTCTTTGCCGCCGCGTGACTGGATGTAGGACTCGGAGCCGTCGACGAAGACGATCGCGCGGAAGCCGTCGAGCTTCTGCTCGTAGGCCCACCCCTCGCCAAGGGGCAGCTCTTTGCGGGTCAGCGCAAGCTGCGGTTTGATCGGGGGAGCGAGCGGGAGGTTCACCTTCCGACAGTTTGCCGGGTGCTGGGCTAAGCGGTTCCCAGCGCCTGCTGGCGTGCCCGCGCTTCGCGCGGATCGGGGATCGGCACCGCCGCGAGCAGAGTCTTGGTGTAGGCGTCTTGGGGCCGTTCGCAGACCTGGTCGGCTGGGCCCTGCTCGACGATCTTGCCCTCGTGCATGACCGCGATCCGGTCGGAGACGTGGCGAACGACGCCGATGTCATGGGCGACGAAGAGGTAGGTGAGGCCGAACTCGGCTTGCAGCTCGGAGAGCAGGTCGAGGATCTGGGCGCGGATCGAGACGTCGAGGGCGGAGACCGGCTCGTCGGCGATGATCAGCTTCGGCCGCAGCGCCAGCGCCCTGGCGATCCCGATCCGCTGCCGCTGCCCGCCTGAGAACTCATGCGGGAAGCGGTCGTAGTGCTCTGCGGAGAGGCCGACCCGCTCGAGCAACCCCTGCACTTCCCGGCGCAGCTCTCCGCCCCTCGCCTCGCCCTGCAGTCGCAGCGGCTCGCCGACTATCTGACCGATCCGCTTGCGCGGGTTGAGCGAGGCGAAGGGGTCCTGGAAGACCATCTGCATCTGCCGCCGCAGCGGCCGCATCTGGCGCCGCGATAGTCCGACGAGCTCCCGTCCCTCGAAGCGGACCGAGCCGGCGCTCGGCGAGAGCAGCTGCAGGATCGTCCGTGAGAGCGTCGACTTGCCGCTGCCCGACTCTCCGACCAGGCCGAGCGTTTCGCCCTGGCGCACACTGAGGCTGACGCCATCAACCGCTCGCACCCGGTCAACCTCGCGATCAATCAGCAGCCCCCGCTTGACCGGGAAGTGCTTGACTAGGTCGGTGACCTCGAGCAGCGGCTCGCTCACGCGCCGCGTCCGCAGCGGCGGCGCCGAGTCGATCCGCACCACCGCGTCGAGCAGCTTGCGCGTGTAGGGATCGGCGGGCGAGTAGAAGATCTGGTCGAGCTCGCCGCGCTCGACGATCACACCGTTGTGCATGACCAGGACGCGGTCGGCGATCTCGGCGACGACGCCGAGATCGTGGGTGATCAGGATCGTCGCCAGGTTGCGCTCGCGGTTGAGCTGCTCGAGCAGGGCGAGGATCTGCGCCTGCACGGTGACGTCGAGCGCCGTCGTCGGCTCGTCGGCGATCAGGATTTCCGGTTTCAGCGCCAGCGCCATCGCGATCATCGCCCGCTGGCGCATCCCGCCCGAGAACTGGTGCGGGTAGTCATCGACGCGCTGAGCCGCTTTCGGGATGCCGACCGAGTCGAGCAGCTCGACCGCGCGCTCACGCGCTTCGGACTTGCCGGTCCCGCCGCTATGGGCGCGGATCGCCTCGGCGATCTGCCAGCCGATCTTGTAGACGGGGTTGAAGGAGGTCATCGGATCCTGGAAGACCATGCCGATCCGCGCCCCCCGCACCGCCTGCAGCTCGCGCTCGCTGGCGCTCAGCAGCTCCTGCCCGCCAAGCTGCGCCGAACCGGTGATCTCCGCATTGGGCGAACGGGTGAGGCCGAGGATCGTCTGCGCGGTGACGCTCTTGCCCGAGCCCGACTCGCCGACAATCGCCAGCACCTCGCCGGGCATGAGCTCGAGGGAGACGCCGTCGACCGCCTGCACGCGACCGCTCTGCGTGTTGAAGGAGACCCGCAGGTCGCTCATCGTCAGCAGCGGCGCCGCACTCATCGCGCCTCGGTTCCGAGCCTGATCCGCGGGTCCAGCCAGGCGTAGGCGATGTCGACCAGGGCGTTGAAGAGGACGACGAAGAAGGCGCCGAACATGACGATCGCCATCACCGGCGGTAGGTCGAAGTTCTTCAGCGATTCGTAGGCGTACTGGCCGATCCCGTTGAGACTGAAGATTCCTTCGATCAGGATCGCGCCGCCGATCAGGGCGCCGAAATCGAGGCCAAAGAGGGTGATGATCGGGATCAGCGAGTTGCGCATCACGTGGCGGCTCATCACCCGCCGCTCGCCCAACCCCTTGGCGCGGGCGGTTCGCACGTAGTCCTCGTTCATCACGTCGAGCATGCTCGAGCGCAGCACGCGGCTGTAGAAGCCGATGTAGAGGATCGCCAGGGTGGTCCAGGGCAGGATCAGGTGTTCGAGCCATTCGAGCGGGCTTTCGCCGAATTCGACGTAGCCTCCCGAGGGGAAGATTTCGGTCTTGTAGGTCAGGTAGCTGAGGAAGATCGCGCCGAGCAGGAAGATCGGCATCGAGATCCCGGCCACGGCGACGATCGTCAGCACCCGGTCGAGCAGGCCGCCGGCGCGCACCGCCGAGAGGTAGCCGAAGAGGATCCCGAAGAACATCCAGATCACCGCGGCGCCGATGCAGAGCGAGAAGGTCGCCGGGATCCCTTCGACGATCCGTTCGTCGACGTTTTCCCGCCCTTCGTAGGAGATCACGTCGCCGCTGAAGATCTTCTTCATCATCGTCAGGTACTGCTGGGGCAGCGAGTCGTTAAAGCCCCATTCCTCGTTGATGCTGGCGATCAGCCGCGGGTTGGCGTTCTTGCCGGCCATCCGCTGCGCGGGGTCGGAGCCGGGCACGACGTTGAAGATCAGGAAGGTCAGGACCGAGACCGCGAAGAGGACCGCGACCATCCCGCCCAGGCGCCTGATCACGAAGCGGCCCATCAGACGGCGGTCCCCTCTGGCTCGGCGATGCCGGCGTGGGCCTCGAGCCGCAGCTTCGAGCGCGGGTCGAGGGCGTCGCGCAGGCCATCGCCGAAGACGTTGACCGAGAGCACGGTGAGCAGGATCATCGTGCCGGGGATCAGGCTCAACTGCGGCGCGGTGGAGATCAGGTCAAAGCCGCTGCCGACCATTGTCCCCCAGGAGGTTCCCGGCGGCTGCACGCCGACGCCGAGGAAGGAGAGGGTCGACTCGAGCAGCATGTTGTTGGCGATGTTGAGGGTGAAGAAGATGATGATCGTCGAGGCGAGGTTGGGTAGCAGCTCGCCGAACATCACCCGCATCGCGCCGGCGCCCTGCGCCTCGGCCGCCTCGACGAACTCCTTTTCGCGCAGCGAGAGGACCTCGCCGCGCAGCGGCCTGGCGACGTAGGGGACCATCACCCCGCCGATGATCAGGATCGGGATCCAAATCGAGCTGCCGGAGAGGTGCAGCGGGCCGATGTCGAGCCCGCCGACGGCCAGCGTCAGCCCGAGCGAGATTCCAAGCAGGACCACCGGGAAGGCCCAGACGACGTCCAGGCCCCGCGAGATCACGGTGTCGGTCCAACCCCGGTAGTAGCCGGAGAGCAGCGCCAGCAGGGTGCCGAGGATCGTCGTGATCAGGGCCGAGGCGAAGCCGATCAGCAGGGAGGTCCTGCCGCCGTACATCAGTCGCACCATCTCGTCGCGGCCGAGCCGTCCGTCGGCGCCGAGGAAGAACTTGCCGTCGGCTTCGAACCACTGCGCGCCGATCGGCCGGCCGCTGGGGTTGACAACTTCGCGCTTTTCGCCGTTGACTTCTAGCTTTTCCAGCGTGTGGGTATCGTTGGGCCCGGTGTGGGCGACGTTGTCGGCCCACAGGGGCGCCGCCAGCGAGAAGGCGACGATCAGGAAGAAGAGGCCGAGGAAGGCGAGCGCGACGCGGTTGCGTCGCAGCCGTCGCCAGGCCAGGCGCCAGGGGCCGCCTGCCGCCGCTGGGGCGGCCTCCTCGACGTTGGGCTCGGAGGCCACCGCCATAGTTTGAAGCAGGGGTCGGGCGGTTACTTCAGTTCGAAGCTGGCCAGGCTGTGCCCGAAGGTCGGGTTGAAGATGACGTTGTCGAGGTTGATTTCGTCGTTGACGAAGGTCGAGGTGGTGTTGGTGCCGTAGGGGGCCCACGGCGCCTGTTCCATGTAGGCCTTGTCGAGTTCCGCGTATTCGGCTTCCTGCTCGGGCCCGAGCGGTTCTTCGGAGAGCTTGGCGATCTTCTTGTTCAGCACCGGGTCGTCGGTGTAGGAGAAGTTCGTGTTGTTGGTCGGCGCGATCGATTCGCCGGCCAGCAGCGGCTGGAAGAAGTCGTTCGGGTTCGGGTAGTCCTCGTACCAATTGGTCCAGCCGGTGTCGAGGTCGGGCGTCGTCTTGTTGCCGATGATCGCGAAGTAGTTGTCGGCGTTGATCGTCTTCAACTTGGCGTTGAAGCCCAGTTTGGTGAGGACGTCCTGGTAGTAGGCGCCGGCTTCGTCGTTGGGGCTTTCGTTATCGGTCCAGACCGTGATGTCGCGGTCCGACGGGTTGGCCTGCGCGATCAGTTCCTTCGCCTTGGCGATGTTGTGCGGGAAGAGGTTGAGCTCCTCGTGGCCGGGCATGCCAAGCGGCAGGATCTGGTGGGTGGCGGCGAGCGAGCCGGCGTAGATCCGTTCCAGCGCCGCCGAGTCGACGGCGTAGTTGACGGCTTCGCGCACCTTGAGGTCGTCGAAGGGCGCCTTCGTCGTGTTCATCCAGAAGTAGTAGAGGTTGATCGGGTGGTCGACCCGGAACTGGGTCCCTTCGAATTCGTTGATGATGTGTTCGCGCTGGTCGGCCGGCACCAGGGTTTGCATCCACATCGTCTTGTTGCGTTCGATTTCGTTGACCTGGGTGGAGTCGTTGCGGACCACCTTGATCTCGATCTTGTTGAAGTGGCCGTCGGACACTTCGGGGATCTGCGGCCCGTTGTCTTTGGTCCAGTACGGGTTGCGGGCGTAGGACCAGCCGCGACCGGGTTCGGACTTGGTGATGTAGTAGGGGCCGGTCGCCGCGGGCGGGTCGGCCGAGAGGTTTTTGGCCGGCGTGCCGGGGGGCAGCAGCGCCGCGAAGAGCATGCCGAGCTCGTTGGTGAAGGTTCCGCGCGGGCCGGTCAGGTCGATCACGATCTTGCCGGTCTTGTCGTCGGTTTTGATGCCGGGAATGCCGCCCTGCTGGGTTTCGGCGAATTTTTCGGCGCCGACGATGCTTTCGTAGAAGGGCGAGCCGGGCGAGCTGATCTTGAAGAGGCGTTCGATCGTGCTGGCGAAGTCAGATGCCTTGACCGGGGTGCCGTCGGAGTACTTGAGGCCTTTGTGCAGGGTCAGCGTGTAGGTCTTGCCGCCGTTGGTGATCTTGGGCATGCTCTCGGCGAGGCCGGGGACCACCTTGCCGCCTTCGGTGCCGTTGGCGCGCTTGTAGGTGAGCAGCGGCAGGTAGGTGTCGTACATCGCCGTCCAGCCTTCCTGCGTATAGGAGAGCTGCGGGTCGAGGTAGTCGGGGAACGAGGCGTAGCTGCCGGTCAGCGTGCCGCCTTCCTTGCCCCCGGAGCTGCCGCAAGCGGAAAGTCCGAGGGCGGCACCCGCGGAGAGGATCGACACCAGCAGAACGAAACCAAGCTTTCTCAACACAACCTCCGAGTTAGACCGGGCGCGCGGCGGACGACGCTCTTACTGGAATCAACTCCACCATAATCTCGTCTTCGGCGTCAACCACCCCTGGACCTGTATTTGTCTGCTGCTCGGGCCATTTCCTGCCCAAAATCGGGGCCGCGACGAGAACTATCGCGATCACCCCGACTCCCGCGAAGAGGAAGGTGGCGCGCGGGCTGGCGCCGCTGGCGATCAGGCCGCCGACCAGATATCCGACGCCGGGCATGGCGGCGCCGATCGACTCGAGCACGCTCATCACCCGCGCCTGCATTCCCCCCGCGGTCAGCTCCTGCACGGCGCTGATCACGCTCACCCACTGCACCCCGTTGCCGGCGCCGCCGACGATCGAGGCAGCGCAGGCGACCGCCAGCGTCGGCGCGGCGGCCAGGCCGAGGTAGCCGGCGCCGACCGCCAGCGTGCTGAAGAGGAGCAGGACGGGAAGCGGCGCACGGCGCACGGCGGCGAAGACGATGCTGCCGAGGACCATCCCGACTCCCCAACTCGCCAGCAGCAACCCGTAGCCCGAATCGCCTGCGCCGAGGGTCTGCTTTGAGTAGATCACCTCGATCGGGATCACCGCGGCAAAGAAAACGAAGGCGGCGCCCTGGGCAATCAGCAAGCGCCGCAGCGTCGGCTTCTCGCGGATATAGGCGAGGCCGGCGCGGACCCGGTCGCGAACCAGGCCCGGATCGGGCTCGGCCTGGGGCAGCGGCCCGGCGGTGAAGAGGATCCAGGCGATCGCGTAAAAGGAGGCGGCGTCGAGCAGCAGGGCGGTCTGGACCCCAAAGCCAGCCACGAGGAGACCGGCGATCCCGGGTCCGAGGGCGGCGCTGCCGGTGAAGGCGACGTTGAGCACGGCGTTACCGGAGCGCAGCTCGCCGGCCGGCTCCAGCAGCGCCGCGACGACGGCCCGGGTGAGCGCCCGCCCGGTCAGAGCAAGGGCACCGTCGATCGTCGCGAGCACGACCACGCCGGCGAGGAAGAAGCCGTTGCCGGCGAGCAGCGCCAGCGCGCCGAAGGCCGCCGCCTCGCCGCAGTAGATGACCGGCAGCGCGAAGCGAGGCGGGGGCTGCTCGACCTTCGCAACCAAGACTGGGGCGATCAGAGCGGGGAGGAAGCGGGTGCCGAGGAAGAGCCCGGCCGTCGCCATGGCGCTGCCGGTGCGGTCGTAGACCAGCACTGAGAGGGCGACGATCCCCATCCAGTCGCCGAGCTCGTTGACCGCGTAGGTCAGCGCCAGCCGCCTGAAGAGCGGCCGTCGAAGCGGGTCTGTCAGGCGTGGTCTAGGCATGGATCACTGCACGAACTACTGCATTTATGCACAAGTTTTGCTGCAGATGCACAAGTTTCCGCCAGGTTGTGCTACAAAGCTGACAAGCAATTCACGAGTTTCAGATCGCAGTGCGCAATCTGAGGGTTTCAATGACGACGAAGGGATTGAGCATGGGCTTTCATCACTAGATCTTTCAACGAGCGAGATCTGCTTCGCTCGCAGCGAGTTTTTTGAAGGGCGTCCCTCGGGGCGCCCTTTGCTGTTTCGGGGCCGGGGGAGTCCAGCCCTTCCAGGGGTGCAGAATCGCGCTTTGGGCGACGCCTGGCAATGCGGCCAAGATCCTTGCGAGCTCAGGGGTTCCTCAGTACCTTGGACGGCCAAGTTGCGTTAGGCGCAAACCAGTCGACCGCAACGCAGGGAATGGGCTATGGCCCATGAACTATGAGGCCACGGTCTGTCCCACCGGTAGGGCCTTCCCGAAATCGCCATGGCTGACCACAAGCGTCCAACTCGTTTCGCAATCGGCGTCATGGTCGCCGGATTGCTTGCGACGGCCGTCGTCGGGGTCTGGGACGCCTCGGAGTCCAACTGGGACCTCCCGCTCTTCGCCGTCCTGCTCTCCTTCTCGGTCTTCAGTTACCTGACCGCGGTCTCGACCGAGTCCAAGGTCAAGGTCTCGGGCACCTTCCTCGCCCTGGTCCTGGCGATGGTCTTCCTCGGCGGCACGCCGGCGGCCCTGATCGGCGTCTCCGCGATGCTCGTCGGCTGGCTCGTCCGCTGGCACGACGAAGGGCATTACCTGCTCAACAACCTGCTCACCTACGCGGTCTTCCCGTTGCTCGGTGGCATCGCCTTCCACCAGGGCGTGCAGGCGATCGGCCTCACCGCATCCGACCCGTCCTTCTACTTGCTCGTCTTCGCCCTCTTCCAGTTCGCGCTGTTGATCAACTTCGTGATGATCGCCGGCTACGGCTGCTATGTGGAGCGAGTTTCCTTCCGCAGCAAGCTGAAGGTGCTGCCCCCTGTGCTGCCCTCCGAGTTCGCCAGCGCGATGCTCGCGGTCGCCGTCGCCTTCATCTTCCACATCATCGGCATCGCGGCGATCGCCCTCTTCGGCGTCGTCCTGATCACCTTCCAGTACCTGCTCGGCCAGCTGCTGCTCTCCCAGCAGCGCGCTGATGAGTTGGAGAAACGCAGCAAGCAGCTGGCCAGCTTCCAGGTCGGGATGTTGAGCGCGATGCTGCGCACGCTCGACCTGCGCGATCAGATGACCGCCCGGCACTCGGCCGCGGTGGCGCGCTACTCGCGGGCGATCGCCCAGCGGGCAGGCTTCCCGCGCCAGGAAGAGGAGCTCGTCCACATCGCCGCGCTGCTGCACGACATCGGCAAGTTCATCCTTCCCGACCGCATCCTCAAGGCCAACGTGCCGCTCACCGACGAGGACTGGATGCTGATCAAGCGCCATCCCCAGCAGGGCGCCCGCGTCGTCTCCTCGCTTGACGGCTACGGGCCGGTGGCGGAGATCATCCTCGCCCACCACGAGCGGATCGACGGCAACGGCTACCCGCGCGGGCTGGCCGGCGACGACATCCCCGAACTGGCCCGGATCATCTCCGTCGCCGACACCTACGACGTGATGACGGCGCGCGACTCCTACCGCACGCCGATGTCGAGCTACGACGCGATCGTCGAGCTGCGGCGGGTCGCCGGCAAACAGCTCGACTCGCGCTTCGTCGAGGTCTTCATCGAGTTGCTCGAGGGCAAGGACGTCTCCTTTGCCCACGGCGAGGCGGCCGACTTCGAGAAGGAGCTGGCGCTGGAGTCGCGCATCGAAGAGACCGCCGATCCCACCGGCAACGCCAACCGCTTCGGCGTCCCCGGAGTAACCGTCGGCTAGACGGGTGACCCCGAATGCACCCGCGGATGACGCGCCCCCGCGGGCACGCTAATTCGGCGCCAACCGTCTAGCCGACGACCTATACGGTTCTGGTTATGCGCGCGGTCACATTTCAATCCCCGGGAGAGGTCCGGGTCGATGAGAAGCCCGATCCAGAGATC
Organism: Solirubrobacterales bacterium; assembly: GCA_035605695.1. GTDB lineage: Bacteria > Actinomycetota > Thermoleophilia > Solirubrobacterales > 70-9 > VRUE01. The sequence goes on along the minus strand of DATNGZ010000026.1, from coordinate 48,846 downwards.
GGGGCGGCCGATGAGGCGGTGGTGCGGGTTGAGGCGAGCGGGATCTGCGGCTCCGATCTCCACATTTTCCATGGGCGGGTTCCGGTCGAGCCGGGGTTCACGATCGGGCACGAGTTTGTCGGCACGGTTCTTGCCGCCGGCCCAGATGTCGAGCGGGTCGCCGTCGGCGACCGCGTGCTCGGCTGCTTCCATACCGCCTGCGCGACCTGCACGCCCTGCCTGCGCGGCGACTACCACCGCTGCGACAACGGCCAGACCTTCGGCCACGGTGCCAACCTCGGCAACCTCCAGGGCGCCCAGGCCGAGCAACTGCTGGTGCCACGGGCGAACTTGACCCTGCGCAAGGTGCCGGAGGGGATGTCGGACGAGGTGGCCCTGTTCGCCGGCGACGTGATGGGGACCGGCTACCACGCGGTCGCCCACGCCGGGATGCGCTCCGGCGATACGGTCGCGGTGCTCGGCCTCGGCCCGGTCGGCCTCTGTGCGGTGCAGGCGGCGCTGGCCGGCGGCGCGACCAAGGTCTTCGCAATCGACTCGGTGGCGCAGCGGCTGGCGATGGCGGGCGAGTTCGGCGCCACGCCGGTCCACCTGAGCGAGGAAGAGCCGAAGCGCGTGGTGCGCGCGGCGACCGAGAAGCGCGGGGTGGACGTGGTGATCGACGCGGTCGGCGACCCGGGCCCGCTGGCGATGGCGGTCAGCCTCGCCCGCGACGCCGGCACGGTCTCCGGCATCGGCGCCTACGCCGGCAAGGGCGAGGTGCCGCTCGGCCTGGCTTGGCTCAAGGGCTTGACCCTGCGGCTCGGCCTCGCCAACGTGATCGCCCACGTCGACCGGGTGCTGGCGCTGATCGAGGCGGGCAAGCTGGACCCCTTGCCTTTGGTCACCCACCACATGAAGCTGGATGAAGCGGCCGAGGCCTACGCCCTCTACGACAACCGCGAGGCGCTCAAGATCGTGCTTACTCCGTGAGGGCCTGCCCCGGTAGGGGTTCCACTTAACTTTTTGGATCGAGACGTTCCTGCTGACGCCTCAAGGTGGACGCCCAAAAAGTACAAGACGTTCCACCCCTACCGGGGCAGGCCCTCAGGTAAGTTGGATGCGTGCGGGGGAGGTGGATGATCGGAGCGGTATTGGCTGTCGTGGCGATGTTGGTGCTTGCGAGCGGCGCTGTGGCTTGCTCGTGTGCGCCGCAGGCTCCGGCGGAAGCTTTGCGGGAGTCCGATGCGGCGGTTGTTGCTCGGCTGGTCAAGGTGCTGCCGCACGGGAAGCTTCATGCTGACTATCGCTATGAAGTGCGGCAGGTCTATCGCGGCCCGGAGACGATCGATAAGGGCCAGATGCTGACTGTGCGCAGCGGGCGTCGCGCGGCTGCCTGTGCGTTGCCGCGCCGACTCGATCATGTTTACGGACTGTTTCTGGCTCGCCGCCAAGACCAGTGGTTCGGGGGGATCTGCGGTGTGATCGAACCGCGTCGGTTGCGCCACGCGGCGCAGGGCCAGACGGCGGGGTCAGCGCGAGCGTCGGTACAGCCGGTTCTTTGCGGCTAGCAGCCGTTCGTCCGCCATCGCGTGCAGGACGGCCGGATCGCTCGATCCTTCGGCGACGCCGAAGGAGGCGCCGAGGGAGCCGTCCGACATGCCTATTCCCCTGATCGACTTGCACAGCCGCGCTGCCGCGAGTTCGGCGTCCTCGCGTTCGGTTTCTGGCATCAGGATCGCGAACTCGTCGCCGCCGATGCGGAAGCCGTCGTCGGCGAGCCTCGACTCGTCGATCAGCGCCGCAACCTGCTGGAGGGCGCGGTCCCCGGAGGGGTGGCCGAGCGTGTCGTTGAGCTTCTTGAAGCCGTCGAGGTCGAGCAGGCAGAGCGAGAGCGGCCAGCCGAAGCGGTTGGCGCGGGCGATCTCCACCGGCAGCCGCTCCTCGTAGGCGCGGCGATTGAGCAGACCGGTCAGCGCGTCGTGGCGGCCGCCGTGCACCTCCGCCGCGAAGAGGCTGGCGTGGGACATGTGGGCGGCGATCAGCCCGCTCAGCAGCTCGAGCGTCTCGACGTCGCTCTCGGCGAAGTTGTCGGGCTCGGGGGAGTAGACCTTAAGCACGCCGACGGTCTCACCCTGGTGAACCAGCGGCACGCAGAGCATCGAGCGTGCACTGACCCGCTGACAGGCCTCGGCGTCTACGCGCGGATCGGTCGCCGTGTCGTCGCTGCGCAGCACCCGGCCCTCGGCGACGCAGAGCCCCGAGAGGCTCGTCGCCTTCTTCAGGCGCACGCCGAGGAATGGCCTCGCCTCACCGCTGGTGACGCGGTAGACCATCTCGTCACCGTCGGCGATCTCGATCACGCCGGCGTTCGCCCTGGTCAGTTCCTGCCCGCGCTCGGCGATCAGCTGCATCGCCGCCTCGAGGTCGAGGTCGCTGGCGGCGATCTCGGTCTGCGTTTGGATGATCGCCAGCAGATGCTGGCTGCTTGGCTCGGTCATCGATCCACTATCGGGTCTTCGAGCGGAAGGTTTAGCCCTGGGAGACGGCTGTTGTGGCGAGGTTCGCTCGTTGCGTCCGCGAAGGCTCCATGTCAGCATAGGCCTGGATGGCGCTTCTGGACGATTCCGAGATTGAGGCAAGGCTTTCCGCCCTCTCCGGCTGGGAGCGCAACGGCGAGGCGATCGCCAAGAGCTTCGGCTGCGGGGACTTCGTCGGCTCGGTCAAGTTCGTCGCGAGCCTGGTCGAGCCGGCCGAGGGGATGGGTCACCATCCCGACCTGGAGATCTCCTGGGACACGGTGACGGTGACGATCTCCACCCACTCCGAGGGCGGCCTCACCGCCAACGACTTTGAGCTGGCGGAGAAGGTCGATGCCCTATCGCCGACGAGCTGAAGATCGACGAGCGGCTCTCGATTCCGCTCAGCGAGGTCGAGCTGCGGGCGAGCCGATCCTCGGGCCCCGGCGGTCAGCACGCCAACGTGACCGCCTCGCGGGTCGAAGCGGTGTTCGACGTCGAGGCCTCGCGGGCGCTGGACGAGCGACAGCGCGAACGGTTGGTCTGGCGCGCTGGCTCGGTGATCACCGCCGTCGCCCAGGACGCTCGCGGCCAAGCGCGCAACCGCGAACTGGCGCTGCGGCGGCTGGGGGAGAAGATCGCCGCCGGCCTGGCGACCCCGACGCGAAGGCGACCGACCAGGCCGACCCGCGCCTCGCGCGAGCGGCGCCTCGAAGAGAAGCGGCGGGCCGGCGAACGCAAGCGCACGCGCCGCCGGCCAGGCGGTGAGTACTGAACACGAGACCTCGTTTTTCCGTGCCATGGACGAAAAAGTGAGGTCTCGTCCGCGTGGAGCTACCGTCCCTGGCAGACTCGGAGTCCTGGCCAAGCGCAAGAAGAAGCGGGCGCCGAAGCAGAAGGCGGTCACGATCGATTACGTCGACGGTGAGGGCAATGTGCTCAGCCTGCGCGAGTCGCTCAGCGCCGGCACGATCGCGAAGCTCGGCGAGGGGCCGGCGAAGGCGGCGACCTCGCAGGAGGACGCCTGGCACCGCCGTTCGGAGCTGCTCTTCGAGCGGCTCGCGGTGCGCTGGGAGATTGCCGGTCTGCCGCTCGATGACCAGAAGATGCTGCTCGGCCGCTACCGGATGGCCGACCCGATCACCCAGCAGTGGGTGCGTGAGACGATTGCGAAACACCTCGAGCGACATATTCCAGAGCTGGCCGGATAGCGGTCGGTTACCAGCGAGACGAAAGGGATTGACATGTTCGCGAACACGAAAGCGACCAATGGCTTCGCGGTGGATGACATGGAGGCGGCAAAGCAGTTCTATGGCGAGACCCTGGGGCTAGGGGTCAAAGTGCTGAGCGAGGAGTTCGGCGTTACCTCGATCGAGCTGGCCGGTGGCCGCGATACCGTCGTCTACGCCAAGCCCGACTTCGTCCCGGCCACGTACACGATCCTCAACTTCGAAGTCGACGATATCGACGCGGCCGTCGACGAGCTCGACTCGAAGGGAGTCTCTACCGAGCGCTACGAGGGGTTCGAGCAGGACGAGAAGGGCATTGCCCGCGGCCCGGGCCCGAGCATCGCCTGGTTCAAGGACCCGGCGGGCAACATCCTCTCGGTGCTGCAGCAGCCTTCCTGAGCGCAGCGCCGCTCAGGCGTTCAGCAGCTTTGCCTTTTGGGCGGCGAACTCCTCCTCGGTGAGGATCCCCTGCGCCTTCAGCTCACCGAGCTCCTTGAGCTGGTCGATCATCGACTCGCTGCTGGCGGGTGCGGCAGGTGCAGCGGCGACTGGAGCTGGCGGCGCCTGCTGCGCTTCTTCCTGCTGCGCCCAGCGCTGGCCCTGGCGGCGTGAGACGCGATTGCTCACCGTGGTCGCGGTTCCGGCGATGACCGCCGTTCGTGCGACTCCTCTAAGTAGTCCCGGCATTGTGGTCTCCTTTTCTCTCTAGGACCCCGACTCGGCCGCGTCGAGAGCGGCGAGCACGGCTTGGATTGGGATGCGGCCGCTGGCGACCAGCTGGCCGCCTGAGTTACGCACCGCGGCGGCGAAGGGCGCGGCCCAGCGGTTCTCGAAGACGAGCAGCGCTGCCGAGGTTCCCGGCTCGAGCGCGCCCGCGGCCTCGCCGATGTCCTCCTCGTCGAGCAGCCCCGAGGAGGCACCCTCGAAGGCGGCGAAGGCCTCGACCTCTCCGCCGAGGTCGGAGATCTCCAGCGCTGCTACTGAGCCGTCCTCGGCCTTGGCGATGAAGGCGAGGTCGAGGATGCGGATTAGGCCGCGATCGACCAGGTCGATCAGGTGCGGCATCGCCTCGCCGGTCGGCTGTCGTCCTCGCCACTCGACCAGCAGGTAGTCGATCGGTCCCATCTCATTGAGCTCATCGCCGGTCAAGCTGACTCCCTTTCGTTGTCGAAATAGGCGCCGGGGAGGACCGGCACCCGAACCATAGCCGGTCGGGCTTGGCAAAAAGCACAGGTAGACTGCACAGTTTACCTGTGCTTTTGCTATTTTCCCGGCCGTGCCGACTCCTGTGGACAGCGGATCGCTTGCCGGTGAGCTCAGTGTCGTGCTCGCCCACCTGGTCCGCCGCTTGCGTACCCAGCACCACTTCTCGCTATCCCAGGGCGCGGTTTTGGGACGGCTGGATCGTGAGGGCCCGCAGTGCGCGAGCGACCTTGCGAGTGCCGAGCGAGTGCGGCCGCAATCGATGGGGCAGACGGTCGCCGAGCTCGAGGAGCAGGGCCTGGTCGAGCGGCGCGCCGACCCGGACGACGGCCGACGCGCCCTGATCGAGCTGACCGAGGCGGGTCGGGTTGAGCTGCGGGAGGTTCGGGGCCGTCGCGAGGGGTGGTTGGTCGAGGCGATCGCGGAGAACTTCAACAGCGAGGAGAGCCGGGCGCTTGAGGAGGCGGTGCCACTGCTCGGGCGGCTGGCGGAGCTTTGAGCCGGCCCGTGCAGAGCAACCGGCGCCGCTGGATCGCCCTGGTTGTGCTCTGTCTGGGTCAGCTGATGATCGTGCTCGATGCGACCATCGTCAACGTCGCCCTGCCCTCAATCCAGGGCGACCTGCACTTCACCCAGGCGCCCTGGCCTGGGTCGTCAACGCCTACCTGATCGCCTTCGACAGCTTCTTGCTGCTGGCCGGCCGGCTCGGCGACCTGATCGGCCGTAAGAAGGTCTTCATCGGCGGCCTGACCCTGTTCACGTTTGCCTCGGTGCTCTGCGGGCTGGCCGACGACCAGACGCTGCTGATCGCGGCTCGCTTCGTCCAGGGTGTCGGCGGCGCGGTCGCCTCCTCGGTGATCATCGCGATCCTCGTCACCGAGTTCCGCCAGCCGCGGGAGCAGACGAAGGCGATGGGCGTCTTTGCCTTTGTCGCCTAGGCTGGCGGCTCGATCGGCCTGCTGGCGGGGGGCGTGCTCACCCACGCTCAGCTGGCACTGGATCTTCTTCATCAACCTGCCGATCGGCCTGCTCGCGATCGGCCTCGGCGCCCTGGCCCTGGCGATGATCGCCGCTTTCGGCGTCTACGAGTCGCGGATCGAGAACCCGATCGTGCCGCTGCGGGTGCTGCGCTCGCGCAGCCTGACCGGGGCCAACATCGTCCGTGGCCTGCTCGTGATCGGCATGTTCTCCTCCTTCTTCCTCGGCGCCCTCTACCTGGAGCACGTGCTCGACTACAGCGCCGTGCAGACCGGGCTGGCGTTCATGCCGATGACGCTGAGCATCGGCGCCCTCTCGGTCGCGGTGACGCCGCGCCTGCTGCACCGCTTCGGCGCCAAGCAGACCCTGATCCCGGGGCCTGGTCCTGACCCTGGCGGGCCTGATCCTCTTCGCCCGCATCCCGGTCGACGCGACCTACTGGCCCGACCTCTTCTCGGCCTTCCTCCTCCTCGGCCTCGGCGCCGGCACCTCCTTCATGCCCCTCATAACCCAGCCTGCGACGCGATGATCGGGCGACAACCCTCTCGGATACGCTCCACCCGTGATCACCGGTGAACTCAAACGCAGGGTAGACGTCATTTGGGATGCTTTTTGGTCGGGCGGCATTGCGAATCCGCTGGAGGTAATGGAGCAGATCACCTACTTGCTCTTTATTCGCCGGCTCGACGACCTCCAGACGGCCGCAGAACGCCAGGCAGCCCGGGCCGAGCGCTCTCTTGAAACAGCGATCTTCCCTGGCGGTAACGACGACTCTGGCCTGCCTTTTTCCGATCTTCGTTGGTCCCGGTTCAAGGGGAAGGACCCCGCGGAGATGTTCGAGATTATCGGCGAACGGGTCTTTCCCTTCCTGCGCGACCTGGGAGGTGACAACTCCACTTATTCACATCACATGCGTGACGCCCGCTTCACCATTCCTACGCCCTCCCTGCTTGCACGCGTAGTCGACATGCTCGATGACCTGCCGATGAGCGGTCGAGACACAAAAGGCGACATTTACGAGTACATGCTGGGAAAGATCGCGACCGCCGGCCAGAACGGGCAGTTTCGCACCCCTCGCCACATCATCCAGCTGATGGTGGAGATGACGGCTCCTCAGCCCGATGATGATATTTGCGATCCGGCTTGCGGAACGGCGGGCTTCCTTGTCGCGTCGGCGGAGTACATGAGAAGCAGGCATCCGAAGGTGCTTCACGACAAACAACAACGCAAGCGCTTTCATGAGTCGATGTTTCACGGTTTCGACTTCGACAGCACGATGCTGAGAATTGGCTCAATGAACATGCTCCTCCATCAAGTGGAGCGGCCTGATATCCGCTATCGGGACTCCCTTTCGCAGGGTGCTGGTGAAGAGGAAGGAGAGTATTCACTGATTCTGGCTAACCCACCGTTCGCAGGTAGCCTCGACTACGAGACGACGGCGCAGAATCTTCTCCGCGTGGTAAAAACCAAAAAGACCGAGCTGCTCTTCCTCGCTCTGTTCCTTCGGCTGCTGAAGCCGGGGGGCCGCGCCGCGGTTGTCGTCCCCGACGGGGTCCTTTCCGGTTCCAGCAAAGCGCACAGAGAGCTACGTCGCGTCCTTGTCGAGGATCAAAAGCTCGATGCTGTAGTCAAGCTCCCCGCGAACGTCTTCAAGCCCTACTCGGGCGTCTCGACCGCGATTCTCTTCTTCACCAAGACCGAAAGTGGTGGCACCGAGCGGGTGTGGTTTTACAACGTAACTGCCGATGGCCTTAGTCTTGACGACAAGCGTCTCCCGCTGGTTGCCAGCGAGAAACTCGGCCCGCTCCCCTCAACGGAACTCACACCTGAGGAGCGCGAGTGCAATAACCTCCCTGATGTACTTGCGCGCTGGAAAGAGTATGAAGGGAAAGAGCGAGAGCGGTCGCGCAAGGAGCAGAGCTTTTGTGTACCCAGGGACGAGATTGCCGAAGCTGGCTATGACCTTCGGCTTGGGAGCTACAAGGACGTCCACTACGAGGAAGAGGAGTATCGAACCTCGGCGGAAATCCTCGCCGAAATTGAGAGAATGGAGAATAAGATAACGGTGGGCGTTGAAGAGTTGAAGGGGAAGCTCGGTTGAAGACGGGACGTACCGTAGCCTTGGAGGAGGTTGCGACACTGGTTCGGCAAAGTATTGCGCCGGACGAGATCCCGCAAGGAACCGCATACGTTGGCCTTGAGAACATCGAACGTGGCGGCAGGCTAACCGGTGTGAGCGCGGTTGGACCCGGAGACCTGGCTAGCGCGAAGTTCAGATTTGAGCCGGGCGATGTCCTATTCGGGAAGTTGCGACCGTATTTGGCGAAGATTGCACGTCCGGACTTCGAGGGAGTCTGCAGTACAGACATCATCCCTATCCGGCCCGGCCCGATGTTGGATCGAGACTATCTTTCGTATTTCCTTTTGCATCCCGCGATGGTCGCTCTAGCCACGGTGCGTGCATCTGGTGCAAGCCTCCCCCGTCTCGGCCCCAATGAGCTGAAGCAATTCCAGGTTCCGCTTTCGCCCCTTGACGACCAGCGGAGAATCGCGAATATCTTGGATCAAGCAGGCGTGCTACGAGAACACAGAGAACGAGCTCTTCAGGGATCTGAAGAGCTCATCGGGGCGGTATATGCCGAGATGTTCGGCGGTGACGCTCAAGGCAGTCCCGGCTGGACCGTAGCCCCGTTGGGTGAGTTGGCGCGCGTTGTGCGGGGCGCTTCGCCGCGTCCTGCGGGAGATCCAAGGTATTTCGGCGGCGATATTCCATGGCTGAAGATCAGCGATATAACCGCGGCTCGAGGTCGCTATGTAACCCACATCAAGGAGGGGGTGACGGATGCGGGCATGGGAAAGAGCGTTTTTGTCGAGCCGGGATCGCTCATTCTCACCAACAGTGCCACTGTGGGCATCCCGAAATTTCTCGGGGTTGGTGCTTGCATTCACGATGGCTTTTTGGCCTTCCGGGAAATGGATGAAGCGCGCCTTAAACCGGAGTATCTGTACGCCAACCTACTTGTCCGACGTGAGGAGATCGTTAATTTGGCCCCTCACGGCACCCAAAGGAACCTCAATACCGGAATAGTCAAGGCGATCAAGGTCCCGCTCCCTTCTCTCGCAGAGCAGGAATTGTTTGCCAGTAGAGTCGATGCCATCGAAAGCACGATAGAAGCACAGACCAGGAGCCTTGCCCTGCTGGAAGAGCTGTTCGCGTCTCTTCAGACTCGTGCATTCAAAGGGGAGCTGTGAGCTTGGCCGATGGCGTCAGACCAGGGCGCGCGTCAAGTAATTTTGCATTCCTGGAGTCCGCTTGGCCTGCATTGTGCCGCGAGGGAATGAAGTGTGAGGCAAACGTCAACTCCGACCCTCGTGCCGCCTGCTTTCATGCCTTGCTGGCGTTGAGGCTGGCGGTGCGTTGGCTCTATGACGCCGACCGTAGTTTGCGGCGGCCGGGGCGTGGGGGTCTGGGGGCGATGTTGCTGGAGCCCAGCTTCGAGCAGGTTGCTGGGCTGGGTGTCCGCACCAAGATGGATCTGATCCGCCGACAGGGAGAGGCCGCCGTAAATCGCCCGGGGGCGATTGGGGTGGATGAGGCCAATGCGGTCGTGCAGGAGTTGTTTCATGTGCTGTATTGGCTCGCTCACACCTACTCGTTGAGTGCCGATCAGGTGCCTCCGGAGGGTCTCTCCTTCGACGCTGCCCTTCTTCCCGAGGCGATCGGCCAAGCACGGGAAACCAACCCGGAGAGGTTGCGCGAATGGGCGCGGGAGATGGACGAACGAAATGCTGTCGAGGACCGAGATCGCGGGGGAGATGCTTCCTTGCGGAAGCAGTTGGAGACCCTGCGCGACGCGATCGCAGCCGCAAAAGCCAAGCACCGAGATGAGGACGATCACAACTATGACGAGGAAGCTACCCGCGACCGGTACATAGACCTTCTGCTCCGTGAGGCGGGCTGGCCGCTTGACGATGTGCGCGACCGGGAGTTCGAAGTGAGTGGGATGCCGAACAATTCAGGTATTGGCTACGTGGATTACGTGCTGTGGGGGGACGACGGAAAGCCTCTCGGCCTGGTCGAGGCGAAGCGCACGCGACGCGACGCGCGAGTAGGCCGGCATCAGGCAAAGCTATACGCTGATTGCCTGACGCAACGCTTTGGCCAACGGCCGGTGATCTTCTACTCCAATGGCTATGAGACTTGGCTTTGGGACGACGAACGGTATCCACCGCGCAAGGTTCAGGGGTTCTACACCAAGGACGAGCTTGCGCTGGCAGTTCAGCGGAGAACCGGGTGCCGCCAGCTTGCCGATGTGAGGATCAAGCCCGAGATCGTGGAGCGCCCCTATCAACACCATGCGATTCGGCGCATTGCGGAGCGCTTTGAGGTCGAGAAACAACGACGAGCGCTAGTCGTGATGGCGACCGGAGCTGGCAAGACTCGAACCGCTATTGCGCTCGTCGATCTTTTGATGCGGGCGGGCTGGGTGAAGCGCACTCTTTTCCTCGCCGATCGTGTTGCCTTGGTCAACCAGGCGGTTCGCGCTTTCAAACTTCATCTTCCCCAGGCAGCAGCCGTAAATGCCGTAACCGAGCGCGACGCCGAGGGAAGGGTGTACGTATCGACCTATCCGACGATGATGGGATTGATCGGCGGCGAAGGCGAGAAAGAGAGACGGTTCGGCCCGGGCTTTTTCGATCTCGTTGTCGTCGATGAGGCACATCGGTCGGTCTACCAGAAGTACCGCTCGATCTTTGCCTACTTCGACTCGCTTCTGGTCGGACTCACCGCGACCCCTAAGGAGGATGTCGACCGTAATACTTACGGGCTGTTTGACGTCAAGCCCGGTAGTCCGACCGACTCCTATTCGCTTGCGGAGGCCGTTGCAGATGGCTACCTGGTACCTCCCCATGCTGTTGACGTGCCACTGAAGTTCCCCCGAGAAGGTCTTAAGTATGCGGATCTGTCAGAGGAGGAAAAGGAGCAGTGGGAGGAGCAGGACTGGGGAGAGGACGGTGAAATCCCGGCAGAGGTAGATGCTGAGGCGGTTAACCGCTGGCTCTTCAATGTCGACACTGTCGACAAGGTTCTCGAGACCCTCATGAGCAGGGGTCACCGGGTGGCTGGCGGCGATCGACTTGGCAAGACCATCATTTTCGCTAAGAACAATGAGCACGCTGAGTTTATTGCGGAGCGATTCGACGCCAACTTCGCCCACTACGCGGGAAGCTTCGCCCGTGTCATTACATATCGTACGGAGTATGCGCAGAGTTTGATTGATGATTTCGCTATGCCAAGCAAAGGGCCGCACATCGCGATCTCTGTTGACATGCTCGACACCGGAATCGACGTTCCCGAGATCGTGAATCTGGTTTTCTTCAAGCGGGTCCGCTCGAAAACCAAGTTCCTGCAGATGCTGGGGCGCGGTACGCGCCTCCGTCCGGGTCTCTATGGAGGGGATACAGATAAGCGGGATTTTCTGGTGTTCGACTGCTGCGACAACGTTGCTTTTTTTAACGAGGAGATTGAGCCAGCTAAGGTCACGCTGTCGCCGACCCTGAGCCAGCGCCTCTTCAGCGATCGGGTTGAACTGGTGCTTGCCCTCGCCGGCGAGTCTGGCGGAAGAATGGAGGGGGGCGCAGGGGAGGCCGGGGAGGTGCGAGCGGCTACTGTTGCCTTGCTGCGCAAGCAGGTTGCCGCCATGGATCCAGATAACTTCCTCATCCGTCCCCAGCGGGAGTGGGTGGAGCGCTACAGCAAGCCTGACGCTTGGGACGCTCTCGATGAGAAATCGGCTGACCAGCTTGCCGGTCGCCTCGCCGCTCTACCAACGAGCGAGGAGGATCTTGATGAGGATGCGAAGCGGTTTGACCTAATGGTGCTTGGGCTGCAGCTTAGGCTCTTGAGGCCGCAGCCGGGGGAGGAGCGTTTGCAGCACCAGGTTAGGGAAATCGCAGCGGGCCTGCTCGAGCAGACCGCAATTCCAGCCATCCGGGAGCGTGAGGTGTTGCTCGAAGAAATCGCCGGTGAGGATTGGTGGGTTGACGTGACGGTGGGCATGCTCGAGATCGCGCGCACACGGGTCCGCGGCCTCGTTCGACTACTGGAGAAGCGCAAGCGGGTGATTGTCTATACGGACTTCACCGATGAACTGGGGGAGATCGAGGAGGTCGAGTTGGCAAACATGATCGCGCCGCCGCGCTCCAAGCAGTTCAGGGAGCGCGCCGCCCTCTGCTTGCGACGACACCTTAATGACAAGGCCGTGAGTGGACTGAGGCACAATCTACCGACGACCTCAGAGGACATCGATTCAATTGAAAGTCTCCTGCTTGAGGAAGGTATTGGTGATCCGTCGGATCTCGACTGGGTTCAAGAGGGCGAGGCTGGGGTTGGTACGTTCGTGAGATCACTTGTTGGACTCGAGCGCGGCGCGGCAATCGAGGCGTTCGACGTTCTCACCAGAGTGCGCCCACTCACCGAGGATCAGCGTCGGTTTGTCGATCTGGTCGTGGACCGTCACGTCGCCAACGGTTTCATGGACGTCGAAGACCTCTACGAGGCGCCATTTACGGACATTGCCCCGAGAGGGCCAGAGGAGCTGTTCCCGGAGGCCGACGTCGAATCCCTAATCGAGGGGATTGAATCGATCCGGAGAAATGCCGAGCCGCCCCAGGCGAGTTAGGGAATGGCTTCGACGGCGGGGCTTTGAGCTTGAATGCAGATGAATTCTCGCTCGGTTCCAGATGATCAACCGATGGGCGCGGCTGGGTTCGAACCAGCGTTCTAGCCCACAGCTCGAACCGAAAGAAACGTAGCGGCTCGGAAGATCGAGGAACGGGCATCGGGTTGAATTGCAAGCTGCAAAGCCAGATGGGACCGCGAGTACCGCGAGCGGCGACCGTGGCGAAAATTAGGCGGGGGCGTTTACGTCCCCTGACCGGACTTTTCCGCCATGAACGCAACCCTGAAAGGCGGCAGCGCGCAGCTCGATTCAGCACCAGCCCGGTTCCTCGACCAATTCGAGGAGCTACGAATGGCACTCTCCGACGAGCAGTTGATCGCAGAGGCGATCGAAATCAATCACGCTGGCTGCGGTCAGGAAGCGACGCTAGAGCGGTACCGCGACCACCTTGTCCACTTCAGCCACTACCTGGCGAGCGTCCACAGCAAGACCTTCTACACGGCTAAGGCGAAGCACGTTCGGCTATTCATGGGCCACCTCGCCAAGTCCGGCGGCGAGCGGCCCCACAGCTCGCGCCTACGGTGCGAGTGGTGCCGAACGCGGGGATACCCGAACGGGCACAGCGGCGAAGGTTGGTCGGCCTCTTACCGCAAGAGCTATCTGTCGGCCATCAAGTTTCTCTATCGGCACTTCTTCGCCGAAGACGACCTGCCAGATCACAACCCGGCGGCATTGGAGGAATCGCCCAAGATCGTTCTCAAGCGTGGCTACACGCCAACGCGGGAGGAGATCAAACGACTGCTCGACGCGCCGGGCACGCCGAGGGCACGGCTACTGGCCTGTTGGATGTTTTATGCGCCATCGCGACGCAAGACCTTTTCAGACGCGCGCTGGCCGGACATTGACCTAGATCAGGGCACTTGGGAAGTCGTTGGCAAGAACGGCAAGGTCGACGTGTTTGACCTCGCGCCGCCGTTGCTCCGTCAGTTCCGACTGTATCGCCGTTGGCAGCTCGCCGAGGCTGAACAAAACCCGGCAATCCGCGACGCCTTGGCCGACCCGGAAACCGCCTACGTGCTGCTAACCAAGCACGGCAAGCAAACGAGTCCGCAGACAGTTACGAAGATTGTGAATTGGCATGGCATTCGCGCCGGCGTCGGTTTGCGGAAAGCTACCGGCGGTGCCGATGCTGTGAACGGTATGACCTCCCGACTCTCGCCGCATGCTTTCAGGCGGGCGTGGGCCACTATCGCGCTGAACGAGGAGGGAACACCAATCGACGTTGTCTCTGAGGTTCTAAGACATAGCGACATAGCGACGACCCGGCGGCACTACGCGCCGACAAAGTCAGATCGAGCTCGGGCAGCGCTGGTGGCGATGCGGGTGGCCTAAAAGGCCACCTTCCACCGGCTGCCCGTGCGCTAGCGGGGCAACAAGCTAGTGCAGTTGAGCCGAGTGGGGACCGCTTGCGTCCACCCAGGACAGCTGCGATCCGCGCAGTTCCAGAGAGTCGATTTCGACGCCTGCGCCTGAGTCGAGATCCGATTGCCTTGCGAATCGCAGACGCCGATCTCCGGTGCCTGACCCGTTGGGCTCGCCGTGATCGCGCCCACACATGGCACCGGACGATCTTCGTCCTCGGCGGGCGACAGTGCTAAGTCGCGGATTCGAGGCTCGTCGCCCGGCTTTCACGGCCCGTCGGATCAAATCGCCGCTCGCGGGCTGCCCTGCTTCGAGCGCAGTATCATCGGCCGGGTGACAGCCTACGAACAGCCACCTGACTCTCTAGCTGCGACGCTGCTGGGAGCCAAGGACGCTATTAGCGCTGCCCAGGAGGCACGCCAGAATAGCTCGCGGCGCAATCCGACTGTCTTGCTATCGAGTCCTGATGTTGCTGGTCGGGGATCGGCATTTGGGCGCAGGCGCACAATCGTCGCGCAAGTGGGTTGGGATGCACAAATCTGGGATGCCTACTACCAGGCATTCATTTCTCATCTCGGCCCGCTCGACATTGGGCTGATCGTTCACGACTCTGGCCCACCGAGCCTGTCTGTGGTGGATCTTCGACAGTGGGAGCCTCGCCCTGATATCGCTGGCCGATATGGCGAGCCGGTTGTGTCGATCCGCGACGATGCCGGTTGGCGTCGGCGCAGCAAATTTCGTCGCGCTTTGGCCTCATTGTTCGGTCTCTGATCGCCAGGCGCACCGGAACTATTCGCCAAACCAATGTCGCCTTCCCAGGGGTGTGCGGCTAGTGCAGACGCGCCGTACGAGGGCCACCCGCGTTTTCCCAAGAGACCGTTGATCCGTGCAGTTCCAGTGTCTTGATTTCAACGCCCGCCCCTGAATCCAGAACACGATTTCCTTGCGAGTCGCAGGCGCCAATGATCGGGGCGCGTCCGTTTGGCGTTGGCGTGATGGCAGCCCAAGCCAGCCCTCCATTTGCATTCATCAAGACGACGCGGACGGCGGGTGCCTTGCTTTTTGAATCGCCGCTTCCGATCAAGCAGTGCCGACCCTTGCTAGTGCCGGCGTTGCGTGAGGTGACATAGACGCGCCAGCCTGTTGCTCCATCGGGTCGTTCTTCGACCGCAGCCACCCACTTGCCATTGACGGTGATTGGTCCATGTACGACAGCCTTGCGGCCTGCCGGTGGGATCGGTCCAATACGGCTCGTCTTTCTCGATCCTCGAACGCATCCAAAGACGATTGAGGCCGTTCCTTTTCCAGCCTGCCGATAGACGCGCACTTGCGAGTTACCCGCGATGGTTGCCGCGTTCGACGGGCCGCAGGTCTGGGGTTTGCTCGTTGCGGCACTGGGAGCTGCCCAGAGGGCAAGCGCGATTCCAGTCGCTATCCAGCCCATGTGCCCGCTCCCGCCCTTGTGCATCGCTGCGAGCTTAAAACCTTATGAGGCGCCGCAGTTGCGCGGCCTGTCGTAGCGCGGCCCGATCTGCCCTAAACAAAAGTCGTAGGGGCGTTTTTGCGCGTCTGCGGACTTTTCTCCTTGTTGGAATCGTTTAGATATCAGTCGATCGACGGAACGACCACCTTCGGCGACAGCATTTGCCAGCGGCGGTGCTCTCGGGGAAGGGAAGGAAGGACGGAAGCGCCTCCCTTGAGCCCGATCGGCAAAACCAAGGAGGCAGGAAATGTCGTCTCGATCGAGGCAACGGCCGAATCGCCCGGCCACAGTCGCCCTTTGCGCGCTGCTGCTCTGCGCGGCCATTGCCGTTCTGGCCGCTGTCGACGCTCGCGCGGGCCAGTACAAGATGGTCGCTTGCGCCGCCGACTCCGGGGCTCCTCCGTTCAGGATCGAGACGAACACGGTCAGCGCCCAGCACCCGAGCGGCATCTTTGATTTCGCCAACTGGTGCGGTGGCGCCGGAGGCGATCCGCCCGGTGACGCCGCGTACCTACGAATCGCCGAGCATGAAGCCGGCGGCAACGCCGGGGTGGGGGCCTACCAAGCATTCATCTTCGAGACGCCGGGCTTTGTCCATTTCAAGTCAGGGGGCGGCTATACCCGCGAGCCCAACGCCTTCAACGACGGCTGGCGGGCTCGCTTTTGGGGAATGGACTTCACCAACAACGGCAACCTCTTTCTCGAACAAGGCTCCGGCGTCTCCAACGCCGGAATCGGTGCCTCGGCGTCGGGCATCTTCGGTCCGCACCTGTGGCCCTTCGGCAACTACCTGGACTTCCATCACTTCTATTTTGAAATGCGTTGCGTACGTCCCGCCGGTTGCGACCGAGCCAACTACAACGCGGTCGATGCAAACGGCTTCGTCTTCATCCTCAGCGACGACTCCCCGTCGCAGGTCTCTTTCTTCAATACGTCCTCGCCGCTGATGCAGGGACAGTGGGTGCGCGGCACCCAAGGGGTCTTCTGGAACGCATCGGATCAGGGTTCGGGGATTCGCTTCGAGCGGGTGCGGATCGACGGCACCCAGCGCTACGCACTCGACTTCCAGGCGATGGGCGAGTGCAACGTGACCTCGTCGCAAACCAACGGCGAGTTCTCCCGCAGCTACCAGCCCTGCCCGACCGGAGGACCGTGGGGACGGCAGTACGACTTCGACAGCGCCTCTCTCGCCGACGGCGCCCACGGCCTCTCCGCATGCACCCAGGACTACAGCCAGTACATGGGGCTCAACGGAACCGGCGGGGAGACCTGCGACTCCCGCACGATCCACGTTGACAACCATGCGCCTGGAGCGCCTACTGGCCTTCAGGTCATTAGCTCCAATCCGGCCCGCTACCTCGATCACTTCGGTGCCCAGTTCTCATTGCCGCCGGACCCCGGCTCGCCCATTGCCAAGGTCCACTACGACGTAGTCAACGCGACCGGCCAGGTCGTCACGCCGGAGAAGGTGCTGTCCGGCAGCAACCCGACTCAGATTCCCGAAATCACCGGCCCGGCGAAAGCGGGCGACTATCGCCTACGAGTTTGGCTTGAGGACGGCGTCGGCTTCACCGGCCCGGCCGGTGCCGTGCCGATCCCGCATGACACCACGCCGCCGGCTGCGCCCCAGGATCTTTCGGTGACCGCCCCGGATGCCAAACGCACTACGCAGGCGTTCGACGTCCGCTGGCACAATATTCTCGACGGGGGCTCGCCGATCAACGCTGCGCATTACGAAGTGCTGAACGGCTCCGGCGGCGTTGTCGTGGCTGCCAAGGCGGTTACGGGCGATACGCCGCAAGCCATCGCCGACCTCGAGACACCACGCGAACGCGGCTCCTACACGCTGCGCCTTTGGCTCTCGGATGCGGAGGGCAATATCGGCGCTCCGGTCAGCGCGCCCCTCTCCTACCAATGCCAGCGTTCAGAGATTGGAGGAGGAATGACGTTGACCGCTGGGCTCGGCAAAAAGGCCGCCGGTTCCCTCCTCGTTCAGCAAAACGAAAGCGCCACGCTCAAAGGCAAGCTGACGGGGGTCGGCGGGCAGATTGACGACGCACCGCTTTGCGTGTTCAGCAGGGTCGTCACCGACCAAGCCCGACAGTTCCTGGGCGTGGCGATGACCGGATCAGACGGCGAATACCAGTTCGCGATCGGCTCCGGACCATCGCGCGAAGTAACCGCGGCCTACCGCCCCGATCAGCGCGAACTCACCGCGACCGCAGAGCTGAGGACAAGAGTCCATCCCACGTTCAGGCTGCGTGGCAACGTCGTCAAGAACAAGGGATTCGCGGTCTTCAAGGGCGCGATCCCCGGCCCGGACAACCGGGAAGTCATCATCATCCTGCAAGTCAAGAGCGGCAAAGGGCCGGATAAGTGGCGCGTGTTCCGCAAGTACCACACACGGGCAAACGGCCATTACGTTATGCGTTACCGCTTCACGCAGACCTACACCCCGACCACGTACATCATGCGAGCGCTGGTCGTCGCTCAGAGTGGTTATCCGTTTGAGGAAGGGAACTCGCGCGCGATTCCTGTCTCTGTTGTGCCGTAGGCCAAGCAGCCGCTAGCAGACAGCCTCAGCTATGTGCAATCACCACAGGAGGCGCCGGCCCCAACGGGCACGGCGCCTCCTGTTGCCAAGCGGTGATCTATGGGCCTATTCAGCCCAGGCCCAATGCGCTACCGAGCCGTCCGGTGCCTTCGTGACGACATCGGTTCTATTCGATCCCCACGAAACAGCCCCAGGCCCCGACATCTGCATTCCGCCGAGTCCAGACCATCCAGACCAACCAGTCGCCCAGGTGTAGGTCTTGTGAATGAGCGAATTTCGCGAATCGCGGCTATAGATGTCTAGGTTGCCCGGCCCTGACGAAGATATGTCGGGGTCGGACGTGACATTTCCTCCCAGGTCATCGACCGTCCAAGAGGAGCCGTTCCAGGCCCAATGAGTGACCGTTTTTTCAGTGGAGTTAGCAACCACATCGATCCGGTTTGTCCCCCAAGACACAGCACTCGGTCCGGAAGTCAGTATGCCACCGAGGTTTTCCCAGATCGACCAGCCCGTCGCAGACGCATAAAACTTATGGTACAGTTTATTGTCTGTTCCGCGGACAAACACGTCCAAACGTCCCGGACCCCAAGATGAGATATCGGGATCAGCGGTAATTCCTCCGCCGAGATTGTCGATCACCCACGAGGAGCCGGTCCATGCCCAGTGACTAACTGTGTTGTCGGTGGCCCTGGCTACTACGTCTATTCGGTTCGCCCCCCAGGAAACAGCTCCCGGTCCGGAAGTCAGTATGCCACCGAGGTTTTCCCAGATCGACCAGCCCGTCGCAGACGCATAAAACTTATGGTACAGTTTATTGTCTGTTCCGCGGCCAAACACGTCCAAGCGGCCCGGACCCCAAGATGAGATATCGGGATCAGCAGTGATTCCTCCGCCGAGATTGTCGATGTGCCAGGTTGATTTCGGCCACGCGGGGGCGCCAGTCTGTTCTTGATAGGCCCACCACGACGGGCGATAGATGCCATACCAATTACGTAGTCCGCAATGGTATGACCACTTTTCATTGTCATAGTTACTGTAGTTGTACCATGCGGCGAATTCAATGTTCTTCGCAACACTCTGTTCTTTGAGCCAGTTGTAGCTGCTAGTCAGTAGGCTCGCTTGTTCCATTTCTCCTGCTGCGGCCTTCGCTTTGTCATACCCTTCGCCATCGACCGGCCAGCCCATCTCGGTTATCCAGATCGGCTTGGCCGAGCTATCAAATTTCGTGAGAGCTGCGCGGCCGGCATTGACTCCTTCTTGGAAGCCAGTGATGTTTCCGGCTTCATTCCCAGCGAAGCTGTACGGATGCAGGCCAAGCCCGCTGTTCTTGGACTTGAATTCGTTGTTCAGGCTGACGTTTTTGGAGATTTCTTCAAAGAACTGCGAGACCGACATGACTGAGCTGCCAGCCTCCTGGTAAAGACCGCCTGTCAGGATCTTGGTGTCGAATGGTTCACCGGCTTTACGCACTTTGTTCTGAGCTTCGGTGATTGTGGTCGACGTTGATACGAGGAATTCAGCGTAGTTACGAGGCTGAACCTGTTCGATCCATTTTTTCCCATCCCAGAGCAATGGATTGTTGCCCTTTAGATTCGGCTCGTTCCATACTTCCCAGACCGTTGCCGGCTTGTAGGGCAGAGAGGGATGAGCATTCCAGAACGTGCCTCCTCGACCGTAGCGTTGTACGAAGGTCCAGACGAAGGCAAGCCAGCCGCTCATTTCCGAGCTTCGATAGAAAGCATGTTCTTCGGTGCCGTTTTGGCGTCCATAGAGGTACGGGAGAATGCTGATGTTGCGTTCTGCGGCCATGGTGAAGTATTTGTCGAAGCTTTTTTCCCAGGCCGGGTCTTTTGTCCAGTCGCCTTGATCCGCGACTTGTTTCCAGAAGCCCTGGACGCGAACTACCTTGGCGCCGGAGTGAGCGACTGCATCCCAATCACTAGCGCTTTCGAGTGAGCCATATTGGCCGTTCCACATAAGGCCATAGAACTCTGGAGATACGGCCCTAGCTGAGGAAGCAATGGTCAGCAGCGAAACCAAGGAAAGGGCAGCCGCAAGCATCAGCCGCATCAGATGACCCCCTTTCGGTATTCGCCGACTTAGATCAGGTGGGCACAGCTCGGCGCCCGCGCGTATTGCGCTCAGCATTCGTCCTCCCTCAGTTAGTGGTGCCAGTGATTTCTGGTCGGAGCATGGGAGTCGTCAGGCACAAAAGAGGGCGTGCCTCTAACTCTAAGCCCCTAAACGAGACTTACTAGTACGCCTAGTGAGCCGGCGCGATACTAAGCACGACAGGACGGGACGTACAACTGTACAGAAAAAGTTTTTGAATCAATTACTTAGTTTCGCTTTTAAGCGCTACCGAGTACTTGTACAGCGTTGTATTTGAGAATCACCTAGTCTGAGCTCCACTGGTCCAAATAACAAGAACCTCGCTGAAGGCTGCTGCGCATAGAAGGGGCTTGAAGGTCGCTCTCATTCCGGCCTTCTGGTCGGGTAGGCTTCGCTGCATGACTTCGGTCGATCTCGATCAAGACGAAGCGTATGAGCGCGCGGTCCTATCAGCGCGGTCCGACCCAGCGCTTTCTCCCGTTGTTCAAGCCTCCTTCCTAGAGGGGGATGACCGCGCCGCGCTCGAACGTTTTCGAGCAAGCGAGCACTGGGCAAGAATTGCGCGTCTACTGCGAGAGCAAGGGATCGCGCCGCCCGCAAGGGTCATTGACTTTGGCGGCGGTCGAGGGCTTGTGGCCGGCTCACTTGCCACTGAGGGCTTCAAGGTGGTTCTGTGCGAGCCAAATCTTTCGGATGTCTGCGGGCAGGGCGCGGCAACACGCTTGCGCGAGGCCGCTTCGCTGTCGTTTGACATATCTGAGGGCGATGTCGCAGCACTAGCTGGTGAGGACTTCGACGCCGCGGTTTGTCGTGCGGTCCTGCACCATGTGGAGCCGCTAGTTCCTGTGCTCACGTCGGTGAGAGCTTCGCTACGGCCCTCCGGGAAGCTGATCTGTAGCGACGAGCCGACGATACGGCGTCGCAGCGATCTGGACCAGGTGCGAAGGGACCACCCGTTTGTTCAATTCGGGGTCGATGAGAACGCTCTGATGGTCCGAGAATATGTTGATGCACTTACGGAGGCCGGCTTTGCGGCTGTCTCCGTTCAGTTCCCCGTTGCATGGACTGACTATCAAAACCTGATCCGCCCCGAAACCCCACGGTCAATCGCCTTTGCGCTCTATTGGCGGTATCGCGTACGATCGACCCTGTTCCCCTTCCCCGGCGAGGTAAGGGCAATTGTCGCCGAAGCCTAGTGGGCATAGCTAACAGCTAGTTCCATCTCGTACGCAGCTGTCTTCCTCCTTGGTATCCGCTAGCGCAGCCAGGACGGCAACATGGTTGGAAACCGCAGAAGCGAAAAGCTTCTCTTTGGCACCGCGAGCCTCTCGTTCGCTGTGCAAGCGCAGGGCGTTGAGTTTCGCGAGGGTGGCGAAGTGGTAAGAAAGTCTTTGGGAGGTTCCGTCTAGGACTCTGCTCATCCTAACGGCGCTCATCGGTGCATCGGATGCATGGAGTACACGTAGGACCTCGCGACGGACGGGATGACCCAGTGCAGTAATGAGTGTGCCCGTCATGCGCTGATCCTGCGCTGGACAATCGCCGGAAGATTGCATCTCGACTCGTTGTACTATCGCGAGAGCTCTGACAAGGCTGAAGCGGTAGATATGGGGACGAGGCGAAACTGAAGTTCCGGGCCATAAACCACTTCTGCGACCCTCGCCCTGACGAGCGTAGAAAGGTGGTACTCGATCGTCTGAAGCGGCTTGGTGCCCTCCCAGATCGCATAAAGCTCGGCTGCGGTTACCGGGAAGCCCAGCTCCCCCATGACCGCGACCATCAATGCCTTGGTCTCGTTGATACGGGGCCGGGCGTCAATCGGTCGAAGGCGCCCGGCCCCGTCCGCCCCGTCCTTATGCCCTTCGAGCGGAGGGCAGTTTGCAGGCATACGTTGCCCCCCGAGTGGGAGAGAGGGTGCGACGCGTCGCTGCTGGGTGAAAGTTTTGCTGTTGAGAAACATGATGTGTCTTGCACCCCAGACGACCGACTCGGATTCCAGTGGGAGGAATCATTCCTGTGCCGTCCGGGACAACCTTCAAGGACAAACCGTGTCCGGCAACCTGACGACGTTCCGGAACCAATGCTTTGTTCTTGAATGTTGAAAGGTTTCAGATCGGAACCCAGCGGTCTATACCGATTTCTTGAACGACGATTGCCTGTCGATCAGCTATTACCTGTCGAGAGGGGCGGGGGTGCAGAAGTGCGGCACCGCTCGTAACCGAACGAGTTGAAAACGTAGGTGACACCTTTCTCGCCGGACTTCGCCATTCGGTTCGCCGAGTCGCCGGCTATGGTCTTCAAGCGCTCCCACGATTCGCCCTGCTCGTCGGAGGCTTCTTCGCGTCCCTGCCCGTCGAGATTGAACCGATTCCACATGAGCACGATGCGAGGGTCGTAGATCATCTTCCCGGCCCACAGCGATGCCAGAGCCTCTGCTGTCGCTGCTTGAACAATCAGCGCGGCGAGCGCCTGTCGCTCGTCGGGGGTCATCGCCGCGATTTCCTCATCTGAGAATTCTGGAAGCTCCACGACGATGTAGAAGTTCTGCGTCATGTTGGCCCGGATTTGCTCGGACCGGGCGACTTCGATGGACCCGTCCGCAAGCAATTCCTCGATGTGGTGGGTGACGGTGCTGAGGGGCTGACGAACGATCTTGGCGAGGCCGGCAGCGCTCTCCGGTCCTTCATGCAGCGCAGCTAGGATTTCGATTCGGATGCGGTGCCCGACGGCGTAGCTGACTGAATCCTCAACGCCTCGTTCACCCTTTCCCATGCGCTGAAGCGCCACCAGAGCCTTCGCGTCCATTCGCTCCCCTCCGCTTTTATCGATTTCAGGTAGTCAGCAGAGGCCGAGCATATGCCTTAGCGCTCAGGGATTTACCTGTCGATCAGGAAAAAAGCTGTCGATCAGGAAAAAAGCTGTCGATAGGTATTTCTCTACCGTCTTTCTCTCCGCCCGGCGGACCCCGCCGGGGCTGACGACGGAGGGAGGTGAAGGCGATGAAGATCGCTCCAGTCACGCATGTCTGCCCGAGCGTGCAGATCATGAAGCACTCCTAGGGGGTGCTTTGACTCAGGGGCCGGTCCCGGCCTGCCTTGCGTTCTGCGTTTGTGGTTGGGGTCGGCCCCGTTCGCGACGCCCAAGATGGCGGCGACTATCGGCGGGACGAGATCGCGACCGTCGATTCCGTTGTGCCGAGCCCGCGCCGGCATTGCCGAGCTTGTGGTGTCTGAAGGCTGAGTGCCTTCACTTGCTTGATCCGCGGGCGAGGGTGCCTGCCGAGGGAGTTAGCCGGGGGGGCCGATTCGCCCCCATTTTGGCACGGCATTCGCCGTGCGGGGGGCTTTGGCATCGGCCCCCCATCCGGGCGGGGCCACGGATCAAAGGAGTGATTTCCATGTCCGAGCCAACCGTTGCGGTTCTCGACGTTGACGCCATCGAGGTTGCAGAGGGGTTCAACCCCCGGACCCGGTTCGATGAGGGTGAGCTAGCCACGCTCGCCGCGAATCTCCGCACCACAGACGGCCTCGTTCAGCCGCTCGCCGTCCAGACGGGCGAGTCGGGTGGCTACGTCCTGATCGCGGGAGAGCGTCGGCTTCGCGCCGCTAAGCAAGCCGGGATCGAGAAGGTTCCGGTCGTCGTTCTCGACGGTGACAAGGCCAAGGTGGCCGCGCTGGCCGAGAACCTGATCCGGGTCGATCTTGATCCGGTCGAGGTCGCGCACGGACTCCAAGCGCTTGCCGACGCCGAGGGTCTGACCACCCACAAAAAAATCGCGGCGCGGATCGACAAGTCAGCAGGGTTCGTGAGCGAACACCTGCGCCTACTCAAGCTCCCCGAGGGTGTGCAGCGCCACATCGCCGCCGGTCACGTCCCGGTTGCCGCCGAGCGGACCTTGCGGAACGTCGCCAAGGTCTCGCCCCGCGTTGCGGAGTGTGCCTGCGAACTGGTCGAGAAGGGGGAGATCGAGGGCCGCGACCTGGCCGAGCGTCTGGGCGAGGTCTTGTGCGCGGTTGCCGAGGGCAAGTTGCCCGACAGCCCGACGATGATCGACGCCGGACACGGCGAGAGCCTGAGCCGGATCGTCACCGACCCCGAGAAGTATGCGGCGCTCGCGGAGCGCTACCGGGCGGTGCGCTCCTATGAAGCCGGAGCCGATCCGGTGATTCGGTTCTCGGAGGCCGAGGTTGATGCGGCGCGGGCGGCGGGATGCTTGGTCGAGTACACCGAGGACCGGCGCGGCTGGTCACCCACCATCGCCTACATTACCGATGCCAGCCTGGCGGTGGACCTGGCCGAGCGCGTCATCGAGCGGATCGAGCAGCGGGCCGCAGAGGATGCAAGGGAGCAGGCCGAACTGGCCGGGGTCGATCTTTCTGACGACGCCGACTCGACGCCCGCCAAGCAGATCAAGGAGGCCCGCCGCGTCGAGCGGGCGGAGCGGAAAAAAGCCGGGGAAGATGCCCGTGACGACAACCTCGCCATAGGTCGAGCTTTGTTGGCCCGGCGCGGTGCCAAGAGCCGCAAGGAACACAGCCTTGCGCGTGCGAAGGCAGTTGCCCTGGTTGTGTTGGACAACAACCCGGTCCTGGCGGCTCGCGGCCTTCGGCTTGCCTTCGAGCAGCTTCAGAAGGTCGAGGTCAAGACCCTGAAGAACGGCGAACCGCGCACGAAGGTCACCTACTCGGACCCGGCCGAGTGTCAGGAGTACCTGGCGAACCGGATCGAGGAAGCACGTTCGGCAAACGAGGTGCTTGAGCTATTGGCCGACGCGATGATCGCCGCCGAGCTAACCGACGAGTGCGAGCTACCGCAGTCGCGTCGCGTCAACTATGGCCTGCGGGGTTATTCGGCAGTCGAGAAGGTGCTTGCCGACGACATTAAGGCCGTCCGGCCGCGTCGTCGCAGGAAGCGCAGCTAGTAGCAAGAGGGAGGGGCGGGCGCTCTTGCCTGTCCCTCCCTCCAAGCTCTGCGCCACCCCCTTCACCTGGCCCGCCAGCACCGCGAGCTCAATCTTTTCGGCGGCGAGTTCCAGAGTTCCGGCGCGGGTTGTCGTACTGGTCGAGGTTGCCGAGTCGATGCACCGCAGTTCCACCGGCACTTGACTTGGCCCACCTTCCCGGCCGTTCCAAACCTTCACAGCGAGGTCGAGTCCTTATGCCCCGGCCGTCGCCGACGCGGCGGTTGATCGCGAGGATGTCCAGCGAGTCCTTACCGGCGCTGTCAGCAGCGGCCAGCCCGTAACCCTGGCGTTGCCGCCGACGTTGATTTCAACGGCTCATGCCTCCGTAAAAGGGGCAGCACGATTTCCTCTCACCAGCTTGGCGCACGCCGCCCGCGCTTCAACCCCCACAAGGGGGGTTCCCCTCGCCTTCGGCTCGGTTCCGCGCGTTCGGTCGCACGCCCGTTCTGGCGCTCGTCAAACGAGCAACCCCTTCCAAAGGAGGACCCAGAATGAGCGCTAACAACATCAACTGCGTCGTCGTCAACGGCAGGCTGACCGACGACCCGAAAATCCACCCGACTAGCGGCGAGAAGGTCTACACCATCCTGCGCGTCGCGATCAACCGCCGCGTCGGCGACGGGCAGCGGACCATCTACTACGACGTGAAGGTTTGGAACGGCCACGCGAAAGCCTGCGTCAAGCATCTGCGCAAGGGCGCCCTGGTCTCTGTCCAGGGCCATCTGGACCAGTACGACAACCCGGAGACGAAAGAGCGCTGGAACTTCATCACCGCCGAAGAAGTCGAGTTCTGCTCCCGGCCGAAGGGCCAGGCCAAAGGCGGCGAGGATGAGTAGCGCGGAGCGAGGGGGCGCCCTAGCGGGCGCCCCCTCCGCCGATCGAGGCGAGCTGGCGGCGGCAATGATTCGCCGGGGCCGCCGCACGATCGCGACCGCCTCGTACGAGCGCGGGTGGTCGGAGGGGTGGAATTCCGCCCTAGCTCGCGTTCAGGAATTGGGTCTCGATACCGTGCTTGCCAACGAAGCGCGCTACTCGATGCCGGCCCAGCTGACCCTTTCCGTAGAAAGGGACTTGGAGGCGGAAGACTCTGGCGCTGAATCGAGCTAGCGACCGCCGCCACTCGCGTAGCTCGCGGCTCGCTTCGACCGGCGCAGTCCCTACGCTGCCGCCCCTCCAATGCACCGTGCCAAGGCCGTGAAGATGAGCCATGCGTGGGTCGCCGAATGCGAGGATTGCGATTGGCTGGGTGGTGATTGGAGCGATGAAGGCTCAGCCGTCAAGGACGCCGAAATGCACGAACGCGGCGAACGCCACCCCTGGGAACCGGAGACCGTCGAGCCGTGGACGCCGAGCAGGCACCCAATCCCGCCGCGATAGCCCCTGAGCTTTAAAGCGCCGTTCCCTTTGGCTTGGCAAGGCGTCTTAGGGAGCATTAAAAGTTTTAATGCTCCCGCGCAGGCAAGCTGGGGTCGCGACTGCGTTTGTTGCTCCGTCGCCGTACGGGGGCGCTTGCCTGCCCCGTTCGCTTCATCCTGCCGCCGGCTCCTCCTCGCGCAAGGGGCTTCGCCCCTTTCCCTCGCTTCGCTCGGTGCGCCGTCGTCGTCCGGCGACTGATTGCGCTTCCAGGGCAGGCAAGCGCCTGCCGGATAAGCGAACGAAGGAGAACGCAATGAGTCGCAGCGACGCCACGCCGCAGGCCGAGCCGGGGAAGCTCACGCCAGAGAAATTGATCGCCCGGTTCTGCGGGCCGCTTGCCTCTGGCCTGCGTGCCGACCCCGGCACCACGGAGCAGGAGGACGGGACGAGGGTTAGCCGGGGATGGTGTGGCTATGTCGGCGGGCGCGGCGATGCCCTGGCGGTCGGCTTCCAA
The DNA here is from genome assembly GCA_035605695.1 of Solirubrobacterales bacterium. Classification (GTDB taxonomy): domain Bacteria; phylum Actinomycetota; class Thermoleophilia; order Solirubrobacterales; family 70-9; genus VRUE01. The sequence continues at coordinate 21,854 of DATNGZ010000026.1, read as the reverse complement.
GAGGGCTACGAATTCATGGACTACCTGGGCGAGCGAGGCTGGGAGTTCGTTCACGACAAGGGCAATTGGCCCTATGTCATGTACGGCGTTTGGCAGGCGGGTGAGAAGCGGGCGATCATCGAGTATTGCGAAGGTGATTTGACCCTCTGGGAGTTCGCCGACCAGGCGAAGGCCCGCGAGTTCGCCGAGGGCTTGAACTAGGGGGCCGAGCTGCCGGGCGGCGCTGGCCTACCTAGTCGGCGCCGCCCCTGCGGGTTCAGTCGGCTCGCTTCAGCGAGCCGACCGGGTGGACGGTCCCATCGTCCTGCGCAAATGGAATGACGGCCGCCACCACCTTGCCCGCCTCGATCCGCCGAGTGAGGTGATCGGGGTTGTATCGGTCGAGTTGGAGGGCGGTCCCGTAGACCAGCAAAATCTCGCCGTCGTAGACCGCTTGCGTCCTCCAAGCATCCGGCTGGACTGTCGGGAAGCTCTGCCATTCGTATGCGGGGTCTTGGTCTACGAAGTCGCGAATTTCCAACCCGTCGCGACGATGGATCGCGCCGACTTGCGAGATGCGCGGTGCCTCAAGCACGTCAACCGGGGCGCTGGCTACCTCGAAGCCCTTTAGCTCCCTCATGTCTTCGATCTCCCCGCCCTCAATGTCGTTGTACTCGTCCCCGCCGATGACGAAATCCAAGGCCATGCCGTCGAAATTCGTCTTGTTCTCCCAAAGGAAGACCGCGCGTGGGTGAGCCTCGCGCAAGATTGCCCGCCACGCGAGCGCGAACGTGCCGGAGACCAAGGAGGCTGTCTGCACGTTGCCGGTGTAGAAGTGCTGCGATGTTTGGCAGGCCCGGTGACTGAGCGCCATCTTGTAGCGAGCGCGGTCTTCAAAAACGAGCAGGGCAGCCTCGGCGACGGAGGTGATTTGCTGGCCGCAGATCAAGCAGAACTCGTCCCCTCGTTCAGCCGCCTGTATCGCTTCAACCACAGTCTCCGGCAGTAGGTCCTCGCGTACTTCGTCAGCGATTTCAAGGGTCGGTTCGATGCCCAAAAGCTACCTGCACCAAACAGCAGCCAGCGCCCGGCGCCCGGCATCGAGCCGGGCGCCGGGCGCGGCGGCGGTCGGGGTTGGGGGTAACGCCACGCCAGCTCGATCGACCAGCTCGCAAGCAGCAGCTAGATCGAAGGTCACCGAGAACATCAGTGCCCTCTGCTCGAATGCCAACGCATTCCTGAGCGAGCTTTTCCCGCTGAGAGATAGGGCAGTTGCCCTAGCTCGAAGCGCCCGCTGTACCCCCAACCCCGACCGCCGACACATTATGAACCCGAACATGGGTTCCCCCAATTGGCCGGGGCGTTTGCCCGGCCCCGGTGACTGCCTCCCGCATGATCGGAGTCACAAAGATTCAAAGAGGCAACGCCGGCTACTGGCTCGCCGCCGTCGCCGAAGGCGGCGACGACTACTACAACAAGCCCGGCGAGGCGCCTGGCGAGTGGATCGGCGAGCTGGCCGCCGAGCTTGAGCTGTCAGGCCAGGTGGACGCCGAGAGCTACAGCGCCATCCTTGAGGGCACCGATCCGACCAGCGGCGAGCAGCTCGTCAAACGCCCCGACACCCGTTATCGCCTTCGGCCTGATGGAACGGAAAAGCGCGTCGAGCCGGTGCTTGGGTACGACGTTCGATTCAGCGCGCCGAAGTCGGTTTCGATCCTCTATGCCTTGGGCGATGAGGCGACCCGCGCCCGCGTGTTGTCCGTGGTCAACGAGGCGGTACGTGAAGGGCTCGCCCACCTTGAGGACGAAGCGTGCATGGTGCAGCGCGGCAAGGGCGGCGCTCGGATCGAGCGCGGCCAGGGATTCGTCGGGATGGCTTTCCGACACCGAATGTCGCGATCCGGCGACCCGGCCCTTCACGTCCACGTCGTTATCTCGAATCTGACCCGTGCCGCCAGCGACGGCAAGTGGCTGAGCCTCGCGAGCCCGAAAGGGCGCTCGCCGCTTTGGCCTCACGGTAAGTCGGCGGGGGTCGTCTTCCAGGCCGCGCTTCGCGCCGGATTCCTACGCGAGTTCGGCTTGGACTTCGAGGCGGTGACGAACGGCTACGCCGATCTTCGGGGGTTCGGCCGCGACGTGATCGACGCCCTCAGCACGCGCTCGAAAGAGATCGCGGGTTGGCTTGAGGCGCATGGCGCCGATGGTGCCTCGGCGGCCCAGACCGCCGCCTACCGGACCCGCGCCAACAAGGACTACGGCGTGGACGAAGACGACCGGCGGGGGGAGTGGGAGGCGACCGCCGAGCCCTTCGGAGTGACGCCGGCAAGCCTCGGCGAGCGGGTGGCGGAAGCGCGCCCGCGCGAACCCCGCCCGGTGACCGATGCCGACCTTGACGCGGCACTCACGAAGTTGGAGGAGACGACTTCTCACTTCGACCGTCGTGCCCTCTTGTGGGCGCTGTGCGACCAGCTCCCCGAGGGCGCCGATCGCGCCAGCCTCACGGCCGCGGTCGATCAGGTTCTCGCCAGCGAGCGGATCGTCTGCGTGTATGAGTCGAGCGGCCCGCTCGACTTCGACCACTACACGACGCCGCGCCTGGCGGAAATGGAGCAGCGCTTCATCGCCAACGCTCTTGACGGCGTAGACGCCGGTAGCGCTCAGGTCTCCCGGCCCGCCGTCGAGGCGGTTCTTGCTCGACACCCCCAGCTCGGCGAGGACCAGCGAGAGCTTGTCGTCCGGCTCGTCACAGGTGGCGAGCGTGTCGTGCCGGTGGCGGCCTGGCCCGGCACCGGCAAGACCACCGCACTCAAACCGGCGCGGGAGGTCTGGGAGGCCGCAGGCTTCAACGTGATCGGCTGCGCCACCGCCCACACCGCGAGCGGCGAGCTGCGCGACGCCGGCATTCGCGACGCGACTTCGATCCGCTCACTCTTGAATCGCACCGATGCGCTGCGGGCGCAGGGCATCATGCCCTTGCCGCGCGGCACGGTGATCCTCGTTGACGAGGCGAGCATGACTTCGACGCCCGACCTTGAGGCGCTTCGCTTCCTCGCTTTCGAGTGCGATGGCAAGCTCGTCGTGATCGGCGACCCGAAGCAGATCGGCGCCATCGGTCCCGGCGGTCTCTACGGACACCTAACCCGAGTGATCGACACGACGACCTTGGCGACGATCCGCCGTCAGCAGCTCCCCGAGGATCAGCAGCTCGTTCGGCTCGTCCATGAAGGACGCGGATCGGAGGCGCTTGACCTGTTGCGAACCCGAGGCCGCATGGTCGTCGGTGACGATCTTCAGACGACCCTCAACGGCCTGCTCGCCGACTGGTACCGCGACTACGCGACCGGGATAGACGCGGTGATGATCGCCCGCCGAAACCGCGACGTTGACTACCTCAACGACTCGGCCCGCGAGCTGCGACGCGAGGCCGGGGCGCTCGGAAGCGCCGAGGTAATCGTTGGTGAGCGAGCCTTTGCGGCAGGTGACCGCGTGCTGACCCGGATCAACCGGGAAGGCGTCAACAACCGCGAGCGCTGGGACGTGCTTTCTGTTGACGCGGCAGCTCGAACGGCCACCCTTCGCCGAGTTGGAGGTGACGCGCGAACGGTGACCCTTGGGCCTGCCTACCTCAATCGAAGGCGGCTCGACGACAACGGCCCGGCGCTCGACTACGCCTATGCCTTGACCATGTTCGGCGCGCAGGGCAAGACGGTGGACCGCGCCTTTCCTTTCCTCGATGCCGGCGCGGACCTTGAGCAAGGGCTAGTCGCCTTGAGTCGGGGGAGAGAAGTCGCAAACGTCTACGCCGTTGCGTCCTCGGAGCTTGTGGACCCCGACCTTGGCCCTGGTCGCCGTGAGCTCTCGGATTCGCTTCACGACATACGTGCCGCCATTGAGCGCGAGGGCAACGACTACACCGCCGCTGAAGTCGCCATCCGGCGAAGCGTCGAAGGCATGTCACCTAAAGGGCTTGCCGACCGTCGCGCCGAGCTAGTTGCGGCCAGTCGCGTAGCCGATCCACTTTTGCCCCGCCGCAATCGTCTTGATCGCGAGGTTAGGAGGGCAGAGGCATGGATCGGGCGCCTCCGCGACGAGCGCGAAGCAATCGAAGCTATGAAGAACCCGCCCGCCGATGAGCTGGCGCGGGTGACGAGCTGGGAAGCAGCGGCAGCTAAGCGCTTGGACCGTGCCCTGGCCGAACGAGAGGCGTTGCCCGAGCCCAGCCCGGCCGTCGAGTCCAGGCCGCTCGATCCAGCACTTCACCTTGAGGCCGTTTTGATCGACCGAAGGATTGACCACCTTGCACGCCGAGAGATTGAAGCCACTCGGAGCGAACCGAACACGATCATCTACCAGACGCTAGGCACCTATCCGCACGCCGATCCCGACAAGGCGCTTGCTTGGCACACCGGGGCGCACGCGCTTGCCACCTACCGTCACCGCTATGGCGTACGCGATGAGGTCAACGCGCTTGGTCCTCAGCCGCGAGGAGCCGCAGCGCGAGCCGACCGCGACCGGGCACAGCGACGCCTTGACGAAGCCCAGCGCCAGCTAGGACGCGGAGCAGGTCGAAGCGCTCAGCGCCAGGCAAGTCGCTCACTTGAGGTGGGCCGTTAGTCACAAACTTTCCGGGGGCGTTCCGGGTGCCCGGCCGGACTTAGACGCATGAACGCTTCGCCCTTCATACGGCCTGGGTTGCCCACCCAGACTCCGGCGATGCGTCGCGCGAACGGCTACGGCCCTCGCGTGGATTCCCCCGTCGATGCAGGAGCCGAGCCCTCGCCTTGAGTTTTGCACGCCTCCGGCGTGCGGCTTCGGGGCTCCGGCTCCTGCATCGGGCGGGTGCCATCCAGAAAAGAGGTAGCTATGCCTTCCGCGACTCTCGATGCGTCCCGCAATCTCGCAACCCTCGACTCGACCGATCGCGTTGCGCGACTCGCGCGCCTTGGCACGTCGGGACGGCTCGCTCAATACCGGGCGGGCAATCTCGATCGGGCGGAGCTTTCGGTGTGGGCGGCCCGCTATCCCGAGGAGGTTCCGATTGTGAACGGCGAGGTCGAGTGGATCGGCTACAAGCTGGCCGACCTGGACTGAGCGCCGGGGAATTGCCCGGCGGGGGCGAATCTGCCCTCGCGATCAATGGTGCCCGCTCGCGGTTCAGTCTTCTGAGGTGCGTCCATATCGGTCATTGAGGCGCACCACGTCCTCAAGTTGCGGTGTCGAAACCTCGAATACCACCGCGTCCTCAAGGGCTTCAATCGTGTGGATGGTTCCCGGCTCGACCCGCCAGTTTTGGCCAGCCTCTAGGACTCGTTCCTCAAGGTCGCTTTTTGTCGCGCCGGTCGTCAGTCGCAAGCGGCCCGAGAACAAGTAGGAACTCTCATCCTTTTCGCGGTGAAATTGCAGCGAAAGGGCTTGGCCTGCCTCAACGACAAGGATCTTGCCCGCGTACTCCGGCGTCTGCGCCCACCAAATCTCATGCCCCCAGGGCTTATCGACTCGCTTTGGACCCTCACCCTGCATCGCGCCATCTTAGGCGTCCCTGAGCTGCCTACATCCCAAACTCAGCCGCCGACGAGGTAGGCGCCGGCGTTGGCGGTGGCGCTTCGGGTGCTGGCGCCGGGATCGGTTCGGGCGCTGGTTCGATCACTGGTTCTGGCGCCGATTCGGGCGCGTCCAGCTCGTGAGGTGCAGCACTCGCCTTCGGCTCGCGCTTTCCCTCGAGCGGGCCCGCTGCCCTCCGGTGAACATCCGGACTCGCGACCTGCCGTGGCTCGCGTCGACGCATTCGCGTCGGCGGCTTCACCACGACGCGCGGCGCTGGATCCGCAACCTCGCGGATCGGCGCCTTGCTCGACCCCGATCCTCCGCCGCCGCTGACCAACCATGCCGCCAGCGCCACGATGGCGAAGGCACCAAGCGCGAGCGCGGGGCGAGTGGGAGGGCGGAGGCTTGGCCTTGCAGCCCGGCTTTTTGGCCGTCGCTCAGGTTGACTCGCTTCGCCGCCTGCTTTCCTGCCGAGCGCCACGGTATCCGCGCCCCAAGATCGCTCATCGGCCATTGAGCGTCCCTTCTTCGACAAGTCTTCTCAGGTCGGGCTCTCCAAACCACGGACGCAGCGACAGCCGGGCCGGCGGAAGATGCCCGTAGACCAAAAGCGCGCTTCCGGGGCGCGCGCCCCGGACTACGTTCGCCGGGGCGAGGTCGCGATAGGTGCTGCCCTCCGTCGCCGAAGTGCTGCCTTTCTCCCCGGCCGTCTTGCTGTGCTGGCGAAACTCAGCATCGCCGACGACTTGGCTGATGTAGCGCAGGGTGTGGGGGTCGCCAATACCGCTGGCGAAGACCTTGGCCCGGTGGTTGTTGATGATCGTCTGTGCGCGCTTGCCGTAGCGCGCCTCGACTTGCGCGAGGTCCTGAAAGACCGTGACGAGCTGAATGCCTTGCCCCGCGCCAGTCGCAGCGATTACGTCGAGGTCGGGGACCGGCGCCGTGTTTGCCGCCTCATCCAGCACGATCAACAGCGGCGGGTCGAGCGGCTTCCCGGTCTGCGCCGAGGACTCGTAGACGACCGCGACCAGCTCGGAGATCATCGCGGCGAACAGCGTCCGCAAACGCTCTTGCTCATGGGCCGGAGCAACGAGGTACAGCGTGTTCGAGCGGCCGTCCAAAAGCTCGGCAGGCGTGTACTCAGCCCGCGAGCTGGCATCGAGAACGCGCGGATCGGCGAAGGCGCCCACGATGGTCTCCGCCGTCGTGTAGATCGAGCTGCGCTGGCGTTCCTCGCGGTTCCAGTTCGCGTTCCAGGCGCTTTGGGCGTCGGCCGATCCGGCCTCGGCCAGTCGAGCCGTCACCTCCTGCTCAGCATCGGAGCCGTCGTTGAGCCAGCGGATTACGTCTGCCATTTGCCCGCCGCTGACAGCGGCGGCAAACAGCATCGGGCTCAACAACTTCTCGGCGGCGCTGTACCAAAACTCTGAATCCTCCAAACCGCCTGAGCCGCCCGAGCGGGCCGCACTGGCGAGCCAGTGCGCGACCCGCATCGCCCCACGCCAGCTCCCGCAACCTGAGAGCGGCGTGGCCTTCACCGACTCGATGCCGGTTACGCCGGTCGGATCGAAGACCATCGCCTTGCCGACTTCGCGGCGCTGCTTGATCGTCGTCAGCAACAGGTCGCTCTTGACCGATGTGCAGACGACCGGCCCATCCCATTCGAGCGTCGCGGGAATCGTGAACCCCGTGGTCTTGAGGCTGATCGTGCTTGGACCAACGACGACGACGCTTGCCCGATCCTCGGCGGCCACCAGGCGCCGCCCCTGGCGACCGAGGATTAGCCGCCCGCGCTGCGCTGAGGACACATGCAGCTCCCGCAGGTCGCGCTTGCTTGCCCAGCGGGCGCCTTGGACCTTCCGTTGCCTGGCGCCTCCGCCATCGCGGATATGGCGATCGAGGAGGTGGACGCCGAGGACGACCACGCCGAGACCCACCGCCACGACGAGCGCCGCCCCGTTCACGCGGCGGCGCCAGTCAGCTCGCGATGGCGAACCATTCGAGCATCGGTGTCCACAAGCCCTTGCTCGAATGAGGACAGCCGGTGCTGAACGAGGAAAGACCGGCGGCCCACCATCCACAGCGCCTCGCCGCGCCTCAGCGTGGGCACCAATTCTGCCTCAGTCGCCGACAGCCCGACGAGGCTTCGCAACGCCTCGATCTGATCGGGCGGCTGCGCGAGGATCACCTTTGTATCGGCGTCGGCAATCAGCCCCTCGGCAATTCGCGACTCGCGCGAGCCAACAGCGCCTGCCGCCCCAAGGTCGGAGAGGCGATGCAGCGCGATCACGTTGCTGACTCCGTGAGCGCGAGAGAGCTTGAAGCTGCGTTGCAGCCATTCGGCAACGCCCAGGTCGGCGGTTATCCGCCACGCCTCGTCAACCGCGACGATGACCTTCGCGCCGCCCCGCTCGCCGGCCTCGGCGGCGCGCTTGCGCTCAATGACGACGCCTTGCAGCCACGCCGCCGCGCAGGTCATGAGGATGCCCAGGGCGGCGGAATCCTGCACGGCGCTCAGGTCGAGGACGACCAGCGGCGCGTCGAGATCGAGCCCAGGTGAGGTGCGCCCGTCAAACATGCCGCGCAGGTCGCCTTGGCAGAGGCGCTGGAGGGCTAGCGCGACCTGCCGCGTGGCGTCGGCGAAGTCGCCCGGCGCCATCACCAGCTCAGCGGTCATTTGCTCGCAGGGATGAAGGAGCGCATCGACCACTTGGGGCAAGGTCGGCTCGTCGGGCTCCGCCTCGCTGACCACCTTCAGCGCAACGCGCAGTCCGGCATCCTCCTCCGGTGCCAGCTCACGGCGAAGTGCTGCCGCTGCCACCGAGCGCAAGAGGCTCAGCTGAGCCTCCCGCCCCATATGGGAGCTGATTGCGTTGAGCCTCACTGACCCACCCGGCGCCAGCGCGATCACCGAGCCGCCGAGCGCCCTTGCAAGCGGGGTGAACTCGCCCTTTGGATCGAGTACCCACGCCTCCCGACCGAAGACGTGTTGGCGGGCGATGTAGGTCTTCAGCAGCGCCGACTTGCCCCGCCCGAGCTGGCCGACGACCAGCATGTTTGGGCCAGAGAGGATGCCCGCCTCGTAGGCCACCCAGGGGTCAAAGAGGAAAGCGCCGCCGCAGGCATCGCGGCCGATGTAGGCGCCAGTGGCGCCCAAGCCGCCCTCCGCCAGAAACGGATAAGCGGATTGAAAATGCGCCGTCGTCGCTGCGTGGCCGGGGCGCTCGCCCCGGCGCCCACGCCGCCTCACCGCAGCCCCCGACCGAGCGGCAGAGTGAAGGTGAAGCCGGCATCCTGCTCGCCGTAGAGCCGTTGCAGCTCCAAGCGCGCGAGCGCCGCCGCGTGTTCAACTTCCGTGGCGATTCGCTCCAACTCCGCCGCCGAGTTCGCCGAGACCGTGACGTACCCCGCAAAGCGCATTTCCGCGTGACCGTCTGCCAACTCCTCCTCCCGCCGTGCAGCGGCTTGTTGGCGACGCCGGATGCGCGCCGTTTGCATGAAGCCCTGGCGCTCGCGCTGCAATTCGTCGGCTACCTCGGCGGTTCGGGCGGCCTCGGCTTTGCGGATCGCGATTGAGTGCGCGACCGGCTCGACGCAGACCGAGACCGTGCGAAGCGCGGTCGTCTGCATCAGCAGGGGCGTCAGGAAGGCCGCGCCAACGTCAGTGCGGGGCCAGCTCGCGATCCAAAACGTCGCGTGAAGCGCGGAGTCGGTTCGGTAGGCGCCCCAGCTCGCTTCATCGGCGAGCGGTCCCATCAAGGCTGGATCGACGCCCGCGCGGTCGGGCTCGCCCAGGCTCGCCCTCGCTCGCGACTGCCTTCCGAACGGGTCGAAGGCATCGCGAATCGCCTCCGCGTAGCGGCGCGGGCGCAGCAGACCGAAGACGGTTATCTCGGCGATCGACAGCCGCTCAGCAAGGTTCTCCGCCTCGCGGAGAACCAGCTCGCACGCCGCGTTCTCACCGCCGCCCATGCGGCGCAGCTCGCGGGCGCCCCGGCGCTCGTCAATCTGAAGCGCCAGCAAAATCTCATGCTCTTGAGTTGCCGGAGCGGCCGACTCGACTAGCTCGATGTAGGAAGCGACCAGGCCGGAGTCCAGCGACACCGCGCGATCTCGCTCGGCTTGCAGATAGCTCGCCAGCTCATCGCCCTGAGCAGGCAAGGTGCGCTCGATCCATTGGAGCCGGCACACCGGGCTTCCGTCCCTCGCGAGGCTCGCGAGGACCGATCCCCAGGAGTCCAACTTGCGCTCTTGCTCAGCGCCGTCGAGGAGGCCGAACGCCCCGGCCCGCACCGCGAGCGCGACGGTGTAGGTCCCCGCCGAGCGGTCGTGAATTATGCCGACCTGATCGGTGCCGTAGGGGACTTCGAGCATCCGAAGGCCCGCCAGCTCGTCGGGCAAAGAGGCTTCGCCGATGCTCGCCCCTTCTGAGCTGGCGTGAAAGCCCGCGCCGGGACTGCCGGAGCGGTAGCCACGCCTTTGCTCGCGCGAGCGAAGTGCCCACCGAATGCCGAGCGGCGCCCATGCCTCAAGCGTGCGCCCCTCGAAAGGGAGCAGCACCGCACCGGCCGCGCCGCCGAACAGCAGCAACGCAACCACCAGTCCGGGCCAGCTTTGCAGCGCGTACAGCGCCCCGAGCCCGAGCGCGGCGGCACCCGCGAGGACCACGACCTGGCCGAGGCGCAACGGCCCGACTACGCCCGGTTGAGCCAGCGGGCCGAAGCGGTAACGCCGAGCGCCGCTCACGGCTGCCCTTTGGCCGCGCCGCTCTTGCTCGCGGCACTCACATCGCCCGAAGGACGCGGAGGCTTTGCGCCCGAGCCGGGGGCTTTGCCTCCCGCCGCCTCCGTTGGCTCAGGGGTAGAGCTCGCCGAAGGCGAGGACCCCTGTTTGCCGCCGGAGGCGGCTTGGTCAGCCCGTGGGCGCGGCGCCCCCTCATCGCCGCCGCTACTGGCCGTAGCGCTTTGGCTTTCGGTACCTGACGCGCTGCTTCCCGCGCTGGCACTCTCTTGTGCGGTGCCCGTTCCGGCCAACCGCTCGGCGCCAGCCTTGCTCGCCTTCGCCCCCGCTACGCCCACGGTCGCCGGGAGCGCGGCGGCGCCCGCAGCGCCGCCACTCGCCCCGGCTGCCTCGCCGCCAGCGCTTCCCCCTCCGCCGCCGCCCGAGCCTCCGGGTCGGCCTTTGGAGGCGCCGCCCCCGCTACTTCCACCGCCGCCCTTGCCGGTTGAGCTGCCACCCGCGCCGCCGGCCCAATTGGCATGAGCGGAGCGACGCATCATCTGGACCGAGGACGCGGTGTGGACGGCCTGAACCGCGACGCCGCCCGCGCCCTGGCGGTTGTAGGCCGAGCTGACCGCGCCCTCAGCGAACGGCACCAGCTTGAACAAGACAAACGGCGCGAAGCAGGCAAGCAGCAGCAATGCGCCCGCCGCTAGAACCTGCTCGACCTTGCCCCCCGTATGGGCCAGGAGGCTCGCGGCGAGCGCGATGATTGCGACGATGACGAACTTCGAGAAGACGACGACGATCAACAGCTCGCCCGTCCGGCGCAGAGCCGACGTCCACCGAGGCCAGATCGAGGCCGCGATCGCCATCGGCATGAACAGCGCGACGACATAGATCGCCGCGTCGCGCATCAGCAGCTCGATCCAGACCAAGAACGCCGCGAAGGCGGCGACGATCGCGGCGATGAAGCCGACGAACAGCGGTACCTCGACCGCCCCGGCTGCGCCGCCCGCGACCGTCCCGGCAGCTCCGCCGCCAGTAGCCGCGCCAGTAGCGGCACCAGCTCCACCGCCGGTAGCCGCGAGCGCTTCCACCGCGCCCTTGAAAAAGGTGTGCGTGTCGTTCGCGGTCGAACGCGCGATGGCTTCGCAGAAGCCATCGGTCGTCACGATCAGCAGTTGCACGACGACGAAGGCAGCGCTCGTCGCGATTGCCGCCAACGGCACGTTGATGAAGAAGACGCGCCCGAACATCCCCCCGTCACCGCGGCCCAGGCTCTCTAGCACCGCGAAGACCAGCATCAACAGCGCCAGCACCGTCGCGATTGACGCCATGCCTTGGTACTGGCGGAGGAACCCTTTGCTCAGCAGGTCCGGCGAAGTCGTCTTCTCAGTCAGCTCGACCACTTCGCCGAGCAGCCACACCGCGCCATCTGCGGCCCAGGTCGTTATCTGGTCAAAGACGCCTTTGCCGATCGAGGCGGCCGCGTCTTTGAGCGGGTTGAGGGCATGGCCCGCGACCCCCAGCACCGGATTGGTGATCGCGTCGCAGGCGTCGCCGACCGGGTTGCCGATCCCGAGCGCCCCGGTCACCGCCCCGCCAGGCGAAACGCCGATATCGCAGAGGACGTTCGCCTTTGCTTGTGGCGGGTCGGGGTCGGCGAAGGTCAGTACCGCCGTCGCCCCGGTGACCGCGACTAGGAGGATCGCGGACCTACGGAGCCACCGCATAGCGATGCAGCTCCTTCACCAGTTCGATGAGGCCAATCCCTTCGCCGCCGGGGCGCGGAGTTCCAAGGCGCGGCGTCGGCCCGAAGGAGGCGCGGGTATTCGCGATCTTCCAGTCCCCGCCCGTCCAGGCCAGCACCGTTCGGGCGAGCCCGAAGAACGCGGTCGGTTCGACCGAGCCGACGTTGCCCAGGAGAGTGAAACCCCAGGTCTGAACGATCGCCCGGCTAGGGGTGTAAGAGAGAAGCCGGTAGGACACCGGGACGCCGAAGAAGGCGCTTTGCACTTGCGCCCGGATGCCTTCGCCGAAAGCGCCGCCTGCGAGCTGGGCGGTGCCGTGTTCGTTCGCGGCCAGCATCCTTGGCGCGAAACCCGGCGTAGCGACGACCTCGATCCGGCGGCGCAGCTCGCCAGGCCGCAGGATCGCCGTGTCGGCGAACGCTTGCTGATAGCTCCCTGCCGCGAGGGCCGCGCCCTCGCGGCTGCGGGAGAAGCCGACCCCCACACCGGCTGATTCCCCGGTAGGGCCGGGGGAGGAGGGCGCGGCTTCGAGCGGCGTCGGCGAGGTGCCCGGAGCGCTTGCGCGCCCGATCAGCACACCGACGATGACGGCTATGAGTACCCCGATCGCGATTCGCATCGCTACGGGTGAACTGCGGAGCCGGCGTTGAAGAAGAAATTGATTACCGCTGCGGCGGCGCCAATGCCGAAAGCGCCACCGACGCCCTTGAGCATCCGGGTCTTGCCGTCGTCGGCTTGGCTGTAGTTATTGGACTTGCTGCCAAAGCCCCATTGGGCGGCACCCCAGAGGACGGCGCCGACGCAGGCCATGAGCCCGAACCCGGCTGCGCCGTTGAGGAGCTTTTGAGCCGCATCGCCACCGGGCAATCCCCCCGAGTCGGGGTTGATGCTGACCTTTGACGCTGCTTGAAGCAGGTAGAGATTTGCGAGCTGTAGAACTGACACCGTTCCGCCTCCTTGTGGCCTGTGCGTGAATGCAGGCCGCAGGAGTCGAGGCGGGAAGGCGGAACGCCCCCGGCAATTTCAGGAGTCGTGTCTGAGTGGCCTAAAGGCCGAACTCAGAGGCGGGCTGTGAGCCCGAGGACTGCGACCCCGAGGAACCCGAGGACGGAGCCGGTGCCGGCGCGGGTGAGGATTCGGCCGGTGCTTCGGTCGGCGGCGAGCTTTCCGCCGCTGAGCCGGACCCAAAGTTGGGGGTGTTATCTCCAAACTCGCTACTGCTCTGCTTCCCGCTCGCTCGCGGGAACCGGAACCGAGGATCGCGGGCTTTTCGCGTCGTCGGTTCCGTTGCCTGCGGCGCTTCGTCCGTGCGCTTCGGCAGGGTGAGCGGAGGCGTTCGCAGCTTCGGCGTTACTGTCGGCTCCGGTCTCGAAGTAGCCCGAGATTCCGCAGGCTGCCTTGGCGCCTTGACGGAATCTGGACGCAGCGCATTCGTGCCCGGTCCAATGGACCCGCTACTGATGAGGCCGCAGACCACGGCACCTACGGCGACGCCGCAGTACCCGACGAAGCGCCCGGCGCCGCTGCTCGCCGCCGCGTTCCCGGTGTCGGCAAATGGCAAGAGCCGACGCGCCAGCTCGGCGAGCCGATGAGCGCCAATCTCAATCGCTTCGGTGCTTGCGGCGAACGCTTCCCTTGCCGGGCCGAGCATGAGGTCCCACATAGCACGCAAGGCCCGTTGGCCTTCGCCATTGACAGCGACATACGCGGCTGGGCCGAGAATCGCTGGGCTTAGGAGGCTGCGATCACCGACGAGCGCGTGCATTTTTTCCATTGCCGCTTTGTGATGGCGGTCGGCCGCTGACTTCCGCCAGCCGAGCTTTCGGCCCGCCTCTCTGATCGAGTGGTCGCCGAAGTAGACGAGCGCGAGTAGTTTGCGCTCCTTGTCAGAAAGGTGACCGAGCGCGTCGGTCAGCCGCTGGCGCCGATCATTCTCAAGTGCTTGCTGTTCGGGGTCCGGGGTCGATTCGTCGGCCAGGTGAAAAACCGAATCGAGCGGCGCTGTGCGGGGCTTCCGCTTTTCGGACTCAAGAAGGTTCTGCGCGCGCCAGTAGGCGCAATGAAGAATCCACCCGACCGGATCGCGGGCCGGCGGGTTGTCCTTGAGCCATTCGATGTACTCCGTGTTGGCGCGGCTGAGCAGGTCCCTGCTATTGGCCGCGATCCACACCGCCGAAAAGGTTTTGGCAAGCACTGGCCCAATGTCTTCTTCGGCCTTGCGGAATTGAGCCGGGGTGACCCCGAACCCTTTGCCTCGTCCAGTCCTTGCGGTCTTCGACCCCACAAAGAATCAACGCGCGGGGAGATTTCACGGTTCGCGAAGCGCCCTCGCGACCGCCTCGTACATTCGTTGATCTAGGCGGCAGGGTGCGCCTTCGCCGCTAAGCGGCAATCGCCGGGGGCGCTCGCGGGCTCGCGACGGACTGCTTCCGGCCGTGAGCGCCCGAGCCGATCAATCGCGACTTCCGCTCGTCCTGCTCGCGGTCCCTATCGGGGGGCTTATCGCTCTGATCGTCGGAGCCGTTTGCATCGCCCTCGCCTTCGGCGGGGCGGGCGGTTGCGGGTCCGCGAGCGCAGCGACCGGCGACGTGAAAGGCGTTCCGGCGAAGCTCATCCCGATCTACCAACGGGCAGCGGCCAAGTACCACCTTGGCCCGAAAGGCCCAGCGATCCTTGCCGGGATCAATTGGGAGGAGACGGGCTTCGGGACGAACCTTGGCGTGTCCTCAGCAGAAGCCGAAGGATGGATGCAGTTCCTCCCTTCGAGCTGGGAAGCGTTCGGCGTCGATGGCAACGGGGATGGAGTCAAGGACCCCTACAACCCCTGGGACGCGATCTTTGCTGCCGCGCGTCTTCTCCGCTACGGCGGGGCGCCGGAGAACTGGCATGACGCGATCTATGGCTACAACCATGCCGAGTGGTACGTGGCCGATGTTCTAGCCGACGCCGAAAAATGGGCTGCCATCGCTTCGACCGAAGCGACCGCCACTTGCGAAGTCTCAGCCCCTAACGAACGGGTCGCGAGGATGATTGCCGAGGCCGACCGCCTCAGCGCCATGCGGCCGGAAACGGAATATGTGTGGGGCGGCTCGCACGGCCTTTCGCCGACTCCGCGAAACGGTCCCTTCGACTGTTCGAGCGCGGTCAGTCACATCTTGCAGGTCGGCGGCTTCGGAAACGAAACCATGACGACCCTCGGATTCGCCACTTGGGGAAAGTCAGGGCCGGGTCAATGGGTGACGATCCTCAACAAGCCCTACGAACCCGAAGCCCATGTGATCTTGAAGTTCATGCCAGGAGTCACGCCCCCGGATAAACGCTATTGGGGCACGTCCGGGTTCGTGGAACCCGGACACGGCCCAGGCTGGATTCCTGAAAGCATCTTCGACGCGGGCTATCTCTCGCGTTTTGAACTTCGCCACCCGCCCGGCTTCTAGCGGCAGCACTACTGCAAAAACGGTTCAATTCGATGGGACCTCTGCCCTTTTGGCGAGCCGTTGACCGACCATCTGAGTCTCTCGTGCAACTGCTTATAGCGGAGGCTTGAATACGCAGATGCTCTTTGCGCGGTTAGGCTGCCTCCCTTGAGAAGCTCGATGCAGACGGGGGAGACGAGTGGTTGCTGACCCTGCCGCCAGCGGCATAGATGGGATACCTGATCCGGACGACACGGGATCGGACATTTCCAGGCGCTATCGGTACCAGGCGGAGGCCGCGTTTATGTCCTGTCTCGACCTCGCACTGATCCGAACTGTGCTGTCGATAACTCCGGAGAGGTTCGAGGACTTGCTGATCGAGCAAGCCGATCGCTGGAGCTTCGTTCAGATCAAGACTCGGGATCCCGGTCTCGGTGCCTTCACCTTCGCTGATCTTCTCGCAGATGGAGGTGCATTGCGAAGTGTCGCTAGGACCCACAAAGCGATCCTGGATTTCGATGACGGACGGGAAATCCGCTACGAGATCTGGCTAGAGCTGGGAGCCAAAAGCGGGAACGCGATCGAGCGCCTGCTTGTCCCGAGGCGGCTTGGACCTGACGGCGAGATGATTGAGCGGTGCGCAGAGCGGCTCAAAGTAGATGAGCCATTTGCGGAGGCCATGCTAAATCGCTGCTACATCCGGGCGCCGCTTCCGCCGCGGGGTCTGATCCGAGACTTCAACATCCGGAACTTGCAGCGGTACAACCCGGCTGTTCCGGTGGCGACCACCGAGAAGGTCTACGAGGGGGTCATCGCTCGTGTGGAGCAGGCGATGCGAGCGGAGCTACTGCAAGACGAGTTTCCTCAATGTGTTATGGAACCGGATGGTGTTAACGAGGCGCTCGCCGCAAAGATCGCCGGGAAGCGCCTTGAGGCAGCATCCGTCGGCGAGATATTCCAGCCTCTGGAAGGGGGAGATGCGGCCGTTCTTGAGCAGATCACCGATCCTGACCGACTCGCCGCCTCCGAATTGGATCGCAAGCTCTTGGCTGCTGGGGTCACGGAGGAGTCGCGACACCAGGCCAAGGTTCTGCGCGCAAATGCGAGTCGGCGGGCTTATGAATTGAGTACGGGCCTTTCAGATCCAGGCGCCAAGTTCGCCGACCTCGATATTCGCGCGCTCACGGTCGCGAGCGCCACTGCTGGCGTGGCAGTGGCCACACCGCCGGGCCCAGAGGTTTTCAAGGCGCTGCTCGACCAGCTTCTTCAAAGTCCGGCAGATGTGGATCCGAGTGGGCTCCTTGCCCAGGACGGGATGCTTTTGTTCGGGCGGGTTTGCGAGCTTTCAGATGAATGCCGCTTTGGCTGGGGAGCCGAGTAGATGGACCCCGGTCCGTTCCGAGCCGGTAAGGAGAGTGAGGCACGGATTCTCCTGCTGATTGATGCCTTTACCCAAGCGAACCTTTCGCTACAGGGTCGGGTAAAGCTGGCCAAGCTTGACTTTCTCCTTCGATATCCGCAGTTCTATCGGCGAGCCCTTCGCGCGAAAGGCCGGAAAATCAATGAGGCAGGGGATGCCTCCGAGAACAACATCGAGGGGAGGATGATCCGCTATCGGTACGGACCCTGGGATCCGGCTTACTACGCGCTCTTGGGCAGTCTGCTCGGCCGTGGGTTGATTGAGACAGTGCCGGAGGGCCGCTATACCGGCCTGCGTACTACACCGGTTGGTCAACAGGTAGCCGCATCTTTGTCGAAGGCTCCTGCTTGGCAGGAGACGGCTCAGCACGCCGGGAAACTGCGGGCCGCATTCAGCACTACGACCGGGAGCACCATCATGAAGTTCATTTATGAGCACTTTCCCGAGGTCTCGCGTGCCACCTGGGGAGAGCAGCTTTGAGGCTAAGAATCGAGCAATTGGTCCTTGTAGGAACTTCTAGGGAAGTCGAGCTTGAGCCGGGACTCAACGTAATCCTCGGGCCAATATCGACGGGAAAGACCTCGCTCATGCAATTGATGCGGGTGTTCTTGGGGGCTAGCTACACCCCAAAAAAAATGCCCGAGGTCAAAGCGACGGTTTCCGATTTGGCGGGCCGGCTGACCTTGGGCGACCAGGAATTCTCGATCCGCCGACCGCTCGTCACTACTCCTACTGCTTCGGTCGAGATAGCCGGTGGAGATGATGAGGCACTCTCTCTTCCCGCGATGGGCGGCGGTTCGCAGCAGATGAGCTACGGAGACTGGCTCATCAATAAGTTGGCGCTTCCGGTGCTACGCGTTCCCTCGGCGCCGACTCGCCCCGACGAATCGGAGCCAGTCAAGGTGTCGATTAGCGACTACCTCAGATACTGCCGGCTCACTCAAGAGCAGATCGATACCGATGTATTGGGCTCATCCACCTGGGCCACGGACTACAAGCGCCGGGTCGTCTTTCGCATTCTCTACGGCTCGTATGACGCTGAGGTGGCCAGGCTCCAGCAGGGCCTACGGGAGCTCGGCACGGAGATACGCCGCCTAGAGGGAAGCGAAGCGGCTGCCGACCTTTTCCTCCAGGGAACGTCCCTCGAGAATCGGGCAGCAGTTGACCAACGGCTCGTCGAGGTTGAAGCCCAAAAAGAGATGCTTCTTTCCGAGTCAGCGGAAGAAGTCGAGGAGGCAACGGTGGCTAGCCAAAGCCAGGAGCTTCAGGAACTGGCAGCCCGCCTTGATACAGAACTGGCTCGTCTCCGGCTTTCCTACGAGAACGAGAAGGAAGCAGCCGAAGGCCTGACGGAGCTGCGAAATCAGCTGGAAACCCAATCTGGCCGGCTAACTCGCTCAATTGTCGCCGGGGAGGCATTCTTTGATTTCGACTTTCTGGTGTGTCCCCGCTGCGGCAATCATGTGGCAAAGGACCGAGCGGAAGAGGACCATTGCTATCTCTGTACGCAGCCTGAGCCTCCCGTGCAGCAGCGAGAGGATCTAGTGCGGGAGCAGGCGAGGCTCGCAGCGCAGATCGCAGAGACCGACGAACTGATCGCTGGCCACGAAAAGGCAGCATCGGATATCCGCGGTGAGATTGAGAAGCGGTCTCTCGATCGCCGAGCTACTGGGCAACGTCTGGACGAGGCCACTGCGGGTTTCGTGTCGGACAGGGCTGAGGCTGCGACTCGACGAGCTGCTGAGATATCTCGGCTCACGGCCGACGCTAGCCATTTGCGGGAGTACCTCGGTTTGTTCGAGCGACAGGAGCAGCTCCGACAGCGCCTGACCAGTGCTACCGCAGAGCGGGACGAGATCGAAACCGCCCTTGAGCAGGCCGAAGCGCGCGATGCCAGCCTGGGAGATCATCTCGCGGCACTGGAGGAGCAATTCGGGTCGTTTGTCGAAGGAATCGAGGTTCCGCGCTTCGATGGCGATCCGCGATCCGCGATCGATTACAACGACTACCAGCCGATCGTGAATGGCCGAAAGATTGAAGGGCTCAGCGCTGGAACACGAGTCTTGGTGAACGTCGCCTACTTGCTGGCGCATCACGTCGTTGCCCCAGTGAGGGATGTCCCCCTGCCCGGCATTCTCTTGATCGACGGCATGACAGCGAATATCGGTCGCGCTGACTACGACGCCGCGAGGATCGAAAACATCTGGGCGGAACTCTTGAGACTGCACGAGGAGATGGCGGATCAGCTTCAAATCGTGGTGGCGGTCAACGACCTGCCAGAGCGATTTGACGCGAGTGGCTTCGTCCGAATTGAGCTTTCTGAGCAGGACCGGCTTGTGCCAACGGAGGATTTGGAGAGAGTGCGGGGGGCAGGCGACGCATAGAGATCGCCTCAGCAAGTTCGCCTCCTCTCGGGTTCCCGCTTTAAGTTTTCACGTTCCCCGCTCCGACCTTCAGATGGATCGCATCACCAGTGAGGGGCGCTGACCACTTTCGGGCGCTGGTGCGCTGCTCTCTTTCAAGGGCAGATCCCTGGCGCGCTCCCCTGGTTGCTTGATGCCGTCAAAAGAAAGGCGCCGCGCCAGTGCTGTCTGCTTCGATGCGTAGATTGCCCAGTGCAAGCGAGTCGCTAGGAATTTGCGATTCGAGCTGTAGAGCCAAATTTTGAACGGGGTTAGAACCACTCCCTGATTTTTGGCTCTAGATAGGGAAGTCTGATGGGCGCGGCTGGGTTCGAACCAGCGACCTCTCGCGTGTGAGGCGAGCGCTCTCCCGCTGAGCTACGCGCCCGGGAGAGCGTCAATCATAGGCGGGCCGTGGGCTGGGATCAGGCTGGGGCCGGGGCTTCAGCTGGGTCGGCTGAGGGTGGCTCTTCGCCTTGCTCCGCCATCGCCCGCTTCTGCAGGGCCATGCCGATGAAGGGGTAGATCAGGGTGGAGAGGATCGCGGCGCCGACGAGGCCGGCGGAGGTCGAGGTACGCATCTTTCCCGCGTCGACCGCGATCGTCGTGATCGCGACCACTAGCGGCAGCTCGGTTGCCGAGAAGAAGGCGAGGGCCTTGCGCTCGGTTGCGCTCAGCGCGTTGCGGTAGAGGAGCAGGGCGGGGGCTCCGCGGACGACCAGGAAGAGGACGAAGAAGAGGGCCATCTTGGCCAGGGCCTCGGCTGAGCCGAGGGCGTCGAGGTTGAACTCGAGGCCGCTGGTGATGAAGAAGAAGGGGACGAAGAAGCCGAAGCCGACCGCGGTCAGCTTCGACTCGAAGACCTGCAGCTCGTGGCCCCTGAGCGCAGCTCGGGTGATCATCCCGGCGACGAAGCCGCCGAGCAGGACGTCGAGGCCGAGCTGGCTCGCCAGCAGGACAAGGCCGAAGACGAGGACCACCGTTATCCGTACCGCGAGCTGACTGCTCGCCTCGAAGGTTTTTTCGAAGGCCGGCCAGCCGCGCCAGGCGAGGCGGACCGAGGCGAGGGCGACACCGAGGGCGAGGAAGACGAAGGCGACCAGAATCGCCGCCTCGTGCAGGGGGCTGGCGGTCGTCAGCACCAGCGTGACGAGCAGGATCGGGCCGAACTCGCCCGCGCCGCCGGCCGCCAGCAGGTAAGTGCCGAAGCGCGTTTTCAGCCCGCCGCTGTCCTTGAGGATCGGGATCAGGGTGCCGATCGCGGTCGTCGCCAGGGCCGAGCCGGTGTAAAGGAAGGAAACGACGACGCCGGCCATCGCGAGCAGGCCGCCGATCCCGTAGGCCAGCGCGACCGACAGCGCCCAGCCGAGGGCGCCGAGCTTCATCGGCGCGCCCTTGATCCGTTCGAAATCGATCTCGTAGCCGGCGAAGTAGAAGAGCATCCCCAGGCCGAGATTCGAGAAGAACTCGATGAAATCGGATGAGCGGGCGAGGTCGAGGACCTGGGGCCCGATCACGATCCCCAGCACCAGCTCCAGCACCACCACCGGCGGCGCCATTCCTTTGGGGACGATCGCGACCGTAATCGCGGCGATCGCCGCCACCATGACGATCGCGAAGAAGGAGCCTGTGTCGACGTCGATCACGTGGTGCCGATCCTATGTTCGTCCACCCGGAGGACACGGCGAGTTTGGTTGGTTACCGAAAACTCGGTAATCGCCCGATCGGGCGAGCAACGAGCAAACAGGAGGACCCGATGCGCTTTTCAACGCCCCGCACGTCGCCGTAGTGATCACGGCATGCCTTGCAACACCTCTGCTGGCGCTTCCCGCCGCAGCTGGCGCCGCGGGCAGCAAGTCACCCGTCCGCCAACGCGGCGCGTGGCTTCGACGGCGGCGCGGCCGGCTGGGACTCCTCCTCGAGCACGGAAGGCACCTGCCTGCCGCCGCTGCTCTGCGCGAGCGTCGAGACTCCTTCCAGGGCTCCGGCGGCGCAGACGGGGGCGGCTTTATCCGTTCCGCCTACACCGGCGTGGTCGGGGCAATGGGGGTCGCTGGGACCACGACCGCGGTCTGGCAGAGTCCGCCGTTCACATACTCGGGCGCCGCTGGGGCCGTGCCCACGGCCCTCAACTTCCATATGGACCGGCGAGCGAGCGTCGACCAGTTGCTCGCCGTGGACGGCAACTCGGCGGAATTCTGGTCCGCCAGAGAGTTCGCGTCGGCAAGGTGACGGCAGCGGTCTTTAAGAACCGCCTGTTGATCCGAGGCTGAACGGCGCCGGCACGGCCCCGTATCCGGCATTCGCCCCAACTAAGGCAAATGCGGATACGATGCTCGCGGACCGTGCTAGGCGGGGAATCAGCGGTGCCCTGTAACCCGCAATCCGCTCTAGCGGGGCCGAATCCCGTTCCGAGGGGCTGGCCGTCGGGGTCAGTGCGTTGTGGGCGGCGTTGACGGTCGGGTCCTGCGCGACGTGGGCACGCGAATCAGGTCAGGTCCGGAAGGAAGCAGCCTTAAGCGGATGCCGCGGGTGCCGCAGGAGAGCCCGGCTCGAGCCAATCGCGACGGACACGCCCGGTGACTTCGTCTCGGAGGACGGGGCGCACGGTCCATTTTTC
>DATNGZ010000025.1:0-21502 GCA_035605695.1 Solirubrobacterales bacterium | reverse complement strand
GGTACCCAGCCTTTTTCCTCGGCGGCCTTCACGGCCTCACTCTATGAAGTTTTCAACACTTAGATGTTTTATGAGGATGGTGTGGTGTGCCATGGTCAGCGCCGATGCAGGAAGCGGCATCAGCTCGGCGAGCGGAGCCGGGCTGTCGACCTGGGCGCAGCTCGTCGAACGCTCCGCGGCGAAATGGCGCCGGCTCGTTGACGGTCTTCCCCGTCGGCCTAGCCGTCGAAATGTCGTTTGAGCCGCTTGTGGCGGTGGCGGAAGAACCAGGCGATCACAGGGCGGAGATGCCGGCCCGGGAGTCCAAAGCGCGGCTGCCAGCTGACCCGGTCGGTGATCAGGCAGCCGCCCCGGGCGGCCGGCTCGATGGTCCGTTCGTGTTCCCAGACGCGCTGGCTCAGCATCTGCGATTGCTCGAGGAAGCCGTGGCCGGGTTCGAGCCTAACCAGGGTTATGTCGTCGTAGTCGAAGGGGAGCAGGCCAAAGAGGAGGATCCAGCTGCGGCCGATCTTCTTGCCCAGCTCGATGCTCTCGGGATTGAGCTGCTCGACGCCGGGTGGAAACGTCATCCGCAGGTACGGGTGCATCTCGTCCCTGATGCCCTCCGGGGTGATCACCCGATCCCAGGCCTGGGTGGGCGTCGCGTCAAGGTGGGAGGAGACCGTTATCTCGTTGGGGCGGGGCCGGTCGTTCATGCGAGGACCCTAGTCCGGACGACCGCTTTGATCGCAGCCGCTAAGGTCGGCGGCGATGCGAACCGCGGTGATCACCGGCGCTTCCAGCGGCATCGGCGCGGCGACGGCGCGGGCGCTGGCCGGCGAGGGGTACCGGACGGTCCTCGGCGCGCGGCGGCTCGATCGGCTCGAGGCGCTGGCGGCTGAGATCGGCGGCGAAGCCATCGCTCTCGACGTCGCCGATCCAGACTCGGCTGCCGCGTTCGCGGATCGCGTGGCGGACTGCGACGTGCTCATCAACAACGCCGGCGGCGCGCTCGGCCTCGATTCGCTCGCCGAGGCCGATGAAGAGAAGTGGCTGCAGATGTACGAGTCGAACGTGATGGGGACGATGCGGATGACCAAGGCGCTGCTGCCGTTGCTGGTTGCCTCGGGCGACGGCCACGTCGTCACCGTGACCAGCATCGCCGCGATCGAGACCTACCGCGGCGGCGCCGGCTACAACGCCGCCAAGCACGCCCAGCGGGCGCTGCTGCGGGTGCTGCGGCTCGAGCACCTCGGAGAGCCGATCCGTTTCACCGAGGTCGCCCCAGGCATGGTCGAGACCGAGTTCTCCCTGGTCCGCTTCGGCGGCGACGAGGCGGCGGCGCGGCGCGTCTATGAGGGGATGGAGCCGCTGCGCGCCGAGGACGTCGCCGAGTGCATCCGCTGGGCGCTGGCGCAGCCATCGCACGTCAACGTCGACGAGATCGTCGTCCGCCCGCGCGATCAGGCGACCGCCGCCGACGTGCACCGCCAGGCGCAGTAGCGCTACTCGCCGGCGAGGTAGCCGTTGGGCTCGGCGACCACCGTGTTGACCAGCTCGCCGATCCGCTCGATCTCGACCCGCACGGTCTGGCCGACCTGGAGAACGTTCTCGCGGATCGGCTTACGGCCGATGCCAACGCCGGACGGCGTGCCGGTGGCGATCACGTCGCCGGGCTCGAGGGTGAAGGCTTCGGAGAGGTGGGAGACCTGCTGGAAGCAGTTGAAGACCATCTCGGCGGTGCTGGCGTCCTGGCGCATCTCGTCGTCGACGAAACAGCGGATCCGCAGGTCCTGCGGGTTGCCGACCTCATCGGGGGTGACCAGCCAGGGACCGAGCGGGCCGTGGGTATCGAAGGACTTGCCAATCGTCATCGTCTGCGCCCGGCCCTGCCAGTCGCGCACGCTGAGGTCGTTGGCGCAGGTGTAGCCGGCGATCACCTCGTGGGCGCGTTCGACCGGCACGTGGCGGCAGCGCTTGCCGATCACGATCGCCAGCTCGGCCTCGTAGTCGAGCAGAGTGGAGACTTTTGGCATGTGGACATCGGCCCCCGGACCGACGACGCAGGTCACCTGCTTGTTGAAGAAGACCGGCACCTCGGGCGCCGCCATCCCCATCTCGGCGATGTGCTCGGCGTAGTTGAGCGCGATTCCGAGGTACTTGCGCGGCGCGGTGGGGGCGAGCAGGCGCACCTCGGCGAGCGGCAGACGGGCGGCACTCGCAGCGGCCCGCTCGATCTCCGACCACCCGGCCCCACCGAGGGCAGCTGCGGGCTCGGCAGGGAGGCCCGAGGCCGAGAGGTCGGCGACCTCTGCGTCCTCGACGACCCCGAGCGCGGGTGCACCCGATTCTGCTGCGAAGCGACACAGCCTCATCCGGGCGGACTCTGCCATATCCAAGGTGTTGACGGAATGCGACTCAATGCGCCAGAAATTATTTAGTGGTGTGTTAGTTTGGCAGCGCCGATGAAGAGGCTGCGGGCACTGAAGGAGTACGGTCCGGCCGCGGCCGGACCGATGCTCGTCGCCGTCGGGGGCGCGGCCGCAGCACTGACGGCTCTGCTGCCCCCCGTGGCTGCTTTTGCGCTGGTTGGGGCCGGGGTGGTCGGCACCGGGGCCACGATCGTCGACAAAGTCCGTCGCGAGAGGTGGGGGCGACGAGCCCGACTGAAGGAGGCACTCGTTCATCACCCGCCGAAGAGGGCCAGTAATTGCGATCGCCACGACCTCGGGATCGACCGCTCGAGCATCGTCACCAAAAAGGCAGACGAGAACGGCGATCGCCAGCCTTACATACCGCGCGACGCTGACGATGAGCTCGACCGGGCGCTGGGCAGCGACCACTTCGTGGTCGTGCGCGGCGCTTCGAAGGCGGGCAAGTCGCGCTCTGCCTTCGAGGCGATCCTGCGCTGCGACGACCCGCTGCTCTTTGCCGCGCGCAAGAAGGCGGCGGTCGCCGACATCGCCGAGAACGTCGACCTGCTCCCGCGCGGCCCTGCGATCCTTTGGCTAGACAAGATCGACGGCTACGTACGGGCGGGGACTTTCGACACGGCTGTCCGTGACGAGCTCCTTGCTCGCGGCGATCTGAAGATCGTCGGCACGATCGAAGACACGGCCTGGAGCCTGACTGTCAAAGCCGACGGCGACGCTGGGACCACATACGAGGCCGCCGAGGTGCTCAAATCCGCTACGGAGGTTCGGGTGGAACGGGCCAGCGTCGCCGAGCAGGGGCGCGCGGCGGAGCTCTACCCGGATGAGCAGTTCGGGGCGTCGATCGGCGCGCACTTCGTAGCGGCGTCGGCGCTCCGCGATCGCTATCTCGCCGGCCGCGACGAGGAGACCACAACCGTCCGCGCCACGGCAGACTGGCAGCGCACGGGGATGCCCAACCCAATCCCGAAGGACGTGCTTCAAGAGCTACACGTCCACTATCTCCGCGGCGCGGTGGCCGAGGGTGTCCTGGAGGCCAGCATCGCGTGGGCGAACGCCGCCGATGGCGCCGGCGCGCGCCTGCTTCACTCGCACGGCTCGCCGGCGCCGGCTTACTCGGTGCCGGACCACATCGTTGAGTGGCTCACGAAGTCGTCCCCGGAAAAGGTGAAGCAGGCAGCCTGGAACCTCGCGATCGCGGAGGCCGGTGCCGGCGAGGCCGTGGCAATCGGCGCGCGCGCTCTTGAGCTGCACGAGCGGGAGGGCATCGGCCTCTCCCCGGCACAGTCCGCTTTCGAACGTGCCCTGGAGAAAAGCGAGCCCGACACCAGGGAGAAGCGAGTCGCGGCCACCCGCCTGGCGATGCTCATGCGTCGGCTCAAGCAGGACGATCTGGCCGAGCCCTATTTCCAGCAGGCGATCGACAACGGGAGCATGGTCGCGGCCAACAACTACGGCTACATGTTGATGCAGCACGGGTCCTTCACCAAGGCCAAGCCGGTGTTGGTCCTGGCGGTCGCGCGAGGTAGTCGAACCGCCGCCTTCAACCTTCTCCAGACGCTCGCGGAGCTGGATGAGATCGATTTGGCGGAGGAACTGCTGCGACCGCATGTTGAAGACAACCCGGCCGCGGCGCTGATGCTGGGCAACGTCCACCACCGCGATGACCTCGAAGAGGCGGATCGCCTCTATGCCCTGGTGCGAGAGGGAAGCGAGGATCGCGATATCGGCTTCAGACGTCGTGCCGGAGTCCTGCGCGCCCTAATCGCAGAGCAGCAGGGGCACCCCGAGGAAGCAGACAGCCTCTACCTGGAGAGCTGTGAGCCGGACGAATGGGACCTGATCGCAGAGCGGCTCGACCACGTCGGCCTGGTCGCGGAGCTGTCCGAGCTGCGGCAGCAGATCGCGTCTCGCATCGCCCCTTGAGCGGCGCTCAGTCGTCCAGCTCGCCGAGCAGCTCGACCACGCGGCGCTCGATCTCGTCGCGGGTGGCGCGGACTTCCTCGATCGGGCGGCCCTTCGGGTCCGCCAGATCCCAGTCGAGGTAGCGCTTGCCGGGGATGTACGGGCACTCGTCACCGCAGCCCATCGTCACCACTACGTCGGCCCACTCGGCGTCTGCCCGGGAGAGCTTGTGGGGGATGCGGGCGGCCAGATCAATGCCGAGCTCGCGCATCGCCTCGACCACCTCGGGGTGGACGCGCTCGCCCGGTTCGGTCCCGGCTGAGCGCCCTTCGTGCCGCCCCGCCGCGGCGCGCGCGAAGAGCGCCTCGCTGATCTGCGAGCGGCCGGCGTTGTGGAGGCAGACGAAGAGGACGCGCGCCATCAGGCCTCCTCGGCCGCCGGCGCACCGGCGGCGCCTCTGACCAGCTGGTAGGCGAGGGCGCCGAGGGCCGCGCCGGCGATCGGGGCGGCGATGTAGATCCAGAGATCGTGCAGTTCGCCGGAGACGAGGGCGGGACCGATCGAGCGGGCCGGGTTCATCGAGGCGCCGGTGATCGCGCCGCCAAAGAGGGCGTCGAGGCCGACCGTGCCGCCGATCGCGATTGCCGCGCCGGCCCCGACTGCGCGGGTGTCGGTGGCCACGGCCATGATCACGAACATCAAGAAGGCGGTCAGCACCGCCTCATAGACGAGGGCGCTGCCGGTGCCGACGCTGGGCAGGGTCGTCCCGAGCGCGGCCGGCTGGCTCGGCCAGACCGCCAGCAGCAGCGCCGCCGCGGCGAGCGCGCCGGTGATCTGGGCGACGATATAGGCGAGAGCCTCGCGCCTGGGGAGGTGGCGGGTGAGGGCGAAGGCGAGCGTCACCGCCGGGTTGAGGTGGGCGCCGGAGAGGTGGCCGGTGGCGTAGACCATCGCCATGATCACCAGGCCGAAGACGAGCGAGACGCCGACCGCGCCGAGCACGCCCGCGTGCACGGTGTCGGTGACGATCGCGCCGCAGCCGGCGAAGACGAGGGCGAAGGCGCCGAAGGCCTCGGCGGCGGCGCGGCGGCGAAGGTCGGGACGCCCGTCCATGCTCAGCAGCAGGCGACGCGCTTGGCGCCGGGTTGCGCCGGGATCGCGACTCGCTGCGGGGTGGAGAAGACCTCGCGGACCGAGTCGAGCGCTCCCGGCACGAGGCTGAAGTAGCTGTAGGTGCCGCGCCTCTTGCGCGTGATCACGCCGGCCTCCAGCAGCTGCTTCAGGTGGTAGCTAACCGTGCCCTGTGAGAGGCCGAGCAACGGCTTCACCTCGCAGACGCAGACCGGTTCGCCACCGGCGCGCAGCAGCAGGTTGACGATCCGCAGCCGGTGGCGGTCGGCGAGCGCTTTCATGACCGCCTCCAGCTCGACCGCCCGCTCGTCGGATAGCGAAGACCCGGCCAGCGGTGTGCAGCACTCGATCACGGGGAGGTCGGCCACAGCTGGACCCTATCAGCATTCATTGAAAATTTTCAATGAAGAGGCTTTTCGGCTCAGCTCTCTAAAATTCGAAACTTGAGCGATGGGGCTCGCTCCTTCATAAGCGCGGATTTGGTCCGCTGACGGTCCCTACCAACGTCCCATCGACGCTGATAGGAGGACCCGCGATGCAGGCCAGGCAATTCGACTGCCGCCGCTTGGTGGCTATCTATCTTGGGGGAGTGCTCGGGGCGCTGGCCCGGGTCGGTCTGGCCCAAGCGACGCCGCACGGCCCGGGCGGCTGGCCCTGGGGGACCTTCGCCGCGAACATGGCCGGCGCCCTGCTGCTCGGCTATTTCTTCGCCCGGCTGCGCGACCACCCCGAGGACGGCCTCGCGCATCCGTTCCTCACTACCGGGATCTGCGGCACCCTGACCACCTTCTCCACGGTCCAGCTCGAGCTGTTCGAAATGATCGACGGCGGCCACGTCGCGATTGCCGCTGCCTACCTCGGCGCGACCCTGCTCGCGGGCTTCTTCTGCGTCCGCGCCGGGATCGCGCTCGAGCACCGCCCGCGGGTGGCCCGGTGAGCGCCGTCGGCTGGGTCGCCGTCGGCCTGCTCGGCGGCGTGGCCGCCGCGGCCCGCTTCCTGATCGACTCGGCCTTCGCCGCGCGAACCGATCACCCGTTTCCACTCGGCGTGCTGGCGATCAACCTCGCCGGCACGCTGGCGCTCGGCCTCGTCGCCGGCGCCGCCCTCGAAGGCGAGGCGCTGGTGATCGTCGCCGGCGGCGGGATCGGCTCGTTCACCACCTTCTCCACCTGGATGCTGGACTCACACCGGCTCGCCGACGCCGGCCACACGCACCTCGTCTGGCTCAACCTCGGCCTTTCCCTCATCGTCGGCTTCGCCGCGATCGCGGTCGGTCACTGGCTGGGCTCCGCGCTCTAGGCGCGTCTCCGGTGAGTTCGTGTTTTGTCTCGCATACCGGGACGAAACACGAACTCACTGACTCGTCCGCTGGTCCCACTACTTTGGATTCAGGATGGAGCAGCAAGCTCTCACCGAGACGCTCATCGCGGCCAGGGTGCCGCTCGGAGAGCTGCAGGACGGCCAGCGGGTCGGCGGCGTCTACGCGGTTCGCGGCCGCGAGCTGCGGCGCAAGCGCAACGGCGAGCCCTGGTTGCGGCTAACCCTCGGCGACGCCAGCGGCGGCTGCGAGGCGGTCTGCTGGGAGGACGCCGAGGCGCTCTACGCGATTGCGGTTCCGGGCACGCCGGTACATGTCGGCGGCCACTTCGAGGTCAGCGAGCGTTGGGGCTCGAAGATCAAGCTGACCGGCTTGCGCGAGGCCACTGCGGACGAGTACTGCGCCGAGGACCTCGCCGCGGAGTCGGAGGTCTCCTTCGAGCGGCTCGAGACCGACCTGCGCGAGCTGCTGGCGACGGTTCAGCACCCGCAGCTGCGCTACTTGCTTGACCGCTTCTTCGGGGAGGACTCGGAGATCTGGGCGCGCTTTCGCGACGCGCCGGCGGCGAAGGTCTACCACCAGGCTTACCGCCACGGCCTGCTCGAGCACACGGTCTCGGTCGCCCAGGCGGTCAGCGCCGCCGCCGCTTTCTTCCCCGGCATCGACCGCGACGTAGCTGTGACCGGTGCCCTCCTGCACGACATCGGCAAGACCGAGGCCTACAACGACGACCCGCTAGCGATCAACCTCACCGACGCCGGTCGCCTGCAGGGCGAGATTCCGCTCGGCTACTACAAGGTGCGCCGCCAGATTGAGGAGATCCCGGGCTTCGAACCCGACCTCGCCCAGGCCGTCCTGCACATCATTCTCGCCCACCACGGCTCGCTCGAACACGGCTCGCCGGTTGTCCCCGCCACCCGTGAGGCAGTCCTCGTCCACATGATCGACAACCTCGGCGGCCGCCTCGGCAGTTTCGACCGCCTTGAGCGCCAGCTCCCCGCCGGCGAGTCATGGTCAGGCTTCGACCGAGCCCTATCGGGCTCGGCGTACTTCGGCCAGCGCGCCGCCTGACGGCCCCGTCAGAAGCGCCGCGTGCAGCGTTCGATCTTTTTGACGTCGCCGTTGGCGTGCTTAATGCAGTCGATCAGCCTCTGCGGGTGACCGCCGCTGCGCTTGGTCACCTCGAAGGAGTGGTGGATCTGACGGCGGACCTGGACGTTGACGCTCTCGATCGTCTTGCTGATTTCGTCCAGGCCTGAGGACTTGAAGGCCTTGTCGGTCACTTCGCTGGTCGTCTTCAAGACCGGCTTGACGATGAAGAGGTAGCAGAGGAAGAGCACTCCAGCCGCAACTGCAAGCCGGATAATGCCCGAAGTCACGTTGCCGAAGAGGTTGCGCAGGAGGTCCATGGAGGCGGTCGCACACTATCCTGCGAGCCGTGGCAAAGGACACCGAGAAGCTGATCCGTCAGCTCTCGCTGATCTCGTTCCTGATGGCTCAGGGGAGGCCGGTTTCGGCGCTCGAGATCAAGCGCGAGGTTGAGGGCTATAGCGACATGAACGATGACGCCTTCGCGCGGCGCTTCTACGCGGACCGGGCCGAGCTGGAGAGCCTCGGCATCCAGCTCGGGGTCGAGAAGCCGGGCGAGGGATTCTTCGAGGCCGAGCTCTACTCGCTGCCGCCGGAGAACTTCTACCTCGACGCGATCAAGTTCTCCGACGATGAGCTGGCGGCGCTGAGCACGGCGCTCTCCTTGCTCTCCGAAGGCGAATTCGCCTACGCCGAGCCCTTGAGGCTCGCCCTGCAGCAGGTCGCCTGGGGGCATCCGAACCCGCTCAAGGAGGGCGAGCGCGCGCCGGTCGAGATGGCGATGACGGCCTCGGCCGGCGGCCGCGACCTCTCCCAGCGCCTCTCCAAGATCGAGACCGCGATCTCGCGTCGCAAGACGATCGAGTTCACCTATTACACGATGGAGCGCGACGAGACCGAAAAGCGCAAGGTCGACCCCTTCCACCTCGTCTTCCGTGGCGGCCAGTTCTATTTGATCGGCTACGCCCACGAGCGCGAGGCGGTGCGCGTCTTCCGCCTCTCGCGAATCCAGGGCAAGGTCGGCTACGCCTCCAAGGCCGAGCACGACTTTTCGCCGCCGGAGAACTTCGACCGCCGCGACTACGGCCAGCGCGCCGACTGGCAGCTGGGTGAGATCCGCGGCACGGCGAAGATCTTCGTCCGCGACCGCATCGCCTGGCTGATCGAGCGCGACTTCGGCGCTTTCGGCGAGCTGCGCGCGGCGAAGAAGTCCGACGGCGCGCCGGGCAAAGGCTCGGTCTTCGAGACCGACTATGCCTCGCCGCGCGAGCTGATCGCCTGGGTGCTGCGCTGGCGCCAGAACGCCCAGGTCCTGGCGCCGGACGAGCTGCGCGAGGAAGCCGAGAGTCGCCTTGGCCTGCTCCACGACCGTCACCACAACGGCTTCGAGCCGGCCGAGATCGTCGACCGGCCGCTGCGCGAGGTGCCGAAGCGGACCCGCTCCAATGGCCGCGGCGAGGCCGCGATTCGGCCCGAGCGCTTCGCTCGCCTGGTCACCCTCGCCGGCCTGCTGATCGAATCGGCCAAAGGCGAGGAGCGATTGCGGGCCAGCGACCTGCGCCAGCGACTCGAACTGACCGACGAGGAGCTGCAGGAGGACATCGACCTGCTCAACGTCGTCAACTTCGGCGGCGGCACCTACGTCCTCTTCGCCGAAATCCAGGGCGATGAGATCGAGGTTGACTCCCAGCCCTACGGCGACAACTTCGCCCGCCCGGCGCGACTGCTGCCGCTCGAGGCCAAGGCACTGGTTGCCGCGATCGACCTCTTCGGCGACCACCTGCCGCAGGGCGGCCTGCAGAGCGCCCGCACCAAGATCATCGCCGCGCTCGGCCACGATCCCTCCGAGGAGGGGCTGGAGATCGCCTCCGGCAGTGGCGGCGACGCCGAGGTCGCGCGCCAGGTCAACGAGGCGATTGGCGCCAGCAAGATCCTCGAGCTCCAGTACTACAAGGAGAACGAGGATCAGTTCACCAAACGCGCGGTTGAGCCCTACCGGCTGGAGAACGGCAAAGAGGGCTGGTACGTCGAGTGCTTCGACCTGACCAAAGAGGGCGTTCGCCACTTCAAGCTCGACCGGATCAAGGAGGCGACGATTTCCGGTGAGGTCTTCGAGCCGCGGCCCGAGGTCGAAAGGCTGGCCGGGGTCGAGGGCTGGATGACCCACGGCGAGGTGCCGACAGCCCACGTCGCTCGCGTCTGGGTTTCGCCCGAGCGGGCGCGCTGGCTGCGCGAGGAGCGCACCGTGGTCGAGGAGCTGGCCGACGGCGCCGTCGTGATCGAGCTGCCCTACGCGGGGACCTCGTGGCTGGTGCGGGAGATCCTGCGCGGCGCCGGCGACCTCGTCGTGCTCGAGCCCGAGGACGCGCGTGCCGCGATCGCCACAGAGGTCTCCGGCTGACGAAACCTCGTTATTGCGTGTGGAGAGCGCAAAAACCAGGTTTCGCGGGATGAATCGTGATTGAGGGGCCGGGCCATCCCGAGATTCTTCGCATCGTTGCTCCCAATCCGGGGCCGATGACGCTGGAGGGGACCAACACCTACCTCTTCGGCTCGGATCCCTGCACGGTGATCGATCCCGGGCCGGACATCGAGAGCCACCTGGACGCGGTGCGCGCTACAGCCGAGGAACGTGGCGGCCTCGGAACGGTTCTGCTCACCCACGGCCACGGTGACCACGCCGACGGGGCCGGGCAGCTCGGCGTCGAGGTGATCCTCCCGGTCGATGGCGAGGAGCACGGCGGCCTGCGCGCGATCGCCACGCCGGGCCATGCGCCCGACCACGTCTGCCTGATCACCGCCGATCGGGTCTGCTTCAGCGGCGACCTCGTGCTCGGCGCCGGTTCGACCTTTGTCCCGCCCGACGGCGGTTCCCTCGCCGCTTACATGGACTCCCTGCGCCGAATGCAGGCCGAGCCGATCGAGCTGATCTGCCCTGGCCACGGCCCTTGGATCGAGGACCCGGCGACGAAGCTCGCCGAGTACGTCGAGCACCGCGCAATGCGCGAGCGCCGCCTGCTTGCCGCTCTCGAGCGCGGTGAGCGCTCTCATGACGCGCTCCTCGCAGCGGCATGGGCGGATGTTCCCGCCGAGCTCCGTCCCGCCGCCGAGATGGTGATGCAGGCCCACCTCGACAAGCTCGCGGCCGAAGGCCGTTTGCCCCCGACGTTTCTGCTTGACGCCATCCTGGCTGCCTGGCCAGTACGCTTGCGAGATGAGTGGTCGCCAGGCAGCGCGAACGGGCTTGTTGGTCGGTGCGGCGGGGACCGGGATCGCTGCCGCCGCGACCGCGGCCGCCTGGCACTGGCTGGCGCGGCGCCCACTGCCCAAGCAGAAGGGCACGATCGCGCTCGACGGGCTTGAGAGCTTGGTGCGGGTGCGCCGTGATCGCTGGGGCGTGCCGCACATCGACGCCGCCTCCGCCGCCGATCTCTGGTTCGCCGAGGGCTTCTGCCACGGCCAGGACCGGCTCTGGCAGCTCGACTTCTACCGCCGTGCTGTCTCCGGCAGGGTCGCCGAGATGGCAGGTGAGGAGGGGCTGCCGATCGACCGGCTGATGCGTACGCTGGGAATTCGCCGCACCGCCGAGCGCGAGGCGGCAACGCTCGAGCCCGAGCTGCTCGCCCTCCTAGAGCGCTTTTGCGAGGGAGTCAACGCGGCTGCCGCTAGCGCCAAGGCGATGCCCTTCGAGATGCAGCTGCTGCGGCTCGAGTGGAAGCCCTGGCGCCCGGTCGACATCCTCAGCCTCGGCAAGCTGCTCGCCTTCGGCCTCTCGACCAACTGGGAGCGGGAGCTACTGCGCGCCGACATGGCGAGGGCGCTCGGCCCCGAGCTCGCCGCCGTGCTCGACCCCGCTTATCCGGCCGACAACCCGATCGTTAACCAGGAAGCCTGGTCGGGCGACGGCCTCGGCATCGTCGAGCAGATCGACGCTGTGCGCCGCTCGATGGGACTGGCCGCTGAGGCAAGCGGCTCCAACAATTGGGCGGTTTCGGGCAAGCTCAGCGCCACCGGCTCACCGCTGATCGCCGGCGACCCCCATCTGCCGCCGAGCATGCCGGGCATCTGGTACCAGGTCGGCCTCAGGCTCGGCGACCGCTTCGTCCGCGGCGCCTCGCTGCCGGGGATGCCGGGCGTCTACATGGGCCAGAACAACGACGTCTGCTGGACCTTCACCAACGTCATGGCCGACGTCCAGGACCTCTTCATCGAGCGGGTCGAGGGTGAGCGCTACCTCTTCGAGGACGAGTGGCGGCCGCTGGAAGTCGTCCGCGAGGAGATCCCGGTCAAGGGCCGCGATGCACCCGAGATCCTCGACGTGCGGATCACCCACCACGGGCCGCTCGTCAACGAGGCGCTCGGCGCCGACGAGGGCGAGCCGCTGGCCCTGCGCTGGCAAACGCTCGACCAGCCGACCGCCTTCCCGGGCATGTTCGACCTGCACGGCATCACCTCCGGGCCGGAGCTCGTTGCCAAACTCGAGGGCCACAGCTCGCCCGCCTCGAACCTAATCTGGGCCGACCGCTACGGCTCGATTGGCTACAAGCTGATCGGCCGCCTGCCGCTGCGCAAGGGCGGCTGCCCAGACCTGCCCAAGCCGGGCTGGAACGGCGAGTTCGAGTGGGAAGGGACGATCCCTTACGACGAAATGCCGGAGGCGGTCGACCCCGAGAGCGGCTTCCTCGTCACCGCCAACAACCGCATCGTCGGCGACTCCTACCCGCACCACATCACCAGCGAGTGGCTCGATGGCTTCCGCGCCGAGCGGATCGAGCAACTGCTGCGCGCCAGCGACGAGCACGACATCGACGACTTCGAGGCGATGCAGTCCGACAACCTCTCGCTGCCGGGAATCGAGGCAGCGAAGCGACTGGGGCGGTTGACGCCTCAGGGCCAGCGCGAGCTGAGCGCGATCGAGCGGTTGCGTAGTTGGGACGGCCGGCTCGATCCCGACTCGATCGCGGGGACGATCTACCAGGCCTTTCTGCTGCGCCTGGCGCGCGAGGTGGCCCGCGCCGCGATCGGCGACCGGGATCTCTGCGAGCGCTGGCTCGACCGCGCTGACAACGGCTTCACTCCCCACGTCACCTCACCTTGGCGCTGGCACTCGCACCTGATGAAGCTCTGGCAGGAGGGTGATGAGGAGCTGATCGGCCGGCCCTGGGAGGGTCTCGTCCTGGAAGCACTCAGCGGTGCCCTCGACGATCTATCGGAGCGCTTCGGGCCTGACCCGGAGGGCTGGCGCTGGGGCCATGTGCACGAGATGGAGTTCCCGCACCCGCTCGGCGAGGCCAACCCGCTGCTGCGGCGTCTCCTTAATCGCAGTCTCCGCGCCGGTGGTGCCCAGGAGACCGTGAGTCAGATCGCCTACGACCCCAACAATCCTTACAAAGCCGTGTGGGCGCCGAGCTGGCGGATGGTCGCCGACCCGACCGCGCCCGAGCGCTCGCGCTGGCAGATGTTCACCGGACAGTCCGGCCACCCCGCCAGCCCGCACTACGACGACCTTCAGGCCGACTGGCTCGAGGGCCGCACCCAGCCGATGGCCGGCGAGGGTCCCTGGCGCGAGCTGGACCTCGTGCCTGTGCAGGCCTGACGCGGTCGCCCCCCGCTCCCGCGTCCTCGGAATGAACTGCGTCGAGTCCCAGGGCTGCCAGGCGTAAAAGTTGATGCAGTTCGGATTTTTCAGGGCCGAATCAAATTGCGGATGCAATTGTTGGGGCGGTATGCGCCAAATTCGTCCAGCCTTGGCGGTATTCGCGCTGCTCGTGATCTGCGCGACGCCCGCCGCCGCTCGAACGGTCCATTTCGACGGCCGCGCGGTCGCCGTGCCCGCCAAGTGGCCCGTCTACCGCCTCGCCGAGCACCCGCGCATGTGCGTGCGGCTCGACCGCCGCGCCGTTTACCTGGGGACGCCGGGCGCTGTCCAGCGCTGTCCCTCGCATGCGGTTGGGCGACGGCGGGCGATTCTCGTCAATCCCAGCGTAAGAGCGCGACCCGCGGCGCATGCCAGCGCCGTCGCACCGCCGGCTCCGGTCGCCGGTGGCTCCGATGAGTACACCGGCCTTGGCTTCGACGCCTGCGCGGCCCCCTCGGCGCGGACGATGTCGGCCTGGGCGAGCTCGCCTTACCGGGCGATCGGCGTCTACATCGGCGGCGCCAACCGCGCCTGCTCGCAGCCCAACCTGACCTCCACCTGGGTCGGAGAACAAGTTGCCGACGGCTGGCACTTGATTCCGACATACGTCGGCCTGCAGGCGCCGACCAGCGCCTGTTCGAGCTGCGCCAAGCTGAGCTCGAGTCGGACCACGGCGGCAGCGCAGGGAGCAGAAGCGGCCCGCGACGCCGTCGCCGATGCGCAGAGCATCGGCATGGGTCCGGGCAGCCCGATCTACAACGACATGGAGGCCTACACGCGGACCACGAGCGCCACCGCGGCGACGCTCACCTTCCTTGCTGCCTGGACCACAGAACTGCACGCGCTCGGCTACGTCTCCGGCGTCTACAGTTCCGGCGCCTCCGGCATCGCCGACCTCGGCCGCGCGATCGGCGGGCCATACCTCCTGCCCGACAACGTCTGGTCCGCCAACTGGAACGGCGTCCAGAACACGCTCGAACCGTACCTGCCGTCAACGGCCTGGGCCTTGCACCAGCGCATCCATCAGTACCGCGGCGGCCACAATGAGACCTACGGCCTGATGACGATCAACCTCGACAACAACTACGTCGAAGGGGCGACGGTCGGCGCCAGCGTCGCAAAGCCGGAACTGCCGCCGCTCACCGTCGGCCACATCAAGCCGGAAGCGGGCACCGTCAGCGTCTGGGTCCGCTGCGGCTGGCCCCCCGAGGGCGAAGCCTGCCCCGGCCAGATCATCCTCCGCACCCACGCCAAGGTGCCGCTGCGCGCCCGTCCCGGCGTGCCGACCAAAGTCGTTCGCGTCGCCGTCAGCCATCGCACTTTCAGCCTCGCCGGCGGCAAGTCCCACACCTTCCGCATCGGCCTCAACTCACGCGGCGCGCCGCTGCTGCGCGAACGCGGGATCCTCAAGACGCA
Source organism: Solirubrobacterales bacterium (assembly GCA_035605695.1). Classification (GTDB taxonomy): domain Bacteria; phylum Actinomycetota; class Thermoleophilia; order Solirubrobacterales; family 70-9; genus VRUE01. Next base: position 6,594 of record DATNGZ010000025.1, on the reverse strand, counting down.
GCTGCTGGTCGCGATCCCCAACGCGCGCACCACCCGCGCCGTCAGCCTCAGGCGCGCTCGCTAGCGGCGCCGACGGCTTAGAGTTCCGCTGCGTGAGTCGCCGCGACCAGATCAAGCTGAGCGAGGCAGAGCTGCTGGAGCTGCTCGAGGGCGAGCGCGTCGCGATCGTCTCCAGCCTTGGGCCACGTGGCTGGCCGCACTCGATGCCAATGTGGTTCGTGCCGCGCGATGGCGAGATCTGGATCTGGACCTACGCCAAGTCACAGAAGGTACGCAACCTCCAGCGCGACCCGCGGGCGACCGTTTTGATCGAGACCGGGCACGAGTACGGCGAGCTGCGGGGGGCAATGATCGAGGCAGAGGCGAAGATCCACAGCGACTTTGAGACCGTGTTCGGCTTCGCCGAGGAGCTGACCCTGCGCTACGCCGAGGGCATCTCCTCGGTCGAGGGCGACGCCAAGGCCGCGCTCGAGGCCCAGGCGCCGAAGCGCGTCGCGATCCACTTTAAGCCGCACCGCACCGCCAGCTGGGATCACCGCAAGCTGGGTGGGTCCTACTGAGCCGTTAACGTCTCGGCGATACTGATGTCGCCCCGGCGTGTTAGGAAGTGACCTGCACACGTCCCGCTGCTGCCACGCACCGAGTTGAGAACCGCCAAGACCACGATCCTGCTGCTGGCCCTCGTCGCCGCCCTAGTCGCCCCATCGGTGGCGCAGGCGTTGCCGCGAACCTTCTTCGGCATCGGTCCCCAGACGGGCCTGACCGACACCGACACCGCCTACATGAAGGCTGGCGGGGTGGGCACGGTGCGCTGGCCGGTCGGCTGGCCATCGGTGCAGCCCACGGCCAAGCGCCAGTACGACTGGAGCAGCGTCGACCCCGCGATCGAGGCTGCGGCGCGTCGCGGGCTGACGGTTCTGCCTTTTCTCTACGGCACGCCGCGCTGGTTGGCGGCCAAGCCCACCACGCTGCCGATCGACAGCGGCAAGGCACGCAGCGCCTGGACCGCCTTCGTCAAGGCGGCCGTGAAACGCTACGGGCCCGAAGGCGAATTCTGGACGGAACATGCGCCCCCCGTCGCCGGCGTCAACTACGTGCAGGCGATACCGCGGCCAATGCCGATCCGTACCTGGCAGGTCTGGAACGAGGCCAACTTCTTCTACTTCGCCTATCCGGTTTCGCCGAGCCGCTACGCCCGGCTACTGAAGCTCAGTCACGCGGCAATCAAGTCCACGGACCCCAGCGCCCAGGTGCTTCTCTCCGGCCTTTTCGGCAACCCCGACGAGGGTGGCAAGAAAGGGATGGATGCGACCAAGTTCCTCCAAGCGCTGTACCGGATTCCCGGCATCAAGGCCAACTTTGACGCGGTTGCCCTGCACCCCTACGCCTTCCACGTTGATGCCCTTGAAGAACTGACCGAAGGCATTCGCGAAGTCGTGCTTGAAAACCACGATCCGAGCGCCGGCCTCTACATCACCGAGATGGGCTGGGGCTCCCAGAACGACCCCAACGTCGTCGCCTTCGAGCAGGGAATGCAGGGCCAGGCACGCGAATTGCGCAAGGCCTACCGCTATCTGATCGCCAAACGCAATCACCTCAACCTCAAGGCCACCTACTGGTTCTCGTGGAAGGACATCCAGGGTGATTGCAACTTCTGCGACTCGGTCGGCCTCTTCCGCGAAGGGGCGGCGTTCAAGCCGAAGCCGGCCTGGCGCGCCTTCGTCGCCCTAACGGGTGGACGCCTCCGGCCCTAGCTCGACTTCCCTATCGTTCACCACCCAGGGGTGGCAGGGCTCAACCTCCCTGCTTCTGGTCGCCGCTTGACAACGCTCTCACTCGTCATACCCGCCTACAACGAGCAGGCAAGATTGCCGGCCCTGCTCGAGACGCTGGCGACCAGTGCTGGGGCAGCGGTCGAGCAGGCCGGGTTCGAGCTGCTCGAGATCTTGATCGTCGACGACGGCAGCAGCGATGGTTCCCGCCAGATGCTCGCCAACGCGACCCTGCCGAAGCTGAGGCCGGTGCTCGACTATGAGCAGAACCGGGGCAAGGGTGCCGCGGTTGCCGACGGCGTGCGCAACGCCCGCGGCGACTACGTGCTTCTTGCTGATGTGGACCTCTCGACACCGCTCGAGGAGCTCAGCAAGCTGGCCGCGGCGCTGGACAAAGGCGCCGATATCGCGATCGGATCACGCGGCGTGTCGGGTGCGGTGGTCGAGCGCGGCCCGGCTCATCGCAAGCTGACCGGCAGGGCCTTCAGCAGCGCTGTGCGAATGCTCACCGGCATGAAGGTGCGCGACACTCAAAATGGCTTCAAGCTGCTGCCGTCGGCTGCGGCTAAGCGCCTCTTCGCGGAGCAGCTCTGCCCGGGATTCGCCTTTGACGTCGAGCTGCTGCTGCGGGCCGAAATGGAGGGCCTGCGCATCGCCGAGGTGCCGGTCCTGTACATCCACGATTCGCGCTCGCGGGTTCAGGTCGCCTCGGCCAGCCCGGAGATGCTCAAGGACGTCGCTGTTCTCGCCTATCGACTCAGACCCCGGGGGGCGAGCAGCAAAACTCGACCCGGCCGGGACCGCTGGCTAGTCGACCTTCCGGCAGACGATTCCGACTGAGACCCCGGCCGGCAGGCTGACGCCGCGTCGGATCAGTTGCGCCTCGAGCCGCATCGGCAGCGAGAGGAGACCGTTGAGCGAGGTCGGTGTCCGCTCCAGGTCGGCCTCGCCCCGCTCGCGCTGACCACGCAAACGCTTAGCGACGGCGATCGGCGGCAGCAGGAACGAGTTGAAGTACGTCGCGATCTGGGGGTCCCAGCCGCAACGCTCGGTCGCCTGCCGCAGCCTCGGCCGGGTGTAGCGGCGTTTGTGGTGGAGGTTCTCGTCCTCCTTGCTCCAGAGCCACATGTAGGCGGGAACGGTAAGCAGCATCGCGCCGCCCGGCGCGGCGACCCGCCAAAGCTCGCGCAGCGCCCGCTCCTCGGCCTCGATGTGCTCGACCACGTCGGTGGCGGCGATCAAGTCGAAGGTAGCGTCGGCAAAGGGGAGCGACTCAAGCCCCGCCTGCTCGACTGAGTTGAGGCCGCGCTCGCCGCAATAGCGCACCGCGTCGGGTGAAGGGTCGACCCCAGAGGCCTCGCCGAGGCGCGAGTAGCGTTCGAGGTTGCCGCCGGTGCCACAGCCGGCATCGAGGATGCGGGGATTGGCCGGCAGCGAGGTGCGCGAAAGCAGGGCCTCGATCACCGCCCAGCGGCCTCGGAACCACCAGTGGTGGTCCTCCACCGCATAGTGCTCGTCGTAGGCCGAGTCCCTCATCTGGGCGCTCCCGCGGACGACCGTGTCGCGGCTGGCGCCGCCCCGCGCCGGTAGTCGCCGCGGCTGAGATGATGCTCGAGAAAGACGTAGAGAACGATGAAGAGGTAGCGGCTGCCCATCTCGTTGAGCGAGAGCTTTGACTCGCCGGCCTTGCGGTTGGTCCAGGAGATCGGCACGATGCCGTAGCTGTAACCGCGCACCACCGCCTTAAGCGGCAGCTCGACCGTGAGGTTGAAGTGGTTGGAGAGAAACGGCCTGAGGCTGTCGATCACCTCGCGCCGGTAGGCCTTGAAGGCATTGGTCGTGTCGTTGTAGCCGTGGCGGAAGAGCAGCCGGATTCCCCAGTTAACGATGCGGTTCATGATCAGCTTCGAGCGGGGATAGTCGACGACCTTCGAGCCCTGGATGAAGCGGGAGCCGAAGGCGCACTCGTAGCCCTCTTCGAGCAGCCGCTGGTAGCGCACCAGGTCTTCGGGGCTGTCTGAGCCGTCCGCCATCACGATCGCGACCGCGTCTCCCTCGAAAGCGTCGAGGCCGGCGCGGACGGTGAAGCCGAAGCCATTGCGGTAGGGGGAAGGGAGGCAGCGAACCTGCGGGTAGCTAGCCGCGATTCCCTCGACCACGGAAGCCGTGCCGTCGGTGCTCGAATCGTCGACGACGATCACCTCGTGGTCGATGCCCTGGCTCGTCAGGGTCGAGACGATTCCCCCAACGGTCTCGGCAACCGTTCCCTCCTCGTTATGGGCAGGGATAACAACTGAGAGCTTCATGCCGGCGCCGAAACCCATCGCTCGGCGTTGGCTTCGTGGATCTCGCGGAGAATGGTCTCCAGATCGCGCCGCGGGCGCCAGTCGCCGTGCTGGGAACCGAACTCGTCGAGGTCGCTGATCCACCAGCGGTGGTCACCGCTCCGCGCCTCGTCGCTCAGCTCCCATTGCAGCTCGCGGCCGGCGATCCGCTCGCAGAGCTCGATCGCCTCCAGCATCGAGCAGGCGTTCCCTCGCCCGCCGCCGATGTTGTAGACCGCCGCGGCCTGTGGCTTCGTGTGGAAGAGCAGGAAGGCATCGACGAGATCGGCGCTGTGCAGGTTGTCGCGCACCTGCTTGCCCTCGTAGCCAAAGACCGTGTAGGGGTCGCCGGTGACGGTGCACTTCATCAGGTAGGCGAGGAAGCCGTGCAGTTGCGCCCCGGCATGGTTTGGCCCGGTGAGGCAGCCGGCGCGGAAGCAGACCGTCGGCATCCCGAAGTAACGACCGTACTCCTGCACGAGCAGGTCAGCCGCGGCCTTCGAGGCGCCGAACAGCGAGTGCAGGGTCGAGTCGATCGACATTGAGGTGTCGATGCCGTCGAACCAGGCGTGATCATCGGCCAGCTCCAGCCGCGACTCCTGATCGAGCAGCGGCAACCGGTTCGGGGTGTCGCCGTAAACCTTGTTGGTGGAGGTGAAGACAAAGGTCGCCTCGGGGCAGTGCTTGCGGGTCGCCTCGAGCAGGTTGAGCGTGCCGTTGGCGTTGATCCCGAAGTCCGCCTGCGGATCGCTCGCCGCCCAGTCGTGGGAAGGCTGCGCAGCGGTGTGGATGACCAGATCGATCGCGCTGCCGCCGGCCTCGGCGAAGAGGCGGTCGATGCCGTCCCCGTCGCGGATGTCGAGGTCGGCGCTGCGGAACCCGCCCAGCTCGCGGCTGAGTCGGTCGGTGACGTGCGATGTCGATGCGCTGGGGCCGAAGAGCACGGCGCGGGTGTCGTTCTCGACCCCAATCACCTCGTAGCCGGCCTCGACCAGTCGCACGGCGGACTCGGAGCCGATTAGGCCGCCAGATCCTGTGACTATTGCCTTTGGCATCGGCTCAGTTTTCCTTTGCGGGGTTAGCCATCAAATCCCAATGCTGCTCGCAATTCGCCCTCGTGCTCGGAGGCCCAGTCCAAGACGTCTTGCAGCACCTTGAGTGGCTCGCGGCTTGGGCGCCAGGAGGTTAGAGAATGCAGGTGCGAGCAGTCGCTCAGGTAGACCGGCACGTCTCCCCGGCGTGCCTCCGTTTCGGTGCTGATCGGCACCTCGTTACCGGTCAGTTCCCGGCAGATCTCCGTCGTCTCCAGCAGTGAGAGGCTGCCCTCCCGGCCGCCGCCGACGTTGGCCGTTACCCCGGCCCAGCGACCCGGCTGGCCGAGCTGCTCGTCGACCAGGTCGACGAGGTCTTCGACATGGAGCAGGTCGCGGACCTGCTTGCCCGAGCCGCCGTAGCCGATGTAGCTGAGTGGGCGGCCGAAATGATGGCTGAGCAACCACCAGGAAAAGACCCCCTGGTCGACCTTCCCCATCTGCCAGGGCCCCGCGATCACCCCACAGCGGTCGACGACGGCTCGCAGCCCGAAAGCATCGGCGTACTCCTCGATCAGCAGCTCGGCGGAGAGCTTGGTGGCACCGTAGAGGGTGCGGGCGCCTCGCAATGGGAAGTCCTCGGCCAGTCCCGCGGAACTGGCGCCCGCCAGCGGCTGCACCGGCGCAAGCTCAAAGCGGGTCTCGACCTCCTCGAGCTTGAGCTCGAGCTGTGGCGCCACCGGGTAGACGCGGCTGGTCGAGAGGAAGACGAGGAAGGCGTCTTCCTGGCGAGCCCGCTCGAGGCAGTTGAAGGCGCCGACGAGATTGGTCTGGACCGAGTAGGAGGCCTCGGCGAAGCCGGCCAGGACGGAGGGCTCGGCCGAGCACTCGACGATCGCGTCGAACGCACCCGCCGCCGCCAGGTCGGTGGGGTCGCGCACGTCGCCGTGGCGAAACTCGACGCCGGCCTGGCGCAGCCGCGGCAGGTTCAGCTCCGAGCCGCGTCGCATCAGGTTGTCGAGCGCGACCAGCTCCCAGTCTGGGTGTCGTCCGGAGAGCGAGACTGCGAGGTTGCCGCCAACGAATCCGGCCCCGCCTGTGATCAGGACACGCATCTCGATCAGCGGCGGTCGATCGCCTGGTGATCCACAGGGGCAAGATATGCGATTGGCAATAGCTGGGCGGGGCGCCGGTCTCGCTCTATATCGTCCCGCGCCGATGTTGGCCCGACGTCCGCTCGCCACCGCCGTGGCCCTCTACTCGCTGGTCGCCCTCGCCGCCGCGATCGCGGCCTACTTCGCGATTTTCACCCAGTTCAGCAGCGGCGACGACGAGGGCACCCTGCTGGTCAGCCTCAACGCCTTCTCCCACGGCCAGACCCTCTACAGCGACGTCTACTCGCCCTACGGCCCCTTCTACTACGAGCTGTTCGGAGGCTTCTTCTCGCTCACCGGCCTGGCGGTCACC
>DATNGZ010000024.1:0-10779 GCA_035605695.1 Solirubrobacterales bacterium | reverse complement strand
ACGCGCAGGATCGACTGCCGCACGTTTCCGTCGACGTCGGTGAACGACTCGATCGCAAAGGCGGGGGCGACCCCCGACGCGTCCTGCAGCTCCTTGCGGAACCCGTCGTCGGTGAGGCGCTGCATCCCGCAGTCGGTGTGGTGGATCAGCATCACCTCGCGGGTGCCGAGGCGACGCTGCGAGACCGCCAGTGAGCGGATCACGTCGTCGGTGATCACCCCGCCGGCGTTGCGCAGCACGTGCGCCTCGCCGTCGCCCAAGCCCAGCGCGGCGAAGACGTCGAGTCGGGAGTCCATGCAGGTGACGATCGCCAGTCGCCGGCTCGGATGCACGTCTAGGTGCTTTTCCGGCAGCGAGGCGGCGAAGCCATCGTTGTTGGTGATCAGCTCATCTATGACGCTCATCGCTTGGCACCCTAATCGCTTCGAAGAACAGCATCGGGCCCGAGCGTCTGGCACTGGTCAGGTCGAAGCCCCGATCGGCCAGCCAGGCCTCGACCTCGGACTGGGTTCCCACCTGGCCAAAATCACCCGAGCCGGGACGGACCAACAGCCGCTGTCTCCAGCTGTCCCTGCCGCGAACGAAGCAGCAGCCGACGAGGCGACCGCCCGGCTTGAGGACTCGTGCGGCCTCGGCGAGCGCCGCGGGGGGATCGTCGAAGCAGTGCAGGCCCCAGTAGGAGAGGAACAGGTCGCCGCTGCCCGCCGGCAGGGGAATCTCGGTCGCGTCTGTTTCGGCAAACTCGATGCCTTCGAGACCACGCTGCCGCGCCCGTCGCCGTGCCCTGTTCAGCATCGACGGCGAAAGGTCCGCGGCCAGGTAGCGGACCGCGGCGTCGGGGCGGAGCTCCCGCAAGGCGGGACCGGCCCCGCATGGACAGTCGATGATCGTGCCGCCGTCGGCAACTTCGTCGATCGCGCTCATGCTCGCGTAGTAGGCCTCATCATCGCCGCCCCACAGCAGCCGACCGACCAGACGACCCAGGCTGGGCCGCTCCATATATGCGCTGTAGATGACGCCGAACGGGGAGTCGTAGAAGTCCTCGCGCGCCATCGAGCCGATCCAATCAGTCTCCGGGGGCCGGCGCGTCCTCGCCGGTCCGGCAATTGAGGGGCGTCGTCCTGGAGGCCCTGCTGGCTGGCAGTCTAGGCGCCGACTTCGCCTGCCAGGGCGACGATCGCACGCTGGGCGCCGGGCAGGGACCGGCTCGCGGCCGGGCCGAGGATTCGGCGCCAGAGCGGCGCGGCCGGTCCTTCGATGTAGATCGTGTTGGTCAGCCGGCAGCCGTCGCCGCTCGGCTCGACCAGATGGCGATGGCCGATGCGGGCGCCTGGCAGGTGGGCCTCGTCGGTGAAGAGGTGACCCTCGTCGTAGTCGATGACCTCAAAGCGCAGGCGCAGGCCGGTGCGGAAGATGATGCGGGCGGTAGCGCCAGGGCCGAGCGGCCGGTCCAGGCTCGCCTGTTTGATCTCCGCGTTCCATTCTGGCCAAGCGTTCGCATCGGCGTAGGCGGCGCGCCATACCTGGGTCGGCTCGAGGCTGGCCTCCAGCCGGCTCGTCGTCTCCCAGCGGCTCAACGGTAGAGCCCTTCCTCGAGCAGGCTGACGTTCGCCGCGACCCAGCGGTCCAGGGTCTCGTCGCTGAGTAGCGATTCGCCCAGCGCCTGCTCCAGCAGTGGCATGAAGCTGAGCGGCGCCCAGATCAGGAAGAAGTGCTGCAAGGTCGCCCAGAGGGGGTCGAGGTCACCCCGCAGGGCGCCTTTCTCCGCCAGCAGGTCGACCTCCTTGCGACCGCCTTCGATCATCACCTGGAAGAGGCCCGAACTGCCCGGCGTGGCCTCGACCAGCGCCCGGCCAAGGTAGGTGCAGATGTCGGGTCGCTCGCGCATCACCCGGGCCGTCTCTCTCGCTCGCTGGCGCAGCAGGCCGCGACCGCCCGCCGTCTCCTCCGAGCCGTAGGCGGCGCCGAACTCGAGGATTGCGGCCTCATCGACGGCGGCGATCAGCCCGCTCTTGCCGCCGAAGTGGTGGACGATGAGGGCGGGGGAGACATCGGCCTCCCTGGCGACTTCGCGCAGCGAGGCGGCGGCGATGCCGCGTTCGCCGAAGACGCGAAGCGCGGCGCGGATGATCGAGTCAGCGGCGTCAACTGAACACATGTTCAGCGTACCTTACATGTGTTGAAATACAAAATCTTCTGAGCGGATTGTGACGGTCCCAGGGATCGCGATAGTGGCATCGGCGATCAACTCGGCTCTCCTGACTGCCCAGCGACGCTCTGCAAAATAGGTCGATCTATTTTGCGCCGGTCGAGGTAATGCGAGCGCCAAATGCAGGTAAAGAGAGGCAGAGGGCGACCGGCCCGATGTACGAGTTGACACCGTCGGAGTTTGCGTACTACCGTGTGTGCAGGGAGAGAGGGGGCCAATGCAGTTTGAAGCATCGCTTAGAAGGCACGGCCTAAAGGGAGGCGTTGCCTGGGGGGTAAACGCAGAGGAGTTGCCGCCGGTTCGCTGGCGCGGTGCCGCGTGAACCGGGCCGGTGATCGTCAAGCCAGGTCGCAGGATGAGATCCGAGCCGAGCTGGTCGCGCGGTTGCGATCCCGATCGACCGAGATCGAAGACGCGATCTTCAACCGCGTGCGGGAGCTCTCCTCACCGGCGGAAAGCGAAGACGCCGAGTACAGGGCTGGGCTGCGTGCCACCGTCGCCGAGTCGGTCGACTACGCGCTGACCAGCATCGAACGTGGCGAAGAGTCAACCGAAGCGATTCCCCCCGCGGCCGCGGCGCAGGCGCGGCGATCCGCGCGCAGTGGAGTCGGGCTTGACACCGTGCTGCGCCGCTACGCGGCCGGTGACCGGCTGGTCGGCGAGATCATTATGGACGAGGCGGGCCGCTTTCCCAACGAGGCGCTGCGCCAGGTCTTAAGGACTCAGAGCCCGCACGTCGATCGCCTCATGGCGTCGGTTGCCTCCGAGTACATGGCCGAGCTGGAGTTGATGCGCCGCTCGCCTGCCCAACGCGTGGCGGAACGAGTGAAAAGACTGCTCGCCGGCGACGCACCCTTCGACGCGGAAGGGCTGGACTACGAATTCGAGGCCTGGCACTTAGGGCTGATCATCGCCGGTGCCCGGGCCGATGTCGCGGCCCGGACCCTGGCGGCGGGAGTGAGCCGCGAGCCGCTGGTGGTCAAGCGCAGCGCCGAGACCGCCTGGGCCTGGCTCGGGGGGCGGGAGCGACTCGAGGTCTCGGAGGTGCAGCGCTACTTGACGGCGGGGGTGCTTGGTGACGTGACGCTCGCCGTCGGTGAGCCGCGTTGGGGAGTGGATGGCTGGCGGCTCACTCACCACGAGGCGCAGGCCGCCCAGCAGGTGATGCTGCGCCGCTCCCAACCGCTCACCCAGGCGAGCAATGTGATTCTGCTCGCCGCCGTGCTTCGCGACGAACCGCTGGCGAGGTCGCTGCGGGAGACCTATCTCGCCCCGCTGGACGAACACGGTGATTCGGGCCAGGTGTTACGCGACACACTACGGGCTTACTTCGCCGCCGGGTTCAACGCTGCGACGGCGGCCGCGGCGCTGGAAATCGACCGCCACACCGTTCAGCGCCGCTTGCGCAAGGTGGAGGAGGCGCTGGATCGGCTGCTGCCGAGCTGCCACGCGGAGCTCGAGGTGGCGCTTAGTTTGGAGGAACTCGATGACTCTACGAACAAAGGAGTACTACTGGCTGTCGAGCCAGACTGAACCCAGCGACCATCCCCGATGCGACATTTTGGTGTTGCCGGTGCGGGGGCCCGCACCACATTGGTGTAAAAGGGCAAGAACCCCGGTGATACACATAAGTGGGTCGCGCGGGGGGCGGCAAAATGGGTCAAACCTCGCTGCGTACATCTCTCCGATCAAGTTGGCGAGGTTCGCATGTCCGGGTCCCTAGATGCCGTTCAAACGCTGTCCCCGCCCGGCCCCGCGGCCGAGAGCGGGCGATCCAGTATGGGGCTGCCCTCGCCCTCGCCAAGGCTGGGTCGTCCGCAGGCCGCGATCTCGAAGGTCGCCTGGCTTCCGCGCGGGCAACTCGGCCAGGCCGAGTGGCTGGCGACCGGGAGACGGCTTGGCGCGATCGGGCGCTGCAGTCAGTGGTGGATCGGCGATTGGATCCGCTACGGAACCGCGCACTGGGGGGAGCGGTACGCAGAGGCGGCGCGGGTCACTGGCTACGACGTGGCGAGCCTGAGGAACATGGCCTGGGTCGCCTCGCAGTTCGATTTGTCACTACGTAGTGACAAATTAACCTGGAGCCATCACGTTCTCCTGGCCCCGCTCGAGCCCGCGGAGCAGAAACGTTGGCTCGATCGTGCGCTCGAGCAGCGGCTCTCGGTCGCGGATCTGCGGGTCGAGCTTCGCGCCGCGCGGGGCGGGGGGGAGAGGCAGGCTGCGATCGAGCCCCCCGTCGCTGCCCATCCCGCCACCTGCCCGCACTGCGGTCACGAGCTGCCCGCCGCGACGGACTAAAGCGCGTGACCGGCTCGATCACCGTGGCGGGGGATCCGAGGCCGAAGCGGTGCGCCACGCCTCGTCCACCTCGCGAGCGACTGGATCTGCTTTGTGACCGAGGCACGTTTGAGCCGATCCGCTCCGCTGCGCGATCGCCGTGGCTGGGCCGGCGCGGCGCCGACGGCGACGGGGTTCTCGCCGGCCTCGGTCGCGTCGACGGCCGGCCGGTCGCCTGCTTCGCGCAGGACGCTGGCTTCCTCGGTGGTTCGCTCGGCTCCGCCCAGGCGGACTCGATCGACCGTGTGATGCAGCTTGCCGAGCGTTCGCGGATGCCGGTCATCGGCCTAATCGAGTCGGCGGGAGCGCGGTTGCAGGAGGGGACCGCGGCGCTAGCCGGGTACGGCAGGATCTTCCGCCGCAACGTCGCCCTCTCGGGCGTTGTCCCGCAGATCTCAATTGTTGGCGGCGTCGCGGCGGGCGGCGCCTGTTACTCCCCGGCGCTGACCGACTTCACGGTGATGACGGAGGAGGCGACGATGTTCCTCACCGGGCCGGCGGTCGTGCGCGATGTCGTCGGCGAGGAGATCAGCCCCGAGCACCTCGGCGGACACAAGGTGCACGAGCGAAACGGCGTCTGCGATCTCGTCGCGACGGATGACCACGCCGCCGCCGAGCTTGCCAAGCGCCTGCTCGGTTACATGCCCCAGCACGCCGGCGGCGAGCTCCCGCAGACCCTCTCGGTCGATCCCGAACCGGTCGATCCCGGGGCAGCGGTGCCGGCCTGCCCGCGTGACATCTACGACGTGCGCGACGTGATCGGCGCGGTCCTCGATGCCGGCTCGCTGCTCGAGGTCGGCCGGCGCTGGGCCCGCAGCATTCTGACTGGGCTCGCCCGTTGCGACGGCCGCCCGGTCGGCGTCATCGCCAGCCAGCCGCGTTACCTCGGCGGCGTCCTCGACGCGTCCTCGGCGCAGAAGGGGGCGCGCTTCGTCGAGACCTGCAGTGCCTTCGGCCTGCCCCTCGTGGTGCTCGTCGACACGCCTGGTTTCATGCCCGGCCTGCAGCAGGAGAGTGCCGGTGTGATCCGTTTCGGGGCGACCCTCTTACGTGCTTTCGCCGCGGCGGACGTGCCGAAAGTGACCGTGATCCTGCGCAAGGCCTACGGCGGGGCCTTGATCACGATGAACTCGAAGGATCTCGGTGCCGACCTCGTCTTCGCCTGGCCGGGAGCGGAGGTCGGGGTGATGGGGGCGCACTCGGCGATGGGAATCGTTAACCGGCAAGAGTGGGAAGCGGCGACTGATCCGAGCGCCGAGCGGGAGGCGCTTGCGAGCGCTTACGCCGGCGAGCATCTCAGCGCCGAGGCCGCGGCTGCTGGAGGCTTCGTCGATGAGGTGATCGAGCCGGGGGAGACGCGGGCGCGTCTGGTCTCCGCGCTCGGCGCCCTCTGTGACCGCGGCAGTCCGATGTCGCCCGGATGGCGGTGAGCGAGGGGGCGCTGCTCGCGATCGGAGACCTGCACGTCGGGCATCCCCAGAACCGCGAGATAGTCGCCGCGATCGAACCGCAGTCCGACGCCGACTGGCTGATCGTCTGCGGCGACGTCGCCGATCAGCCCGATGACGTTGCCTGGGCCCTGAGCGTGCTGCGCGAGCGGTTCGCGAGGGTGATCTGGGTGCCGGGGAACCATGAGTTACTGGCGCACTACGACGATCCCCCGCAACTGCGCGGGGTCCAGCGCTACCAGCGACTGGTCGAGATCTGCCGCGGGCTTGACGTGGACACGCCGGAGGATGAGTACCCGATCTGGGAAGGGGTGGGGGGGCCGGTACGGGTGGCGCCGCTGTTCCTGCTCTACGACTACAGCTTCGGCCGCAACATCGCGCCGACCAGGGAGGAAGCGCTGAAACGAGCCGAGGATGCCGGCGTCGTCTGCATCGACGAGTTCTTGCTTGACCCGGCGCCCTATCCGAGCCGCCAGGCCTGGTGCGAGGCCCGCGTGAGCGAGACCGAAGCGCGGCTGGCCGAGGTCGAGCCGACTCTCCCGGCGGTTCTGGTCAATCACTTTCCCTTGATCGAGCAGCCGACCCGGGTGCTCCGCCATCCCGAGTTTGCCCAGTGGTGCGGAACCGTGCGGACTGCCGACTGGCATCGTCGCTTCCGGGCCACCGCGGTCGTCTACGGCCACCTCCACATCCCGCGCACGACCTGGCACGACGGCGTCCGCTTCGAGGAGGTCTCGCTGGGCTATCCACGAGAGCGGCGGGCCTGGCCGATGGCGCCGCAGCTGCCGCGCCGCATCCTGCCGGAACCACGCCGTGCTTGAGCGGCTCCTGCCGGCCGCGGTCACGGTCGTCTCGACCCACGCGGAGATCGACGCTCCCCTCTTTCCCGAGGAGGAGGAGATCGTCGCCCGGGCGGTGGAGAAACGCCGGCGCGAGTTCACCACCGCCCGCGCCTGCGCTCGCCGAGCGCTCGCCGAGCTTGGCGTTGCCGCGACGGCGATTCCCAGCGGGCCGCGGGGGGAGCCGCGGTGGCCCGAGGGCGTCGTCGGCAGCATCACCCACTGCGACGGATATCGCGCCTGCGCGGTCGGCCGCGGCGGCGAGTTCGCCGCGCTGGGAGTCGACGCCGAGATCGACGCGCCGCTGCCGCCCGGGGTCCTGCGCGAGATCGCCCTGCCCGACGAGCGGGAGATGCTGGCGGCGCTGGCGCGTCAGGAGCCTGGGCCGAGCTGGGATCGGCTGCTCTTCAGCGCCAAGGAGTGCGTCTACAAGGCCTGGTTCCCGCTCGCCGGTCGCTGGCTCGGCTTCGAAGACGCCAGGGTCACGATCGATCTCCTTCAGCGCAGGTTCTCGGCGCGGCTGCTCGTTCCGGGGCCGATCGTTGCCGGCCGCGAGGTGCGCGGCTTCTCCGGCCATTGGACGGTGGGCGAGGGGATCGTCGTCGCCGCGATAGCGCTGCCGGCAAATCCGTGGCGAGCAGGCGAAAGCCCGCATTTGGGGTTGGAGAGATAGCCGTACTAGGCTGTTTTTCGCTGCAAATGTGTGACTCAGCCTAGGGAGGGTGTGATGACGAGAGCCTCGGGGGACGGCTCCCTGATTGCGGTGGTCGGCATGTCGTGCCGGCTGCCGCACGCGCCCGATCTCGACGCCTACTGGGAGCTGCTCTCCGACGGTCGCGACGCGATCTCGGAGATCCCGGATGAGCGCTGGGAGATGGCCGGGCGCAGCGTCGGCGAAGGTCTCTCCGACGAGGTGCAGGGCGCCGGCTTCGGTGCTTTTCTCGAGCAGGTTGACGCCTTCGACTCCGCCTTCTTTGGGATCTCTCCCAGGGAGGCGGAGGCGATGGACCCGCAGCAGCGATTGGCGCTCGAACTCGGCTGGGAGGCGCTCGAAGACGCCCGCATCGTCGCCGGCTCGGTTCGGGGGAACCAGGCCGGCGTCTTCGTCGGCGCGATCTCCGGCGATTACGAGGCCCTCAGCCGGCGCTGCGGGGTCGAGGCTGTCGGCCGCCACACCGAGGTCGGCCTGGAACGCAGCCTGATTGCCAACAGGGTCTCTTACGCGCTCGGCATCAACGGGCCGAGCCTGACCGTCGATACCGGGCAGTCCTCTTCGCTGGCCGCCGTCCACCTCGCCTGCGAAAGCCTGCGTCGCGGCGAGTCGACGCTCGCCCTTGCCGGCGGCGTTCACCTCAACCTCGACCCGATTAGCGCGATCGGCGCGTCGAGGCTCGGTGGTCTCTCCCCCGACGGCCGTTGCTTCACCTTCGACGCGCGCGCTAACGGCTACGTCAAGGGGGAGGGAGGCGGGATCGTCGTGCTCAAGCCGCTCGGCGCGGCGAGGGCGGACGGGGATCGGGTCCGCTGCGTGATCCGCGCCAGCGCGATGAACAACGGCGCCGGCGCCAGCCTGGCGGTTCCCGGGCGCGCCGCCCAGGAACGGATGCTGAAGCGGGCCTACAGACGGGCCGGTCTGAGGGGATCCGAGGTGCAGTACGTCGAGCTGCACGGCAGCGGCACGCCGGTTGGCGATCCGATCGAGGCAGCGTCGCTTGGCGCGGTCCTGGGCAGAGAGCGAGCCGATCGCGACCCGCTCCCCGTCGGTTCGGCGAAGACCAACATCGGCCACCTGGAGGGAGCCGGCGGCATCGCGGGCCTGATCAAGACCGCGCTGGCGATCGAGCACCGACAGCTGCCCGCGAGCCTCAATTTCGAGAGTCCCAACCCGGAGATTCCGCTTGCCGGTCAGCGCTTGCGGGTGCAGGCCGCGCCGGGGCCGTGGCCACACGAGGACCGGCCCCTGGCGGCCGGGGTGAATTCCTTCGGGGTGGGTGGGACGAACTGCCACGTCGTCATCGCCGAGGCGCCTCGGCGGCCGGACCGCACGGCTGCCGCGGGCTCTGTGCCGCTGCCGGGCGCGACGCCGTTGCTTCTCTCCGCCAAGACCCCGATGGCGCTGAGGGCCCAGGCGCAACGCTTGAAGATGCGCTTGGAAGCCGAGCCCGAGCCAGATCTAGCCGACGTCGCCTACTCGCTCGCGACGACCCGCGAGGCGTTTGCGCACCGCGCGGTCGTGGTCGGGAGCGAGCGCGAGGAACTGCTGGCGGGCCTCGCCGCCGCCGGGAGCGGTGAGGCCGCTGCGGGGCTGGTCCGGGGGCGGGCGGCGCCGGGCGCGAGGCCGATACTGCTTTTCCCCGGCTACGGATCCCAGTGGGAGGGGATGGCGCTTGGGCTGCTCGAATCCTCGCCGGTTTTCGCGCGCTCTATGCGGGCCTGTGCCGAGGCCCTCGAGCCTTACATCGAGTGGTCGCTCGACGACGTCCTCCGCGGCGCCGAACGCGCTCCTCCGCTCGATCGCGCCGATGTCGGCCAGCCGGCGCTGTTCGCGACCATGGTTTCGCTGGCAGAGCTCTGGCGCTCCATGGGAGTCGAGCCCGGGGCTGTGGTCGGGCACTCGCAGGGCGAGATCGTCGCCGCTCACGTCGCCGGCGCCCTCTCCTTGGAGGACGCGGCGCGGGTCGTGGTGCTGCGCAACAAGGCGCTGTTGAAGCTGGTCGGACGGGGGGCGATGGCCGCGGTGGCGCTGAGCGCAGAGCTACTCGAAGAGCGCCTCGCCCAGTGGCAGGGGCGACTCGAGGTGGCGGCGCTCAACGGTCCCGCCTCGGCCGTGGTCTCGGGTGATCCGGACGCGCTCGACGAATTCGTCGCCGGGTGCCGGGAGGATGACGTGCGGGCGCGTAAGGTGCGCGGCGCGGTCGCCGCCTCCCACTCCGCCCAGGTCGAGGCGGTGCGCGAGGAGATGCTTGCCGACCTGGCGCCGATTCGGCCTCGTTCGGGGCGGATTCCCTTCCACTCGACGGTAACCGGCGAGGTACTCGATACAGCCGAGCTCGACGCCGAGTACTGGTACCGAAATGCGCGCCACACGGTGCGACTTGAGCCCGTGGTGCGGGTGTTGCTCGAACGGGGCGAGCAGACCCTGATCGAGGTTAGTCCCCACCCGGTGCTGACCCTCGGTTTGCAGGAAGCGATCGAGGCCGCGGCGCCAAAGCCGGAGGCGGTGTCCCTGCTTGGCAGCTTGAAACGCGGGGAGGGTGGGCCGGAGCGCTTTGTCCGCTCGCTGGCGGAGGCTCACGCTGCCGGGGTCGGGCTCGACTGGGAGGCGTTTTTCACCGGCAGCGGCGCCAAGCAGGTCGGGCTTCCGACCTATCCGTTCCAGCGTCGCCGCCACTGGCTTGGCGGCTCGGAGCAGGCTGAGCATCGCTCGATCTCACTCGACTACTCAGCCGATACCGACGTTTTGTCGGAGCGCTCGCTCGCCGGCTTGGCGGATGAGATCGCGAACCTGCCGGAGAGCCAGCGAGGCCCTCGTGTACTCGCGACGGTTCGCAGCGAGACCGCGGCGATCCTCGGGCACGGCGATGTCGCTGCAATCGACGTCGAGAAGTCGTTCAAGGATCTCGGCTTTGACTCACCGGCCGCGGTTGAGCTGCGCAACCGGCTGGCGACGGCAAGCGGGCTGCGCCTTGCCGCAACGGCCGTCTTGGATCACCCGACTCCGGCTCGGCTCGCCGCTCACATCCTCGCCGAGGCGGGCGCGGGGCCCGCCGCGATTTCCCCGGCGCTCAGGACCCAGGCCTCCGAGGAGCCGATCGCGATCGTAGGCATGGCCTGCCGCTATCCGGGCGGCGCCGACTCACCCGAGGGCCTTTGGCAGCTACTGGCCGAGGGTCGCGAGGGCATCGGCGAGTTCCCCGCCGACCGCGGCTGGGACCTCGAGCGCCTC
>DATNGZ010000023.1:0-19500 GCA_035605695.1 Solirubrobacterales bacterium | reverse complement strand
GAAAAAGCGAAGGGGGTCGGCGACGCCGGCTATCGGGTCGCCGACCTCACGTCGCAGGCACGAAGTGTGCGGCGGGCGGTCTCCGGCGACAAGTAGCGCCGGGCGCGGGCGGGGGCCTACGCGGCGCCCGCGCCCGATTCGGACCAGGCGCCGTAGAGGCGGGAGTAGGGGCCGCCGGCTGCGATCAGCTCGTCGTGGGTCCCCTGCTCTGCGATGCGGCCGTCCTCCATGACGACGATCTTTCCGGCGCGGCGGATCGTCGAGAGGCGGTGGGCGATGACGATCGCGGTGCGTCCCGTCAGCAGCCGCTCCAGCCCTTTCTCGATCGTCTTCTCGGTCCGTACGTCGACGTTCGACGTCGCCTCGTCGAGGATCAGGATGCGCGGCTCGGCGAGCAGCGCCCGGGCGAAGGCGACGAGCTGGCGCTGGCCCGCCGAGAGCTGCACGCCGCGCTCGCCGACCTCGGTCTCGATCCCTTCCGGCAGCGCCGCGATGAACTCGGTCGCGCCGACCGCCGCGGCCGCGTCTTCGATCTCCTCGAGCGAGGCGCCCGGCCTGCCGAAGGCGATGTTCTCACGCACGCTCCCGGAGAAGAGGAAGCCCTCCTGCGGCACGATCCCGAGCTGGCGGCGCAGCGCCTGCTGCTGCACGCCAGTCAGGTCGTGACCGTCAACTAGGACCTTGCCTTTCTGCGGGTCATAGAAGCGCGCAACCAGCTTGGCAAAGGTCGACTTGCCTGCTCCCGTCGTCCCAACCAGCGCCAGCGTCTGCCCCGGCGGCACATGAAGGTCAATGTCCTTCATCGCCCAATCAACCCCATCCTCCGGAGGGTGACTTCGTGTTTTCTCTCGCATATCGAGACTAAGTGCGAACTCAACATCGTTGGCGTAGGAGAACCAGACGCCCTCCATCTCGATCTCGCCGCGGATCGTCTCGAGGTCGATCGCGTCCGGTGCGTCGACCATGTCCGGCGCCGTATTGAGCAGGTCGAAGATCTTGTCCAGCGCCGCCATTCCCTGCTGGTAGGTGGTGTAGAGCTGCGAGAGCTGCTGGATCGGTTCAAAGAAGACGGTCAGGTAGCCGACGAAGGCGATGATCGTGCCGATCTGGATCGCACCCTCGATCGCCTGGGTGCCGCCGTAGAGCAGGATCGCCGCGGTGCCGACCGCGGCGAGCAGTTCGACCCCCGGGAAGTAGGAGGCGTTGAGGAAGACCGTGCGCATGTTGGCCTCGCGGTTTGCCTCGTTTAGCTCGGTCATCGCTTTCATGTGGCGCGGCTCCTGGCCGAAGCTGCGTACCACGCGCACGCCGCTCAGCGTCTCCTGCAGGTAGCCGGTTATCGCGCCGATCCGCTCGCGGGTTTCGCGGTAGGCGCCGTGGGAGACGATCCGAAAGACGATGCTGGCGGCCGCGATCAGGGGGAAGGTGATGAAGGTGACCAGGGCCAGCTTGACGTCGAGTACGAGCAGGATCACAACTACACCGACCAGGGTCAGCACACTGGAGAACATCGTCACGACGCCGTCGGTGACGAGCTGGTTGAGCGCCTCGATGTCGTTGGTCATGCGACTGATCAGCACGCCCGGGCTGCGGCGGGTGAAGAAGCCGATCGACATCGTCTGCAGGTGGGAGAAGACCCGCTCGCGCAGGTCCTGCAGGGCGCGGGTGCCGACCCAGCCGACCAGGTAGGTCTGCAGGTAGGTGGCAGCCGCGTAGAGCGTGGCGACGACGACGAAGGCGACGACGATCAAGTCGAGGGCGGAGACGTCGCCGGTGATGATGCCGTTGTCGACCGCCTGGCCGGCGAGGTAGGGCGGGGCGAGCCCGGCCCCGGTCGCGATCAGCAGGGCGACGAACATCAGCACGACCTTGCCGCGGTAGGGTCGCAGCAGGCCGATCATCCAGCGCACCTTGCGGGCGCGCTGGTCCTCGCCGCGCAGCAATCGCCAAACGTCCCGGAAGAGCAACCAGATGTCTCGGAGGCGACTCACGCCCGGCAACCCCCATCGTTCCGGTGCGCTTTATGCACCCACGGGGTCCAAAAGGCGCACTGGAACATCACAGTCGCGCCACCTCCTCACGCTGCTCGAGGTCGTGCTGGAGGAAGACGGAGTCGGCGAGGCCGTGCTCGGCGATCTCGCGGTAGAAGCTGCAGCCTTCGAGCAACTCGGCGTGGGTGCCGCGGTCGACGATCCGCCCGCCGTCCATCACGATCACCTCGTCGGCGAGGGAGACGGTCGAGAGCCGGTGGGCGATGATGAAGGTCGTGCGCCCGGCCATTGCCTCGCGCAGGCCAGACTTGATCGCCGCCTCGGTGGTCGCGTCGACGGAAGAGGTGGCGTCGTCAAGGATCAGGATGCGGGGGTCGGCGAGCAGAGCGCGCGCGATCGCCACCCGCTGGCGTTGACCGCCGGAGAGGGTGAGGCCGCGCTCGCCGACGACCGTGTCGTAGCCGCCGGGCAGGTCCTCGATGAAGCCGGCGGCCTGGGCTCGCCGCGCCGCCGCTTCGATCTCGTCGCGCGGCGCGTCGGATCGCGGGTAGGCGATGTTCTCGGCGACGCTGGCGCTGAAGAGGAAGCTCTCGTCACCGACGAAGGCGATCTCGGTGCGCAGCGACTCGACCTCGACCGAGCGCACGTCGACGCCGTCGACCAGCACCGAACCCTCGCTCGGGTCGTAGAGGCGAGCGATTAGAGCGACGAGGCTGGTCTTCCCCGACCCGGACGGCCCGACGAGCGCCACCGTGTGCCCAGCCGGGACCTCGAACGCGATGTTCGTCAGGGCCGCATCCGATCTTGACCCCCCTCCAGTGTGGTCAACATCGGATGGGCTGGCGCCGAGAGCGTCGTAGCGCAGCGTTACGCCCTCCATCCGCACGCTGCCGCCGCCGGCCGGCAGCGCTGGCGCGTCGGGCGGGCTCTCGATTTCCGGTTCGCGGTCGAGGATCTCGAAGAGGCGGTTGCCGGAGGCGATCGCCCGTTGCGCCATCCCCATCGCCACGCCCAGCATCCGCATCGGCCCGGCCAGGATCACCAGGTAGGTGTAGAAGGCGGTGAAGTCACCAAGGCTGAGCGTGCCGTTGATTACCTCGCGGCCGCCGGCGAGCAGGACCAGGGCGATACCCATCTGCGGCAGCAGCCCAATAAGCGGCGAGAAGAATGCCTGCAGCTTGGTCGAGTAGATGCTCTGGTCGAAGACGCGGCCAACCGCCCGCTGGAAGCGGTGCAGCTGGTATTCCTCCCGGGCGAAGGCCTTGACGATGCGGATCCCGGAAATGTTCTCCTCGGCCTCCGCAGTCAGCTCGGCGATCCGCTGCTGCACCTCTTGCTGGGCGGGCCGCGAGACTCGGTTGTAGCGCGAGGCGGTGAAGACGATCAGCGGCGCCGGGATCAGCGCGATCAACGCCAGCACCGGGTTGATCGCGACCATCACGATCGTCACCAGGGTGATCGTCAGCAGGTTCTGGGTGATGAAGATCAGGCCGTAGCCGAGGAAGAAGCGGATTGCCTGCAGGTCCACCGTCGCTCGCGACATCAGCTGCCCGGTCTGCTGGCCGTCGAAGAAGCCGAGCTCGAGTCGCTGCAGGTGGGCGTAGAAGAGCTGGCGCAGGTCGAATTCGACCGCCAGCGAGACGCGCCCCGCGACCAGGCGCCGCACCACGGTCAGTCCCAGTCGCAGGATTCCGGCGCCGACGATCGCCAGAGCGAGGGGCAGTAGGTCGGGCTTGTCGCCGTCCTGAATCGCGTTGACGGCCTGCCCGATCAACCACGGGATCAGCACCGTCATCCCCATCGCCGCCCAGGCAAAGGCCAATGAGCCCCAAAGCTGGCGGCGGTAAGGACGCAAAAAACCCATCAAACGACGGTAAGTCCGCATCGGACTCACTATACAAAGTGAAGTATTGACCCTCGAGCCCCCTGAAGCGGGGCTAAAGCTGTGTCGCGATCAATCCGATCAGCGCGGCGCAGAACGCTGCCGCCATCCCGCCGCCAACTTGAATGATCGTGCGCTGCAAAGCGTCGAACCGAGCGTCGGCAGCCTGGAACCCTTCTTTCATTTCCTTTCTGATCGAGGCGGCCTCGTGCCTCATTTCGATTCGACCCTCGGCGAATCCAGAGTCGACGCGGCGGGCTAGGTCGCTAACCCCCTCCTTGAGGTCATCGAGTCTCTCGTCGGTCCAGCTTTCTCTCACGGTCTCCATATTCTGGCACCGTAATGAGTTGTCTGCTGTGCGTGGTACGTAGGATCGCACGGTTGTGCGAATTCAAGCGCGCGAAAAGCGCGCCAGCTCAGCCGAAGGCGGCGGCCTTGGCACTTGGCACCTTGCCGCCTGTGCACTTGGGGCCGTGGCCGGGCCGGGGGAGGATCTGGAAGTTGGTCACGGCGTGGAAGGGCGTGGTCGCGCCGTCGTTCTGGGCGAGGGTCATGACGAGGCGGTAGAAGCCGGGGCGGAGGTCGTGGTAGTAGATCTCGGGCCGGGTCGCCGGCGAGTAGCTGCCGGCCGAGCCGATCCGCTCGGCCAGCACGCCGTTGGGCCCGGCATACTCGGGGAAGTCGAAGGAGGCGCCGACGAGGCGGCCGTTGCCGAAGGGGCTGTTGATCGCCCGTTGCAGCTTGACCGGATCGACGCAGTCGGGGACGCGGTTGAGGCCGAAGCGAATGTGGCCCTCGCCGAGCCGCGGTTCGCCGCCGAAGTGGCGCGGGGAGAGTTGGAAGTTGCGGACTTTGACCTTGACCACGACCGCGCGGCTGGTCTGGCGGGCGCCGTTGCGCGGCGAGATCACAGTGACGGTGGGGACGCCCCGCGCGGCGCTCGTCGCGGCCTCGGCCGGCGACGTGTCCTTGCCGCCTCCAAGCGCCAGGACAGCAGCGACCGTGACTGCAACGGCAACCAGAACGATGAAGATGGCGGTTCGGCCGCGCATGGCTGGAACCTTAAGCGAGCGCAGCCACCCGGTGCGGTCGTACTTCTTTCCGCTATGCGGAGGGAAATACGACCGTACGTCTAACGTTCAGCTCTTGATCCGACGCGCAGGCATCGCCACTGCGGCAGCGCTCGCCTCCCTCGCCCTCTTTGTCCCGGTCTCCCGGGGCGCGAGTCTGGCCGACCACGTGCACGTCTTCGCCGGCACCAGGCCCGGCCACGACACCTTCGGCGGCGGCCACAACTTCCCCGGCGCGACCGTCCCCTTCGGCATGGTCCAGTGGAGCCCCGACACGACCCCGTCGGATCGCAACGGCCGCGGCGGCTACGACTACCGCGACTCCCACATCAAGGGTTTCAGCCTCACCCACCTCGCCGGCGCCGGCTGCTCTCTATATGGCGACTTCCCGTTCCTGCCGACGACCGAGCCGCTCGAGGGCTCGCCGGCCGCCAGCGGCTCCTCGCTCGATGGCAAATTCCAGCCCGGTTTCTCCCACGCGCGCGAGAGCGGCCATCCCGGCTACTACTCGGTCCGCCTCAACCCGGTCAGTGGCGCCGACATCGACGCCGAGCTGACCGCGACCACCCGCACCGGGATGGCCCGCTTCACCTTCCCCCGCAACCCGCACTCGAGCGTCCTGGTCAACGCCGGCGGCAGCGCCCAGCCCGACGATTTCGCCGCCGTGCAGATCGACCCGGCCCGTCACGAGATCGATGGCACCGCCTCCAGCGGCCTCTTCTGTGGCCAGCGCCCGCGCTACCGCGTCTACATCGCCGCGGTCTTCGATCGCCCGTTCGACGACTACGGCACCTGGGAAGGCGAAAAGGTCAGCAAGGGTTCCAGCGCCGGCAGCGACAGCGAGACCCCGCCGGCAAACCCGAAGACCAGCGCCGACGCCGGCGCTTACGCGACCTTCGACACCCGCCACAACCGGGTCGTCACGGCCAGGGTCGGCGTCTCCTTCGTAAGTGTCGAAGACGCCCGCGCCAACCTCGCGGCCGAAAACCCCGGCCTGCGCTTCGACAGGGTGAGGAGCCGCGCGCAGAGCGCCTGGAACAAGGCACTGGGGCGGATCCGAGTCAAGGGTGGATCGCAGCGCAACTTCGACACCTTTTACACCGCGCTCTACCACGCCTTCCTCGCGCCGCGTACCTTCAGCGACGTCGGCGGCGCCTACATCGGCATGGACGGCCTCCTGCACCAGGCGCAGGGCCGCGTCCAGTACGCCGACTTCTCCGGTTGGGACACCTACCGCACCCAGATCCAGTTGCTCTCGCTCCTCGTCCCTCAGCGGGCGAGCCAGATGGTGCGCTCGCTGCTTGCCGATGCCGCCGAGAGCGGTTGCCTGCCGCGCTGGCCCTACGCCAACGGCCAGAGCATGACCATGGTCGGTGACTCCGCTGACCCCCTGATCGCCTCCGCGGCAGCCTTCGGCGCCACCGCCTTCAACCGCCAGGCCGCGCTGGCCGCGATGTTGAAGGGCGCCGACGAACCGTGTCGCAGCGCCAACGGCGAATACCTCGAGCGCCAGGGCCTCGCCCCTTACCTCGCGCAAGGTTACGTCCCCTTCGACCTCGACACCAACGTCCGCAACGCCAACTCGATCTATGGCAGTCCCGACGACGTTTGGGGCTCGGCGGCGACCACGCTCGAGTACTCGCTCGACGATTTCGCGATCGCCCAGTTCGCCGGCCGAGCCCTCGGCGACTCCGGCACCTACGCGCGGTTTATGCAGCGTTCAGGGAACTGGCGCAAGCTCCTCAACCCGGGCAGCCGTCTGCTCGAGCCCAGATACGAAAATGGCGCCTTTCCAGCCGATTACGACAACCTGCACGGCGGTGGCTTCGTCGAGGGAGACTCGATCCAGTACAGCTGGATGGTGCCGCACGACCCCGCCGGCCTTTTCGACGCGATCGGTGGCCGGGTGAAGGCGACGGCGCGGCTCGACCGTTTCCTGCGCAAGCTCAATGGCGGCGCCGGTGCCACCCATACCGATCACGCCCTGCTCGGCAACGAGCCGACCCTGCACGTGCCCTGGCTCTACGACTGGAGTGGCAGCCCATACCGGACGCAGGCGGCGGTCCGCCGCGCCCTGCGCCTCTACAGCACGGCACCCGACGGCTACCCCGGTAATGACGACCTGGGCACGCTCTCCTCCTGGTATGTCTTCGGCGCCCTCGGCCTCTACCCGGAGGTGCCGGGGGTCGGCCTGCTGGCGATCGGCAGCCCCCTCTTTGGGCGCGCCACGATTGCCTTGGCCCACCATCGCCGAGTGACGATCTCGGCCGGCGCCCACGTCACCGAGGGCCAGGGCAAGCACAGGCGCCAAGTCGCCCTAAGTCCGGCCCGGGTCCCCTATATAGGCGGCCTGCGAATCAACGGCCGCGCTCATGTCAAGCCGTGGACGACATACTGTGAGCTAGCCAGGGGGGCCGACTTGACCTTTCAGCTCAGCCCCCGTCCCAATCGCAAGTGGGGCAGCTCCGTCGCCGCGGCTCCGCCCTCCTATGGCCCCGGCCACCCGCTGCCGAAACATTCCTGCGCGCCTTGACCCTCACACCCTCCCGCACCAGCGCCCTCTCGGTGCTGGCTTTGCTCACCGCGCTCGGCATCGCGATCCGCTTCGCCAGCCTCGGCGTGCAGAGCTACCACCACGACGAGGTGATCACCGTCGCCCGCGTCATCCCCGGCAGCTTCACCGACATGCTGAAGCAGGTGAAGGGGAGCGAGTCCAATCCGCCCCTCTATTACGTCCTTGCCTGGGGCTGGGCAAAGGCCTTCGGCACCGGCGAGGTCGGGATCCGCTCGCTCTCGGCGCTCTTCGGCGCCGCCACCGTGCCGCTTGCCTACTGCATCGGCGCCGAGCTCTCGAGCCGCCGCGCCGGCTTGATCACCGCTGCCCTCGTGGCGGTCAGCCCGATGCTGATCTGGTACTCGCAAGAGGCCCGCTCCTACGCGCTGCTCGCCTTCTTCTGCGCCGCCTCGCTGCTCTTCTTCGCCCGCGCCCTGCGCACCCGCGACGGGCGCGACCTGGCGCTCTGGGCTCTCGCCTCGGCGCTTGCCCTCTGTAGTCATTACTTCGCCTTCTTCGCGGTCGCGATCGAGTCGCTTTGGTTGCTGATCGCACTGCGCTCGCGCTGGCGCGTGATGCTGCCGGCGCTCGCCGCTGTCGCCCTCGTCGGCCTCGCCCTGATCCCGCTGATCTCCGCTCAGGTCAACCCGACCCACATCGGCTGGATCGAAGAAAGCCTGCTCTCCACGCGCTTCTTTCAGACCGGGATCAGCTTCCTGGTCGGCGAGACCGGGCACGTGATCGCCGAGCCGCCGCGCGAGCGCTACGCCCTGCTGCCCGCGATCCTGATCGGCATCGCCCTGCTGCTCGCCGCCGTGCGCGGATCGAGCGCCGAGCGGCGCGGCATCTTGCTCGGCCTCCTCGTCGGCCTCGGCGTCGCTCTCTTGGCGCTCGCCGCCGCCCTGATCGGCAAGGACTACGTGGTCGAGCGCAACCTGCTGCCCGCCCTTGTCCCGCTGCTCGTCGCCGCCGGCATCGGCTTTGCCGCCGAGCGCGCCCGCCGCGTCGGCCTACTGCTTGCGATCGCCCTCTGCGCCTACTGGACCGCTTTTGACATCCACGTCACCCAGACGCCGAACCTGCAGCGGCCCAACTTCCGTGCGCTCACTGACGCGCTCGGCTCACCCCGCGTTCCGCGCGCGATCGTCACCTGGAAGCTCGCCGCCGACCCCGTCCGCTTCTACCTGCACGACAAATCACTGCGCGTCTTCAGCGGCGAGACACCAATGCGTGAGATCAACGTGATCAGCAAGTCGACGGTGGGGCAGCCGGAACGCCTGCCGCCTCAGTTCCACCCAGTAGCCCGGATAAGGTTCGAGCGACTTACCTTGACTCGCTACATCTCAAATCGCGTCCGCGAAATCCCCTTCTACGTCCTGCGCGACGTGCGCACCGGCTTCGGCGTCAATGCCGTCGTCGCCGACAACCCGAAGGCGGCAGCCGAATGAGCGCCGCTGAATTCGCCTATCGGGTGAGCGCCGCCGCGCGCCGACCGGCGAGCTGGTGGCAGCTGCTCAAGTTCGGCCTGGTCGGCGGCTCCGGCTACTTGATCAACCTCGGAGTCTTCGCCTTGCTCAGCGGCAACCTCGGTGTCCACCACCTGATCGCCGCAATCGGCGCCTTCTGCGTTGCCTTCTGCAGCAACTTCTTCTGGAACCGGCACTGGACCTTCGGCGCCGGCGACGGCCACGCCGGCTTCCAGGCGGCGCGTTTCTTCACCGTCAGCGTCGCCGCGCTCTTGATCAACCTGGCCGTGCTGCAGGCGCTGGTGGGGGGGACCTCGCTCGGTGATCTCTCGGCCCAGGCAATCGCCGTCGCCGTGGCGATGCCCTTCAACTTCCTTGGCAACAAGCTCTGGACCTTCGCCTAGCAAGTAGCCAATCGGTACCGCATAGTCTCCAGCTCGCTAATATTTCTGAGCAATGGGGGAGGCAAGCGCAACTGAGATACCGCAGGACTGGTACCGCTCGGCATTCCCGCCCGAGGAGACGCTGAAGCGCCCCTGGGCCGACCGCACCGGCGCTGAAGTGGACAGGGCGCTGGCGATGCTCGGTGCGCAGGGCGGTGAGCGGGTGCTCGACATGGCCTGCGGCACCGGCCGCCACTCGCATGAGCTCGCCCGCCGCGGCTTTGAGGTGGTCGGCGTCGACATCTCACCTGACTTGTTGGCGATCGCCGAGGCCGATGCCGAGGCGGAGTCGCTCTCAGCCTCCTTCGTCGCCGCCGACCTGCGCCAGCTCGACTTCGAAGAGGAGTTCGACTTCGTCCTCAACCTCAACGACGGCGCGATCGGATACTTCGAGACCGAGGAGGAGAACCACCGCACCTTCGAGGTGATCGCCGCGGCCCTGCGCCCCGACGGCGGCAACCTGCTGCAGCTCCCCAACGTTCTCTACGCGGAAGCGCACCTGCCGCAGACGACCTGGATCGCCGGGGAGGGCATGGTCGAACTGATCGACCACCGCTGGAACGCGGGCAGTCGCTACTTAGAAGGATCGACGATGCCGATTCTCGTCGGCGAGGTCTTCGAGGGCGTCGCGCCGATCCCGTTCCGCCAACGGCTCTACTCGGTTGACGAGCTGGCGGAGGTCTACGAGTCGGTCGGCATGTCGCTGGCCAACGTCTTCCGTGGCAGCGGCAAGCCCCGGCCACCGAAGGACAGCCAGTTCGAGGTCTTCGTCGCCGGCCGCAAGGCTTGACCAGAGAGGCCCCTACCAGGCACCCTCCAGCCAGCGCAACAGCTCGTCGGTGCGGCCGCGCAGGTCGGGGGCCACGGAGCCGAGCTCCGCGCTCGCGATCTGAATTGCGGCACCGATTGCCAGCGTCGCCCGCTCTGGGCTCATCTGCAGCCCTGCCTCGAGGCGCTGAAGAGACACGCAGTCGCCACGCAGCGACCAAAGCGCCTCACGCGCCTCAGCGGGGTCGGATTCGGCAATGTCGATCGCCGTCTCCACCGCGTCGCGCACTCGCTCCGCGGGGGGGCCGGCGGTTGCGGACTCCAGCATTCGCTCAACCAGTCGGTCGTCGACGCGATTCTCAAGGACCGCCGTCGAACCTCTGCCCTCTGTCATCTGGGGTCTCCCTTCGGTCTCAGCCAAGCCCCGGGTTCCGCCAAGTCCCGCCGGGGCCAAGCGCTGCAGACATCAGTGTAGACGTCTAAAAAGACCATATGCCCCAGACCTCCAATGGTCAAATATTTTCTCTTCAGGGCCAGGTAAGTCGGGCGAATGGGAAGATGGAGGACATGAGCAACGCACGATCAAGCTACGAGGCGGGTGAGGTCGAGGCTTCCCGGCAGGCCGCCTGGACAGGCCGCGACGCCTTCGCCACGCCGGTCCCGATCGAGGGCCAGCGGGCCGTCTACATCAAGCCCTCGAGTCCGTTCACCTCGGGCAAACTCCACATGGGCCACGTCCGTGACTACGCGATCGGTGACGCCTACGCTCGTTTCCGGCGCGCGCGGGGAGACGCCGTCCTCTTCGGCTTCGGCTTTGACGCCTTCGGCCTGCCCGCTGAGATGGCGGCGATCGAGCGCAAAGTACCGCCGGCCGAGTGGGTGGAGGCCTGTGGCGAGAAAATGCTCGAGCAGATGAAGGGGCTCGGCTTCTCCTTCGACTACGAGCGCATCTTCTACAGCTCCGACGAGGCCCAGTACCGCTGGTCGCAGTGGCTGTTCATCACCTTGCTCGAGGCCGGCCTGATCTACCGCGACGACACCACGGTCGACTGGTGCGACCACTGCCGCACCACACTGGCCGCCCTGCAAGTCGAGGACGGGCGCTGCTGGCGCTGCCACAACGAGGTCCGTCTGATTCGCCGCCCGACCTGGTTCTTGCGCATAACGCCCTACCTCGAGGAGAACGACCGGCGCTTGCCCGAGCTGGAGGAGAAATGGGATGAGATCTCGCTCTCGACCCAGCGCTACATCCTTGGTCGCAGCGATGGGGTGGAGGTCGACCTCGGGGCCGACCTCACCGCTTTCACGCCGCACGCCGACTCGGCGTCGCTAGCCAGCTTCGTCCTGCTCTCGCCCCGGCATCCGGAGCTGGAGGCATGGGCGACCGACCCCGGTGTGCGTGAGCAGCTCGACGAGCTGCGCTCGGGAGGCTGGGAGCGCAGCGCCCGCGACGCCAAGTCGGTGCCGCTCGTCGATACCGGCGCCTCGGTCAGCGCTCCCTGGAGCGATGCAGAGCTGCCGGTGCTGGTCTCGCCGCTGGTCGACGCCCGCTACGGGCCGACCGCGGCCCTTGGCATCCCCGAGGTCGACGAGGCAGACGCGACGCTCGCGGCGCGGGTGGCGCGGGTAGGGGAGGCGACGGCGAGCGTCGGCTCCACTGCGCCGCAGACTCGCGAGGCGGTTCGCTACCGCGCCGCCGACTTCTCGATTTCACGCCAGCGCTTCTGGGGCACGCCGATCCCGATCATCCACTGCGAGGGCTGTGGCACGGTGCCGGTGCCCGAGGAGCAGTTGCCAGTGGTCCTGCCCCGCGACATCGAGCCGACCGGTGAAGGGAACCCGCTGGCCGAGCGAGCCGACTTCGTCGAGGTTGCCTGTCCGCGTTGCGGTGAGCCCGCCCGGCGGGAGACCGACACGCTCGACTGCCACTTCGACGCGCTCTGGCTCTGGGTCCCCTCCGCGGTTCCCCCCGAGGCGCGGGCCGAGTCGATGTTCACCCATCCGGATCTTCAGCACTGGCTGCCCTCCGAGCGCCTCGTCGCCGGTTCTGACAGCGGCGGCTTCGTCTTCGACCAGCGCATCGTCACCAAGGCTTTGCGCGATATCGGCCCCTTCGCCTTCCTCGAGCAGGGCGAGCCCTTCACAGGCTGCCTTTTCCACGAGATGGTGATCGCCGACGGCCGCAAGATGAGTAAGCACCTCGGCAACGTGGTCGACCCCGATGAGTTGGTCGAGCAATACGGCGCCGACACCGTTCGCCTCGCGATCCTCTACGCCGCCGGCCCGGCCAAGACGCTGAACTGGAACGACGGTGCCCTGCGCTTCGCCGGTCGCTTCCTGCGCAGCGTCTGGACCTACTCGCAGCAGCGCTTCGCCGCGGTGGCGGACGTGCCGGAGGACGCCGGGGCCGCCGCCGACACGGAGTTCCTGCGGGAGCGTCTGCGCAAATGGTGCGACAACGGCCTCGAGCGGATCACGGCCGCCCTCGAGGAGCTGCAGATGCACACGGCGGTCCGCGACGTCACCCGGCTCTTCGAGCGCATCCAGGACTTCGAGAAGCGGGTGGTCGAGCGTCGCGGGGCGTTGAGCCACGCCGACGCTGAGGCTCAGGTAGCCGCGCTCGTCTTGCTCGCCCGGACCCTCGCTCCGTTCGCCCCGCACGCGGCCGAGGCACTGCTGATCGCCGCCGGCGATGAGGACGCCGCCGAGTTGCCGGGTCCCTGGCCCACCGAACTGGTCCTGCCGGCCATTTCGGCCGGCGCTCAGGCCACCGGCGCCTGAGCTCGACCGAGACACTCAGGTTTATCCAGAAAAACTTGACTGTTCCGGTCTAGCACCCATATATTTCAGGGGTGGCAGCGGAAGGCAGCGTGTCGTACGACGCGGTTGCCCTCGACGAGGCCGAGAAGAGGTTCTGGAGGGGGCTCTGGGACACGGCCGTCGAGGATGCCGTCGTCGACCTGGGGATCGACATGGTTCGGTTCGGTCCAGTCGAGGCTGCTGTAGTTGTCGAGGAACCGGAAGAGCCGGCGCTCAACTTCATCCTCGGCGCCGCCGCCCCGCACGCGGTCAAGGACGGTCATCTCCCTGCGGCGGTTCAGTGGATGGAGCGCCACGACGTCGAATACCGCGTGCCGCTGGTCCCCGGCCTGCCGGAGTTCGCGGCGGCGGAAGAGTGGCTGGCGCGACGCAGCTACCGAAACGTGCCGGGGCCCGCAAAGCTGTTGCGGGATGGCTCGCCACCCGCGTTTCCCCCGCCGCCGGGGATCGATATCTACGAGCGGGTGGATCCGTGGGAAGACGAAGGCTTCGGTGATCCCCTGGCGGAGAGCTTGGGGATGGCCAACTGGGCGGCGACGTTCTTCTTCGATTTGCCGGGGACGGGCGGATGGCGCTGCTATTGCGCGGTCGACGGCGACGATCCTTTGGCCTACGTGGCGATGCGTATTCATCAGGGCATCGCCGTGCTGGTGCTCGCCTCGTGCCTGGTCGGAGAACGCGATGGCCTCGGGCAGCGCGCCGTCCTGCACCGTTGCATCGGTGACGCCTCGGCCGCCGGCTGCGAGACGATGGCGGTCGCAGAGGCCGGCTGCGAGCCCGCCGTCGCAGACCGCGAGAGCCTCGTCCGGGCCGGCTTCGAAGACGTCGTCCGCACGGTCACTTGGCAGCCTCGCGCCCGGGTCACGACGTAATTTCAGCGCCGCGGCGCCTCTGCCCGGACATATGCACAGAAAGACTTGACCGGTATTGGGGTATCTGTTATTACTACTTCCGCTGACGACCAAGCGCCAGCTGAGAGGTGGGAACCCAGTCACGGGCGGCTCGCCTTGCGATGGCAAAAGGAGCGTTCTAAGTCATGAGTCGAGTCGGTGGCCGTTTCGGGAGCACCAGGGAGGCGACAGCGTCGTGGGCATTGCCCCACCTCCAGCCGACGACGCTGCCCGGTGCCGCGGCCATCTCGCCCTTCCACCTCTCACAGTCTGGCCCCCGGAGAGGGGGAGCGGCCATGTAAAAGGGCCGTGGCGCTGTGAGACGCGGCCGGCAACGTCGGTCGCGCCGGACAAGTCGCGCCGGGAGCGCCATTTTCGGCCCCGACGCAGCCGTAGCTCAGGCCGGAGCCCAGTGGCACTGGTCGGAGGTTAGGCCCGCCCCGCGGAAGCTGACACCGCCGGGGCGGGCCTTCTCTTTCCCCAGTCGGGAGTCAATGCACAGAAAAGCTTGATCGCTAGCTGGCGGTCTGTTATACCCACTGGTCTGATGAGGGCGAGCCAGCGGAGGAGGCCGTTCGACAGGGCCGGGGGGCGCCCAGTACCCTGCTCCGAGGAGATCTCGCCATGTTGAACGCTGAGGACCGCACCCGTTCCTGCGCGACCGAACTGGTCTGCCGCGACTGCGGTCGGCGCCTGCCGCTTCTAGATACGACCTCGAAGTGCCTGGGCTGCGGCAACGGGCTCGACATCGACTACGACTACGAGCTGGCGAAAGCGCGCCTGGCCGAATACCCGACTTCCGAGCGCCCGATCAACATCTGGCGCTTCGAGGAGCTGCTACCGATTGTCGACGCAAAGGCCCAGTCGCGGGTCGGCTTCTACAGCGGCCGCACGCCGCTGATCCACGCCGACCGGCTCGGCGCCGAGCTCGGCCTGAAGAAGCTCTACATCAAGGACGACAGCACCTCGCGCCCCAGCCTCTCCTATAAGGACCGGGTCGTCTCGATGGCCGTCGCCCGCCTGCTTGAGCTGGGCAAAGACGAGATCGGCTGCGTCTCCACCGGCAACGTCGGCACCGCGGTCGCCTCGCTGGCGGCGAAGGCCGGTGTCACCGCTTACGTCTTCTACCCCGCGAACATGGAGCGCGGCAAGGCCCGCGCCTGCCGGGCGCTCGGCGCCGCCGTCTGCCAGCTCGACGGCAACTACGACGAAGCCAACCGGGCCTGCCGCGAGCTGGCCCTGGCCAGCGGTATCCAGTTCGCCAACATCACCTTGCGGCCGTTTTACGCAGAGGGTGCGAAGACGGTCGCCTACGAGGTCGTCGAGCAACTCGAGTGGGACGCGCCCGATCACTTCGTCATCCCAGCGGCCGGCGGCACGCTCTCCTCACGCGTCCACAAGGGCCTAGGCGAGATGGAGATGGTCGGTTTGGCGGAGACCGCCGGCACCAAGATCAACGTCGCCCAGGCCGAGGGATGCAGCCCGATTGCAACCGCGATCCTCGACGGCTCGGGCAAGGTCAAGCCACAGTCCCCGCAGACCGCGGCGCACTCGATCGCGATCGGCGCCCCGGGCGATGGGTCGCTCGTCGTCGACGCGGTGATGTCGCGCGGCGGCTCGGCCGCGGCGGTCACCGACAGCGAGATCTTCGAGGCGATCGACCTGCTCGGCGCCACCGAGGGCGTGCTCACCGAGCCCGCCGGCGGCACCACGGTGGCCTCGACGATCAAGCTCGCCAACGAAGGCAAGCTTGGCCCCGACGACACGGTCGTCGCGATCATCAGCGGCAACGGCTACAAGACGCTCGACGAGCATCCCGACAAGCCCTGGGCCGAAGGCGTCGCTCCCGAACTAGAGCCGATGACCGCGATGTTGAACGAGTTTCGCCAGCACGGCGTCGGCGCCACGCTCGGCTGATTCAGCGCGGTTGACCGCTTTCCTCAGGACGTTTAAAGTAAATCCGTCCCAGGTTGCTTCACCGTAACGGCGCCCTGGGTCTGACGCCCCGCCTGCCTTCCCGAGCAGCTGAGCGAGACCAGTGCATTGCGCCGTGCGACGACGACAAAAGAGCCCCATGGCGCTGCGCAGCGCCGATTCACGCGCCGCATTCGTGAGTTGCCCGCGCCGACGACAGTCTGGCGCGGCGCCGGGGCGGTGCTGATCGGAATCGCGGTGGCCTTGGCGATATTCGCCACGACGCTCTCCGAAGACGCGCCGATAAGCAAGTCCCAGCTCGGTTGGATCGCCGTGGCCCTCTGCTTGGCGCTGGCGGCCCTCTGCTTTATCTCGCACTGGGACACCAACAGGGGCCGCAAGCGAAAGGTGGTCGAGATAGTCGACGAGCTCGACGACTCAGGCGTGAGCTAGCGATGCCGGAGGAGGGACTCGAACCCCCGACACGCGGATTATGATTCCGCTGCTCTAACCAGCTGAGCTACTCCGGCGGGGCTCGGGGATCGTAGCGATGGCGGGCCTGTGTTCGCCTTGGCCGCAAGGTCTTTAGCCTTGTTGCCGTGACTCAGGAACTTGATCGGGCCGTGCGGACCGTTTTGCGCGATTGCCTGCAGGTCGAACCGGCCGAAGAGGTGCTGGTGATCTGCAACCCGGTTACCGAGGACATCGGTGCGCTGATGCGGATCGAGGCCGAGGGCGACGGCGCCTACGCGACCCTGGCGGTGATCTCCGAGCTCGACTCCAACGGGGCCGAGCCGCCGACTCCGGTGGCGGCGGCGATGATTGCCTCCCACGTTGTCCTGGCACCGACGATCCAGTCGCTCTCGCACACCTACGCGCGCCGGGCGGCCAATCAGGCGGGCGTGCGCATCGCAACGCTTCCCGGGGTCACCGAGGACATGCTGGCGCGGCTTATGAACGCCGATATGGGCGCCCTGCGACGGCGCGGAGCGGCCCTGGCGGCGGCATTGCACAGCGGCGATGAGGCGCGGATCACCTGCCGGCACGGCAGCGACCTGCGTCTCGGCCTCAAAGACCGGGTGCCGATCGCCGATGCCGGCGTCCTCAACGCTCCCGGTGCCTTCGGCAACCTGCCCTGCGGCGAGGCCTTTGTCTCGCCGGCCGAGGGCAGTGGGGATGGGACGCTCGTGGTCGATGGGTCGATCGCCGGCGTCGGCAAGGTCGAGACGCCGGTTGAGCTGACCGTCCGCGACGGCCACCTGACCGACGCCACTGGGCCGGAGGGGGCGACGCTGCTCGAACTGCTGACCAAGCACGGCCACGACGGCACCAACGTCGCCGAGCTCGGCATCGGCACCAACGAAGAGGCCACCCTGACCGGCAACATCCTCGAGGACGAGAAGATCCTCGGCACCGCGCACGTCGCCTTCGGCGCCTCGGCAGCGATCGGGGGCGGTGTCCAGGTCCCCGTGCACCTCGATTGCGTGATCCTCGAGCCGACGGTGGAGATCGACGGCAAAGAGATCGTCCGCGGCGGCGAGCTACTCGTCTAGCGTGCCGCGGATCCTCGCCGTCCCAAACGTCTCCGAGGGGCGTGACGCCGCCCGCATCGCTGGCTTGGAGAGTGCCTTTAGCCGAGGCGCGACCGTGCTCGACCAGCATTCCGATGTCGACCACGACCGCACCGTCTTCTCGCTTGCCCCCGGCGCTGCACCGTTGCGCGAGGCGCTGCTCGCCGGGGCGGAGCTGGCCATCGAGACCATCGACATGGGCGGCTACCGCGGTCTGCACCCGGCGGTCGGAGCGCTCGACGTCTGCCCGATCGTCTGGCTCGATCCGGCCGATCGCGCCGCCGCCCGCACCGAGGCGATCGAGGTTGCCGAGCAGATTGGTGGCCTCGGCGTTCCCGTCTTCCTCTATGGCGAGCTGGCCAGTCGTCCCGGCCATGCCGAGCGGGCTTACTTCCGCAACGGTGGGCTCGCCGAGCTCTGGTTGCGGATGGAGGGGGGAGGGCTGCACCCAGACTTCGGGCCAGGTTTGCCGCATCGCAGCGCTGGGGTGACTCTGGTGACGGCCCGGCCCCCCCTCGCCGCCTTCAACGTCGAGCTCGATAACGGCGACGCCGATGTTGCCCGCGCCGTCGCCGCCGGGCTGCGCGAATCGGGCGGCGGCCTGCCCGGAGTGCGGGCGATCGGGCTGGCGCTCTCGAGTGGCCGCGGCCAGGTCTCGACCAACGTTCACGATCCGCTTGCCGTGTCGCTGGCCGCCGTCGTCGAGCGCGTTCGCGACCTTGCAGCGCCGCTCGGCGCGAGGCCGGTCGCAGCGGAGATCGTCGGGCTCGTCCCGGCCGCGGCCCTCGCTGGGTACCCCGCCGACGTGCCCATCCGCGACTTCGATCCGGCCGCGCAGACGATCGAGGCCCGCCTCCAGGACGCCTCCTGAGGCGTCCCGGGCGCTGGTCAACTAAATTCCGGCCATGGCCCAGACCAAGAAGAAGCGCCGGCGCAAGCACCGCGGCACGCAGGGCGGTCGCATCGACACCAATCGTCGCGCTCGCCCCAAGACCCGCGCTGAGGCGAAAGCCCGCGCTCGCTCCGGCAGCAAACGCGCCCCGCGCGGCGATCAGCCGCCGACCTGGCGCAACTCGGCACTGCGCGGCATCGGCGCCGCCGTGATCTTCGCCGTCCTGCTGCTGCTGATCTTCAAACGGCCCGTTGGCTCGGCGCTTGCCCTCGGTGCCTTCATGTTGGTCTTCTACATCCCGGCCGGCTACTACATCGACATGATGATGTGGCGGCGGCGGGAGCGGGCTCGGATGCGCGACGCCAACCGCTCGTGAGCCTGGACGTACGCCAGCTCACGGTCGGCTCGATCGCCGAGAACTGCTTCGTCATCCACAACGAGGGCTCGGGTAAGGCGCTGATCGTCGACCCCGGCGAGGAGGCGGAGCGCATCCTCGCCGAGGTCGATTCGACCGGCGCCGAGGTCGAGGCGATCCTGATCACCCACTGCCACTTCGACCACGTCGGTGCGGTCGCGCCGGTGGCCAAGGCGACCGGTGCCCCCGTCTACTGCCCGGAGATCGAGGTACCGGTGCTCGCCGACATCATGTCCTTCGTCCCCTTCGCCGGCTTCGGCCCCTACGAGAGCTACCAAGCCGACGAGACCGTGAAAGGCGGCGAGACGCTGGAGCTGGCCGGGCTCAGCCTCGACGTCGTCTTCACCCCGGGCCACAGCCCCGGCCACGTCACCTACGCCGTCCGCGAGGAGAACGCCCTCTTCTCCGGCGACGTCCTCTTCCAGGGCTCGGTCGGCCGCGTCGACCTCCCCGGCGGCGACGGACCGACTCTGCTCGCCTCGATCGGGCAGCTGCTGGACGACTTCCCGGACGAGACCATCGTCCATCCCGGACACATGGGACCGACCACGCTTGGCGCCGAGCGCGCCACCAATCCCTTCCTCGGCTCGCTGACGTAAGGTCGCCAAATGGCGAGCAAGTTCCAGGCCCCGCGAGGGACCTTCGACATCCTGCCCGGGGCGGCGCGGGAACGCGCCCGCCTGGAAAGCGCCGCGGCGGAGATCTTCGCCCGCGCCGGCTACGAGCCGATCGCGACGCCGGCCTTCGAGGACACGGCGCTGTTCGAGCGCGGGGTCGGCCAGTCGACCGACATCGTCCGCAAGGAGATGTTCACCTTCGAGGAC
>DATNGZ010000022.1:0-33317 GCA_035605695.1 Solirubrobacterales bacterium | reverse complement strand
CCCCCGCGCCGTCGAGGGCTCGGACGGACTCCTGCTCGAAATCGACGGGCAGATCGTTCCCAACTATGACGCGACGCTCGTGCCCTTCGAGGAGGGCGATGTCGTGTCCGGGAAGGTCGTGCGCATAGACCAGGACGAGGTCCTGGTCGACATCGGCTACAAGAGCGAGGGCGTCATTCCGATGAATGAGCTCTCGATCCGCAAGTCGGTGGATCCGCACGACGAGGTCGAGCTGGGGGAGGAGGTCGACGCCCTCGTCCTCACCAAGGAGGACCAGGACGGGCGCCTGATTCTCTCCAAGAAGCGTGCCCGCTTCGAGCGCGCGTGGCGCCGCATAGAAGCCGCCGCCGACTCCGGCGAGCCGGTCGAGGGCAACGTGATCGAGGTCGTCAAGGGCGGTCTGATCATCGATCTCGGCGTGCGCGGGTTCCTGCCCGCCTCGCTTGTCGACATCCGCCGGGTGCAGAACCTCGACGAATATCTCGGCCAGAAGATCGAGACCAAGGTGATCGAGCTCAACCGCAGCCGCAACAACGTCGTTCTTTCGCGCCGCGCTGTTCTGGAGGAGGAGCGCAAGGAAGCCCGCCAGCTGATTCTCGACCGGCTCCAGAAGGGTGAGGTCGTGGAGGGAACGATTTCGAACATCGTCGACTTCGGCGCCTTCGTAGACCTCGACGGCATCGACGGCCTGATCCATATTTCCGAGCTTTCCTGGAGCCACGTCAACCACCCCTCAGAGGTGGTGGCAATCGGCGACACGGTGCGGATCAAGGTGCTCGACATCGACCGCGACCGCCAGCGCATCTCGCTGGGTCTGAAGCAGACCCAGGAGGACCCATGGCAGCGCGTAATCAGCGCCCACCGCCCCGGCGACGTGCTCGGCGGCACCGTGACCAAGGTCGTCGCCTTCGGCGCCTTCGTCGAGATCCTGCCCGGGGTCGAGGGTCTGGTCCATATCTCCGAGCTTGCCGATCACCACGTCGAGAGCCCGAGCGAGGTTGTCGAGCCAGGGGCTTCGCTGGACGTGAAGATTCTTGAGATTGACGAGGAGCGCAGGCGGCTCTCGCTGAGCATCAAGCAGGTCGAGGAGCAGCGGATGCCGATGGGCGACCTCGGCGCGCAGATTCAGGAAGCTTCCGAGGGTTCGGCTGAGGGTCCAGACCCAGAGGCCGCGGGTCCTGTCGCGGAGGAGGACCCGTCGTCCTCGCAAGCTGCGGGCGACGTCCCCTCCTCCACGCCACCCGCGGACGAGGCGTCTGAGGCTGAGCCCGCTGCCGAGGAAGTATCCGCCGAGGAGGCGCCCGCCGAGGAGGCCGCGGCTCCTGAGGTTGAGGAGGCTCCGGCGGTTGAGGAGGCTCCGGCCGAGGTGGCTGAAGAGCCGGTTGCTGAGGCGCCTGAGGAAAGCGGCGAGGAGCAGGAGGGTGAATCGGTGCAGGAGCGGCCGGATTCCCCCGATGACACCGATGAGGCCGCTGGTGAGTCCGGCGAGGCCGAGTCGCCTGCTGAGGAATCCTCCGAGTCCTAGCTCGTTTTGCCGGTCACTATTGGGCTGACCGGTGGTATTGCGGCTGGGAAGTCGACTGCGCTTGCTGCCTTTGAGCGACTTGGGGCAGCGACCATCTCCAGTGATGCCGTGGTCCATGAGCTGCTCGATTCGGAGCCGTTGATTGGCCGACTGACCGAGCGCTGGGGGGAGGAGGTTGCGCCTGAGGGGCGGGTGGACCGGAACAAGATCGGCGCGATTGTGTTTGCTGATCCTGATGAGCTTGGTTGGCTTGAGTCGCAGATTCATCCTCTGGTCGGCGAACGGATCGGCGCCTGGCTCGGCTCACTGCCCGGCGACGCAGATGTCGCCGTGGTCGAGGTGCCGTTGCTCTTCGAGGGCGAGATGGCGCCGGTTTTCGACACCACGGTTGCCGTGGTCACCGCCGACGAGGTTCGCCGGGTTCGCGCCGAGGCGCGCGGGCACACGCTGGTCGGCGAGCGCGAGGCGCGCCAGCTGTCCCAGGACGAGAAGGCCGAGCGAGCCGAGCACGTGATCGAGAACGACGGCACGGTCGAGGAGCTGGAGCAGCGGCTGTCCGCCTTGGTCGCGAAGCTGAGGGGATGAGCGCGGGGCGAAGTCGCCTGATTAGGAAACGGAGAAGGCGGCGCCTTGCCGTTGGCGCGGGGGTGGTCGTCGTCGCTATCGTCGCCGTCATGTTGCTGGGGCTGCCGGGGAAGTTGGATCACGCGATCCAGGAGCTCACCCTGCCCCTTCGCCATGAGGACGTGATCCGCCAGCAGGCGCGCGAAAAGGGAATTGATGCAGCGCTGATCGCGGCCGTGATCTACTCGGAGTCGAAGTTCAGCGACCGCACCTCGAGCGCCGGGGCGCGCGGTCTGATGCAGATCACTCCCGAAACGGCGAACGAGATCGAGCGCCACAGCGGCGGCACGACCTTCAAGCTTGGCGATCTGTCCAACCCGGAAATCAACATCCGCTACGGGACCTATCGCCTGCGCGAATTGCTCGACCGCTACGACGGCGACGTGGTCGCGGCGCTCGCCGCCTATAACGCCGGCCCGACCAACGTCGATAACTGGGGTGGCAGCGAACTGACCGTGGAGACGATCGGCTTCCCTGAAACCCGCGCCTACGTCGAAGAGGTGCTGGAGAAGCAGCGCGCCTACCGCGACAAGTACGGCAGGGAGCTGGGCTACTGAACCCCGAGGCCCCCCGACCGCGCGTCGCCGCGCTGGCCCTGGCCGTCGGCCTGGTGCTGGCCGATTCCTCGATCGTCGTCCTGGCGCTGCCGGAGATCTACCGCGAATTGGACACCAGCGTCGCCGGGGTGACTTGGGTCCTGATCTCCTTCAACCTGGTTATGGCGCTGGCGGCCGTGCCCGCCGCGCACATCGCCCGCCGGGTGGGGCCCGGTCGCGCCGCCGCGGTGGGGCTCGCGATCTTCGCCGGCGCCGGGCTTGCGTGTGCCGCCTCGGAGACGCTCGCCACCCTGATTGCGGCGCGCTGCGTGCAGGCGCTCGGCGGCGCCGCTGCGGTGACGGCGGTGCTCGAGCTGCTGCCGGCGACGGTCGGCTCGGAGAAGAGGGCGACGGCGATCTGGGCCGCCGCCGGCGCCACCGGGGCGGCGCTGGGCCCGGCCGTCGGCGGCCTGCTTACCGAGCTCGTCTCCTGGCAGTCGATTTTCCTGATCCAGGTCCCGATCGCGCTGATCGCGGCGGTGCCGATCCTCGCCGTCGCCAAGCACGAGGCCGCGACCGGGGTGCTCTCAACCGAGCTGCGCCAAACCGGCCGACCGCACATGCTCGCCAACCTGGCGCTGGCGATGGTCTCGGCGGCGATCGCCGCCGCCCTCTTCCTGCTCGTGCTGCTCTTGATCGAGGGCTGGAATCTGAGCCCGATCGGGGCCGCGATCGTGGTCAGCGTGATGCCGCTCTCGGCCTTTGTCGCCAGTCGCTTCGATCAGCTGGTGGCCAGCGAGAGGGCGCGCGCCGCCGCGGGCGCGATCTTGGTTTCCGGCGGCCTCGGTGGCCTGGCGCTGCTGCCCAAGGCCGAGGTGGCGCTGACCGTGCCGCCGCAGGTCATGGTCGGGATCGGGCTCGCGCTGGTGCTCTCGGCGCTGACTGAGACGGCGTTGGCCGGCCGCGCCCCGCAGGCGATCCACGGTGGCTGGACGATCTCGGCCCGGCATGCCGGCGTCGTGATCGGCCTGCTGGCGCTGACGCCGATCTTCACCCACGACATCGCCCAGCAGCGCAGCGACGCGGTCGACGCCGGCACCGCAGTGATCCTCGACTCGCACGTGCCGCCCCTGGTCAAGCTCGACCTGGCCGGGCGGATCGAGTCGCACCTGGAAGATCAGAAGGGCAAAGTGCCGACGATCGGCGCCGCTTTCGAGCCGCTGCCCGAAGACCCCGAGGAACGCTCCGAGGTGGTCCAGCTGCGCGAAGAACTCCAGGACCAGCTCGACCGTGGCGCCACCCATGCCTTCAGCCCCTCGTTTGGGCTGGCGGCGATCCTCGGCCTGCTCGCCCTGATCCCGATCGGCCTCTCGCGGAGGATTGACCTGTGAGCGCGGAGACGCGGTCGCGGGTGCTGGTGGTGGGGGCGATCGTCTCCGCGGTAGCCCTGGTCGGGATCTACCTTGCGGCAGGGGGTTCCTCCTACGCGCCGGCGAAGACCCAGGACCCCTGCAAGCACCGGCCCTGGCGCAGCCCGGAAGGCCTCGACCAGATTGCCGAGCAGTTCTCACTCTCAGCGCTAGACGGCGCCGCCTGCCAGCTCGGAGTAAGCAGGGAGACCCTGGCCCAGGCCCTGGCGACGCCGGAGGCACGCGAACAATTCAGCAAGCGCTACGGAATCGGCGACGCCGAGCTCGCCAAAGCAATCCGAGCCGGCCTCCTGCGCGCAATCAACGACGCCGAACAAGCGGGGGCCCTCAACCCCCTCCTCGCGGCGCCCCTGCGCGACACAGTACGAAGCATCCCGCTCGATCAGGCAATCGAACTAATCCAAAACGCCCGCTCGCTGCTCGACAGCGCCGAAAGCTTTCTCGGCCCTGCCCAAAGCTTCCTAGAACAGTTCCTCCCCTAAGACCCAATCCCGGTAGGGGTGGAACGTCTTGTACTTTTTGGGCGCCAACCTTGAGGCGTCAGCAAATCCGTCCCCATCCAAAAAGTTAAGTGGAACCCCTACCGGGATTGGGTCTGGCGTGCCCTATTTCTTGATCTGAAACTTCCCTTTGTCGGGCAGCCACCGAACGCCCTCGCAGAGCTGTTCCGGCGTAGTGTCGAGCGAGCCCGCCAGCTTGACGATCGTCCCCAGCCGCGGCTCCCGACCGCCGCGCTCAAGCAGCGAGATCTCGGTGCGGTGCAGATCGCAGCGAAAACCCAGCTCCTCCTGTGAGACGCCTTTCTTTTTGCGCGCTTTGCGCAGATTGATTGCAAATCTCTCGCGTGGTTTCATTCGGCAATTCTCTGTCTGCGAATACAGAAGCGCTACAGCCAAAAACATTCACAGACAAAACCGCGCGTTTATCCTACGCCTTAGTCGCGAGTTGCGCGCCAGACCCACAACATCGCCAGCGGCTGCAGCGGCAACCGCGCCCAGAGCGCCCAGCGCGGGGTCCGCTTCAGATCGAGTCCTTTGACCTGCTCGGGGTTGACCGCCATGTGGACGTTGGCGGGGAAGACGGCAAGCAGCAGGGCCAGCAGCCACCAGCGGCTGAAGCGCCTGGTCGATGGCGCCAGCACAGCGACGCCACCGACTATCTCAGCGATTCCGCTGACCACCACCGCCTCGCGGTGTCGTGGCAGCGAGGGCGGCATGATCGCTTCGTATTGGCGCGGGATGACGAAATGCATCGTCCCGGCAAAGGCGAAGAATCCAGCGAGGGCCTTCTGTGAGCGGCTCATCGGTGGGGCAGTCTTTCACTCCTGCTCGATCGAGGCCGGGTGAGTCCCTCGCTAAGGTGAGCCGCGTGCCCGAGTTCGAACTCAATCCGGCCTACACGCCGACCGCGGACCAGCCCAAGGCGATCGCCGGGCTGGCCGAAGGCCTTGCCGCAGGAGACCGGTTCCAGACCCTGCTCGGGGCGACCGGGACCGGCAAGACCTTCACGATGGCGGCGACGATCGCCGCCGTGCAGCGACCCGCGCTGGTGATCGCCCACAACAAGACGCTGGCGGCGCAGCTCTGTAACGAGTTCCGCGAGTTCTTTCCCGAGAACCAGGTCGAGTACTTCGTCTCCTATTACGACTATTACCAGCCCGAGGCCTACGTCCCGGCCCAGGACCTCTACATCGAGAAGGACTCCTCGATCAACGACGAGATCGACCGCCTGCGCCACGCGGCGACCGCGGCACTCTTCGCCCGCCGCGATGTGATCATCGTCGCCTCGGTCTCCTGCATTTACGGGATCGGCTCGCCCCAGGTCTACAACGAAAAAATGCAGCTCTTCAAAGTTGGCGAGACGATCGACCGCGACGAGGTGCTGCGCAAGCTGGTCAAGATGCAGTACCAGCGCAACGACTCGGTTTTGGGGCGCGGCAGCTTCCGCGTGCGCGGCGAGGTCTTGGAGATCATGCCCTCCTACGCCGAGTCGGCGTACCGGATCGCGCTCTTCGGCGACGAGATCGAGGGGGTGCAGCACTTCGACCCGCTGACCGGCGAGGTGCTCGACACGATCGATCACGTCTCGGTCTGGCCCGCCTCCCATTACGTCACTCGCGACGAGACCCTGGAGCGGGCGGTCGAGGAAATCCGCGCCGAACTGCACTCGCGCACGGAGGAACTCGAGGCCGAGGGCAAGCAGCTCGAGGCGCACCGCCTGCGCCAGCGCACCGCCTATGACATCGAGATGCTGAAAGAGGTCGGCTTCACCTCGGGGATCGAGAACTACTCGCGCATCCTCGACGGCCGCCCCGAGGGCAGCCCGCCGCACACCCTGATCGACTACTTCCCCGACGACTTCGTCGTCTTCGTCGACGAGTCCCACCAGACGATCCCGCAGATCGGCGGCATGTACGAGGGGGATCGCTCGCGGAAGCAGACCCTGATCGACTACGGCTTCCGCCTGCCCTCGGCGATCGACAACCGGCCGCTCAAGTTCGGCGAGTTCCTCGAACGGGTGCCGCAGCTAGTGATGGTCTCGGCTACGCCGGGGCCATTTGAGAAAGCCGAATCGACCCGGATCGTCGAGCAGATTGTGCGTCCGACCGGGATCATCGACCCCGCGATCGAGGTGCGTGAGACGCGCAACCAGATTGACGACCTGATGAACGAGATCAAGGGCATCGCCGAGGTCGGCGACCGCGTCCTTGTCACCACCCTGACCAAGAAGATGGCCGAGGACCTGACCAACTACCTGCTCGAGTACGGGGTCAAGGTCCGCTACCTGCACTCGGAGATCGACACCCTGGAACGGATCCAGATCATCCGTGACCTGCGCTTGGGGGAGTACGACGTGCTGGT
Organism: Solirubrobacterales bacterium; assembly: GCA_035605695.1. Taxonomy (GTDB): domain Bacteria; phylum Actinomycetota; class Thermoleophilia; order Solirubrobacterales; family 70-9; genus VRUE01. The sequence goes on along the minus strand of DATNGZ010000022.1, from coordinate 26,341 downwards.
TGGGGTCAACCTGCTGCGCGAGGGGCTCGACCTGCCCGAGGTCTCGCTGGTGGCGATCCTCGATGCCGACAAGGAGGGCTTCCTGCGCGGTGAGACCAGCCTCGTGCAGACGATCGGGCGGGCCGCCCGCAACGTCAACGGGCGGGTGCTGATGTACGCCGACAAGGAGACCGATGCGATGCGGGCGGCAATGCGTGAGACTGACCGCCGCCGGGCGATCCAGCTCGCCTACAACGAGGAGCACGGGATCACCCCGGCGACCGTGCGCAAGGGCATCTCCGAGATGAGTGAGTTCCTGGCGATGGAGGACCGGGCCCCGGCCAAGCGCCGCAGCAAGCACGCCGCCGACTTCGCCGATCCGGACGAGCTGGCGCGGGCGATCGTCGCCCTCGAGGAGGAAATGCTGGCGGCGGCCGACGACCTCCGCTTCGAGGAGGCCGGCCGTCTTCGCGACGAGCTCAAGGAGCTGCGCCGCGACCTCGACGGGATGCGGGCCGGGGCGTAGGGCTGCCACCTACGCCCCGGCGGCTCCTAAGCCAGGACCTTGGCCGCCTTGGCGCTGTCAGAGTAGAACTCGCCGCGCGTGATCTTGCCGTCGGCGAACTTCATCAGGTGGGCGAACGGCGCCTCGAAGCTGCCGCTGTCATTGCCCGCCCGCTGGGTTCCGCGCACCACGACCCAGTCGCCCCCGTCGATGAACTCTTCGGGCTCAACGCTGAACGATGACCAGTAGTTGGGGATCTGGGCGAAGTCGCCGATGATCGCGTCGCGACCTTGAGTCTCACCTCCAAGCGGCAATTCCTCAGACGTGTACCAGGTGCCGTCCTCGGACAGCATCTCTTTCAGGGCATCCAGGTCGCCGCGGCCGAAGGCCTCATAGGCGGACCGGGCGGTGTCGACATTCGACATGTCTCCTCCTCGATTGGGCTGACCCTGCCCAAAGTCCACGCTACCGCGCTCGGGACGATACGCAAGGTGGCTTAACTAATCTGCGGGCATGGCGGTCGATGTCAACGAGGCGGAGTTCGAGAAAGATGTGATCGAGCGCTCGCGCCAGCTCCCGGTTGTGGTCGATTTCTGGGCCGAGTGGTGCGGGCCATGCCGCACGCTGACGCCGGCATTGGAGGAAGCGGAGGCCGCCCGCGACGGCCAGGTCGTGCTCGCCAAGGTCGACGTCGACGCCAACAAGGCGCTGGCCGCTCGCTACGGGGTGCAGGGCATCCCGGCTGTCAAGGCCTTCCGCGACGGCGCCGTGGTCAACGAGTTCGTCGGCGCGGTGCCGAAGGCAAAGGTCGAGGAGCTCTTCGATTCCCTGGTCCCATCGCGAGCCGACGAGCTGCTCGCGGCCGGCGACGAGCTCTCCCTGCGCGAGGCCGCCGAACTGGAGCCGCGCCGCGCCGACATCGCCGTAGCCCTGGCCCGCAAGCGCCTCGAGCGCGGGGCAGAGGAGGATGCGCTCGAGGCGGTCAAGGCCCACGAAAGCGACTTCGCCGCCAAAGGAATCGCCGCCCGAATCGCCTTGGCCAAGGCGGACGTGGGTATTGAGGCCTTCAAGTCTCTAGACCGCGGCGACCGCGAAATCGCCCTGGACGGCCTGCTGGAGGCGATGCCAGAGGCCGATGTCGACACCCGAGAGCAACTACGCCAAGCCGTAATAGGCATCCTCACCGAGCTCCCACAGGGCAGCCCAACCGCAGCGAACTACCGCCGCCGCCTAGCCACCGCCCTCTACTGACCGACCCCTCAGCGCGCATGCGGTCGTATTTATTTCCGCTATCCGTAAAGAAATACGACCGCACAGTGCTATGAGTGTCTGGCTGATCGCCCCAGGCCTATGCATGGAGGATGTGCCGGCGCTGGGCGAGTAGCGAGCGAAGCGTAACGGCGACTTGGTCTGGTTCGCGTTCGATACGCCTAGCGGTGACGCGGATCGCGTCTATTCCCGCCAGCTTGAGCTTCTCGATTCGAACTGGATCGCGCTCAAAAGCGGCTCTGGTGCCATGGGCCGCGTAGCCGTCGAGTTCGACGGCAAATCGCTCTCGCTCCCAATAGGCGTCGATCTCGTGTCCGGCAATGAAGTAGTTGATCGCGGGCCTCGGCAGACCTGCTCGGCGCACAAGGGCGATGAAAAGACGTTCTGTTCGAGCTCGTGTCATGGCCGGATCTCGATAGATCGCGGTGGCGGCGAGTAGCCGCTTGCGGCCGAGGTGACGGCCGCTGCGGGCAGCGAGAGAGTCGATAGCGTCAACCTCGAGCAGTCCCAGTCGCTCTGCCTTCTCGAGCATGCTTTCCACGTACTTTTGCGGGGAGGAGATGGCAAGGTCCATCAACGTGCGAGGTACGGCTGTCGTCGGTACTCGTTCGACGAGGGTTCGGTCTTCTTCCTCGAGGATCGTCGAGTGGTGAAGGCGGATGGTCTTTCTGGAGTGGCCTCGGATCGGTGTCGTCACATGAGGAGGGTCTGGCCAACGCGCAGACAGCCCCCAGAGCCAGGCCGCTGATCCGTGGCTGACCACGGCGTCGCGACCACAGGAAAGTGTCGCTGCCAAGCATTGGCCATGCCGCGATACGTTCGAGTGGCCAAGCGCATAGGCGCCTCGGTGAAGTCGATGCAGGCGCTTTGCTTCTAGGCCACGCGCAATTGCCCCAGTTGAGTAACCCAGATCCCTCAGTTGAGCATGCGAAACGACCCCCTGCTGCACAGCGGCCAAGTCCGCCAACTCCCCGTGGGGTCGTACTTCCTTCCGCATACCGGAGATAAGTGCGACCACAGCTAAATTCGCCCCCCAGTGACCTTGCGGTCGTATTTTTCTCCGGATAACGGAAAGAAATACGACCGCATCGAGGGTAGAGGTGGGGGAACATCTGTTCGGGTGCGTAGAATCGTTCTAAGTGGCCGCTTCTGAGCGAATCGTCATCTCGGGAGCGCGGGAGCACAACCTCAAGGACATTGACGTTGAGCTACCGCGCGACGCGCTGATTGTGATCACCGGGCTTTCCGGCTCCGGTAAGTCGAGCCTTGCCTTCGACACGATTTATGCCGAGGGACAGCGGCGCTACGTCGAGTCGCTCTCGGCCTACGCGCGCCAGTTCCTTGGACTGATGGAGAAGCCCGACGTGGACTCGATCGAGGGGCTCTCGCCGGCAATCTCGATCGATCAGAAGACGACCTCGCGCAACCCGCGCTCGACGGTGGGCACCGTCACCGAGATCCACGACTACCTGCGGCTGCTCTGGGCGCGGATCGGCGTTCCGCACTGCCCCCAGTGCGGGGCGGAGATCACCGGCCAGACCCAAGAGCAGATCGTCGACCGGCTGATGACCCTCGAGGAGGGGACGAAATTCATGGTGATGGCGCCGGTCGTGCGCGGGCGCAAAGGCGAGTACGGCAAGCTCTTCGAGCAGCTGCGCCTCGAGGGCTACTCGCGGGTTGAGGTCGACGGCGAGCTGCGCCGGCTCGACGAGGAGATTGTCCTCGACAAGAAATTCAAACACGACGTCTCAGTGGTCGTGGACCGGCTGGTGATGAAGCCCGACCTACGGCGGCGGCTCTCGGAGTCGGTCGAGGCCGCGGCCGGTCTTGCTGCAGGTCTGGTCGAAGTCGAGCTGGTCGATGACGCGAAAGCCGAGCCGCTGCTCTTCTCCGAGCAGTTCGCCTGCCTTGAGTGCGGCACCTCGATCCCCGAGCTGGAGCCGCGGATCTTCTCCTTCAACTCGCCGCATGGTGCCTGCGAGCGCTGCCACGGCCTCGGCTTCCAGCGCGTGATCGACCCCGAGCTGGTCGTCCCCGACCCGACGCTCTCACTGGCCGAGGGCGCCCTGCAGCCCTGGAACCGCGGCATCACCGCTTATTGGAAGCGGCTGATTGCGGCGGTTGCCGAGGAGAACGGCGTCGACGCAAATAAGCCCTGGGCGAAGTTGAAGAAATCGGACAAAGAGATCTTCCTCTACGGCACTGGTAACGACCGCCACCAGGTCACCTACACCAACCGCTTCGGCCGCAAGCGCTCCTACAAGGTCCGCTTCGAGGGGATCGTCAACAACCTTGAGCGCCGCTACGAAGAGACCGACTCGGAGACCAACCGCGAGCGGATCGAGAGCTATATGGCCGAGCAGCCCTGTCCTGACTGCAAAGGCGCCCGCCTGCGGCCCGAGAGTCTCGCGGTCAAGATCGGTGGCATCAGCATCGCCGAGTACAGCGCGATGTCGGCCCGGGCCGCCGCCGAGTGGATCGACACGCTCGACCTAACCGAGACCGAGCGAGCGATCGCCCGCCTGATCGTGCGCGAGATCTCCGAACGGCTCGCCTTCCTCGAGAACGTCGGCATCGGCTACCTCTCGCTGGGCCGCTCGGCCCGTTCGCTCTCCGGCGGCGAGGCGCAGCGGATCCGCCTCGCGACCCAGATCGGCTCCAGCCTGGTCGGCGTGATGTACGTGCTCGACGAGCCTTCGATCGGGCTGCACCAGCGCGACAACGAGAAGCTGATCGCGACCCTCGACCGACTGCGTGATCTCGGTAACACGGTGATCGTGGTCGAGCACGACGAGGGGACGATGATGGCGGCCGATCACCTCGTCGACCTCGGCCCCGGCGCCGGCGAACACGGCGGCCACGTGATCGCCGCCGGCACGCCGAAGGAAGTCGCCAAGAACCCCGCCTCGCTGACCGGCCAGTACCTCTCCGGTAAGCGCAAAATCGAGCTGCCCGAGGAGCGCCGCCAGCCCAGCGGCGCCCTGCTCGTTCGCGGCGCCCGCGAACACAACCTCAAGGACGTCGACGTCACCGTCCCGCTCGGCGTCTTCTGCTGCGTCACTGGCGTCTCCGGCTCGGGCAAGTCGACCCTGGTCAACGAGACCCTGCACCACTCGGTTGCCAACCGCCTGCACCAGGCGAAGCTGCGCCCGGGTGCCCACGACGGGGTCGACGGCCTCAGTCAGATCGACAAGATCATCAACATCGACCAGTCGCCGATCGGCCGCACGCCACGCTCCAATCCGGCCACCTACACCGGGGTCTTCGACCACATCCGCCAGCTCTTCACCCAGACCCAGGAGGCGCGGACGCGCGGCTATAAGCCGGGCCGCTTCAGCTTCAACGTCAAGGGCGGCCGCTGCGAGGTCTGCCGCGGCGACGGCCAGATCAAGATCGAGATGCACTTCCTGCCCGACGTCTACGTTCCCTGCGAGCAGTGCCACGGCAAGCGCTACAACCGCGAGACGCTCGAGGTCCGCTTCAAGGGCAAGAACATCGGTGACGTGCTGGAAATGTCGGTCGAGGAGGCGGTCGAGTTCTTCGAGAACGTGCCGAAGATCGCCCGCCGCCTGCGCACCCTGCACGACGTCGGCCTCGACTACATCCGCCTCGGCCAGGCGGCGACGACGCTCTCCGGCGGCGAGGCGCAGCGGATCAAGCTGGCTACGGAGCTCTCCAAGGTCGCCACCGGCAACACCCTCTACATCCTTGACGAGCCGACCACCGGCCTGCACTTTGCAGACGTGCAGCGCCTGCTCGACGTGCTCGGCCGCCTCGTCGACGCCGGCAACACGGTTGTAGTCATCGAGCACAACCTCGACGTGATCAAGACGGCGGACCACCTGATCGACCTCGGCCCAGAGGGCGGCGAAGAGGGGGGAGAGGTGGTCGCCACCGGCACCCCCGAGGAGGTCGCGGCCGTCACCGGCTCCTACACCGGCCGCTTTCTCGCCGGGCTGGTCGAGCCGGCGAAGCCGAAGAAGCGCGCCGCGGGCAAGCGCCGCGAGCCGATTGCCGCCTAAGCGAACCCCTGGTAGGAGGCGCTTGCGAGCGCTACCTTAGGTGTGAAAGATCGCGCGAGCGGGTATGGCAGGGTCGCGGGTAATGGGCAGGGGTGAAAGGAATGGCTCATGTCCCTATCGGCTTCAAGGCGGTTTTTGGTCTCCGTCGGCGTGCTGCTGGCGTCCGTTCTGGTGGCGGTCGGCTGCGGAGGGAGCAGCGGCGGAGGTGGGCCGAAGATCGCCCTCCTCTTGCCCGAGAACCAGACCCCCCGCTACGAGTCTGCCGATCGCCCCTACTTTGAAGAAAAGGTCGAAGACATCTGCGAAGACTGCGAAATCCTCTATAGCAACGCGACCGAGGATCCGTCCAAGCAGCAGAGCCAGGTCGAAGCTGCCCTGACCCAGGGTGCCGACGTCTTGGTGCTCGATCCGGTCGACGCGGCCTCAGCCGCGGCAAGCGTCGAGAAGGCTGATGCTCAGGGCGTCCCGGTCCTTAGCTACGATCGGCTGGTGCTCGGCGCGGAAGTTGCCGTCTACGTCTCTTTCGACAACGTACGGGTGGGTGAACTCCAGGCTGAAACGCTCTCCAAAAAGCTGAAAGAAGACGGCAGCCCCAAAGGCCCGATCGTAAAGATCAACGGCGATCCAGCCGACAGCAACGCGGCCCTGTTCAAGGAAGGCTCGAACAAAGGATTCGAAGCCGCCGGCGTCGAGATCGCCAAGGAATACGACACGCCGGAATGGTCGGCGACGAACGCCCAGAACGAGATGCAGCAAGCGATCACTGCGCTCGGCAAGGATGGCTTCGCCGGTGTTTACGCGGCAAATGACGACACCGCGGGCGGTGCGATCGCGGCGATGAAATCGGCCGGTATCGATCCCGAAGAAAGGCCCACCACAGGCCAGGACTCGACGGTCGCGGGCGTGCAGCGAATCCTCGTCGGTCAGCAGTACATGACCATCTACAAGGCGATCAAGCCGCAGGCCTCGACCAGCGCCGAAATCGCGGTTGATCTGGCCAACGGCAAGGAAATCCCGAAGGGCAAGGTCACCGACGAACTCGACAACGAAGCGGGCAAGGTGCCCTCGATCCTGTTCGAACCGGTCGCGGTGACCAAAGACAACATCAAACAGACGGTGATCGCCGACGAATTCATTACCGCCGATGAACTCTGCACCAGCGCCTACACCAAGGCGTGCGAAGAAGCGGGCATTTCCTAGCCAGGCGATGGGATGACCCCGACCGCCCTGCTCGAGATAGATGGCGTGAGCAAGAAGTTCGGCCCGGTCCAAGCTCTGGATCGGGTCGACTTCGCGGTCGAGGCGGGTGAGGTAGTCGGTCTGGTCGGCGACAACGGCGCCGGCAAGTCGACCCTGGTGAAGACGATCGCGGGGATCCATTCGCCCGACACCGGCTCGTTTCGCTTCGCCGGGAAGGAGGTCTCGATAACCCGCCCACAGGACGCGACGGCGCTCGGAATCGCAACCGTCTACCAAGACCTCGCCCTCTGCGACAACCTCGACGTGGTCGCCAATATCTTCCTCGGCCAGGAGGTGGTCACGGGCGGGGCCGCCCGGGCCACGCGCCAGCTCGACGAGGCGAAGATGGAGCACCGCGCCGGCGAGCTGCTCTCAAGCCTCGCGGTGACGATCCCCAGCACGCGCACCGAGGTCGGGACCCTCTCCGGCGGCCAGCGCCAGCAGGTCGCCGTGGCGCGCTCGCTCCTTGGTGAGCCCAAAATCGTGCTGCTCGATGAGCCGACGGCGGCTCTCGGCGTGCCCCAGACCAAGCAGGTGCTGGAGCTGATCGGGCGGCTGCGCGAGCGTGGAATGGGCGTGGTGGTAATCAGCCACAACCTCGCCAACGTCTTCGAGATAGCCGACCGGATCGTCGTCCTGCGCCTCGGCCGCACCGCCGGCGACTTCCAGGCCGAAGCGACCACCGAGGAGCACGTGGTCGCGGCGATCACCGGCGTCGGCGACAAGAAGGACGAAGAGGAGGGAGTCGCATGAGTACCGCAGAGAGTGCCGCGCCAGCGGCAACCGGGGAGGAGGACGCGAGCACCACCTCCCAGGCCGTGCGGCGCTTCGTCCAAGGCGATCTCGCCTCGCTGCGGGTGGTGCTCGGGCTGGCGGTGATCTGGGCGATCTTCCAGTTCGAGAATGACCGCTTTCTCTCCGCCGAGAACCTGACCAACCTGATGCTGCAGATCACCGCGGTCGGCCTGATCTCGATCGGCATCGTCTTCGTGCTCCTGCTCGGCGAGATCGACCTCTCGGTTGGCGCCGTCAGCGGGCTCGCCGCGGCGATCATGGCCGTGCTCAATGTCCAGCACGGCTGGAGCCCCTACCTGGCGATCGCGGCGGCGGTGCTGGCCGGCACCGCGATCGGACTCTTCCAAGGATCGGTGTTCAGCCGCTTCGGGGTGCCCTCATTCGTGGTCACCCTCGCCGGCCTGCTGGCCTGGCAGGGAGCCCTGCTGCAGGTTCTCGGCTCGACCGGCTCGATCAACATCACCAATCCCAAGATCACCGGCCTCGCCAACACCTTCTACTCCGACACCGTCGGCTGGGTCTTTGCCGTGGTAGTGATCGCCGCCTATGCCGGCGTGGTGCTTGCCGGCTACCGCAGTCGATTGGGTCATGGCCTGACGGGGGAGAGCCTCGCGCCGCTGGCCATACGGATCGCCCTAGTCGCCCTGATCACGATCGTCGCCGTCGCCATCCTCAATTCCGATCGCGGCGTGCCGCTGGCGCTGCTGATCCTGCTCGCTTTCGTTGTCGGCTTCGAATACATCGCCAGGCGGACTCGCTTCGGCCGCCATGTCTACGCCGTTGGCGGCAACGCGGAGGCGGCGCGCCGGGCCGGCATCGGCGTCAACCGAATCCGTGTCGCGGTCTTCGCCCTCGCCAGCACGATGGCCGCGATCGGCGGCATCCTCGCTGCCTCGCGCCTGCTCGCGGTCAACCAGAGCTCCGGTGGCAGCGAACTGCTGCTGCTGGCGATCGCCGGCCCGGTGATCGCGGGCACAAGCCTCTTCGGCGGCCGCGGCGCGGTATGGACCGCGCTGCTCGGCGCCCTCGTGATCGGCTCGATCGCCAACGGCATGGACCTGCTCGCCCTCTCCTCGGCGGTCAAGTTCATGGTCACCGGCGGCGTACTGCTGCTAGCAGTGATCGTCGACGCGATCGCCCGTCAGCAGCGCCAGGCTGCTGGCCGGATCTGATGCGATGCAGAAGGCGACATCTGTCGCCTTCTGCATCATCCTGAACTTGCTGCGCTTGAAATGGAACTTTGCTGCGTCTTGGTGCGCTCAGGCTAAGCGACGGACGGGATTAAATTCTGCCGTGCTAGATGATTGAAAAGGCATAGCCTTTATAGATTCCGATCAGTTCTACGATTGCGCTCCCGCTGGCGAACGCTTCGTTTATTCCGTAGAGCAGTTTGTCACCGGTTAATTTTTGGATTGCTTCGCTGAAGGTTATTAACGGTTTGACTCCGGCTACTGATGGAGCTTGAGCCGTAACTGAACCTTTGACTTCTTGTTTCGCCGGAACTGGGCAACCAAACCCGGTTTCATATTTTATTGTAGTAAAAGCTGTCGCCGGAGAATCTGGTTCGGCTAATGCGAATAATTCTCCTCCGTGTAATATTGGTAGAAGTTTTGCGGTAGCCACTATTACGTCTTTTTCAGTTCCATTGAGAATGTGGCAAGGTAGTTCTTCTCCTCCTGGAATTGCAAATACTTTGCATCCTGTAAATTTGGCCGACACTAAGGCTTCCTGCTGGGTAATAAATTTGCCTTCTGCGTCGCTACCTGTGCATTTAATTTTGATACCGAGCGCGGAAACAGAGAGTTCTGCTGTTCCCTCCGTGGTGGCTAAGACTTCAGCTCCCGAAATGACCGGTTCGCTGAGTTCGAATTTACCGACCGTGCTTTCGCCGGGTAAGGCAGCCCTGATCGCTACTGCCCCAAACACCATCATTCCTAGTGCAGCGAGAAAGAGAATCCCAAGGAGTCTAGGCCCAGATTTGCTATGTCGCATGTCGTTCTTCTCCTAGTAGTTGCTTGCTACAGAAGCGAATGCTCTGTAGCTTTTAAGCATTCCACTATGGCTGCCAAGGTGCTGCCAGCTGCCGGGCCGATGGCCTGGGGGAAGAGCCTAGAAGCTGGTCTAGTCGGCGAAAAGCAGCGAGGCGCCGATTGCGCCGCCTAGGTCGCCGAGGGAGGCGACGCGGACTGCTGGCGGGCGTTCGTCTACAAAGAGATGCTTGGCCATCTCCTTGGTTAGCGGCTCCATGTAGCGCTCGCCGAAGCGGACGCCGAGGCCGCCGCCGATGATCACCGCTTCGGGGTCGAGCAGGTTGACAGCCGAGGCGACGCCGGTGCCCAGCGCCTCGATCGCGCGATCGATCAGCTCTTCGGCGAGGTCGTCGCCGTGTTCGATCGCGCGATCCCAGATGCCACTTGTGAGCCGGTCTTTGCCGTGCTTCTCCATCAGCTTGAAGAGGTCCGTCTTTGTGCCCTCCTTGTGCTGGCGCCTCGCCTCGCTCTCCATTGCGGCGCGTCCGGCGTAGGCCTCCATGCAGCCCTTGCGCCCGCAGGGGCACTTGGCGCCACCGCGCTTGACGACCATGTGGCCGATCTCACCAGCGGCGCCACGGCCGAGCCAGGGCTTGCCGTCGAGCACGATGCCGCCGCCGACTCCTGTGCCCCAGAAGACCCCGATCAGGCTGGAGAACTCTCGTCCCGCGCCGAGGTGGAACTCGGCTTCGGTCGCGACCTGGACATCGTTGCCGAGTCGGACCTCGGTGCCGAGAGCCTTCGACAGCGTTTCGCCGAGCGGAAAGCTTCCCTCCCAGCCGGGCAGGTTACGCGCCCCCGAGACGACGCCGGTCTTGCCGTCAGCATCGCCCGGCGAGCCGACCCCGATCCCCTGTAGCTCGCCCGGCTCGACGCCCGCGGCTGAGGCTGCCTCGAGCAGCGCGTCCTCCATTGCCCGCGCCACGTCGGCCGGGCCGCCCGAGGTCGGGGTGGGGTGACGGGCCTCGCCGAGGACCTTGCCGCCGGCGTCAACGATCGCCGTCTGAATCTTCGTCCCACCAAGGTCAATACCACCGCGCAGCTCAGCCATGCGCGGCAGTCTATGTGCCGACGGGCCTAAAACGGGTCATATAGACACGCTTTAGGCCCGTCGGCCGGGGTTTCGTAGGGTTGCGCATGCAGATGAGCGGATCGGGACAGCGAGGTTGGCGGGTGTGGCTTGCGAAGTGGCGCTGGTATGAGCGCAACCGGCGCGCGGCCCGACGCTGGCGCCTGGCCCGTCACGCCGCCCGCGGCGGCTTCTTCATCCGCCAGCCGCTCGAGGGGGAGGCGCTGGAGGCGCTCGACGAGAGGCGGCTGCGGATCGGCGAAGGGACGCTGCTCGAGCCCGGCTGCTGGTTGACCCTGGCGCCCGAGGCGCGGATCGAGATCGGCGCCGGTTGCTTCCTCAACCGCAACACGATGCTGGCGGCGCTCGAGCTGATTGAGATCGGCGACCACACGATGTTCGCCAACGGCTGCTTCATCGGCGACTCGTCCCACCGCTTCGACGATCCGGACACGCCGATAACGCAGCAGGGCTTCACCTCAAAGGGACCGGTGAGGATCGGCTCCAACTGCTGGTTCGGCGTCAACTGTGTGGTCACCAGCGGGGTCACGATCGGTGAGCGTTGCGTGATCGGCGCCAACTCCGTCGTCACCCGCGATCTTCCCGACGGCACCATTGCGGCGGGTGTCCCGGCGAAAGCTATCGGCGAAGTAAGCCTCTCGTGAACTGTGTCCGCATACCGGTGTGTTTACTTAGCAATACTTGACAATTCTAAATTCCGTGGAATATGTTCGCGGCCGTCATGGCGACTCCGCTGCGATCCCCGATCCTGACGACGCCCCGCGTTCGTCACCGCAAGAGCATCGAGAAGCTGCGGCCCGATCAGCTCAAAGCCCTGCGCGATGGCTTCGCCGCGATCAAGAAATTGCACGACACGAACGGCTTCTGGTTCTGGGCCGAACTGCACGGTGCGCCGAAGAACAAATGCGAGCACTCACCCGAAAATGGCTACGACAACCTCTTTCTGCCCTGGCACCGCGCTTATCTATACCGGCTCGAGCTCGCCCTGCAGACCAAAGTGCCGGCTGCAACGCTGCCCTGGTGGGACTGGCCGGCATCGCGTACGAGCGGTGGAATTCCGGCGGCGTACGAGGACCTCGCCGGCGAACTGAACCCGCTCGCCGGCGCCGATTTCCCTCCACGAATCGCTGAACTTACCGCGGCGGAAGGAATGCCTACCAACACTTGGCGGGAACCTGGAGATCCGAGTCGCCTGCCCAGTAAAGCCGAAGTCAACTCAATCCTCGAACTTAAAAACTTCGACGACTTCTCGAAAACCCTCGAGGTTCAGCTCCACAACCGTGTACACGGTTGGGTGCGGGGCTCGATGGGAATCGTCGCGATCGCCGCCTATGACCCAATCTTCTGGGCGCACCACACAATGGTCGACCGGCTCTGGGCTCTCTGGCAGACCTTACATTCGAGCCGCGGACCGCGGCCGGGGGTTTGGAAACGAATCTTGCGCGGCGGTCTCGACCTGACGGTCGGCGACGTGCTCGACACCCACGCGCTCGGCTACGACTACGCGGCGAGCACCGCGAACCGGGTGGTCGATTCCTGATGGAGCGCTACGCGACTCCAGCCGACGAGCCGTTCGCGGTGCCGGTATGGGAAGGCCAGCCGGACTTCTACCGTGCCGACCTTCAGTTCCATGGGGTGGGTCACCGCGGTGATTCCTACGAGGGACGTGTCTTCTTCGACGCCCCGGACGCGACGCCCGCGACGCCGCTGGAGCTCGACGCGGGTTACGCCGGTTCCTTCTACGTCTTCGGCCACGGACCGTGTTTTGGCGATGAGGGCCACTGTGAGGTGCCGCCGGGCCCGATTCATCCTTTCGACTACCGTACCGTCCACCACCTGGCACCCCAGTCGATGGTGGTGACCGTAACCGAGGCGGTCAAACGTGTGATCGCCGCCGGAAAATCCGAGTTCGCCGTCACCGTCGTGCCGACCAACGTGCGCGACGAGGAGGTCGGCGACATCCTCCACTTCGAGCGCCTCTCCCTCGTCACCTACGACTGAGCCACGATGCCCGCCGCCCACATAGCCGGCATTCCCATAGAGGAGACGCTGCTCTCGCTGGGTGGCCCGGCCGTGATCTACCTGGCGACGATCGGTTTCCTCGCGGCGCTGCGGAGGACCCGCTCCCGGCTCGGCTCCCTGGCGCGCCGTAGTCTGGGGGTGGGCGGATGAGCGAGCCGATCTCGATCATTGCCCACGCCAACTGCGACGACACCTACGTCGTCTGGCGCTACCCGAAAGCGATCACGGACTGCCGCGGCTTCGCCCTCTACCGCAAGCCGAAAGGCGGCGATGAGGAGCCCGTCCACACCTTCATTCCCTTCGCCGGGGAAGAACACAAACCCGGTGAGCACCGGCCGAGCAGCGAGTGGCCGATTCAGAAATTCGCCTGGGCGGACGTGCTCGCCCGCTCGGGTGAAACGGTCAGCTACAGGGTGGTGCCGATGGTGGGCAAAGCGGGTTCGCTCAAAAAGCTCACCGCTCAGGCCAGCCCTTGGAGCGATCCCGTAGCGGTGACCGCCGACGGCGGCGACGGCTTCTTCGCCTACTTCAACCGGGGGGTGCTGGCGACCCAGTCGGTCGCGCGGCGCCTCAAAGCTGAGGAACCCTGGGGCAAACAACTGCGCACGATGATCGCCACCCCGGGCAACATCACCCGCGAATACCTCTCTGGCGAATTGCGACTGGCGCTGCGCAGGGTCCTGTCCGACGCCAAGGCGAATCCGAAAGCGGAGATCTACGCGGCCCTGTTCGAGCTCGACGACCCCGAGCTGATCGAGGATCTATGCGCCCTCGGCCCACGCGCCCACGTGATCCTCGCCAACGGGGCGGATCACAAGGAGGACGAGAACAAGGAGGCGCGCGCGACGCTGAAAGCGGCCAAAGTCGACGTGCGCAAACGGTTCACCGGCAGTCGCCTCGCCCACAACAAGTTCCTCGTTGTCTGCGAGCCGGCGAAAACGCCGAAGCTGACCTGGACCGGCTCGACCAACTGGACGATGACCGGGCTCTGCACGCAGGTCAACAACGGCCTGCGGATCGAGAACGCCGCGATCGCCAAGTACTACAAAGCCGAGTGGGACGCGCTGGAGGAATCGGGTGACAAATTCCCGCCGAAACTGCTCGATGGCAACGCCGCCAAACGCTCCGCGCGGGTGGGCGAAGGGAGCGTCGGCACCTGGTTCGTGCCGGTGCACAAAGAAGTCGACCTGGTCGAGGCGCGCGGACTGATCGCGGCGGCGGAGCGCGGCATCCTCTTCGAGTTCTTCAACCCCGGCCGCAAAGGCACCCTGTTCAACGCGATTATGGACCGCGTTGCCGCCGACGAAGCCGACGGCGGCGACTCGCTCTACGTGCACGGCATCCTCAATCAGGACCCCGAGGCCGGCTCCAAAGACCCCGCCCTGGTCAACCTGATCCATCGTGGCCAGCTCGACGAGGCGAACCCCGACATCGTCCTGCCGAGCAAGATCGACAAACGCTTCTCCTCCTGGGAAAAAGAGATCGACCGGCTCAGCCTGGTGATGATCCACTCCAAGGTCGTCGTCCTCGATCCGTTCGGGCCAAAGCCAATCGTGATGACCGGTTCGCACAACCTCGGCCCGCGGGCCAGCGGCAAGAACGACGACAACCTCAACCTGATCTCCGGTGTGCCGAAGCTGGCCGCCGCCTACGCCACCCACATCATCTCCGTCTACAACGCCTACCGCTGGCGCTACGTGCGCTCAAAAGCAGCGAAAAAAGCGGGCAAGGAGTGGGAAGGCCCGGAAGACGGCAAAGCCTGGCAGGACAGTTATTACAGCGGCAAAGACGCCGCGGCCAAGCAGAGCGAGCTGGCCTTCTGGCTGGGCGAGTAGCGGCGCCTATACGACGCTCGTTATGCAAAACCTGCCTTTTGTGATCAAGCCGTCGTAACGGCGCCGATCGATCCCTATAATTTGGCTCTGCGGCCGTGACCCGAAGGGCATGGACCAAATGAACCTCGTCGAACTCGTCGATTCCTCACACGCAACTGGCGACGTGAAGCTCTTCCGCGCGAAGGACGAGCTTCGAGCCGCGCTTGCTCCCGTCCGGCGCGAGGGCAGCTCGATTGGGCTGGTGCCAACGATGGGCTTCCTGCACGAGGGCCACCTCTCGCTGCTGCGCGCCGCCCGCGCCGAGTGCGACCTCGTCGTCATGAGCCTCTTCGTCAACCCGACCCAGTTCGGGCCTGGAGAGGACCTTGACCGCTACCCGCGCGACGAGGAGCGCGATTTGCGCCTCGCCGCCGAGGCCGGCGTCGACCTCGTCTACGCGCCGCCGGTCGAGGCCGTTTACCCGGAGGGCTTCGCCACCCAGGTTGAGGTCGGCGGCGGGCTGACCGACGTCCTTGACGGCGATCCCGCCCGACGCGGCACCGGTCACTTCCGCGGCGTTACCACCGTTGTCGCCAAGCTCTTCAACACGGTCGGGCCCGACGTCGCCTACTTCGGCCAGAAGGACGCGCAGCAGGTGGCCGTTATCCGTCGGATGGTCCGCGACCTCGACATCCCGGTACGGATCGAGGTGCTGCCGACGGTGCGCGAGCCCGACGGCCTGGCGATGAGCTCCCGCAACGCCTACCTCGACCCGCGCGAGCGCGAGCGGGCGACGGCGCTCTCGCGGGCGCTGCGCGCCGCCGAGGCGAGCGCCCGCAGCGCCGGCCTCGCAGCCGGTCTCGAGGCGGCCCGCGCCGAGCTGCGCGCCGCCGGCATCGAGCCCGAGTACCTGGAGGCGCGCGACGCCGAGAACTTGAACCCCGTGGCCGACCTAATCGGCCGTCCCGTCCTAGTTGCCGTTGCCGCCCAGGTGGGCGGTGCGCGGCTGATCGACAACGTCCTGATCCAACCTTGAACGCTCCAACCCGAAAGAGCTGACACGGAGGCCAAATGCAGAGGCAGATGCTCAAGTCCAAGATCCACCGGGCGACGGTGACCGACTGCGATGTTGACTACATCGGCAGCATCACCATCGACACCGAGTTGATGGCCAGCGCCGACCTGATCACCAATGAGCAGGTCCACGTCTGGGACATCGACAACGGCGCCCGCTTCGTCACCTACGTAATCGACGGTGAGCCCGGGTCGCGGACGATGCAGGTCAACGGCGCCGCCGCCCACCTGACCCGCCCCGGCCACAAGATTATCGTCGCCTCCTTCGGCGCCTATGACGAGAGCGACCTCGAGTCCTACTCACCGGTCGTCGTCCACGTCGACGAGGACAACGCGATCAACGCCGTCGACAGCCACCCCGAGGTGCTGCTCTCATGAGCGCCGGCGGGCTCTCCCACACCGCGCCACCGCCAGCCGGCCGCCAGCCGGTGAACCTGCCGCGCCTGGTCGAGATGAAGGCGAAGGGCGAACCGATCGCGATGATCACCGCCTACGACTACCCCTCGGCCAAGGTCGCCGAGGAGGCTGGGGTCGACATCGTTCTGGTCGGCGACTCGGCGGCCATGGTCGTGCTCGGCTACTCCGGCACCGAGCCGGTCTCGATGGAGGAGATGATCGTCCTCGGCAAGGCCGTCCGCCGTGGTCTGAGCACGCCGCTGATGGTCGGCGACATGCCGATGGGTAGCTACGAGGCGAGCAACGAGCTGGCGATCCAAAACGCACAGCGCTTGGTCAAGGAAACCGGTTGTCAGACGGTCAAGCTCGAGGCGGGGGGGGTCTCGGTCGAGCGCGCCCGAGCGATCGTCCGCTCCGGTATCCCGGTGATGGGCCACGTCGGCCTCACTCCGCAGACGGCAACGGCCCTAGGTGGCTACAAGGCCCAGGGCAAGACGGCCCAGAGCGCGATCCAGCTCTGCGAGGACGCGCTGGCGCTGCAGGCGGTCGGTTGCTTTGCGATCGTCTTCGAGGCGGTCCCGGCGGCGATCACCGAGGCGATCGTCGAGAAGCTAGAGGTCCCAGTGATCGGCATCGGCGCCGGCCCGGCCCCCGCCGGTCAGGTCCTCGTCTTCCACGACCTGCTCGGCATTACAACCGGGCGGATGGCGAAATTTGTCAAGCGCTACGCCGACATCCACGACCAGATGGTCGGCGGCGTGCGCACCTACATCGACGAGGTCCGCACCCACCACTTCCCCGAACCCGACCACGTCTACGGCGTCGAGCCCGCCGAGCTGGCCGAGTTCAGGCGCTACCTCGACCAGGAGAGCCTGACGTCAGCGAAGGCCTGGGACTGGGAGCCGCTGCCCTGAGCTAGGGATAGGGCCTGATCTGTGAATCGCCAGGCAGCGAATGCCCGGGCGTGCGGTCGAGCGGGTATTGGCCCCCGCCTGGCCCTGGCGATGGCCTTCTCATGTTGTCCCAAATCCGCCCTGGAATCGATCTGAAAGGGCCGGGAGGGGGTGGGGGAGATGCGGCTGGCGGAATGAAGGTCCAGGCGATGTTTCCCGCGCTGTCCCAGCCCGTATGCGCCCAGTCAAACCATCGTCCGTTGGCAAACTGGCGATGATAGTGCCAGCCTCCGTGCCACTGGCAGTACCATCCGGGCAGCCCGACAATGGGGTTGAGTCCAGTATTTGGCTGCGGCGGATATGGGGGCGTGGCCGGTTGGGCGCCCGCTACCTGCAGTCCGTTTGGATCGCCTTGGTTCACGGGGCTCTGTTCCGCATAGCCATAGGCTTCTCCCGTTTCGGCCTCGAGCGGATCGCGGCTCATGAACTGCGCGGGGCTCGTCGGGTCTAGGACTCGCGCCCTGAGATAGATAAATCCGGTGTCGGAGTTCGTGTACTGGGCGTCGTAGCCGAGAGGTGTCGACGCGGTGCCCGTATGAGCTTCGGTGGCGCCATAGGGCGTATAGGTGTAGGTGCCTTTGGTTTCGCCCGAGGCGTTGCTCAGGAGCCGCGTCGATCCCTGCTGGTCGTGGTGCAGATAGGTGGCCGTTTCCGATGTGATCTGCTCGAAGGGGAGGCCTTCGGGCCCGTAGAGGTAATAGTTGGTCCCGTCGTAGAGCAGCAGCGGCAGCGCAGCGGCAGCGTCCCACGCCATGTGGGTCGTGGCGCCGTTGATCGTCTCCGAGGCCCGCAGCCCGTTGCCGTTGTAGGTGAAGGTGTCTTTGATTTCTTTGATTTCGCCTTCGGCTTTGCGCGTCACCGAGATCAGGTTGCCGGCCTGGTCCCAGCCGTAGGTCGTGGCGGGGCCTTTTTCCGGCGTCCGGGTCGTCCGCTGGCCGACTTTGTTGAAGGCGTATTTGGTGCCGCCGCCTTCTTTCAGCTCGTTGGCGTTGTCGTAGCTGTAGGTGGTGGCCGCGACTTTGGTCGTGTTGTTGGCGGCGTCGTATTCGAAGGCAGAGCCTGCGCCGGAGGTCATTCGCTCCTTCGTGTCATAGCCGTATTCGAGTTTTTCGCTTCCGGGCAGGCCTTTTTGGGTCGCCGTTTTGAGCTGACCGGCGTTGTCGCGCGTATAGGTGATCGAGGCCAGTGTTTCGGCACTCTTCAGCATCGTCGTTTTGGTCAGCTGGTCGGCGGTGTTGTATTCGTATTCGTCTTTGTTGGTCGAAGTCGCGGGGAAAGTGGTCGATTTGGGCATCGAGTCGCGATTGTAGGCAAATTTAGTTTCTTTGCCCAGCCAGTCGGTGACCTTTTCCAGACGCCCGGCAAGATCGAAGGTGCGCGTGATCGATTTTGTATTCGGATAGGTGATTTTGGTGATCTGATCACCCAGGTTGTATTCGTATTTGATGACTTCGGCGTTGCCGTTTTTGATTTCAGTCAGGCGGCCTAGTTCGTCGTAGGTGCTGGTCGTCGTTCCAGTTCCGTCTTTCATTTCGGTCACGTGCCCGTCTTTGTCGTATGTATAGGTGACGGGTTTGGTGGCTTCTTCTGAATATTTGATTTCTTTGAGCCGATCGCCGGCGTCGTAGGTGTAGGTGGTAGTCCGGCCTTCGGCATCTTTCAGTTCTTTGAGATTGCCCTCGGTGTCGTATGTGCGGGTTGTTTTGCGTTCGAGAGGGTCGATTTCTTCGGTGACTTGCCCGAGCAGATTGCGTTCGTATTTGGTCGTGTGGGCGTTGCCGTCGGTTTTGCTTTTTACCCGACCCATGTTGTCGTAGGCGGTTTTGGTGACGTTGCCGTTGGCCGCTTTAACTTCGGTGCGCTGGTCGGCGTTGTCGTAGACGTAGGTGGTGGCATGGGCGTTGGCGTTGGTCAGAACTTCGAGGTTGCCGTTGGCGTCGTACTGGTTTTTGGTTTCGTGCCCGAGCGAATCCGTCACCTTGATTGGCCGTCCCTGGGCATCGCGTTCGGTTTTGGTTTCGAATTTGGAGGCTTCCGCGCCTTCTTCGTTGCCTCGCGGGCTGACTTCTGAGATCTGCATGCCGTTTTCGTCGTAAGTCCAGGTGCTCTTGTCGCCCGCGGCGTTGATTTGGGCTTTGCGGTCGCCGCGGCTGTCGTATTCGAATTTGGTCGTGTGCCCGAGCGGATCCGTTTCTTCTTCGAGGTCGCCGTTGGCGGCCCATTTGAATTTGCTTTCCTGGGTCGTTGCGCCTGGCGCCGGCCGTTTGATCGTTTCCGGGTCGCCGGCGGCGTTGCGCGTATACGTCGTCGTCTCGCTCTTCGGCGTCGTCATCGTGCTGACGTCATGCGTGCTGTTGTAGGTCCATTTGCTTTCGTTGCTGTTGGGGTCTATTTCGCTCGTCTTGTTGCCTTCAGCGTCGTAGCCATATTTGGTCGTATGGGTGTTGGGGTCGGTGATGGCTTTGAGGTTGAAGGAGCTGTCGTATTCGGAGCTCGTGGTGGCCGCGATCGCTGTGCCAGAGGCCCTGGTGAGGCTGGTCGGCTCCCCGGCGCTGTTGAAGACGCCAACCGTCACCGAGGCGTTGGGCTCGGTGACTTTGGTTTCGGTGCCGGTGGGGTATTCGAGCGTGCGTTTGCGTTCGAGCGCGTCTTTTTCGAGTTTGACCCGCTGTGAGCCGTCGTATTCGAAGCTCGTCGTGTGGCTGCGCCCGTCGGTCAGGCCGGTGATCTGGTGGGAGGCGTCATAGCCAAATTTCCAGCGCAGTTTTTCTTCCGGCAGCGTGACTGTGGCCAGGTTGCTCGATTCGTAGGTGTATTTGGCCAGGTGCCCCATCGGGTCTTTGACGCTTTCGACCTGGCCTCCGGCGCTGTAGACAAAGGTCAGTTTGCGACCCGCCCCGTCGGTTGCCGTTTCGAGCTGGCTTTTGGCGTTGTAGGCGAGGGTGATCGCGTTGCCGTGGCGGTCGGTCTCTTTGGTCAGCTGGCCGCTGCTGTTGAAAGTCAGTTTGAGCTGATTGGGCAGCGTGTAGATGTAATTGGTGCCTTCTTTGGCCAGTTTGGCCTGAATCCAAGGTGCCGCCTGGTATTTGCCTTCGACCAAATAAAAGAGAGCGGTGCTGCCGTTGTCGTTGCGCACGGTCACCGTTTCGGCCACTTCGTTGACGACGAGGTTGGCGCTGTAGGTGCTGGTCCAGCCATAGCCGAAGGCGCCTGCTGATTTCGCGGCCGCAGCTAGCTTCGAGTTGTAGTAGCGCGTCAATTCGAGCGCCGGTCCTCGCCCGTTGGCCGAGAGGTCGCTCTGTGCCTGGACGAGGTTGCCTGTCGCGAGGTTGATCTGGTTGCCCTCGAATGATCGGATCACGTTCGGCTCGGCGGGGTTCCCGGTGCCGTAGCCTTCTTCCGCGGCGAAGGCGAATAGGCCGCAAAGTGCGCAGACGCCCCATTTCGCCCCTTTGTGGACGCCGGAGAGTTCGCGATTAGAAGTGCCGACGACGAAGGCCGGCGAGGTTCCGGCGAGCATCGAGGTTCCGGCGGCTTCGGCGATGGCTTTCGAAAATTTCAGCGGCTGTTTGGCGACTTCTTCGAGCCCCAGTTGCCCGGCTGTGCTGCCGGTCAATTTCAGTTCTTTCGGCAGCGCGCAAGTTTCGTTTTTGAGCAGCAGCGTGGCGAAGACTTCGCCCGTCAGCGGTTTGAGGACGTCGTAGACGATGCCGCCTTTCTTGATCAGTTCGGTTTTCGCTTTGATCGTGATCGCTTCGCTTACCGCGCACGTTTTCGGTTCCACGACTTTGCATTTCGACAGTTCCATCGTCGCTTCATCGGTGCTCGTCGAGATGATCTTGCCGCTGCCTTTTTCGGCTTCGCATTCGATTTTGAGCAGAAGTTTGGGAACTTCGATCGTGATCGGCGCCGCGGCGCTGGTGACCGATTCTTCTTTCAGCGCCAATTCCGTCATCGTTTTGCCTTCGATCGTCCAGACGGCAGCCGACGCCGCGCTTGCGCAGAGGGCGACGATTACGAATGCGCTCGCTAGCAGGAGAAGGCTGAAGGCAATCGTGCTGCGCCTGTGGCTCATGAACCCTCGATTCGTCGCTCGATGTCAGACGAGCTTCTCGTACAATCAAAAGTTTGCAAGTAGTTGCGATGAAGTTTTCTTCGCACATTGCGAACGATCGCCCGGCGCTACGGCGGTTCCGGCCTCTTCGATCTACGATTGCGGGCTGATGCCCCTCTACGAGTTCGAGTGCCCGGACTGCGGCCGCCGCTTTGAGGAGCTGGCGCCCAGTGAGACACGCAGCCTGGTTTGCCCTGGGTGCGGGTCGGAGCGGACCCGGCGCCTAATCTCGCCCGTTTCTCCCCCTGGCCGCCAGCCGCGTGGAGCTGGCGTGCGGAGTGATGAATTGCGACGGGGGGAGCGGGAAGCGGCTCGCGGTGAGCGGCTTGCCGAGACCAAGCGCAAGCGGGCGGCCGGGGAACCGCCGGGACCGCGTCGTGGCGGGGGCGGGGCTTGAGCTCGGCAAGCGCTGAGCAGCGGCGGGAGCAGCTCGTTGCGCTCTTCGAGGAGGTCAAGGCCTGTGAGAGGTGCCCGCTGCACGAGACGCGCACCAAGACCGTGTTCGGCGCCGGCGACGCCAACGCGGACCTGATGTTCGTCGGTGAGGCGCCGGGTGCTGAAGAGGACCGCCAGGGGCTGCCCTTTGTCGGTCGCGCCGGGCAGTTGCTGAACCAGATGCTTGAAGAGATCGGGCTCTCGCGCGAGGAGGTCTTCATCGCCAACGTGCTGAAGAGCCGTCCGCCTGGCAACCGTGATCCGCAGCCGATGGAGATCGAGGCCTGTCGCCCTTACCTCTTTGAGCAGGTGCGCTTGATCGAGCCGACGGTGATTTGCACCCTGGGCAACTTCGCCACCAAGCTGCTCAGTGGCAATCCGGCCGGGATCACCAAGGTGCGGGGCGCACCGCAGGTGCATGAGATCGGCGGTCGCACGGTCTTCCTGCTGCCGCTTTTTCATCCTGCGGCGGCACTGCGGACCCCGGCGGTGAAGGAGACGCTGCGCCAGGACTTCGCCACGCTGCCCGAGCTGCTCGCGATGGGACCACCGGTTGCCGCCGAAGAGCCTGATGAGGAGGCGGCCAACGACGAGGACGAGCCGGCGCCCGAGCCCTCCGCCGACCAGCTTGACTTCTTTGGCTGAGACAAGGACCAGCTCCGCCGTCGAGACCGAAGCGCTCGGTGCTCAACTGGCGGCGACGCTCGAGCCCGGCGACGTGGTTGTCGTCAGCGGGGAGGTTGGCGCCGGTAAGACGACGCTTATCCGCGGCGCCTGCCGGGCGCTGGGGATCGACGGTCCCGTCACCTCACCCACCTTCACTATCGGCCACCGCTACGAAGGCGGCCGTCTGCCCGTCTCCCACCTCGATCTCTACCGGCTCGAAGGCCTTGAGGGCGAGGAACCGGCGCTGCTCGATGACTACCTCGTCCCTGGCTCGGTCGCCTTCGTCGAGTGGCCTGCGGTGGCCGAGCCGCAGCTGGCCGGCCGCAGGATCATCGCTGTGCGCCTCGCTCACGCCGGCGGCGACGGCCGCACGGTCGAGCTCCCCGCCGCATCCAGTCACGAATAGACGTGTTTCGATGGGGGCGGTGCATGTAGCATCGAACCGAACTTGTTCTGCGAATGGAGGGACGCTTGATGAAGGGTCTGAAGACGCTGGCCGCAGTGCTGCTGGGATCGGCGCTGCTCGTGTGCGCGATACCGGTGATGGCGAGTGCTGCCGCCTACAAGCACTACGTCGCCTGCGGCGTCTCCCAGAACGCGAAGCCGGCGCACAAATGCCCGAAGAAAGCCAAAAAGGGCGCCTTCTTCAAAAGCCTCAAAGGCGACGTCAACTACAGCGTCTGCGTCAAGTTCCCGACTGGCAAAAATATCTGCGCCAAAGCCCAGCCTGCCACGCAGGGCACGCTCTACGTCAACAAGATCACCTCCAACATTCCCGGCAAGCACCGCGTGACCTGGTTCGTCGAAGGCAAGCGCGTCGGCTCCTTCGCCTTCAATATCACTGGCTGACCGGGGCGCGCAGGAAATGGGGGTTGTCGGCTTCGACACGGCGACCGCCGATACAGCCGTCTGTGCGACGACGGGCGGCGGCGAGGTCCTCTACGAGGAGCTGCTCGGCGTCGCGCCCGACGGCAGTCCGCGCCACTCGACCGGGCTGCTGGTCGAGGTCGAGCAGGCGGCGGCTGCGGCCGGTGGTTGGAACGAGGTCAAGCGGCTCGCGGTCGGGCTCGGCCCAGGTTCGTTCGTCGGTATTCGCATCGGCATCGCGACCGCGCGCGGGCTTGCGACCAGCACCGGCCTGCCGGTCACGGGCGTCTGCACGCTAGATGCGCTCGGCCGTGCCCTCGGCGAGTATGCCGGCCCCGAGCGCAATCGCCTCGCCGTGCTCGACGCCCGCCGGGGTGAGGTCTTCGCCGCGCTCTACTCGCCCACCGGAGAACGCCTTTGGGCGCCGCTGGTCGCCGCCCCGGCAGAGTTGGCGGAGCGGGCCGCAAAGCTCCCGACGCCGCCCCTAGCGGGCGGATCTGGAGCGGTACGATTCCGCAATGAGCTGGCGACGGTCGGTGCCGACGTTCCCGAGGACGGCGACGCCGTGCACAGGGTCGCTGCGCGGCACATCTGCGCCCTCGCTGAAGCCGCGCCGGAGCGAGGCGACGAGGGCCTCGAGCCGATCTACCTGAGAGCGCCCGACGCGGAGCGATGGCGTGAGCGAGACACTTCCAAGCGAGCCCGGTGAGGTGACGGAGGCGACCTCGATCAGGCGCCTCGCCTACAGCGACCTGCCCGCCGTGATCTCGATCGAGCGCCGTTCCTTCCCGACGCCCTGGTCACTTGCAATGTTCGTGCTTGAGCTCTCCAAGCCCTCCGGAATCTGCCTGGCGGCGACCGAAGGCGACGAGCTGCTCGGCTACCTAGTCTGCTCGCGCTACGACCAGGTCTGGCACCTGATGAATGTCGCCGTTGCGCCAGAGCGCCGCCGCACCGGCGTCGCCCGCAGCCTGATCGCCAGGCTCGTCGAGGAGGGGGGCGGCAAGCTGCCCTTCACGCTCGAGGTAAGGGTCACCAACCGGCCGGCGATCGCGATGTACGAGCGGCTCGGCTTCCGCTCGGCGGGAGTGCGCCCTCGCTATTACCAGGACAACGGCGAGGACGCACTCATAATGTGGCTGGATTGAAGATCGAAGAGTGCTCGCTCAGCGCATTCCCCATTTCATGCCTGCGCTGACGCCGGAGAGCGATAGCCCGACTGTCGTCTCTAGGTACGCCGAATCGACACCGTACGTAAGGCCAGCACTTTTCAAGAAGGTTACCCCCTGTGTAATTGCTTCACCTTCTTTTGCTAATCCGATCGTCGTTCCGCGAATTACTCTTTCACCTGTCAGAAGAAGACAAGATTCACCATTGACGGTGAACCGAATAATGCTGTCTTTTGCTTCTCCGCTTGGAGGAGAGAAGACCAGGAACGGGCTGCCTTCAGAGACGTTCGCCAGGAACGACGTTTCGGCTTTGACCGATTCGACCGTGCAACCTTTTTGTATTATACCTTTCCCATCGGTAAGCACGCATTCTTTGAAGTTAAATATTGCCGACCCCCGACCAAGTTTTTCGAGCGTACCACTTCCCGAAGACTGGTTGCATGCAATGACAAAGCCAAACCCCAGATAGCTTGGCACGCTGATTGTTGCCGTGCCTCCTTCGGCTTTGACCGATTCCGAGGTGAGTTTGTGTTCTTGGAGCACCACATCTAGTGGTTTACTCCCGACCGTAAACTCAGGCATGATAGCTACGCCCCATAGTTTACCTTTATTGACGCCATTGAGTTTCGGCAGCGACTGCCCTTCTATCGTTGCGGTGTTTATTCCAAATTTTACCCCACAAGGGGATATGATTTTGCAGATTAATTCATTAATGGTTGGAGAAAAGAATGTTTGATGAGTCGTTCCTTCTCCGGATTCCACGAGAGCCGCGAAGGTGCCCGACATTTTAACTTCGCCGGGAAGCGTGCATCCCGCGCCTTTGAATTTAAGCAATGTGAATGCTTCGCCTTCCAACGGTTTCAGCACCTCATAGATTCCCGCACCATGCGCAAGTAGTTCGCCTTTTGCTTTTACGACTATAGGTTCGGCGACTTCGCAGGTCGACCCCGCGACAGAGCATTTGGTGTAGGTGCTGGTTCTGTCGGATTTACCTTCGATCGAAATCGTTCCTTCGAGGGTTTCCAGATTGCATTTAAGGGTTGTGCTCAGTTCGGGAATTAAAAGCAGAAGTCCGCCAGATATACCTTTAACAGCTTCTGAGGCTGTGACTGGCGTGCCATTGATCAGATACCGCGTGGCACCCTGTGCCGCCGGCGCCATTAGCCCGATGAGGCTGAGCAGAGCGAGGAGGCAGAGTCCAGCGATCCTGGTGTCGCGTCTTTTACGAGTCATCTTGGGTTCCTTTTGTGGTGATTGACGAAGCGTGACAACTGCGCGGCGAAGCGCAATCAGATTGTGCAGGCCTAGATCGGAATGATCAAGACAGCTAAAGCAAAGGGCTCTGGCTCTCTCGGGGTCTGCGATGAAGTGGCTGGAGCGTTTTCGCGAGGGCTCGCGTGCTTGAGCTGATTACAAGCTGCGACGCAGCGGAGTTCGGGTACGTCGCGTCTGAGGTGGCCTCGCGGCGCCCTCTCGATCTGGCGCGTTCGGGTGGCTGAGGTGGTCCCGAGGGAGGCGAAGGTGAGGCTGGATGAGATCGGGGTCGGCACGGCGAAGTCGATCGTCTACCGGGCGGAAAGTGCAGTCCCTGCACGCTTGATCTAGAGGACTGACGCTACGGAAGCGCTACTTCCTCGTAAGCGAAGCTGCCGTGTCCAGAAGCCGGTTCACCGGTGATGTTGAACCACAGCAGAGCCCCGGGTGGTGAGGCTCCTTCTCCTCCGGCGCTGAGGTCGGTGACACCCTCGAGGTGCGAGTCATCAACCGGCCAGCGATCGCGATGTACGAGCGTCTCGGCTTCCGCTCAGCCGGAGTGCGCCCTCGCTATTACCGAGACAACGGCGAGGACGCACTCATAATGTGGCTGGACGGCGAGGTGGATAGCCCTTAAGCGAGCCCCGG
>DATNGZ010000021.1:0-6960 GCA_035605695.1 Solirubrobacterales bacterium | reverse complement strand
GAGCTCCCAGCCCCAGGGAATCGACTCCTCCTTGAAGTAGTCGCCGAAGCTCCAGTTGCCGAGCATCTCGAAGAAGGTGAGGTGGCGGGCGGTGTTGCCGACCTCCTCGATGTCGGTCGTGCGGAAGCACTTCTGCACGTCAGCGAGGCGGCGTGCCGGCGGCTCTTCGCGGCCGAGGAAGTAAGGCTTGAAGGGCTGCATCCCCGCCGTCGTCAGCAGCACCGAGGGATCGTGGGCAGAGGGCACCAGCGAGGCCGAAGGCACGATCTTGTGCCCGCGCTGCTCGAAGAAGGAGAGGTAGGTCTCGCGGATGTCGCTGGCCTTCATGGGTGGGAGCCTAGCCGCGAGTCCGCGAAAACCCGTCTTGAACCCGGGGTAACGGCGGACTCGGCGAGCTTTTCAGGACGCGGCCGCGATCGTGCCGTGGCCGACGATCGCCTCGCCGGCGAGCAGCACGGCGGTCTGGCCCGGCGAGACACCGGCGAAGTCCTCGCCCAGGGCAACCTCGAGCTTGGCGTGCGAGCCGGTATCCGTCGCCGAGACGGCGGCCGGCACGGGCTGCGAGCGATAGCGCAGGCGCACCGCGTCGATGCTGCCCCCGGCGCGGTGCAGGACTGCGTTGTGGAGCTGCACCGTGCGCGCCATCAGCTCGCGCCGCGGGCCGACCGTGACCGTGTTTGCGACCGCGTTGGTCGAGAGCACGTAGAGCGGCTCCTTGGCGCCGCCGCCGATCCCGCGCCGCTGGCCGACGGTGAAGTTGTGGTGGCCGCGATGGCGGCCGATCGCCTTGCCGGCGCGATCGAGCAAGTCGCCCTCACGCTCGCGCAAGCCGCCGTGACGGCGGAGAAAGTCCGACTTGCCTTGGCCGGAGAGGAAGCAGAGGTCCTGGCTCTCGGGCTTTTTCGCAACCGCGAGCTTGTGGCGGGCGGCAATCTCGCGCACTTCGGGCTTGGTCAGCTCGGTCAGCGGGAAGCGCACCCGCTCGAGGATGGCGGGTGGTAGCGCCGCCAGCATGTAGCTCTGGTCCTTGTTCTCGTCCGAGGCAGCGGCCAGCAACGGCCCGTCAGTGTCCTCGACGATCCGCGCGTAGTGGCCGGTGACGAGGTGGGTGGCACCGAGCCGCGTCGCCAGGTCGACCATCGCCGCGATCCGCACCTCGCCGTTGCAGGCAATGCAGGGGTTCGGCGTGCTGCCGGCGGCGTAGCCCGAGACGAACTCGGCGACAACGCGGCGGCGGAACTGCTCCTCCAAGTCCAGGGTCAGGTGCGGGATTCCAAGCGAGAGGGCGAGCGCCCGAGCACCCAGGACCGCCTCGGGAGAGCAGCACGCCTTGGCGCCGTCTGTCTCGGGGTCGGCCCAAAGCTTCAGCGTCACACCGACGACCTCCGCTCCCTGCTCGCGCTCCAAGAGCGCGGCGACAGCACTGTCGACACCACCCGACATCGCGACCAGCACTCGCGTGCGATCCGGCGTCGCCAACTGCTCGGCCGATGCAGCCGCCCGAGCTAGCGCGCGGTGCAGCGCGTCGGCGGCAAGCTGCGCCGCGTGCCGCTTGGCCGGCATCAACCCCCCGATCGCCTCATCGACCTCGTCGATTCCGATCCGAGCTACCTCGAGCACCGGCTTCCGATCAACCATCTCGGCCACCGCCGCAGTCGCCGCCCGAGTGGCCCCGCATCCCTCAGCGTCAAACGTTACGCGCGCGACCCTCTCATCCTCGATCGTGAGCGAAACCCGCGAAAGGTCGCCACAGGCGGCTCCTCCCGCCGCACCCGTGAATGCCCCGTCCTCAACCGGGCCCAGACGGCTGGCATCACGCAGATAGTGCTCAAACAGCTCCTGACTCATCCACTACAGGGTAAGAGGCCACCACTATCCGCGCAGCAGCCTGCGCAGATCGGCAATCACTGTGGGTGCATCGTCGCGCAGCTGCCGCCACGTAATCCGTGTCACTCGCCACCCCTCGACCAGCAGCAACCGGTCACGTTCACGGTCCTTCTCAAAGGCCAGGTCCGTCCCATGCGATTCCCGCCCATCGAGTTCAACGATCAATCGCTGCTCGGCCCAAAGGCAATCGGCTTCGAAGAAGCGGCCCCTAACAGCGACGGTGGCATTGAGGCTCGGCCGCGACAGGTCAGCGTCCTCAAGGGTCGCCAGGAACCGCTCCTCCAGCCTGCTGCGAGTGACCCCTCGAACCGCTCGGCCGTCCTGCAACAAGGCACGTAGGACCGCAGAACCACGCCGTCGCGGATAACGCTCGAGAAGATCCGACAGCGAAAGCCTGTCGGTGAGCCTGAGAACCTCGGCCTCATTCAGCGCCTTCTCAAGCTGGCGCCTGGTGAGCAAGGCGGCAAGGTCCAGCAACGTACGGGATATCGACGTAACCGGAATTCGGGCGATGGTGGTGATCTCATCCCAGGGAAGCGACGAATGGTGGCCTCGAATGCCAGAACGCGACCGGAACGCCGTCGGCCTGGTCAGTTCAGTCCAAATCTCGGATAGGGCCACGATCCGCCACAACTGACCAGCCGAGCGGTGGCTCAGGACAGCGTCCGGACCGCTGGAGAGGACGGCGGCTATCCAGCGGGCCTCTCGACTGGCTACGCGATGGCCGACCGTATACGCGCCTTGGTGGATTCGGTGTAGTTGCCGACGGGCAAGCCGCCCCTCGATCGCGCCTCTTCCGACCCCAAGCTCAGCGAGCTGCCGCCTCCCCACCACTCCGTGCTGCCGCTCCGCGAGTTCCGCAATCAGCCTGTCGGTGGGATGAAACCTCCGTTTTCCATGCATGGCATGGGGAATGGCGGGCTCGTCGTACACGCCGCTGATTCTCAACGGATGCGGCGCGCGGGTGGTGCGCTCAATCGCGCGTTTCTGCAACGCAAAAGAGACTCCAGCCCGCCGGTACCGCCTCTGGCTTTGATCCCTTGAAGTAAAGGGTGGGAACCTCCTCGCAGTCCCAAAGAACCGAGAGAGATCAGCTCCCGCGCCGTTTGTGTTGGGTCAAACGGTGAGGCGGCTCACGTACGGGCTCGAGCCTCGGGCGAAACCGTAGCACCGGGCGGGGTGCGGTGACTAGGGGTCAGTCGTCCAAGTTGGAGAGCAGCAGCTCGGCCTCGCTCCAGTCCTCCGGCAGGACCCGCAGAGCGATGTCGCCGCGACCGAAGCGGTCGAGCGGCCAGTCGACCGTCAGCACCGCCTCGATCCCGGCCTCTTTCAGCGCCTGGTGCCAGGCGCGGGCGGTCTTCACGTCGGTGAAGTCACGCACCACCTCCCAGTCGTCGAAGCGGGGATCGTCGACGTGGACAGGCGTCGCTCCCGGGCCTGGGCGGCGGCCGACGAGGACCGTCCGGATCCGGCCGAAGAAGCTCATCCTCCGGCGGGCGGCCTCTTGGCGCGAAGTTGGAGACCGACGTCGCGCAGTTGCACCTCGTCGATTGGCGCCGGGGCGCCGGTCAGGGCGTCGCCGCCGGAGGCGGTCTTGGGGAAGGCGATTACGTCGCGGATCGAGTCGGCGTCAGCGAGCCGCTGGACGAGGCGGTCGAGACCGAAGGCGATGCCGCCGTGCGGCGGCGCCCCGTAGCGCAGCGCCTCCAGGAGGAAGCCGAAACGCGCCTCCGCTTCGGCCGCGTCGATGCCGAGCGCGGCGAAGACCTTGCCCTGGAGATTGGCGTCGCTGATGCGGATCGAGCCGCCGCCCATCTCCTGGCCGTTCCAGACCAGGTCATAAGCAAGGGCGCGGGCGCCACCCGGGTCGTCCGGGTCAAAATCGGCGGCAGGTGAGGTGAAGGGGTGATGCAACGGGTCCCAACCACCGTTGTCGTTGGCATCCATCAGCGGCCAGTCAACGATCCACAGCAACGAATCGGAACCCTCGGGGACGAGGTCGAACTCGGCCGCCAGGTCGAGTCGCAACTGGGCGAGCACGGCGTTGGCGACCTTGGGCTTGTCGGCGACGACGAGCAGCAGGTCGCCCTCCTCAGCGCCAAGCCGCTCGTTCAGGGCCGTCAGCTCCTCGGCTGAGAGGAACTTCGCCGTCGGCGAGCGCCAGCCCTCGGCCTCGCGAAATGCCCAGACCAGGCCCTTGGCGCCCAGCTCTTGGGCGCGCGAGATCAAGCCGTCGAGGGCCGAGCGCGGCATCTCGCGCTTGCCGGCGTTGATACCCCGCACCGTCCCGCCCGAGGCGATCACAGAAGCGAAGACCTTGAACTCGGTCCCGGCGAGGATGTCGTCGAGGTCGACCAACTCCATGCCGAAGCGGGTGTCGGGACGGTCGCTGCCGAAGCGCGAGATCGCCTCGTCGTAGGGCAGGCGCTCCAGGGGCAGGCTCAGGGACGGGCCGCCCACCCGGTCAAAGACGTGGCTCAGCAGCCGCTCGTTCAGCTCGATCACGTCGTCGACCTCGACGAATGACATCTCGATGTCGAGCTGGGTGAAGTCGGGCTGGCGGTCGGCACGCAGATCCTCGTCGCGGAAGCAGCGCGCCACCTGGTAGTAGCGCTCGAAACCGGCGACCATGAGCAGCTGCTTGAACAGCTGCGGAGACTGCGGCAGGGCGTAGAAGGAGCCTTGCTGGGTGCGGCTGGGGACGAGGAAGTCGCGGGCGCCCTCCGGGGTCGAGCGAGTCAGTACCGGGGTCTCGATATCGAGGAAGCCCTCACGGTCGAGGAACTCGCGCATCGCCGCAGTGACCCGGTGGCGGAGGACGAGGGCCTCGCGCATCTGCTCGCGGCGCAGGTCGAGGTAGCGGTGACGCAAACGCGCGTCCTCGCCGACGTCGCCGGCGAAGCCCTCGATCTGGAAGGGAGGGGTCTCGGCATCGGCGAGCAGCTCGGCAGCGGCAACCTTGAGCTCGACCTCGCCCGTCGGCAGGTCGGGGTTGACCGTCTCCGGCGAGCGCTGGACGACGCTGCCCGAGGCGCTCAGAACGTCCTCGGGCCGCAGCTTGTGGCCGAGCTCAAAGGCGCCGCCCGCATCCTTGGGATGGAAGACAAGCTGGACGATGCCTGTGCGGTCGCGCAAGTCGATGAAGATCAGCCCGCCGTGATCGCGGCGCCGATGGACCCAGCCGGCGACGCGGACCTCCGCGCCGGCCTTGTCGCCCAACACCTGGCCGCACCAGGTGTCGCGGTAGCCGTTGGACTGAAGTGATGGAAACTCGCTCATGCCTCTCCCCCGGTGATCTCGGCCAATAGGTTGCCGGTGTCGACCGGTCGCTGCTCGCCGCTTGACATGTCGCGAAGTTGGGCTTTGCCGTGCTCGAGGATCAGCACACGGCGGGCGCCGATTCGGTCGGCGTGCTTGAACTGACCCTTGAGACCGCGGCCGCCGAGATCGATCTCGGCCGAGAGCCCGGCCTTGCGCAGTTCGCCCGCGAGCAGCAACGCTAGCGATCGGTCGGTGCGCTCCTCATCGCCAACAGCGATGAAGACGTCGCGTCCCGGCGCGGCCTGCTCTTCGTTCAGCGCCAACATGATTCGCTCGATCCCGGCCGCCCAGCCGACCGCGGGCGTCGGGCGGCCGCCGAGCTGCTCAATCAGCCCGTCGTAGCGGCCGCCGCCGCCGATCTCCGACTGCGCCCCGAGCCGGTCGCAGACGAAGGAGAAGATCGTCCGCGTGTAGTAGTCGAGGCCGCGGACCAGGGTTGGGTCGATCGTGTGCGCGACGCCAACCGCGCCGAGTAGCGCCCGCACCTCAGCGAAGTGCTCGGCGTCCTCACCCTCGAGCCGCTCGACCAGCTTCGGCGCCGCCGCCATCACCGCCCGGGTTCCCTCGTCGTCGGAGTCGAAAGCGCGCAGGGGATTGGCGTCGATCCGCTCCCGCACCTCTTTCGCCAGCTCGCCCTCGTGGGCGCGAAGGTGCGCCTTCAGCTCCTCGATGTAGGCCTGGCGGGTGTCAAGCGAGCCAAGGCTGCCAAGCCGCAGCTCCACACCCGGGACGCCGAGCTCGGCCAGCAGCCCGGCCAGCAGGCCGATCACCTCGGCGTCGGCGAGCGGCGAGTCGCTGCCGATCACCTCGGCGCCGAGCTGATGGAACTGGCGGTAGCGGCCGGCCTGTGGGCGCTCGTGACGGAAGAACGGCCCAACGTAGAAGAGCTTCACCGGCTGCGCCAGTGCCTGCATGCCGTGCTCGACGTAGGCGCGGCAGATCGGCGCCGTTCCCTCGGGCCGCAGGGTCAGGCTGCGCCCGCCCTTGTCCTCGAAGCTGAACATCTCCTTGCGGACGATGTCGGTGGAGTGGCCGACGCCGCGCTCGAACAGCTCGGTGTCCTCGAAGCTGGGCGTGGCGATCGGCTCGTAGCCGGCCCGGGCGAAGATCTCCGTGGCGGCGCGCTCAATCCGGCCGCGCACGCGCGCGGCGTCGGGCAGGACGTCGAACGTCCCGCGCGGAGCCTGATACTTGTGTCCCGCCACAGTCGGCGACCTTACCTGCGCCGGGCGCCGCTCGGCTGCCTACTGCGGCAGCTGGGCCAGGAACGGGTTCGTTGCCTGCTCCACCCCCAGGCTGGTGACGCCCATGTGGCCCGGGTAGACGGCGGTCTCGGGCGAGTGCGAGGCGAGCAGGGCGGCAATCGAGCGCATCAGGGTAGGGCCGTCGCCGCCGGGAAGGTCGACCCGGCCGACCGAGCCCTGGAAGAGCACGTCGCCGGAGAAGATCGCCTCCTCGCCACGCAGCGAGTAGGTGACATGGCCGGGGCTGTGACCCGGCGTAGCGATGACGTCGATGGTGAGGCCCGCCAGCTCCAGCGCCTCGCCGCCCCTGACGCTCTCCTCGGCCTCGTAGCCCTCGTATGGGCCGAATCCGTCGAACGGCACGAAGGCCATGATGTCGACCAGCATCGGCCGCTCGAGCTCGGGGCAGTACACCGGAGCGCCGGTCGCCTTCGCCACCGGCGCGACGGCTCCCACGTGGTCGAAATGGCAGTGGGTGATCAGGATCGCCTCGACCTCGGCACCGGTC
>DATNGZ010000020.1:0-32695 GCA_035605695.1 Solirubrobacterales bacterium | reverse complement strand
CGGATGTGGTCGGCCTCGCGGAAGAAGCGCTTGACGGTCGCCTCGTCGCCGATCAGGGCGACGACGATCTCGCCGTCGCCGGCGTCGTCGGCGGGCCGGACGACGACGTAGTCACCCTCGAAGATGCCCGCTTCGACCATGCTTTCGCCGCGCACGCGGAGGACGTAGTCGCCTTCCTCGCCGCCGATCACGTCGGGGATCTCGATGTACTCCTCGACGTTCTCCTCGGCGAGAATCGGCTCACCGGCGGCGACGTTGCCGACCAACGGCAGGCCGTTGCCGGGCCGGATCGTGCGCTTGGCCTTGTCGAAGAGCAGCTCGATCGCCCGCGGCTTCGACGGGTCGCGTCGGAGCAAGCCAATCTTCTCCAAATTGGCGAGGTGCGCATGCACGGTCGAGGACGAATGAAGGCCAACCGCTTTGCCGATCTCCCGCACCGTCGGCGGGTAACCGGTCTTGGCGGCGTACTTGCCGATGAAGTCGAAGATCTCCTTCTGCCTTTTGGTCAGATCAAGCTCCACGCTCACTCCCCTCCCGGGACTGCAGCCGAGTATCGAATCGTTCGAACACTTGTTCGCAAGCGTACCGCGCAACCCGGACAGCCGCAACCGAAACCGCCCCCGCGCCCCAAACATCTAGAATCGTCCGCGCCTCAAGCGGCTGTGGCGGAACTGGTAGACGCGCAAGGTTGAGGGCCTTGTGTCCCTAACGGGACGTGATGGTTCGACTCCATTCAGCCGCACTCGGAAGCCCCCGCAAGTCGGGGGTTTTCGCGTTGTAGAGCGTCCAGTCAGGAATCGTCACCGGGATCTCGTGCGCCAGTCGGTGCGCCAGTCAGACGCTGCTCAGGTAGCAGCGTCCACATCCCAATCGCCTGCCATCATGTAGGCCGATGTTGGGCGTTGCGCTGATAGTGATTACCGTCCTGTTTACCGTACTCGCGGAGCGGATCTACAACGTGCCCCGCGAAATGCGGCGAAACAACGAGCGCATCCGCAACCGTGACGAGGATCTGCGGACCTGGATCGAAGACGATCGCAAACAGGCACGTCGAGAGGTCATCCGCATCCACTTGGCCGAGAGCCGCCGGACTGATGATGGCCCGGACTACTCAGTTAGTCAGATCCAGCGTGTCAAGGACGAGGTTTTGCATCGATACCGTGACCAGCTGCGTGATGCCGAGCGCGTGGTGAGGGACGTAAGGCTCTCCGAGCAACTCCCCCACCGACTTGCGAGGCGCATATTTGGCAAGGCCGTCCCCGATTTGACTGCTCCAACCGAAAAGGCCAATGTCATCGCAGATTGGGAAACGAGCGCAGAGGACGAGATGGCATCGGCCAAGGAGCTGAGAGTCGTCGCCGAACGGCGCCGCGCGGAAGCCGGAAAGCCGCCTCTCCGGCCGCTTCGTTTTGCGGAAATCGTCTGACCCTCAGCGCGCCTGGCAAGAGCCTTTCGCGACTTGAGCGGACGCGCTCATGCAGGCGTCAACCAGCTCGCGTGCTTGAGCGCGAGCGCCCGGCATTAGGTGCCCGTAGCGGGAGAAGGTCTCCTCAATGGTGGCGTGGCCCATGAACTCCTGAATCGCCTTCGGGTTGACCCCGGCGTCGATCAGCAACGACGCGAAGGTGTGGCGGCACTCGTGGAACGTGAGCGATGGGAGAAGGTCGGGACTGCGTCCCTCCCACTCCGCTTCCTCCCGCTCGCGCTCGTTGACCGCTGCTCAGGCGCGCTTGGCCGGGTCCGCGATGGCCTTCGGGGTGAAGGGTTCGTCCGGCCTGCGCCCAAATCTGAGCCGGTCCCGAGCGCACGCGCGTCGAGATGGTCGCGGAGGACGGCGAGAATGGGCACCGTGCGAACACCCGCCTTCGACTTCGGCGCAATCGGCCCCTCGTACTGGTCCCAGGAACGCTCGACGGTGATCTCGGATCGGCCGAGGTCGATGTCGGAGGAACGAAGGGCTTGCAGCTCGCCGCGCCTCAGTCCGGCGTAGAAGGCCGTCGCCCAGATCGCGCGATCCGAGTCCGGGACGGCAGCAATCAATCGCGCTGCCTGCGACGCCGTCGCGATCTTCTCCCGCCTCCCGCGCGCTGCCGGAAGATCGACTTCGCGCGTTGGGTTGATGACCACCAGTTCGCGCCGGACGGCGTGCCGGTAGATCGCCTGGAGCGGGTTCATCGTGTTGCGGATCGTGCTGGCCGCGAGCTTGCGACCGAGCAGCCGGTCTACGAAATCCTGTAGGTCGGCGCGCGTCAGCTCGGAGAGTCGAACGCCTCCGAACTCCGGCAGCACGCGCAAGCTGAGCGCGCGTCCGTATTCCCGCAGGGTGCCCGGCTTGTAGTGGTGCCCGGATCGATCGCGCACCGCACCGGTACGTGCCGCCTCCAGCCAAAGCCATGCCGCCTGCTCGACCGTAATCTGAGAGGGCGTGCGCAAGCTCCGGGCGTTGGCTGCCACCATCGCGTCCGCTCGCCAGGACTTCGCCTCAGCCTCGCTGTCAAAGGTACGGCGCAGCTTCCGACCCTCCCGAGCCAGGTAGACCGACGCCTCCCAGCCCGCGTTGCAGTTGCAGCGCCCGCCCTCGCGAGAGTTGCAACCCTCCGAGTGCCGTCTCCTGATCCCTTCCGCCATCAGCCCTCTCCGCCTGCCGTGAACTGACCGACGCGCGTCCCGCCCGGACTCCAGCCCATCCCGTCGAGCAGTTCACCCGGAGGGAGGTTGAGGGAGCCGGCGAGCTTGACGAGCGTGTCGATGCGGGCAGTCCGTTCGCCGCGCTCAAGCTGGCCTATCGCTGTGCGGTGGAGTGAGGCGCGGACGGCCAGCTCTTCCTGAGAGAGGTGGGCCTGCTTGCGTCGGCGGGCCAGGTTGGTCCCGAACTGGACGGCGATGTCGTTCATCGGTTCTCGCCTCCCCCGAGTTGGTCGAGCAAGCCGTGTAGGGCCTCGTGCTCGGTGACGACGCGGCTGTGCTCGTTGCCGCTGTCGATGATCTGAGCCAGGTCGCCCAGCACGGTCCGCAGATCGTTGTCGGGGACGATCACCAGCTCGTCCAGCGCCGCGAGAAGCCGCCCGTAGGCGGCGTCCTCTCGGCGTAGGCGAGCCGGTTCCTTGAGCTGATCCGGATACTCGTTCAGCTCTTGCCGGACTCCCGCGCGAGCGCTCGTGAAGAGGCCCCGCAAGAAGCCGACCTGATCGGCGGGAATGTTGAGGGCGACGGCGGAGCCGCGACCCGTAGGGTTCTCGTCAGCCATGAGGAGGTAGTGCTCCTTTTGGTCAGGCCCTCGGTTGGCGTTGACGCGCCGCCGGGGGCCGCTTTTTCTTGCCGCGAGGGTAGCAGTCTGGAGAGAAAAACTCTCCAGACCTGGGCTATTCGCCCCGAATGATCTGGCCGACGCGCGTGTGGTGCAAGCCGACCTCTTGCGCAATGTCGCGCAGCGTGAGCCCGGCTTTCTGTGCCTCGGTGAATGCCTTGCGTCTTGCCTTCTGCGCTGCGTCCTGCTCGCCGTCGAATTTCGCCTGCGCGGCTCGCACGGCCCGGCGTGCCTTCTGCTTGGCGGCGTCAGCCATGCCGAGGAGCCTAGACAGGATGGAGCTACCCCCGCTGGCGGCGCCGTCCGTTCACTGAAAGAAGGTGGTCGGCGCCCGCGCAATGTCGTGGGTTGCCGGGGTAGGCCCGGTAGAGCCACATACGGAGGTCGCCGACCATGCCCAACCCTACGCCCGTCACTGTCGGCCTCGACGTCCATGCTCGCTCGGTTCGCCTCGCCGCGGTGAGGGCCGACGAGCTGCTCGAGGAGCGCACTCTTCCCTACGACCACGAGGCCATCGAGAAGGCGATCGGCCGATGGCCCGGAGCCCGGGCTTGTTATGAGGCCGGCCCCACCGGCTTCGGGCTGCAGCGACATCTCGCCGGCGCCGGCGTTGATTGCGCGGTGGTGGCGCTGCGTCATAGGCTGCCCGCGCCGTGGGGATCGAACGCTTCATCTGGACAGACCATGCTGAGCTTCGACTCGGGCAACGAGGCTTGACCCGATTCGAGGTCGAGGAAGCTGTTCGTGAGGGACACGAGATCCGCGAGGTCAATCGGGGTGATGCGGACTGGCGCGTCTATGGCACCCGATCAGACGGGCTGCAAGTTCGCGGTCATCTACGACAACCCAGCCGGAGGCGATACCAGCGCAGCCTGCGTCGTCAGTGCCTGGCCGCTGCGAGTCAGCGGCCGGCGCTCTTGAGAGATTGTGTCCACAAAAGCTATCCTGAGTCCATGAGCGCGAAATTTGCCTACTACGACCGAGAGGCCGACATCGCCTGGCTTCCCACCGGGGATTCTGCGGACGTTGTGAGCGAGGAGGTCGAGTGGGGGCTGGTCGATCACGACTCTGCAACCGATGAAGTCGTGGCGGTCGAGGTCTGGTCTGCAAGCAAGCGTCTGCCAACCGAGGTGCTCGCCGCGCTGCCCGCGCCCGCCAGTACGCACGGCGCTGCTGCCTAAAAGCATCGACAGACAGCCCTGGCCTTCACCGCACGCGGTCAACCCAGTCTTGGGCCGCTTCCCGCGCTAGTCCAGTCCTAGGAAACTTTTTGCAGGACCCTATGAGCAAGATTGCGCGCGACCGCCCTGCTGTCCATTGCCGCAATGTGCGGTAGGCAGGCGGCCGCGTTCGCGGAAACGCAGGGATTCGCATCCCATGTGCGTCGGTGTTTAAAAACCGCGTGGGCCAGATCGGCCAAGGCGAACGCTAGATCCTGGCAGCCGCGGTGGTGCCCCCGGCGCGCGAAGTCACGAATATCGTCTTTGAGTCGCCGATAGGTGCCCAGCTCCGAAAGGTCTCTGCCGGCCGTGAGCGGAGGGTGATCCAGAAGGGCGAGTCCAGTTTTCATCACAGCTTCCGCGATTACAAATGCCCGCTCAGACTCGACTGTGTTGATCTCCTCGGTTGGCACTCCCCCAAGATCACGCAGCCCAATGCCTTGCTCGGCACCCTTCTTGAACGCCTCCACGACCTTGCTCCAAAGCGTGACTGCCATCAACGCCGCTGGGGAGATCGTTTCGCGGTAGGCGATCTTGCCTGCCGAAAGCGACCTGGCGGCGAACTCTGGCGCGTCGAACTCCGGGATTGATTCAGCCCATGCGGCGAGACGTCCACCTTGGCCTAGAGCCTCGGTGCCGTCATCAAGTAGTTCTCGGCAGGGAGACTTCACGGCGAACCAGCCCTGGGTCCCGCGAAGCTTTTCGTCGTTCCGCGGCACGTCCTCGTCAGTGTCGAAGAAAGCGGGGTCGAGCTTGCTGAGGTCCACGCGGAGGATCAAGCGAGGACCTTTCGCGGGTACTTCCTGAGTGTGATCTCTGCCACAGACGTAGACACGCCCCTTTCGCGGGCGGAAAAAGCCGTCGCGAGCGGTACGGCGGAGTTCGCTGCTTGGTCGCAGGCCAGTGCGCATGATGGATTCGTGATGCTCGGCGCTCGTGACGTGGAAAAAATACGGGCCATGCTTCGCCATATGCGTGGCGAGGACTTTTGGCTCGATGGGCATAGTGGCCGGCAGTATGGGCGGTCCACGCACTTCGGCCGACGCTTCATGCGCCACCGGTGCGCCAGTCGTGCGCCAGTCGCATCGGAGACAACCGGACTCAGCCGGAATCGGCTCCGCTTGACTAAGCCAAATCGGCGCAGCTAAGCGCGAATGCTCGGAGGGCCATTGGGCGATTCGGGTGGGTCACTGCGACGAAAACGGCGCCGAAGCGTCCGTCCGGCCAGGGCACATAGGTCTTGACACAGCCACCGAGCATCGTGCCGTCCTGACCCTCGTCATGGCACACCTTGAGCCGAGATTTCGCAATGCCGCCTTCGCGGTGCAGCTCCTTGCGGAATTCGCGCAGCGCGTTCTCGGCCCCGGCGGAGAGTCGCTCCAGATCCTCCGTCAACGCGTCCTCGTCAAAGCCAACCGGGAAGACCGGCTCCGGCGGCATTTCGGCCACTTAGCCCTCGTCGTCGGTTGGCAGCGAGCCGAAGTGGCGGTCGAACTCCTCCGGGCTGAGCCGCTGCTCGCCGTGGCGAGCGAGGATTGCCTCTACCGAGGCATCTCGGCCTTCCACGGCCTCAAGCGCTGCCAGCGCAGCGTCTACCCGATCCTCGGGCAGATGGTCCAAGACGGCGTGGGCCTTCTCGCGGGTCGTCACGGTCCCCAAATGGTAGCCGGATGGCCAGCAGCTACGCTGCTCGCGTGAGCGACTTCTTCGAGCCCCCTGCTCCGCCCAAGGTCGAAGGGAAGCCCGCACCGCGCGAGGACTGGATGGGACCGCCGCGCCGCGTGGTGCCGGCGGTAGTGCCAATCGAGCGCGTGGTCGCGCGGACTGATGAGGTTGGCATCTACTTGGGCTGCTTCTCGGTCTATCCGACGGGCTTTGAGTTCGAGGTCTTCATTACCGCGAAAGACGAGTGGACCGATCTGGATCCGCTCCAGTTCGATCACCACTACCGCGCCCAGGACACTGGCGAGATTCCACCGGGGCAGCTACGACTCGGCTTTCAATTCGCCGACGGAACCAAGGTCACCAACACGAATGGCCGCTTTGACTGGGATGGGGAGTTCGGATCGTCGCCGAAGTCGCCGGTGATGAGCGGTGGACGTGGTAGCAGCGGAGAAGGCCAGTGGCATCACACCTTCTGGATTTGGCCGCTTCCACCGCCCGGACCATTGGAGTTCGCCTGCGAGTGGCCAGCGGCCAAGATTCCGCTGACTCGCTCGGATCTTGATGCCGCTGCGATCATCGAGGCCGCTTCGCGCGCCCAGGCAATCTTCCCGGACGAATGAGAGCCGTCGAGACAGACGCTGGTGCGCCAGCGGTGCGCCAGTCAGCCCCCGAGATAGCCGGTTTCAACCGGAAACAGCCGGACAAGATTTAGCTCTACAGGTCGTTTTCCGCTCTACGCTGCGGTGTCTGTTCAGCTTGAGGGCCTTGCGGGGAACACCCATGATGGTTCGACTCCATTCAGCCGCACTCGGAAGCCCCCGCAAGTCGGGGGTTTTCGCGTTCGATCGAGGCGTTATCAGGCGGGCTGCCACAGCTCGATCCGGTTGCCCTCGGGATCTGTGACCCAGCCGAATCGACCTACCCCCTCCATGTCCTGCGTCCCTTCAGCCACGTCTGCTCCCTTGGCGCGCAGTTGCGCGAGCATCGCGTCGAGGTCGCGGACCCGGAAGTTGATCATCGCCTGCTGGGTACGGGGCCCGAAGTAGTCGGTCTCGGACTCGAACGTGGCGAACACCGTCGGCCCCGCTTCCTGACGCCACAGGCCGTTCTCATCGGCGTCCAGGCCCAGGCAATCGCGATACCACGCGCCCAGGGCCACCGGGTCGGCGGCGCGCATGAAGTAGCCGCCGATTCCAAGTACGCGCTCCATGCCGCCATCTTGCCAGGGCGGCGTTTGGGCGGGGGGACATCTGCGCTGCAGAGGTACTGCCGGGCGAGTTGTTACAGCGCAGTGCCTCCGAACCAGCTGACGAGGATCTCGATGAACATCACCTGCCACCTCTCCTTGGCGAGGCGGTGCCCGGCCTCGGGTATCACCTCGTGTCGCCCGTCCCTGCAGACCTCGAGATAGGCCTCAACGATCGACCGGGGAATGATCTCGTCGCGCTCTGACTCGACGACCATGATCGGGCCGTCGTAATCGGCGACGCCGCGCAGGGCGGCTGAGTCGCTGGCCGCCTCGAGGCTGGACTGCCTCGCCCCGTCCTTGCGATCCAAACAACGATCCGGGTACAGCGCGGGGGCGCGGAGCAGCAGGCTCTTGACCGTGCGAATCGAGATCAGCAGCGCGGCGATATAAGCCCCGTAGCTCGCCGCGCAGACGCCGACGCGCTCCGCCTCGACCTCGCCCGAGTCCAGCAGCGTGTCGAAGGCGGCTACGGCGTCGTCGAGATGATCGCGCGGCGAGAACTGCTCGCCCGGCTCGCCGCTGCCGCCGTGCCCCGACAGGTCAAAGGTCAGGCAGGTCGCGCCGAGGCGCTCCGCCGCCGCTTCCGCCCGGCGGTGATATCCACGCTGGTCGCTGCCCAGGCCATGGATGAAGAGAATCCCCGCGCCACTCCGCTCGCGCTCGGAGGGCGAGAACAGATGACCCGCGAGGCTCCTCGAGGTTGACCCGAAAACCAGCTCCCGGCTCACTGCCCGAGGCGCTTTCGCAGTGCAGCCAGCTGCTCGCCGACAAATCTTTCGGCGATGCTCAGCGGCTTTCTGAAGTCCTCACCGTCGGCAGCGTCGACACGCCAGTCGAAACTCTCGATCTCCTCCTCTGTCAACGGGATGAGGCGTGGCTTGCCGCTCGCCAGCGCCTGGTAGAGGAGGTGCTGGCTGAGCAGCACGCGCCAGAGCACGGGCTTGCGCTCGGGGTGAAAATCGGCGAACAGGTCGGCGAGGCTGTCGAAAACCGGCACCATCGCCGACTGCGCCTGCGACTGGAACTGGTGCCGATCGGACACCGGCGTCACTGGCGAGAACCGCTCGGACTCCGCCCGGTCCCACTCGCGCTGGAACTCGCCGAAGGTCATGCATCGCTCCGGCACCAGCGCGGCGTCGGAGGCGTTCGTCGACTCCCCCGTTTTTGAGATCAACGCTTCGGCGACGACGTAGATCATCCCTCGGTAGAGACCCTGGGGCGCGTGCTCCTGAGGAGAGTCGCGCAGCAGCTCCTCGCGGTTCGGCTCGCCGAGGTCGGTCTTGTTGCGGTCGTACTCGAGCTTGCCCGAGGCGCCGCCACATTCAGCAAGCTCCCAGTCCTTCGAGAACGAGAAGAAGACCAGCTTAAGCATCTCGTACTTGGCGCGGACAGCGGTGTCGAGGCCGAGGTCGATCGTGGTTAGCCGGCGCTGCAGGATGCTGAACGTAGTGATCGGCGCCAGCAGGCTGTAGACGGTGGATTTGAAGTAATACGCGTCCAACTGGGATAGCCAGCCGCTGCCGTCCGCCCTCAGGTTGCCCGTGCGCGCGGCCTTGGCCAGGCTGCAGATTCGCGAGCGAGCATCCTCGGCCTGCTCCATCGCCTGGAAGAGCAGCGGCTCGCAGACGGCGTAAAGGCGCTTGCGGGCCTCGTAGTTGTAGGCGATCCGCGCGTTGTCCTCGGCCTGCGCTGCCTCCAGTTTCTTGAGGGCGACGCTTTGTCGCCGCGTAAACACGGCCGTGACGATCGCCACCACCAAGGAGGCAGTCGCCGCGATGATCGCAGCGACAATCGACGGCGAGGCGGCGGCGAGGATCACGGCACCCGTACTTCTATCCGCCCCTCGTCGGCTGCCGCTTTCAGCTCCGCGTAGTCGCTTTCGTTCTGATCGGCGTAGGTCTCAGCGAAGGCGGCGATCGCCTTGTCGAAAGTGTCGCTCTTGCCGAGGTAGGCGGCGATCGCGACGCGGTCGCCGCTGCGAGCGTGGGCGTGAGCCAGGGTCGTGCCGCAGATCTCGGCGTAGGCGGTGAGGGCCCTGGCGTCCATGTTCTCGACCTTGGCCGAGCCCTTCTGGTCCCAGAGCTGGCGCACGTAGAAGTCGCGCTGCTTGCCGTCGATCCCCTTCACCTTGACCCAGCCGAGCAGGATGTCGCTGGCGGCTTGGGTCAGGCGCTGGCCCTGGACGACTCGCTCGCCCTGGTTCTCGAAAGCGCTCGGCTCCGCGTAGGGCTCGAGCACCGAGCGCTGCGCTTCCTTGGCCTGCAGG
Organism: Solirubrobacterales bacterium; assembly: GCA_035605695.1. Lineage (GTDB taxonomy): Bacteria > Actinomycetota > Thermoleophilia > Solirubrobacterales > 70-9 > VRUE01. The sequence continues at coordinate 22,988 of DATNGZ010000020.1, read as the reverse complement.
AAAAGTGGATCGCCGCCGTCGCGCCCCAGCATCAGCACGATGAAGGCGCGGGTGCCGACGCTGCCGACCCCGACCACCTTCAGCGCCGCGTCGACGAAGCGGTAGCCGTCGAGCAGCACACGGCGGTCCTCGGGCAGCGTCTCGCGGTAGTCGGCGATGATTTTCAGCACCACCGCTTCGATATCGGCGTCCTCGTCGACCAGCTCGTCGAGCGGCACGATCAGCGGCGGTTCGCTGACGATCCGCAGCTCACCGTCGACTTCGCGGGTCAGCTTCGAGAGGGCGCGCATGCGGTCCTTGGCGCGGGTCTTCGCCAGGTTGCGACGGAAGACGGCGACCTCTTTCTCGCCGGCCGCGGCCTCCCAGCCGGCGGCGACCGCCTCGATATCCATCTTCGTGTACCAGACCTCGAGGTTGCCGAGACCGGCCATCCGCTGCATCGCCCCCCGGTACTCGGCCGCCATCGCGGCGACGATTCCCAATCGCTGGCGGCGCTTGAAGCCGCTCGCGCGCCCGGCGACGGAGAAGCTCGCGGCGAGTCGCATCACGTCCCACTCCCACGGACCCGGCAGCGTCTCGTCGAAGTCGTTGACGTCGAAGACGAGCTCGCGGTCGGGCGAGGCGTAGGCGCCGAAGTTGGAGAGGTGGGCGTCGCCGCAGAGCTGCACGTCGAAGCCGCTGCGGGCGACGCCGGCGAGGTCCGCCGCCATCACCGCGGCGGCGCCGCGGTAGAAAGTGAACGGCGAGACCAGCATCCGCCCGTAGCGCAGCGGCACCAGCTGGCCGACCCGCGACGTGGCCTGACTCTCGAGCAGCTCGACCGGATCGGGCCGGTCGGCAGCGGGCTTCCACTCGCCGTGACTGGAGCGCGGCGCCTGCGTCCGCGCGGCCTTGCCGGCGGCGGCGCGCTCTTCGGGCGTGCGATGCCCGTGTTTGGGATCGAGCACGATCAGACCGTAGCTGGCTTGGGATCGAGCCGCGGCGGGTCGGGGCCGGACTGCAACTGGTCGAAGCGCTGCGTCGGCAGGCGCCGGGTCGGCCAGAACGATACGAGCGTGAGCAGGGCGGCGAAGAGGAAGGCGGTCTTCAGCGCGTTCAGCTGCGCGTCTTCGTAGTGCTCGACCAGGGCATCGGTGGTGGCGGGGTCGACCCCGGCCGCGGTGGCGCCCGCCCGCACCTCTTCCGAAGAGACGAAGCTCCCCCCCGCGCTCAGCTTCACTTCGAGCTGGCCCTGGACGTCGCTGGAGATGCGCGCATCGTCTGCGACGTTGGCGGTGAAGGCGGCGATCAGGCCGGTGATCACGATCGCGCCGAGCAGCGCGGTGCCCAACGAGGAGCCGAGTTGCTGCGAAGTGCTCTGCAACCCCCCGGCCTCGCTGCGATCGTCATCGCCGACGGCCGACTGAACCACGTTGCCGAGCTGGGAGACGATCAGGCCCATGCCGATCCCGAGCACGCCCATCGCGATCAGGAACGAGCTGTTGTCGAGCTCGGGCTCGATCGTCGCCATCAGCATCAGGATCGAGGCGAAAACGATCACCAGCCCGGTCCGGACCAGCGGCCGCGGCGCGAAGCGTTTGGCCAGGGCCGAGCCGGCGAGGGCAGCGAAGAAAAGGCCGGCCGAGGCCGGCAGCATCCGCACCCCGGTTTCAAGCGCATCAAGGCCCTGAACGACTTGGAGGAAGAGGGGAATGGTGAAGAAGACACCCATCAGGATCAGGTTCTGGGCGAGGAACATCGCAACCCCGCCGCGCAGCTGGGGAATGCGCAGCAGCGGCAGGTGGACGAGTGGTTCGAGGCCCTGCTCTTCACGCCGCCGCTCCCAGGCGACGAAGCCGGCGAGAATCAGCCCCCCGGCGGCGATCACGAACGGGGTCAGCGAGAAGCCGAAGGGCTCGAGCGGCGAGCTGCGCGGCTGCAGCCAGCCCCAGTTGCTCGCCTGCAGGACGCCGAAGACGAGCGCGGCCAGGCCGGCGGCGGAGAGCACGCTGCCGACCCAATCGAGGCTGGGGACGCTCTTCTCGCGCTCGGGCTCGCGGATCAACCGCGTGCCGAGCAGGATCCCGATCGCGACGACGACCTCGCCGATGAAGACGACCCGCCAGCTCAGCTCGGTCGTCGCCCAGCCGCCGAGGATCGGGCCGACGGCGATGCCGGCCCCTGCCACTCCACCCAGCACCCCGTAGGCGATCGCGCGGTCATTCCCTTTGTAGTTGCCGGCAACAAGCGCGATCAGAGCCGGGATCACGAGCGCGGCGCCGATGCCCTCGAGGACCGACCAGCCGAGCATCAGCGAGGGCACGCTCCACGAAGCGGCGGTCAAGGCCGAACCGGCGGCGTAAATGCAGGTGCCGATCATGAAGGCGCGGCGCCGTCCCCAGATGTCGCCGAGCTTGCCGCCGGTCAGCATCAGGCCGGCCATCACCAGGGCGTAGAAGGCGATCACCGCCTGGATCGTGGTGACCGTGGTGTCGAAATCTTCGACCAGCTGCGAGATCGCGACGTTCATTACCGCCTGGTCGAGCACCATCAGGAACTGGGCGGCGCCGAGCACGATCAGGACTCCCCACTTGCCCATCGCTCAGCTCACCAGCCCGGCGATTCCGCGGATGATCAGTAGCGCACCGAGCACGATGGCGACGATTATCCCGGCGCGACGACCGTTGCGGGCGAGCCAGTCGCGAAAGCCGTCGACGGCGCCCTGGGTCGCCTCGGGCTTGAGCATGTAGCCGACGAGGGGCACCTCGAGCAGCAGCTGCTGAATCAGACAGAAAGCGATGACCAGCAGCACCGTCGGCGCGACACCGGCTTCGAGTTTGTCGATGTGGCTGAGCCCGGTCAGGTAGGAGACGCCGGGGAAGCTGAGCAGGATCCCGACGACGAAGGCGATCCGCGGCGATCCGCGGCCGAGCAGGCGCATCGGCAGCGGTTCTTTTTTCTCCCCGTTCTTGGCCTGCTTGGCGAGCTTGCGTTTTTCGCGACGCTCGCGCAGCGGCTGGTCGCGGTCGGTGCTGAGAACGAGGCCGACCAGCAGCAGGAGGGCGCCGATGACGAGGTCCTCGACCGGCCCGAGCGTCTGCTTACTGGTGCTGACCGCGCCCGAGTCGTGCAGGGCGAAGACGATCGCCAGCCCGATCGTGATGCTGGCGGTGTAGGCGCCGAGCAGGTAGCCGAGCATCAGCCGCTTCGGGTTCTCCGTCAGCAGCATCAGCGTCACCGCGGCGAGCAGGGTCGGGTTGAACATCGCCAGCAGCGAGAGCAGGAAGATCGTGCCGAGGTCGCTCATGAACAGCGCTCGCAGAGGCCGCGCAGGACCACATCGTGGTCGGTGACCTCGAAGCTGATCTGCTCGGAGAGCTTGGCGATCGCGCGCTCCAGCGAGGGGTCCTCGAACGGCACCATGCGGCCGCAGCGGCGGCAGATCGCGTGGTGGTGGTGCTCGCCGCCGGGCTCGACCCGCTCGTAGCCAGCGGTGCCGCGGCTCACCTCGAGGCGCTGGACCAAGCCCAGCTGCTCGAGCTGCTCGAGCGCCCGGTAGACGCTGGCGCGACCGACGGCGGGCTTGCGGCGGCGCAGCTCGTCATCGAGGTCCAGCGCGGTGACCGCGCAGTCGTGGCCGGCCAGGGCCTCTACCACGGCGATGCGGGCGCCACCGCGGCGGTAGCCCGCCTGCTGCAGCGCGTCGAGTGCATGCTCGGCCCAGGCACTGTCAACCTTGGTCGGCATTTAGATGACTGTATCCGCCGTCGTCGCGGACGGGAGCCGTCGCGACAGGCGCAAGCGCCCGGCAGGCCAGGAGAGCGCGTAGACGGCGACGATCGCCAGCGCGACCGAGGCGCCGCCGGCGGTTCCGGCGTAGTAGGAGAGGTAGAGGCCGCCGACCCCGGCGAGAACGGCAAGCGCGGCGGCGAGCAGCATTATCGGCAGCATGCGGTCGCTGAGCCGGCGCGCCGCCGCGGCCGGGCCGACGAAGACGGCGACGACGAGCAGGTTGCCGAGACCCTGGACTGCGACCACGATCCCGGCCGCGAGCAGGACCAGCAGGGCGGCGTCGGCGAAGGCGGGCGAGACGCCGAGCGAGCGCGCCGTGCCGCGGTCGAAGCCGGCGATGAGGAGGCGGCCGTGGAGGAGCCGGAGCGCGACCGCCGCCAGCGCTGCCAGCACTGCGGCAGCCGCCAGGTCGGCGTCGGTGACGCCGAAGACGTCGCCGAAGAGCAGCGACTCGACCCCCGGCGGCGATTGCGGCGAGAGCGCCAGCAGCACGCCGAGGCCGAACATCGTCGTCACCACGACCGCGACCGCGGCCTCGCGGCTGACGCCGGCGATGCGCGCGCAGAGCGCGATCGCCAGCGCCGCGACGACGATCGCCGGGGCGGCGCCGAGCAGCAGCGGCACACCGGCGATCGCGGCGAGGACGAGCCCCGGGAAGATCGAGTGGGCAAGCGACTCCGCCGCGTAGGAGAGGCCGTAGAAGACGACCCAGCAGCCCAGCGCTCCCCCCGCCGCACCGACGAGGACGACCTCGGCGAGGGCGCGTTGCATGAACGGTTCTTGCAGGGGCTCGAGCATCTCAGTGGTGGTGATGGTGGGGCGGCAGGATCGCCCGGCCTCCCCTGCCGGGGATCTCGACGATGGCGCCGCCGTAGGTCGCTTCCAGCACGCCGACGTCGGCCAGTACCTGATCGGGACGACCGCAGGCGACCTGGCGCTTGTTGATGCAGAGGACTAGGTCGCAGCCGCGGGCCTGCTCGAGGTCGTGGGTGGCGATCGCGATCCCCCGCCCCTCCCCCGTCAGCTCGCCGATCAGCGCTTCCAGCCCCTCGGCGCTGGGACGGTCGAGGCCGGAAAAGGGCTCGTCGAGCAGCAACACGCCGGCGTCCTGGACCAGCGCCCGGGCGATCAGGACGCGTTGGCGCTGGCCGCCGGAGAGGCGGCCGAAGGTCTGATCGGCGAGCCCACCCAAGCCGACCCGATCCAGCGCCGACGCCGCCGCCTCGCGCTCCTGCCGACCTGGCCGCCGCCACCAGGGCAGGCGCGAGAGCGTGCCCATCGTCGCCACGTCGAGGGCCGAGACGGGGTAGTCGAGTCGCGAGCGCTCGGTCTGGGGCACGGTGCCGCAGGTCGCTCCGACCCGCAACGTGCCCTTTTGCGGGCGCAGCTCTCCGAGCAGCGCGCGCAAGAGGGTCGTCTTGCCGCCGCCGTTGGGTCCGAGCAGGGCCAGCCTCTGGCCGGCCGCGAGGCTGAACTCGACGCCCGAGATCGCCGGCGTCCCGTCATAGCCGGCCGCGAGGTCGACGGCCTCGATCAGGAGCTCAGGCTGCATCCCCGCCTCCCCCCGGTGAAGCCGCGAACCATCGAGTCGGCGTTGGCCGCCTCCATCTGCAAGTAGGTGGCGCCATCAGAGCCTGCCGGTCCGAGGGTGTCACCGTAGAGCGTGTAGTCGGCCGAGGCGCCGGTCTGGTCGGCAATCGCCTCGGCGACCTTCGGGCTCAGCGAGCTCTCGGGGAAGATCGCCTCGACGCCCTCGCGTTCGATCAGGGAGGCGAGGGCGCTGAGGTCCTTTGCCGATGGCTGCGCCTGGGTCGTCTGCGAGGGAATCACGGCGCCGATCACGTCGATCCCGTAGCGCTGAGCGAAGTAACCGAAGGCATCGTGGTCGGTGACGAGCTTGCGCTGCGAAGGCTGGACCGAATCCATGCAACCGGCGATTTTGCCGTCGAGGGCGCGCAGCTTGGCTATGTAGACATCGGCGTTGCGGTCGAATTCCTTCTTGTGCGTCGGATCGGCGAGCGCCAGCCGACGCGCGATCTCGCGCACGGCGGACTCGGCGTTGCGCGGGTCGTGCCACCAGTGCGGGTCGTATCGCGAGGCCTCGGCGCCGCTCGACTCTCCGGGCAGCTGAACCGGCACGGTCGCGCCCAGGTCGACGACCTGGGCGTCGCTGCCGCTGTCGGAGACGACCTGGTCGATCCAACCGTCGAGCTCGTCGCCGCTGGCGAAGACGAGCTTCGCAGCCGCCGCTCCGGCGACGTCGCTGGGCCGCGGCTCGTACTCGTGCGGATCGGTGTTCGGCTGCAGGATCTGGTCGACCGCGACGGCCCTGCCGCCGACCTCGCGCACCCAGTCGCCGATCTGGGTCGTCGTCGCCACCACCTCGATCTGCCCGTCGCGGGCGCCCGAGCCGCTGCCGCAACCGGCGGCGAGCAGGGCAAGCAGCAGTAGGCCCGCCGCGGCGAGGGCAGGCGCCCGTTGGACCCGCACCAGCGCTCGCGCGGCGGCGGCCAGGCCGAAGACGGCTCCGGCGACAACTGCGATCGTCGCCCCCGGCGGTGCGTCGGTCTTGACCGAGAGCCAGAGCCCGACCGTCCCCTCGGCGGCGACCAGGGCGACGCTGGCCAGCTGCCAGCTCAACATCCGCTCGGTGAAGAGGCGCACTGTCAGCGCCGGCACGACGAAGAGGGCGGTGACCAAGAGCGCGCCGACCACCGAGAGCGCCGCCGTGGTGGCGAGCGCGATCAGCCCGAGCAGGGCGAGGTCGAGCCAGCGCTCCGTCGCGTCGACCGCCGCCGCCGAGCCGGGATCGAAACCAACCGCGAGCCAGCGGTGTCCAAGCAGAAAAGAGGCCGCCAGAGCCGTGCCGGCAGCAATGGCAGCGAGAGTGATGTCACCGCCGTCGACCAGCAGCAGGCTGCCGAAGAGCAGGGTCTCGATGTTGGCGCCGGAGCCGAAGACGTCGCTGGCGAGAATCACGCCGACGGCGAGGCAGCCGACGAGGACAATCGCCACGGCGCTGTCGCGTCCCTCCTCATCGCGGCGGCTGAGCAGCGAAGCGCCGAGGCTGAAGACGACCGCGGCGCCGAAAGCGCCGAGCGGGGCCACGAATCCCAGCCCGTCGGCCAGCACCAGCCCGGGAAAGGCGGCGGTGCCGACCGCGTGGGAGAAGAAGGCGAGTCCGCGCAGGACGATCCAGGTTCCGAGCAGGCCGGCGGGCACGGCGAGGATCAGGACCTCGATCAAGCCACGCTGGACAAACGGCAGCTGGAAGGGCTCGAGCAAGGCGCCGGATTAAATCAAAATGAGATCCATTTTTATTTTCTCGGACCCGCACACTTCTACCGCGATTTCTTGCAATGCCCCTTGGCATTGGTTACGTTCGAATTTATTCCCACCGGTCAGACCTCCCAGCCGAACAGACCGCGTTGAATCCCGAGGCAGCTCCCGACCGCGCCGGAATCGCGCTCTGCCTGTCCGGGGGCGGCTACCGGGCGATGCTGTTTCACCTCGGCAGCCTCTGGCGCTTGAACGAGATGTCCTACCTGCCCAAGCTCGACCAGGTCTCGAGCGTCTCGGGCGGCTCAATCACGGCGGGCACGCTGGCCCTGGCCTGGAAAGACCTCGCTTTCGACGACAGCGGCAAGGCCACCGCTTTCACCGAGGCGGTCGCCGCCCCATTGCACGCGCTCGCGGAGAGGACGATCGACGTCGCGGCGGTGGCGCGGGGGTTGTTCTGGTTCGGCTCGATCGGCAACCGGGTCGCCGGCTCCTACCGCAAGCACCTCTACGGCGAGAAGACCCTTCAGGATCTGCCGGACCACCCCAACTTCGTCTTCGACGCGACCAACCTCCAGTCCGGCAAGCTCTGGCGCTTCTCGAAGCCGTACATGGCGGACTACAAGGTCGGTTACGTGCCAGACCCGCGTGTCGAACTGGCCGAAGCAGTCGCCGCATCCTCGGCCTTCCCCCCCGTCCTCTCTCCCTTCAAGCTGAAGCTCGCCGCCGGCGCCGTCGGCGTCTTCCCGGGCGACAAACCGGAGTTGCACCACGAGCCGTACACGCGCGAAGTGGTGCTCTCCGACGGCGGCGTCTACGACAACCTCGGCCTTGAGGGGGTCGCCGGCAAAAGCAACCTGCTCCTCGTCAGCGACGGCGGCGGCAGGCTGGAGCCGACTGAGCGACCACGCCGCGACTGGCCCCTGCAGATGCTGCGCGTGCTCCACGTGATCGACAGCCAAGTCCGCGCTCTGCGGGCATCGGAGCTGATCGAGGAATTCCAGCGACGCAAGGCGGCCGGGGAACGCGGGGGCACGCTGTGGACGATCCGCACGCCGATCGAGAAGTACTCAGCACCAGCGCCCTTGCCGGTGTCGGAACGGGAGACGAAAGACCTGGCCAAGATCAAGACGCGGCTGGCGAAGTTGTCCCGCCGCGACCAGGAGCGCCTCGTCAACTGGGGCTATGCCGCCTGCGATGCCGCGATGAGCAGCTACGTCGAGGAAGGGGCCCCAGCCGTCCCCGCGGCCTTTCCCTACCCCGCGGCAACCGCCAGTTGAGAGCGCTCGTCCAGCGAGTCAGCCAAGCCGCAGTCGACGTCGAGGGCGAGCGGGTAGCCCAGATCGGGCCGGGGATACTCGTTCTGCTCGGCGTGCGGCGCGGCGACACGGCCGGGGATGCCGACCGCCTCGCCGACAAGGTGCGGGCACTGCGGATCTTCGACGACGCCGAGGGCCGGATGAACGAGCCGCTGGGCGAGCGCGAGATCCTCTGCGTCAGCCAGTTCACCCTCTACGGCGAGACCCGCAAGGGCAACCGCCCCAGCTACCTCGAAGCGGCGCCGGGACCCGAGGCCGAACCGCTCTACGACCGTTTCTGCGAGCGCCTTGGCGCCGCCAAGGGCGTCTTCGGCGCCTGTATGGGCGTGGCCCTAGTCAACGACGGCCCGGTAACGCTGCTGCTGGAAACCTGAACTGCATCAAATTTCCTGCCTGCTGGCCCGGAAATTTGATGCAGTTCGTCCGATTTACGGTGCGAGGTGCGAGAGGCGCCACTTGCCGTCCGCAGACTCGTAGAGGTGACGCTCGTGGAGGCGGTCGGGGGCTTCCTTCCAGAACTCGACCCGGTCGGGAACGATCCTGACCGCGCCCCAGTCGGGCGGGCACTCGATCGCGCTCTCGGCGATCTCGGCGCGCAAGCGCTCGAGGCGCTCGCGCAGCGGATCGAGCCCCTCGATCGTCTCGCCCTGACGCGAGACCAGCGCCTGCAGCTGGCGCTCGCGCGGCCGGCCGGCGAAGAGCTCCTCGGCAAGCTCGCGCTCGGCGAGCTCCCCCCTTCCCTCGATCCGCACCTGGCGGCCGAGGGCCGGCCAGTAGAACACCGTTGCGACGCGTGGATTAGCGCGCAGCTCCTCCGCCTTGCGGGTCCAAAGGGCGGTGGTGAAGACGAGCGCGTCGGCCTCCAACCGTTTGAGCGTGACCATGCGAGCCGAAGGTGCCCCCTCTGCCGTGGCCGTGACCAGGGTCATCGCCCCGGGCGTCGGGTCCCCCGCATCGCGCGCCTCCTCGAGCCAGCGGCCGAGGATCTTGATCGGGTCAGTCATCCGATCCGACCACGCGGGGAGCCTTAGTGATCCGCCGTGCGCGAGTCGCAACCACCCCCAAGAGAGCGAAGGCCAGCCCAATGACCATGAGAATCGTTGTCGTCGGCCCGCAGATCGCCGCGATGCGCGGCCAAGGCTGGTTCACGCGACCGGAGAGGACCAGCGCCAGCGAGACGTTCTGTAGGAAGTCGGCCGCCGCGGCAACCGGCCCGCACCAGGCGATCAACGCCGCGGCCCGGGCGAGGCGAACCTTCCCGACCTTCGCAGCGCGGCGCGCCACCGCAGCACAGGCCCCGGCCGCGAAGAGCCCGTAGCCGATTAGGAAGGGCATGTCGAAGGCCAGCTGCCACCAGGCCGCACTCTTCCCGGAACCACCCCACTCGGAAATGATCTCCTGGCTACCGGAAACCGAGCCGGCGCTCTCGAAGGCGATCAGCGAGGCGCCGTGATCGGACATCGTGCTCATCGCCGGCAACATCGCGGCGCCGCTGGCCAGCGTTATCGCGGCGAGCGTCCAGAGCGCCCGAGGTCTGCTGACCCGGACGAAGAGGCGTGGCATAGATCCAACCAGCCGGCTCGGGAACATCGGTCTCTCCGCCATATGGGATTGGTAGCATAATTCAAATTGCAACTCCAATCTGAATGAGAGCCGAACCAAAAAGAGAGACCCGCGCCGAGAAGCAGGCGCGCACCCGCGCCGAGCTGCTCGACACCGCGGCGAAAGTCTTCGCCCGCCGCGGCTACAGGGGCGCCTCGGTCGAGGAGATCGCCGAGGAGGCGGGTTACTCGCATGGCGCCGTCTACTCGAACTTCGATGGCAAGGCCGACCTCTTCCTCGCCGTGCTCGAGGAGTACATGGCCGAGCGGGCGCAGGAGCTGGCGGCGACCCAGGCGGACCTCGCCGAGGACGCGCCGATCGAGCTGCGCGCCCGGGCACTTGCCGACCAGTGGATGCAGCGCTTCGCCAAGGACCGCGAGTCCTTCCTCCTGCACCTGGAGTTCGTCGCCCACGCTGGGCGCGATCCCGAGCTGGCCGAACGCTTCGGCACCCGCTCCGCCGCCCTGCGCGAGGCGATTTCCGCCTACATCGCCCACTACCAGGAGCTTGAGGGGATCGAGGCCGAGCTGACGCCCGACGAACTCGCGCTTGTCCTTCGCGCCCTCGGAATCGGCCTCGCGATCGAAGCGCTGGTCAGCCCCGGCGCCGTGCGCGAGGACACCTACGGAGACTTCGTCGAGCTGCTGGTCAAGCTCTTGCGCGAGAACGGCTCCGGCGGCAAGGCACGTGCCTCGGCCAGGCGATCGGGGCGGGCCCGGTGAGCAACCCGACCTACAACCGAATGGGCCTCAACTACAGCGACTTCCGCCGACCCGATCCGCGGATCGAGGCGGCTATCTGGGCCGCGCTCGGTGATGCCAAAAGTGTGGTCAATGTTGGAGCGGGCACCGGTTCCTATGAGCCCAGCGATCGCGAGGTCATCGCGGTCGAGCCCTCGCCGGTGATGATCACCCAGCGACCGCCAGGCGCGGCGCCGGCGCTCGAAGGCGTCGCCGAAGCCCTGCCCCTGGACAACGGCAGCGTCGACGCCGCAATGGGCGTGCTGACGATTCATCACTGGCCGGACCTCGAGGCCGGGCTGGCCGAGATGCGACGGGTCGCTCGGCGCAGGATCGTGCTGCTGACGATCGACACGGCGAAGAACTCAGAGATCTGGACCCTCTCCGAGTACTTCCCCGAGGCGATGGCGTTGGAGCGGGAGCTGATGCCCTCGCTCGAGTCGCTCGAATCGAGCCTGCCTGGGGCGACGGTTGAGGCGGTCCCGGCGCCAAGCCGCTGCCGAGATGAATTCACCAGCGCCCTCTGGGATCAACCCGAGCGCTTCCTCGATCCAGACCTCCTGCGCGGCAGCTCGCTCTGGCACCAGCTTGCACCGGCAACGATCGAACGCGGGCAGGAGCGCCTGCGGGCAGACTTGGAGAGCGGCGCCTGGGACGAAAGGCACGGCCACCTGCGCACGCAGGCCGAGCTCGACATCGGCCTGCGCCTGGTTCGCGAAGAGCTGTGAGCGTCGGCCTCATCCGCAAGGCCAACGATCAGGACGCCCGCGTGGTTATCGATCTCTGGACCGATGCCTACGTCAATGAAGGCGCGGGCGGGCGGGTGCTCCCGTACTCGGAGGCGGACTTCTTCGAGACGTTCCGCCGCGGCCCGGTCTTCGTCGCCGAGCGAGAGGGCGCCGTGGTCGGAGTCGTGGCGCTGGCAGCACCGGGGACACCCGACCATGCCGTGGCACAAGCCGAAGAGGCGGAGCTCTCGCGTCTCGTTGTCGCCGCCGCGACCCGACGCCTTGGGATCGGCGAGGCGCTCGTCGCCCACTGTCACGAACAGGCAGAAACGGCCGGCTGGAGCGCGATCGCGCTCTGGAGCCGCCGCTACCAAACGGCCGCCCACCGCCTTTACGAATCACTCGGCTACGAACGCGTGCCTGGCCGCGACCGGACCGACGAGAGCGGCCACGAGCGGCTCGTCTTTCGCCTGGCCCTCTGAGCCTGCCGGGACCCTTGCCAGAATGGCCGCCGTGGCGAACCTGACCGAAAGACTTGAAGGGTCGATCGTCGTGCTCGAGCCGTTCGACGAGGAGCACGTCGAGGAACTCTGGGAGGCGGCGCAGGCGGCCGAGATCTGGACCTGGCTCGCCCACCTAAACGAGCGCGAGATGTTCGACAAGTGGCTCGAGCTCACTCGGGAAGCGGAAAGCTCAGGCGAAGAGGGCGCCTTCGTTACCCGCGACCTGCGCAGCGGCCGCATCGTCGGCAGCAGCCGTTACCTCAACGTCCGCCCCGCCGACCGCGTCGTAGAGATTGGCTGGACCTGGCTCAACCCGAACGCCTGGCGCAGCGGCGCCAACGTCGAGGCGAAGCTGCTGATGATGCGCCACGCTTTCGAGACGCTCGAGTGCGTCCGAGTCGAGTTCAAGACCGACGCCCGCAACAAGCGCTCGCGCGCCGCTCTCTCGGCCATTCCGGCCAAGCTCGAGGGGGTCCTGCGCAACCACATGACCGTGCCTGACGTCGGCCTTCGCGACTCCGCCTACTTCAGCGTGATCGACTCGGAGTGGCCCGCGGTCAAGGACAACCTGGAACGGCGCCTGGCCCGCGGCGGTCGCCCGGCGCAAGCGCCGAACCTGGGCGGGGGCCTGTCGCTGCGCTACACCAACGCAATCGAGGACCTCGATGCCCTGGAGCCGGTCTGGAACGCCCTGCAAGTGCACCACGCCGAGATCACTCCCGAGCTCGGCCCCGGCACTCCCCCGCGCCCCACCGCCGACGCCTGGCGGATCCGCCGCTCGAAGTATGAGCGCTGGCTGCGCGACCCCGACACCTTCTTCGTCATCGCCGCGGCCAACGGCAACCCAGTCGGCTACGCCTGCGTCACGATCGGCATGCCCTACGCCAGCTGGGCGACGGGCGACCGCATCGCCGAGCTCGAGACCCTCTCGGTCCTGGCAGACCAGCGCGGTAAAGGCATAGGGGCTTCGCTGCTCGAAGCGGTCTGGCAACGCCTCGCCGAGATGAGCGTAGAGGACATGGCGATCACCACCACGGCCACCAACGTCAACGCCCATCGCTTTTACGAGCGCCACGACTTCAGCCAACGCTTCGCCGTCTACTACGGCAAATCCCTCGGCGCTTCGCAGCCGCGATAAAACCCAACCAGAGCTAGCTGCCCAGCGCCTTGTCTATGAACGGGCCGAGCAGCTCGCCCGCTTGGATAGCGGTGATCTCGGGTGGGGCGCTCGGTGCCGTGATGTAGCTGATCGCGAGGCGGACAAGGGACTCGGCGAGTAGGGCGGCGTCGGCGGCGGGTGCCTGGGGCCAGCCCTCCTCGATCGTCGCTTTGAGGCGGGCCGTGGCCCACTGGACCACCGGCATGCCCTGGGTGGTGACGAAGGGGAGCATGCCGCCGGTGCCGTCGTCGCTGAGCAGGATGCGGACCAGCGGGTCCTCGCCGGCGGCGTGGAGAAAGGTATTGAGGGCGGCGCCGACCGCTGCGCGGGGGTCGTCGAGGTGCTCGCGCACGGCCGCATCGACGTCGTCGAGGAAGCGTTCGCCCTCGTGGATGACGAAAGCCTGGCCGAACTCGTCGCGGCTGCCGAACTCCTTGTAGAGAGTCTGGCGACTGACGCCGGCGGCGCCGGCGATCGCCGACATCGTGATCTCCGACCAGGCGCGGCTCTGCAGCTGGTCGCGGGCGGCCCCGAAAAGGGTCTGGCGCAGCAGCTCGCGCGCGGCCTGCGGGTAGGGCGTGCGAGCGGTGGCCACCGCGGGAATCGTCTCAGCGGATGCGGTCATTCTCCCTCGCTCCCACTGTCGGGCTCGAAATCGACCTTGTCGCGCACGCCGCAGTCGGGACAGGCCCAATCGTCGGGAACCTCGCTCCACGGCGTCCCCGCCGGGAAGCCCTCGCGGGGATGCCCCGCCTGCTCGTCATAGACGTAGCCGCAACCCGGGCAACGCCAGCGACTCACCGGAACCACCCCTTCCGGTGCGCTTTATGTACCTCACGGGTCCAAAAGGCGCACCGGAAGCTCATGCTGCACCTCCGTAGCGGGCGAGGATGCGCCCGCGCTTGCGTGGCTGGATGTTGGCCCGGGTTAGGTCGCCGTTGAAGTGCTCGACCAGGCGCGGGTCCATTACCCGTCTCCAGAGCGGCGGCACCCAGGCGAGCACGATCATCCCCGCGTAGCCCGTGGGCAGCTGCGGCGCCTCGTCGACGTGGCGCAGCGCTTGGTAGCGGCGGGTCGGGTTGGCGTGGTGATCACTGTGGCGCTGCAGGTGGTAGAGCAGCACGTTGGAGGCGACGTTGTTGCTGTTCCAGCTGTGCTCGGGGCGGCAGCGCTCGTAGCGGCCGTCCTCCTTCTTCTGGCGCAGCAGGCCGTAATGCTCGAGGTAGTTGACGACCTCCAGCAGCGAGAAGCCGAGCACGGCCTGGATCAGCAAGTAGGGCAGGACGACCGGTCCGAAGACGATCGTCAACACCGCGAACAGCGCCACCGTCATCGCCCAGGCGCCGAGCAGATCGTTGTGCCGCGACCAGTGTGATTTGCCGAGGCGGTCGAGGCGGGCGCCCTCGATCCCCCAGGCCGAGCGCAGGCTGCCGGCGACGGTGCGCGGCAGGAAGGACCAGAAGCTCTCCCCCAGTCGCGAGCTTGCCGGGTCCTCGGGGGTTGCGACGCGGACGTGGTGGCCGCGGTTGTGCTCGATGAAGAAGTGGCCGTAGCCGGTCTGCGCCAGCGCCACCCGGCTCAGCCAGCGCTCCGAGTTCTCACGCTTGTGGCCGAGCTCGTGGGCGGTGTTGATCGCGATCCCGCCGACGACTCCCATCGTCACCGCCAGGCCGAGGCTCTCGAGGACCGAGAGGTCACCGCTGGACCAAAGCCAGCAGGCGAAGACGAGGCCGGCGTACTGGACCGGGATGAAGAGGTAGGTGCACCAGCGGTAGTAGCGGTCCTGCTCGAGCCACTTGAGGATGCTGTCGGGCGGGTTGCTCGGATCAACCCCGATGGCGATGTCGAGCAGCGGGAAGACAACGAAGACAAGCAGCGGCCCGAAGAACCAGAACGCCTCGAAGCCGGTGACCTCGACGCTGGCCCAGGCGATGAAGGGGGCAAAGGGAATGACCAGTCCGAGCAGCCAGGCGTAGCGCTTGGCGTCCTTCCAAGTCGCCGGGTTGAGCTCGATCGCCGGCCCGTGATCGTGGCTATGCGTTGCGGCCTCCATTACTTCCTCCTTGTCAAAAACCCAAAGTTCGTCCTGTTCATTGACAAACTAGACCAATTTGTCAACCAATGCAACATTTTGAGCTGTTTCGTCAATATCCGCCCGCGAAAACCAAGCAGATCAAGGACACAGGGAGCGTGGCGTGCTCTGCACGCGAGCGACCGAGGACGCCGATATGCGCCGGTTTGCAGCGGGCCGACAACAGCTACACTCCCCAGCCGTGGAAACATTTCTCGGCTTTATCCAAGTGATCATCTCGGTCGTGCTGATCTTCCTGATCCTGCTGCACTCCGGGAAAGACGCCGGGCTCTCCGGTGCTTTCGGCATCGGTGGTGGCGGCAGCTCCTTCGGCGGCGGCTCGATGGTCGAGCGCAACCTCGACCGCGCGACGATCTTCTTCGCGATCCTCTTCGCGGTCAACACGATCGTCCTGCTGAAGGTCTAGTCGCCGGTTAGACCGGCTCGGCGGGACGCTCGGCCTCGGGCGCACCGCGATGGCCGTTGGCGCCATTGCCGCTGTCGAGAATCTCGACCGCCTCGTTGCGCAGCTCCGCATCGAGTAGGGCGAAGTCCTCGTCGGAGAGCTTGCCGGCGGCATGGTCCAGTTCCGCATCGCGGATCTCGCGATACTTGGCTTCCTTCTGCGCCTCGAGCTCTGAATCGGCAACGAGGGCGCGGCGGGTGCTGCGGGTCGGCCAGAGACCGATCAGGGCGCCGGCGAGGGCGATCAGGCCGCCGATCCACATCCAGGTGACGAGCGGGTTGACGATCACGCGGAACGTTGCCGGCGCGCCTTCGGCGACGTAGCGCTTGCCAATCTGCTTCGCCGTCGCCACCTGCAGCGCCTCGATCTGAGTCAGGGCGGCGGGGCGCAGGCGCGGGTTGGCGGCTGCCGCCCGCATCATCGCCGCCACCGCTTTGCACTCGGGCGGCGCGCCCGGGCCGCCGCCAACACAAGCTTTGAAGCCTTTGTCGGCCGCCCGGGCCCCCGCCTGCACGCCGGTAATGCTCGGCTGTATCGCGGTCCAGAAGTCGCGCAGGACGCCTGCCTTGAGGCCGATGTCGCTGTCCGATTCGCCGCCGAAGTAGTTCGAGATCGTCCCCCCCAGGCTGCCGGTCGGACGGTAGAAGCGACGGTCCGGACGCAGGGTGAACGTCTTGCCGTCCTTCTCCACCAGCAGCACCGCGCCGGCGGTGAAGGCGAGGCGGTCGACGCTCGCGGTCGGCCTAACGTAGGTGACCTTATAGCCGTCGATCACGGCGCTTTCGCCCGGCTTGAGGTCGACGTCGCGGTTGGTCTGGAAGCTGGAGGAGGCGGCGATCCCGATCAGCAGCACTGCGATGCCCATGTGGACGATGTAGCCGCCGTAGCGGCGCCGGTTGCGCGAGACAACGCCGACCAGCGCCGCCGGCATCGAGCCGCCCTTGAGCGAACGCCGGGCCGAGGCGCCGCGCCAGAACTCCTGCGTCAGGCCGACGAGGGCGAAGGTGGCGAAGAGAAAGAGGGCGAAGGCCCAGGGCTTGTGGGCGGCGTCGGTGAACAGCGCCAGGACGACGCCAACCGCGGCCGCGACCAGCGTCGGCACCAGGAAGACCCGTTTGGCCGTCTTCCAGCTGACCCGCCGCCAGGCGAGCAGCGGCCCGATCCCAGTGAAAAGAACCAGCAGGATGGCCAGCGGCGTCGTGTAGCGATCGAACCAGGGCGCCGCCAGCGAGGACTTGGTGCCGGTGAAGAGTTCCGAGATCAGCGGGAAGAAGGTGCCCCAGAAAATCGTTGCGCAGAGCGCCACCAGGAGCAGGTTGTTGACGACGAAGACCGCCTCGCGCGAGGCAAGCGAGTCGATCCGCTTCTCCGAGCGCAGATCGTCAAGGCGGGAGATGATCAGCGCCGCCGAGCCGACCATGACGACCGCGATCAGGCCGAGGATGTAGGGGCCGACGGTGCTGTCGCCAAAGGCGTGGATCGACTGCAGCACGCCGGAGCGGACGAGGAAGGTGCCGAGCAGCGCCAGCGAGAAGGTGGCGACGATCAGACAGGCGTTCCAGACCTTGAGCATGCCGCGCTTCTCCTGGACCATGATCGAGTGCAGGAAGGCAGTGCCCATCAGCCACGGCATCAGCGCCGCGTTCTCGACCGGATCCCAAGCCCAGTAGCCGCCCCAGCCGAGCTCGGTGTAGGACCAGCGGGCGCCGAGCAGCAGGCCGAAGCCGAGGAAGGCCCAGGCGATCAGGGCGAAGCGGCGGGTGGCGCGGATCCAGGAGGCGTCGAGGCGACGGGTGATCAGGGCGCCGATCGCGAAGGCGAAGGGGATCGTGAAAGCGACGTAGCCCGAGTAGAGCATCGGCGGGTGGATCATCATGCTCGGGTGCTGCAGCAGCGGGTTGAGGCCGATCCCGTCGAGCGGCGCCGGGCTCAGCTTGGCGAAGGGGTTGACGCCGCCGGCGAACAGCATCAAGCCGGTGAAGAAGCTGGCGATCCCGGCCATCACCGCGGTCGCGTAGGGGACGATCTCACGCAGTCGCTTGCGGGTCACGTAGAGAGCCAGCGAGGAAGCGATCGAGAGCACCCAGGCCCAGAGCAGCAACGAGCCTTCCTGGCTCGACCACATCGCCGCCATCTTGTAGAACGACGGCGTCTCGATCGAGGAGTGCTGCTGGACAATCTTGAAGGAGAAGTCGTCGTTCGCGAAGGCGATCTCGATCAGGACGACGCAGACGGTGAGCAGTCCGCAAGCGGTGTAGACGGCACGGCGCGAGGCGAGCACCCAGCGCTCGTCGCCCTTGCGCCCGATCAGCGCCGCGACGGCGGCGAAGAGCATCGCCAGGAACGCGAGAGCCAGGACGGCGTTGCCGAGGCTAGCTGTCATTCGAGGTGGTGAACTTCGACGGACACTTGGTCACAAGCGTGTCGCGTTCGCCGATGAAGGTGCCGTGCTCGACTTCCCCGGTGAGGACGATCTCGCGGCCGCCGCGGAACGGGTCGGGGACGGTGCCGCTGTAGGTGACCGGGAGGCTGGGCCCGCCGCCATCGCGATCGGCGACCCGGAAGCGCAGTTCCTGGCCGTCGTGGCGGATCGACCCCGGCACGACCTTGCCGGTCAGGTCGTAGCTGGTGCCGGGCGCAGCGCTGAGCAGCTGCGAGGGCTCCTTCGCCTCGCTGGCGGCGCTGAAGGACGTATAGACAAGCGCCACCGCCAGTAGGACGGCGACGCTTAGGGCGACCACGAGCCGGATCTTTCGCTTGCGCTGGGGATCCACGAGCGGCGATTATCGCAAGGTGGGTAGGGGGACGAGTGGTCGGGGGTCGACGGACGCGCTTCGCGCTGAGTGTCCGTCAACCCCCGACCACTCGTCCTATCCACGCTCTGGCGAGCGCCTGAGCTGAGAGAATTGGCGCATGAGTGACGATCCAGTGCTGCTTATTACCGGAGCTTCCAGCGGTATCGGTGCTGCGACGGCGCGAGCTGCGGCCTCCAAGTACCGGTTGGTTCTGGCGGCTCGGCGGTTGGAGCCGCTGGAGGAGCTTGTTGCCGAGCTTGGTGGCGAGGAGCGAGCGCTTGCCGTGCGCTGCGACGTCGCCGAGTGGGGCCAGGTCGAGGCGATGGCCGCTGCAGCGATCGAGCGCTTCGGGCGCATCGACGTCGTATTTGCCAACGCCGGCTTCGGCGCCTCGCGCGGCTTCCTCGAGGAGTCGCCTGAGCACTGGCGCTCGATGGTCCTGACCAACGTCTACGGGGTCGGCCTGACGATTCGCGCCACTCTCCCCCACCTGCTCGAGCGCGGCGACGGCCACTTCGTCATCACCAGCTCGGTGGCCGGGCGGCGGGCGTTGCCCGGCTCGATGTATTCGGCGACCAAGTGGGCGGCGACAGCGATCGGCGAGGCGCTGCGCGCGGAACTACGTCAGATCCACGAGAACCGCGACATCCGCGTCACCTTGATCGAGCCGGGCATGACCGACACGCCCTTCTTTGACAACCGCCCCGGCGAGTGGGCGCTGCGGGACGATGACATTGCCAAAGCGGTGATCTACGCGCTCGAACAGCGGCCAGGCGTCGACGTCAACGAGATCCTGATCCGCCCGACCAGCCAGCCGATCTAGGAGGCTCAGCGCCCTTTGTGGTGCTTGCCCTTGTGGCCCTTGTGCTTCTTGCAGGGGGTGCGCAGCTTCGGCTTCTGGTTGGCCTTCTTGCCGTTCTGAGCGGTGAAGCGGGCGATCACCTTGTATTTCTTCGCGCAGAGGTTCTTAGAGTTGACCAGCAGTCCGCGCTTCTTGCCGCCGCGAATCGTGACCACGAACTTGGAGACCGGCACGTCTGGCACGGTGTCGAAAGTCGTGCGCAGGCGGCCCTTGACGCTGTCGATGCGGCCGGCGAGGACGACGTCGACCTGACCATTGAGGGCGGCAACCATGTCCGGTAGTTCGTGGCTGGAAGAGCGCAGGTAGACCGGGCCTTTCAGCGGACCATCCAGCAGCGGCGTGGTTGCTTCGGCAAAGCCGTAGACCGAGTCTTGCGGACAGTCATGCGCGGCGAACTGCACCCGCGTGCAGACGTTGGCCAGGCTGGCCTGTTCGAGGATCAACGGTTTCGGCAGCTTGACCGAAGCGCGGCCGATATTGGCGTCGCCATCGCGGGCGACGAGGACGGCGCGCAGCTTCGGGCTCTTCGCCCGCCGCGTGCCGCCGAAGACGCGCATGAACAATTTCGGCTTGAAGCCGAGGGTCTCACAGCCGTTGACCTTGAACGGCGCCGATACCGGCAGCGTGCTGAAGGCGGCCGGATCGAGTGGATTGGCGCCGCCGCCGTGCAGCGCCCCGGCGAAGTTCATCGCCGAGCAGTTGGTCGGATTGAGGGCAAAGTTTTTGCGATCGATATTGACCGAGACCGAGCGCAGATCAACCAGGGCGCCGCCGAAAACGTGTGGCAGCGGATCGGATACGGCATGGACCTGCGCCGTTTCGGGATCGACCAACAGTGCCACCCGCACCACAACCGTTCCGAGATCGAACGGCCCGGCCGTGGCGGGGGTGATCACTGCCAGGGAGAGGGGGGCGCCGTGATAGCGCCCTGCGAGAAAGACTTTTCCTTTGAGGTGAAGCGGGCTCGAGCCACTGCCGGCCGCGACTGAGGCGCTGCCGATGAGGCTCGAACCGGGACAACTTGGATTCGCCGCCTCGGCCGCACCGCTGTTGGCCGCGGCGGCGGCAATCGTCGCCGGGGGGCAATAGCGAACGCCGGCCAGCTTCGCCGTCAGGCCTGGCGGAAGGTTGACGTCGACGCCCTTCAGCTCCTGATTGCCGTCGGAGCGGGTGGCATTGACGACGACTTGCGTAAAGGCGCCGCCTTTCGGGTTCGTCGATTTGGCACCGAAGCTCGGCGCGAAGGGGCGCGCCGCCAGGGTTTTCGCGCAGGGGCCGCCGCCGGGAGCGTTGGTCAAGGTGAAGCCAGGATCCTGCGGCCCGCTGTCCGGTGTCCCCGACCAGGCGGTCATCGCGTGGCTGGTTTTGCTGGGACCGCAGGTGGGGGGGCTGGTCAGCGTTCCTTTCGCCCCGTCGAGGTTGACGCGAACCGAATCGAAGGGCAGCTGCGGCGCTTCGTGCACCTGCGCAGTCAGCTGGCCGGTCTGCGGGTTGGCGCTGACGTTGGCCAGTAGGCGGATCGAAAGGCCGCGACTAGCGGACTCCGCGTCGAGGAAAACCCGGTACTCGTTCCCCGATGCCGGATCGCGGCTCTGCTGAGTGGCGAGGAAGACGCTGCCGGTCAGCGTGCCGTCGGGCAGCGGCGGCGTGTCGATCGCGACGGTGCCGATTTTCGAACCCGGCGGGCAGGTCACCGGATTGCGAGTGCCTTTGCCGAACTGCGCGTCGGTACACGCCTGCAGTCCGCTCGCCGCCGATGGGTTGAGGCCCATCCCCTGGGGAAGCGAAACGTCGGCGTTTCGCACGTTCGACTGGTATATCTCGGCCGATGGCTGGAAGGGGACTTTGACCTCGACCGTGCCGCCCATTGGCGAGTCGGTCTGGTTCGTGCCCGGGGTTCCGGAGGTGGAAGGTTTGAACGGAATCTGGTTGCAACCCGTTGGAGTCACTCGAGCGGCGCCAACTTTCGGCAAGGGCGATTCCACCCGCTCGGAGCCGGCCAGGAAGGCGGCTGGGGGTGGTGCGGGGCTCGCCACGTCATATTCGTTTTGCGGCGCTTCTTCCTCCTGGGAGTCGGCATGAAGGATCGTGTTGTAGGTCGTCGCGAAAGCGGGTTCGTTGACGTTGAAACATGTGCTGGGCGTGGTCAAGAAAGCGCCCCCCTCTTCGCCTGGCAAGCCGTGGCCGCCGGTCGTACCGTCGAAGACGAGCCTATTCCTGAGGATCTTCGCGTTGACGACTGGCACCTCGGGCACGTGGATCGTGAAGTACTCGTGGTAGTCGCCGTCCCATTTGACACCCGCGTTGAGGAAGACTTCGCCGAGGCCAAGCGGCAGGGTGAAGCCGAAACGGGCCGGTTCGCCTGCCCTCGGAACGAGGTTATAGACCGGGATATTCGGGACTTCAACCGGCGGCAGGCTCACTGGCGGAATCCCGGCCGAGGCTTCTACGTTGCTGTAGCCCACTTTCGTGTTCACCGGGCACCCTGAGACCGGGAATTTGCCTTCGGCGGTGAGTTCGCACTGGGGAGTTGCCTGCGGGTTGACGCTCATTCCCTGGGGGAGATCGACCAGGACCGTCTTAATGTGCCCGACCGGTTCTTTGAAAGCGCCAGTGTGCTTGACGATGATCTGCGTGAAGCCAACCGGAGGGTGGCCGGCCGCCTGGGTGAAGAACTGACTTGGCGTGTCGATGCTGCATTCCTGCGGTGCATCGGATTTGCAGGTGCCGGCCTGCCAGCCTGAATTTACGGTTTCCGGCAGCTCCTCTTCGATGATGTCGACGGCAGCGGCCGGTGCCGCGGCAACCAGCGCTAGCAGCACGACGCAAACCGCAGTCCCAAGCCAAAATCCGCCGCCCTGCCGCATCGATTTCTTCCTTTCCGTGGACATCTATTTGCCCAAACTACCCGATTTTGTGGATTTACACCATCATTTTTTGGTATCAATTGGCCTACAAGTTGGTAATCACCAATCGAACTAGACGGAGGAAACCCATGAACTGGCAGCTCCTGGCTCGGGCCAATACCCACCCGTTGCGGATCTCAATCCTGGAGGTGCTGGCGATTGACGGCGGCCGCACCCTCTCTCCCAGCGACCTCAGCTATGAGCTGCGGACCCCCCTCAGCAACGTCAACTACCACGTCACCGAGCTGCATCGCACCGGCCTCGTCGAGCTGGTCAGAGAACGCCCGGTGCGCGGCGCCACCGAGCACTTCTACCGCGAGACCAAAAAGGGCGTGAAGCCTCGCACGAACGGCCGCTTGCGCAACGGCCACAGGCGCAAAAAGCGGACGACGGGTCTCGAACCCGCGACCTCGAGCTTGGGAAGCTCGCGCTCTACCAGCTGAGCTACGTCCGCGTCGGCGCCAATTCTAGGCGCCGCAGCCGCCTCTTTACCCTTCGGCAGGTGAGCGCGCGGACCGTAGCCGTCGTCATCGCCGCCGTCGCCGTGGTCGGCCTGCTCGCCTACGGCCTGGCGAAGAAGGGCGGCTCGGCGATCGCGGTCGGAGACCGAATCCCGGCCGCGTCCACCGACCTGCCGCGCCTCGAGGGGAACGGCACCGGGTCGATCGCCCAATACCAGGGCCGCTGGGTGCTGGTGAACGTATGGGCCTCCTGGTGCACCCCCTGCCGCACCGAATCCCCCGCGCTCGAGCGCTTCTACGACTCCCACGGCGGCCGCGACTTCGCG
>DATNGZ010000019.1:0-232134 GCA_035605695.1 Solirubrobacterales bacterium | reverse complement strand
GCCGGATGCGGCGCGCGGACGCGACCTCGAGACGGAGGTCCGGCTCAGCTTCGACCAGGCGGTCAGGGGCTCGCAGGTGTCGGTCACCGTGCCGAAGTCCGAGCGCTGCCAGACCTGTGGCGGCAGCGGCGCCGAGCCCGGGACCAGCCCGGTCGTATGCCCGCGCTGCGATGGCCGCGGCATCGACTCCCAGAGCCAGGGCTTCTTCTCGATCAGCCAGCCCTGCCCACAGTGTGGAGGCGCTGGCCAGATCATTGAGGACCCCTGCCCCACCTGCCGCGGCTCCGGCCTGACCCAGCAGACCAAGCGCTACAGGGTCAACATCCCCGCCGGGGTCAAAAACGGGGCGCGGATCCGCCTCGCCGGCAAGGGCGAGGCGGGGCAGCGGGGCGGTCCGCCCGGCGACCTCTTCGTCATCACCCGCGTCGCCGCGTCGCCGGTCTTCAAGAGGCTCGACGGCGGCAACCTCGAGGTGACGGTGCCGATCACGATCGCCGAGGCGCTGCGCGGGGCGACGATCGAAGTGCCAACCCTCGACGGCACGAAGAAGATCAAGGTCAAGCCGGGCACCAAGCACGGCTCGATCCAGCGCCTGCGCGGCGAGGGCGCGCCGAAGGCGAAGGGCCGCGGCAAGGGCGACGTCCGCTACCGGCTCGAGATCGAGATGCCGGAGAAGCTGACCAAGGAGCAGGAGGAGGCGGCGGCGCAGCTGGCGGAAGCTTTCAACGGCACTGACCCGCGCGCCGAGCTGCTGGCACAAGCGAGGCGCCAATGAGCGTACGGCGCGAACGGATCGAGGTCTCGATCGACTCCGATCAGGGGGTCTTCATGATCTCGGTCGCCGCCGAGCTCGCCCACATGCATCCCCAGACACTGCGGATCTACGAGGCGCGGGGCCTGATCCGCCCCAAGCGCTCACCAAAGAACACCCGCCTCTACTCGCAGCGCGACGTCGAGCGCCTGCGGCGGATCCAGCAGCTGACCGCCGAAGGCCTGAACCTCGCCGGTGTGGAGAAGGTGCTGGATCTGGAACGCAGGCTGAGAGAATTGGAAGGAGGCGCGAATGCAGCCGGATAGGTTCACCGTCAAGTCGCAGGAAGCGGTGATGGACGCGCTCAAGCTCGCCTCGCGGCTGGGCAACCCCGAGGCAGCGCCGGCCCACCTGCTGATCGCGCTGCTGGCGCAAGACGAAGGCCTGACCGTGCCGATCTTGCAGAAGCTCGGCGCCGACGTCGCCTCGATCCGCTCGCGAGCCGAGGCGGCGGCGCACGAGCTGCCGAAACTGAGCGGCGACGAGCGGCCCGAGGCGCAGCCCTCCTCGACTTTGCGCAAGGTGCTGCAAGACGCCGAGCAGGAGATGAAGCGCAAGGGCGATGAGTACATCTCTACCGACCACTTCCTGCTGGCGCTGACCGACAGGGCCTCCGGCGTCGCCGACCTGCTGCCCGATCGCGGCTCGCTGGAAAAGGCGATCACCGAGGTCCGCCCGCGCCCGGTCACCTCCCCTGAACCGGAGACGACGACGCAAGCGCTGGAGAAATTCGGCCGCGACCTGACCGCCGAGGCGGAGGCGGGAAAGCTCGATCCGGTGATCGGCCGCGACGAGGAGATCCGCCGCGTGATCCAGGTCCTCTCCCGCCGCACTAAGAACAATCCAGTGCTGATCGGCGACCCCGGCGTCGGCAAGACCGCGATCGTCGAGGGGCTGGCGCAGCGGATCGTCGCCGGAGATGTGCCCGAGAGCCTGCGCGACCGGCGCGTGATCGCGCTCGACATCGGCTCGCTGCTGGCCGGCTCCAAATACCGCGGCGAGTTCGAGGAGCGGCTGAAAGCGGTGCTGACCGAGGTCCAGGAAGCAGCGGGTCAGATCGTCCTCTTCCTCGACGAGCTGCACACGATCGTCGGCGCCGGCGCCGCCGAAGGCGCGGTCGACGCCGCCAACCTGCTGAAGCCGATGCTGGCTCGGGGCGAGCTGCGCGCGGTCGGCGCCACCACGCTCGACGAGTACCGCAAGCACATCGAGAAAGACGCGGCGCTGGAGCGGCGCTTCCAGCCGGTACTGGTCGGCGAGCCCGACATCAACGACACGATCGCGATCCTGCGCGGCTTGAAGGAGCGCTACGAGAACCACCACGGGGTGCGGATCACCGACGCGGCGATCGTTGCCGCGGCGACCCTCTCGGAGCGCTACATCGCCGACCGCTTTCTCCCCGACAAGGCGATCGACCTGATCGACGAGGCCGCATCGCGGCTGAAGATCGAGATCGACTCGATGCCGACCGAGATCGACGAGGTCAAGCGGCGCGTCCAGCAGCTCGAGATCGAGCGCGAGGCGATGAAGAAAGAGACTGACGAGGCATCGAAGGAACGGCTGGAGGCACTCGAGTCTGAGCTTGCCGAGCTGAACGAGAGCTTCAACGAGATGAACGCGCGCTGGCAGAACGAGAAGGGGGCGATCGGCTCGATCAACGAGGCCAAGGCGCAGCTGGAGGAGGCAGGGCGAGAGGCCGAGCGGGCTGAGCGCGAGGCCGATCTGGAGCGTGCGGCAAAGCTTCGCTACGGCGACATCCCGGAGCTGGAAAAGACCGTCGCCGAGCAGGAGGCGCGAATTGTCGAGCTGCACGCGGGCGGCGCCTCGATGCTGGCTGACGAGGTGACCGAGGAGGACATCGCCGAGGTCGTCGCCAAATGGACCGGCATCCCGGTCAGCCGGCTGATGGAGGGTGAGGTCGAGAAGCTGATCAAGATGGAGGACCGCCTGCACGAACGGGTGATCGGGCAAGACGAGGCGATCGAGGCGGTCTCCAATGCGCTGCGCCGCTCGCGGGCCGGGCTCTCCGACCCCAACCGCCCGATCGGCTCCTTCCTTTTCCTCGGCCCGACCGGGGTCGGCAAGACCGAGCTGGCCAAGAGTTTGACTGAGCTGATGTTCGACTCCGAGCAGGCGATCATCCGCCTCGACATGTCCGAGTACATGGAGAAACACACGGTGGCGCGGTTGATCGGCGCCCCGCCCGGCTACGTCGGTTATGAGGAGGGCGGTCAGCTGACCGAGGCGGTGCGGCGGCGCCCCTACGCCGTGGTCCTGCTCGACGAGATCGAGAAGGCCCACCCGGACGTCTTCAACACGCTGCTGCAGATCATGGACGATGGGCGGTTGACCGACGGCCAGGGGCGCACGGTCAGCTTCACCAACACGGTGCTGATCATGACCTCCAACGTCGGCAGCGATCGGATCGTCTCGGAGTCGATCGACGAGCGCATGCGCGAGCAGATCGAAGAGGTGCTGGCGGCGACCTTCAAGCCCGAGTTCCTCAACCGGATCGACGACACGGTGATCTTCCACCGCCTCTCAAAGGACGACATCGGCCGCATCGTCGAGCTCCAGGTGGATCAGCTGATCGGCCGCGTCCACGAGCGCGGGATCGAGGTCGAGCTGACGACCGATGCGCGAACGCTGCTCGGCAACCTCGGCTACGACCCAACCTATGGCGCCCGGCCGCTGAAGCGGGTGATTCAGAAGCAGCTGGTCGACAAACTGGCCCTGAAGCTGCTCGAGGGCGAGTTCCGCGAAGGCGATCTGGTCCGGGTCGATGCCAAAGAGGGCGAGCTGGCATTCGTGCGAGCGGAAATGACAACTACAACCCATTAGCCGGTGTTAAGGGAAAGCAGTCAAAATCCGACATAAGCTCTTGGTTTAACCAATTCATGCCTGGACGTCCCCGAATCAGCTCGTCTGCCTCAATCCGCTCTTTCCTTTCTAACGCCGCGCTTGCGGTGGAGGACCGCGTTGTCTGGCGCGGCAGCGACGCCCTGCGCGCGGTGGCCGAGGTGGTCAAGTGGCCCTTCGAGCGAGCCGCCTGGGCGATTGAGCGGGGGCTGGTCTGGCCGCTCGAGGAGCGGACCGGCGACTGGAGCGGGGCGCTCCGCGCCGCGGGAGTCGCCGTCATGGCTCTCCTCGCGGTCGGCGCCGGCATCTTCGGGCTCCTTTGGGCGTCCGGCAGCGGCGGTGGCTCAGCTCCGCAGACGCAGCAGACCTCAGTCCCGGTCGTGGCTCCGGTAGTGAGCGCAGCGGCTTCGAAAGAGGCCCTGGCTCAAGCGGCACCGGTGCTCAAAGGCGCAACTCCCGATTTCACTCCCAAAGCGAGCAGCACCGCTGACACCAGTAGCGGGTCCGCCGCCAAGGAATCGAGCGAAGCGCCTGAAACGGCCGCCGCCGCAACGACAGAAACGGAAACGGCCAATTCTCCTTCCGCCGGCACGGCTGCGGCGGCATCGAAAGTCGTCCCCGCAGGCCCCGCCGCGACCAAGGTCGGGCGCCAGTTCGCCGGCGCTTTCGTCCTCTACGAGACCGGCCGCAGCGACGCCAAGGTCCGCACGAGCTTCGCCGCGACCGCGACGCCCGAGCTCGCCCGCTCGTTGTTGCGCCGCCCGCCGCGCCTACCCGCCAACGTGAAGGTGCCACAGGCCAAGGTGTTGAACCTGGTCCCCGGCCCTCAGCACGGCGACACCTACACGCTCAGCGTCTCGCTGCTGCGGGTGGGGGTCACCAGCGAGCTCCGCATCGACATGCAGCGCGACAAAAAGACAGGCGAGTGGCGCGTCACGGACGTGCTGGGCTGATGGGCAGGCTGCGCAACACGCTGGCCGCCGCGGCGGTAGGGGCGGCGCTGAGCGCCCCCGCGGCGTCGGCTGCCCAGTGGAACCCCTCCGCCGCGACGGCGCCGAGCGCCAGCGCGCCCGCCCAGCCGGCGAGCCCGGTGGCGCCCGCCGCGGTGCCGGTCGAGGAAGGCGCCACGCTGGCTGCCCCTCCGACCACCCCGGCGAAGCCCGAAAGCACCGGCGGCACCTCGGCCGGAGCCACGCCGGAGCCCGAACAGGGCAAGGAAACGCCGGCGACCGAAACGCCCTCGGACGGCGGCTCGACACCGGCGCCGCTGAGCCCATCCGAAACCTTCGTGATCCCCTCGATCCCGAGTTCCAGCTGCGCCTCCTCCGGGGTGCCGCCGATCCTGATTCCGGTCTATCAGCGCGCCGCTGACACCTACGGCCTGGGCCCGCAAGGGGCTGCAATCCTCGCCTCGATCAACGGCATCGAGAGCGCCTTCGGCACCAACATGGGTCCCTCCTCGGCCGGCGCCGTGGGCTGGATGCAGTTCCTGCCCTCGACCTGGGACATGTATGGAGTCGACGCCAACGGCGACGGCGTCCGCGACCCCTACAATCCCGAAGACGCGATCTTCGCTGCCGCCAGCTACCTGAGCGCAGCGGGGATGCCAGCCGACACCTACAACGCGATCTTTGCCTACAACCACGCCGACTGGTACGTCGCCGAGGTCCTGGCAAATGCCTCCTGCTACGGCGCGCTCGGCACCGGAGTAGCGGGCGGCTTCGCCTTGACGCCGCAGCTGCGGAGCTTCAGCTGCGAGCCGGCGCCGGGCTGGCGCGACGAAATCCCCGACTCCTACATGGAAGCCTTCGAGGCGGCGGCCAGCCGCTACGACCTCGGCCAGCGCGGCGTTTGGGCGCTCGCGGCCGTAGCCCGACTCGAGTCGAACTTCGGCCGCGGCATGGGCAAAGAGCAGCTGCGCCTGCGCGGCCCGCTCGGCCTGGAACCAAGCGAGTGGAGCACCTACGCCGTCGACGGCGACGAAGACGGCCACATCCACCGCGGCGACCCGGCCGACTCGGCCGCGACCCTCGCCCGCCTGATCTGGTCGCGGGGTAGCCTGCGGGCCGGCATCTTCACCCACAACCAGGCGCAGTGGTACGTGCAGGCGGTCCTCGCCGACGCCGAACAGCTGGAAGGCAAGTGCCAGGTCACCACGATCGATTGGCCGCTGGAACTCCCCGGCACCGTCGGCTCCTCGATTAACTGGAACAACCTCACACTCTCCAACGACCTCGAGTTGCGCGACATCACCTCGGGCGCGCTCGACCCGCGAATCATCGCGCTGATCGGGGCGATCACGCAAGATCATCAGCTGACGATCTCGGCCCTGCGCTCCGACCACTCCGAGTACACAACCGAAGGCAACGTCTCCAATCATTACTTCGGGCGGGCGGTCGACATCGCCGCGGTCGACGGAGTCTCCTGCACGGACACCGCGGTCGACGCCCCATGCGCC
This sequence comes from Solirubrobacterales bacterium, assembly GCA_035605695.1. Taxonomy (GTDB): domain Bacteria; phylum Actinomycetota; class Thermoleophilia; order Solirubrobacterales; family 70-9; genus VRUE01. The sequence goes on along the minus strand of DATNGZ010000019.1, from coordinate 226,006 downwards.
CAGCTGGGCCAGACGCTCGCCTACCTGCCGGCGCCGGCGCATCCGACTGAGCTCATCTACTGCTTCGACCTTGACGGTCCCGGTCCCGCTTTCGCCAGGTCGGATCACTGCGATCACGTTCACGCCGGCTACGACGGCTGAAAGCGGGTAGGTCGATCTCGGCGGCACTTCGTCGCCGACGACTATCTTTGTGATCCCCTGCCGAGAGGAGAGCCATGCCGACTTACGTGATGCTGACCAACCTGACTTCCGAGGGCGTGCGGACGCTGAAGAACAACCCCGGGCGAGTGGCCGAGGTGAATAAAGAGGTCGAGCAGATCGGCGCCAAGGTCGTGGCGCAGTACGCGACGCTCGGCCAATACGACTTCGTCACCATCGTCGAGGCGCCCGACGAGAAGACGATGGCCAAGGTTTCGGTCGAGCTCGGCTCGCGCGGGACGATGACCAGCCAGACGCTGGCGGCGATGTCCGCCGACGAGCTTTCCGGCTCGCTCTAGGCGGACGCGACGTTGAAGATCCTCGTAGTAGGCGGCGGTGGGCGCGAGCACGCGATCGTGCGGGCGTTGGCTCGCTCCGCGCATGCGCCTGATTTGCTCTGCGCGCCTGGCAACGCGGGGATCGCCGCTGACGCCGAGTGCCTGCCAGGTGTGGCGGCCGACGACGTCGAGGCGATCGTCGAGGCGGCGAAGGAGCGCGGCGTCGACCTCGTGGTCGTCGGTCCCGAGGCGGCCCTGGTCGCGGGAGTTGTCGACGCGCTGGAGGACGCCGGGGTGCCGGCCTTCGGGCCGAGTTCCGCGGCAGCCGAGCTCGAGGGCTCGAAGGCCTTCGCCAAGGAGCTAATGCAAGAGGCGGGGGTGCCGACCGCCTCGCACCAGCTGCTGCGCAGCCACGAGGAGGCAGTTGCGCGGATCGCCTCCGTCCCCTACCCGGCGGTGCTGAAGGCCGACGGGCTGGCGGCGGGCAAGGGAGTGATCATCTGCGCCGGAGAATCCGAGGCGCGGGAGGCCGTCGACGTCTTCTTCACCGAGCGGCGCTTCGGCGAGACCACCGTGGTGCTGGAGGAGTTCCTCGAGGGCGAGGAGCTCTCGCTGCTGGCGCTCTGCGACGGCGAGAACGTCGTGCCGCTGGCGCCGGCCCAGGACTACAAGCGAATCTTCGACGGCGACGAGGGGCCGAACACCGGCGGCATGGGCAGCTACTCGCCGGTGCCCGGCTTTGGCGCGGCCGAGGTTGAGGAGATCGTCGACGCCGTCCACCGGCCGATCGTCGCCGCGATGGCGCGGCGCGGGCGACCCTTCCACGGCGTCCTCTACGCCGGGCTGATGATCGGCCCCGAGGGACCCAAGGTGCTCGAGTTCAACACCCGCTTCGGCGATCCCGAGACCCAGGCGGTGTTGCCGCGCCTGCGCTCCGACCTGGTCGACCTCTGCCTCTCCGCGCGCGAGCCGGGCGGATTGGCAGGAGCCGAGGCCGAGTTCAGCGAGGAGTGGGCCGTGACGCTGGTCCTTGCCTCCGCCGGCTACCCCGGGTCCTCTTCGAAGGGAGACGCGATCCGCGGTCTCGACGCCGCCGCCGAGCTGGCCGAGGTGACCCACGCCGGCACGGCCACGCGCGAGGATGAGATCGTCACCGCCGGCGGGCGCGTGCTCAACCTGACCGCGCTGGGGGGCTCGCCCGCCGAGGCTCGCGATCGTGCGTACGATGCCGCCAAGCGGATCGAGTTCGATGGGATGCAGATGCGATCTGACATCGCAGCCCGAGCGGTCGACCGCGTCGCCAGCTAACCCAGCCCACCCCCCAGAGAGGATGAGATGAGCGAGATCTCAGAGCCCCAGCCCAGCGAGCCGACCCCGTCAGCGGCGGTCGAAGAGGCCTTCGAGGAGATCGACGTCGACGAGCCGCTGGTCGGGATTATCATGGGCTCGAAGAACGACATGCCGAAGATGGAACCCGCCGGCGCTGCCCTCGACGAGGCCGGGATCAGCCACGAGATGCGGGTGATGAGCGCTCACCGCGACCCCGAGATGGTGCGCGAGTACTGCACCAACGCCCGCATGCGCGGGCTGAAGGTGATCATCGCCGGCGCCGGGATGTCAGCGGCGCTGCCGGGAGTCGCCGCCGCCCACAGCGACCTGCCGGTGATCGGCGTGCCGATTCTCGGCAAGAGCCTTGGCGGTCTTGACGCCCTGCTCTCGGCGGTACAGATGCCTCCCGGGATCCCGGTCGCCTGCGTGGCTATCGACGGGGCGAAGAATGCTGGGATCTTGGCCGCGCGGATCATCAATGCGTAACGCGAACGCCTCCGGAGGGCGGGTCCTGTCGCGGCGGCCCTCCCCCATGTGCTCGGACGCGCTTCGCGCGCCCTCCGCTATGGGGGACCCCCGCCACCGCGCCACCCGCCCGAAGCGAGGCTTTCGTTGATTCCTCGATACACGCGGCCGGAGATCGGCGCGGTTTGGTCTCCCCAGCGGAAGTTCGAGTGCTGGCTGGAGGTTGAGCTGGCAGCTACTGAGGCTTGGGCCGAGCAGGGCGTTGTCCCTGCAGGAGCTTCTGAGGCAGCGCGGGCGAATGCCTCGTTCACGGTTGAGGCGGTTAATGAGCGGGAGAAGGTGACTGACCATGATGTCGCTGCGTTCGTTGACGTTGTGGCTGCGTCGGTTGGTGAGCATGGGCGTTGGATCCACTACGGATTGACCTCTTCTGATGTGCTCGACACGGCGCTGGCTCTGCAGCTGCGTGAGGCTGGCGAGGTCGTGCTGGCGAGTGCGCGTGGCTATCGCGATGCGCTGATCGAGCGGGCGTTGGAGCATCGGGACACTCTTTGCGTTGGCCGCACCCACGGCGTTCACGCTGAGCCGACAACCTTTGGCCTGCGCCTGGCAGGGTTCGCCTTCGAGGCCGATCGCAACCTCGCCCGCCTCAAGGACGCTTTTGGGCAGCTCGCCTTCGGCAAGCTCTCCGGCGCGGTCGGGACCTATGCCTCGGTGCCGCCGGCGGTCGAGGCGCGGGTGATGGAGCGGCTTGGATTGAAGCGCGAGGACGTGGCGACGCAGGTAATCCCGCGCGACCGCCACGCCGTCCTGCTCTCCCAGGTCGCCCTCGCCGGCGCCGGTCTCGAGCGCTTCGCCACCGAGGTCCGCAACCTGCAGCGCACGGAGGTGCGTGAGGTCGAGGAGCCGTTCGCCTCCGGCCAGCAGAAGGGCTCCTCGGCGATGCCGCACAAGCGCAACCCGATCCGCACCGAGCGGATCACCGGCCTCGCCCGCGTCCTGCGCGGCTACGCCCAGGCCGGCTTCGAGAACGTCGCCCTCTGGCACGAGCGCGACATCTCCCACTCCGGCGCCGAGCGCGTGATCCTGCCCGATGCGACGATCGGCCTCGACTACATGCAGGACCTGGCAACCAAGGTCGCCAGCGGCATGAACGTCCGCAGCGAGCGCATGCGGGAGAACCTCGACCTCACCCACGGCGCCCTCTTCAGCCAGCGCGCCCTAACCGCCCTGGTCGAGTCCGGCATGACCCGCGACGACGCCTACCGCATAGTCCAGGAAAACGCCCAGCAGGCCTGGGACACGGCAACCCCGTTCCGCGCCCTGCTCGGCAAGGCAGCCCCGGAGCTAGACCTGGACGCTGTCTTCGACTACGACGCCTACCTGACCCACATCCCAGAGATCTTCGAGCGGCTTGAAGCGCTGCGGGGCTAGAGGCTGACGGGCCTCAGACCGGGATCACGGTCAGGCCTTCAACGCCGGAGAGGGCATCGAAGTCGCCATCCTGGGTAAGCAAGGGCATTCGATGCGCTGCTGCCGTCGCGGCTATCCATAGATCGTTCGCACCAACTCCCCGCCCAGATGCCGCAAGGTAGGCCCGCATCGCCGCCCAGGCTCGAGCCACCCTTGCTTCGACCGGCATGATCGTGGCTCCCGCGACCCCTTCGAGAGTGGCCATGCGTCGATCGCGGCTTTCGATATCGGGCGCCGCCAGCACTCCGGCGCGTAGCTCGGCAACGGTGATGATCGAGACCGCGGAGCGTTCGGGGAGAGCCTCCTCCCGCAACGGACGGCCCTTCTCGACAGCTACCAGGACGGACGTGTCGACGAGTCCGACCGGCGCGCGTTTGGAGGTCACCAGATCGGGTCCAAGTCGTCAGTCGTTCCTCCGGCCAACCGATCGAGATCGGCACGAAAGGTGGGGTCGGCATCCGCGCTCTCGCGAATCGCGAGAATGTCCGAAGGCGTGAGCCATCTCGGCCCGCTGTTGTGCGGCACCAGATCGGCGACCGGCTTCCCGCGCACGGTGATCACCATGCTCTCTCCCGCCTCGACGCGCTTAAGCAGGTCGGCGGTTTTGTTCCGCAGCTCGCGTGTAGCAACTTCTACGATAGTGCGACGATCGTAGCATCTGATATCTATCGATGGCCACGAAGCTAGTCTCGTGCTGATGAAAGGGCTGGGACGAGCGTCAGCAGACATGATCGATGCGGACGTCGCGATCGTCGGCGCCGGGCTCGCGGGGCTTGTTGCCGCCCGCCGGCTTGCCGCGACTGGGGTCGAACCGGTTGTGGTCGAGGCGCGGGATCGGGTCGGCGGCCGGTTGCTCAACGAGGAGATCGGCGATGGCAAGGTGGTCGAGGTCGGCGGCCAGTGGATCGGGCCAACCCAGGAGCGGGTCGCGGCGCTGGCCGGTGAGCTTGGCGTTGGCACCTTTCCGACCCATGACGAGGGACGGCACTTGATCGAGATCTCGGGGAAGCTCGCCTCCTATGAGGGCCCAATCACTGACGCGAGCCCGCGCTTGGTCCGCGACCTCTCGCGGGCGATCTCGCCGCTAGCGCTAATCGACTTCGAACAGGCGCGCGCCCGCCTTGACCGGATGGCGCGGAGCGTGCCGCTCGAGGAGCCCTGGCTAGCCGCGAAGGCACTGGACTGGGATGGACAGACCTTCGCCACCTGGGTCCGGCGCAACACCCGTACCGCCGCCGCCCGCACGCTCTTCGAGCTCGCCACCGAGGCGGTCTGGGCAGCGGAGCCGAGCGACGTCTCGCTGCTCCACGTCCTCTTTTACACCCGCTCGGGCAGCGGCTTCAGCACGCTGCTCGGCACCGACGGCGGCGCCCAGCAGGACCGTTTCCACGGCGGCTCGCAGCGCCTTGCCCTGCTGATGGCCGAGCAGCTCGGCGAGCGTCGCTTCTGCCTGACGGCGCCGGTGCGGCGAGTCGAGCACGGCTCCGGTGGCGTCGTCCTGCGAGCCGACGGGGCGGACGGTGAGCCGGGCATGCTGACCGTGCGCGCCCACCGCGCGATCGTTGCCGTGCCGCCGACCCTGGCGGGGCGGATCGCCTATGACCCACCATTGCCGGCCCGGCGCGATCAGCTGACACAGCGCATGCCGCAGGGCACCGTGATCAAGACGATGGCGATCTACGAGCGTCCCTTCTGGCGCGAGGAAGGGCTGTCGGGGCAGGCGGCCAGCGACGGTGGACCCGCCCGCGTCGTCTTCGACAACTCGCCGCCCGACGGCAGCCCCGGCGTCCTACTCGGTTTCCTCGAGGGGCGCCTGGCACGTCAGTGGGGGTCGCGACCGGCGGCCGAGCGGCGCGAGGCGATCCTCGCCGGCCACGCCCGCCTCTTCGGCGAGCGGGCAGCGCGACCGGAGCGCTTCATCGAGCGGATTTGGGCGGAGGAGGAGTGGACGCGCGGCTGCTATGGCTGCCTGATGACCACCGGCGGCTGGACCGAATACGGCCGCGCCCTGCGAGCGTCGATCGGCCCGCTCCACTGGGCCGGCGCAGAGACTGCGACTGTTTGGAACGGCTACATGGACGGTGCCGTACGCTCGGGCGAACGGGCCGCCGCCGAGGTCCTCGCAGCCCTCGACATCTGAGGATATGGTTCGCTGATGGTCCTCTACACGTGCGGACAGAAGAAGACCGGGCCGGCCTTTGCGCATCCTTGTGCGAAGGCGGGCAAGGCACTCGATGCCGCCGGATACAAATACGAGTTGAAGACGGTTGGTGGCTATCGGCTGATGCCCTGGACCTGGGGCAACCGCGATGAGGAGCGGGCCGAGGTAAAGAAACTGAGCGGCACTAACGAGGTGCCGATCCTCGTCCTCGACGACGGCGAGGTTATCTCCGGCTCGAGCACGATCGCGCGCTGGGCGCAGGAACATCCGGCGGCCAAGGCTGCTCGAACCAAGTAGCTAGGCCGGGACGAGGTCACGCTCGCCCGCCGGGTGGCGGGCGGTGAGGACGACCGGAGTGCCGTCCTTGGGCGAGAGGGTGATGTTGCGGCGGCCGATCTTCTCCGGCGCCGGGCTGGCCTTGTGCAGCTCGCAGCGGGTCAGCACCTCGCGCAGGGCGATCCGCATCTCGAACTCGGCGAAGGCGGCGCCGATGCAGCGGCGGATCCCGCCGCCGAAGGGAATCCAGGCGTAGGTGTCCGGCGAGCCTTCGAGAAAGCGCTCGGGGCGAAAGGCGAAGGGCTCGGGGAAGGAATCAGCGCGGGTGTGGGTGAGCCAGATCGCCGGGGTAACGTCGGTACCGGCGGGCAGCGTCAACCCGTCGGATACCAGGTCCGTGTTGAGGCGGCGGCCCGCCAGCGGCACGACCGGGCGCAGGCGCAGCGACTCGCTGATCGTCGCCCGCAGGTAGTCGTCCTCGCCCTGCTCGAGCGAGTCGCGCAGGCGCCCGAGCTCACGCGGGTGACGGAGCAGCAGGTCGAAGGTCCAGGCCAGCGCCGTTGCCGTGGTCTCGTGGCCAGCGAGCAGCAGCGTCATCAGCTGGTCGCGCAGATCGGTGTCGCTCATCCCAGAGCCGTCCTCGAATTCGGCCTGCATCAGCAGCGAGAGGATGTCCTCGCGCTCCTCGTAGTTGCCGTTGGCGCGGTGCTCGGCGATCTCGGCGTAGAGCAGATCGTCGGCCTCGTTCAGCTGCTTTTCGAACCTGGCCCAGGGCCCGCGGCCGCCGAAACGGCGAGAAGCGAGGCTGGTGAGCTGGGCGAACGGCGAGGCCGTCTCCTCCAGAACCTTGGTCAGGACTCCGCGCAGGCGCTCCAAGCGAGGGCCATCGGCGACGCCGAAGACGACGCGCAGGATCACCTCGAGCGTGATCGCCTGCATCCGCGGGTGGATCGCGAACTCCTCGCCCAGCGGCCAGGTGTCGATCTCGCGGTCGACGATCTCCTCGACCAGCGGCTGGTAGGAGCGCATCCGCTCACCGTGGAAGGGCGGCAGCATCACCTTGCGATGGGCGAGATGATCGGCGCCTTCGGTGACCAGCAGCGAGCGGGCGCCGACGATCGGGGTGAGGATGATGTCGCGCCCCGGCGGCAGCCCATGCGAGCGCTCCGTATAGAGAGCCTTAATCGCGGCCGGGTCAGAGATCAGCACCATCGGCCTCTCGAAGGTGAGGAATTTGACGCTGAACGAATCGCCGTACTTTTCCCGGCACTCCTGCATGAAGGGCAGCGGCCTAAAGCTCCACTTAAGCGTCTGAACCAACGGGGAGCTCTTAGGTTCCGGCGGCAGGCTCACGGTCGAAGGATCGCAGACCAGGAGAGGTCGGGGGGTCGCTCCCGCAAGCGGCGTCCCCTTTTTCGCCCAACCCACATTCTCGGACGGCCCCTAACTCTCCGGCGAAAAACCCAGCGCCGCGGGAGCGACCCCCCGACCTCTCCCATCGCTAGCATCGGCCAAACCGTGCCCGTCCAAGACCTGAAACTCCACTCGTCCGGAAAGGTCCGTGAGATCTACGAGTGGGAGGACGACCTGCTGATGGTCGCCTCCGACCGGATCTCGATCTACGACGTGGTGATGCCGACGCCGATCCCCGACAAGGGAAAGGTGCTGAACAGAATCTCCGAATTCTGGTTCGAGCTAACCGGCGACATCGTCCCCAACCACTTCCTCTCTGACGACGTGCCGGAAGAGGTGGCGGAACGGGCGATGCGGGTGCGGCGGCTGGAGATGTACCCGGTCGAGTGCGTGGTCCGCGGTTACCTCTCGGGGTCGGGCTGGAAGGAATACAAGAACAACGGCGCGGTCTGCGGGATCGAGCTGCCACCCAACCTGCTCGAGTCCGACAAGCTGCCCGAGCCAATCTTCACTCCCGCAACCAAGGCCGAGATCGGCGACCACGACGAGAACGTCAACTTCGAGCGCGCCGCCGAGATCGTCGGCGACCGTGCATTGATGGAGGAGCTGCGGCGGATCTCGATCGAGGTCTACAAGCGCGGCGCCGAACACGCGGCCGAGCGCGGGATCATCCTCGCCGACACCAAGTTCGAGTTCGGCAGCCACGCCGGCGCCGAGATTGTCCTCGCCGACGAGGTGCTGACTCCCGACTCCTCGCGCTTCTGGCCCGCCGATCTCTATCAGCCCGGCAGCACGCAGCCGTCTTTCGACAAGCAGTATGTGCGCGACTGGGCCGACGAGGCGGGCTGGGACCACAAGCCGCCAGCGCCGGAGCTGCCGCCCGACGTGATCGAGCAGACGCGGGCCAAGTACATCGAGGCCTACGAGCGGATCACGGAGCGCAGCTTCTAGTGGCGAAGGCCCGGGTCTTGATCCGGCCAAAGGAGGGGATCCTCGACCCTCAAGGCAAGGCGGTGGAGCGGGCGCTGCCGGCGCTTGGCTTCGAGGGGATCGAGCACGTGCGGGTTGGCCGGATGGTGGAGCTCGAGGCCGAGAACCCGGAGCGGCTAGGCGAGCTCTGCGAGAAGCTGCTCGCCAACCCGCTGATCGAGGACTACGAGATCGAGCGCCTCGACGGCGCCGCCTGATGCGCTGGGGAGTGCTCCAGTTCCCCGGCTCCTGTGACGAGCGCGACGCCCTGCACGCCTGTTCGCTGCTCGGCGAGGCGCGCCTGGTCTGGCACGAAGAGCGCGACCTAAATAGCATCGACGCAATCGTCGTCCCCGGCGGCTTCTCCTACGGCGACTACCTAAGGGCCGGCGCGATAGCCCGCTTCTCCCCAGCGATGGAGGCGGTAAGCGAGTTCGCCGCCGCAGGCGGCCCGGTGCTGGGAATCTGCAACGGCTTCCAAGTCCTCTGCGAGGCCGCCCTACTCCCCGGCGCCCTGCTCCTCAACGACACCCTCCGCTTCACCTGCCGCCAGCTCGACCTAATCGCGGTCGACGGGCCTGAAACGGGACATATCGACACGTTTGAGGCCCGTCGGCCGATGCTTTCGATTCCGGCTAAGCATGGGGAAGGGCGGTACTTTGCGCCGGAGGGGGTGCTCGATGCGCTTGAGGCGAATGGGCAGGTGGCTTATCGCTACGCGCCGGGGCAGAATCCGAATGGGTCGGCGCGGGACATTGCTGGTGTTCGCAACGAGGCCGGCAACGTGATCGGGCTGATGCCGCATCCTGAGCACGCGGTCGATCCGCTGACGGGATCGACAGACGGGCTGCGCGTCTTCGAAGCGGTCGCCGCCGCCGGAGTGCCGGCGTGACGGTCGAGGTCGCCAAGCACCGCGAGCTGGGGCTGACCGACTCCGAGTTCGAGCTGATCGTCGAGAAGCTCGGCCGCGAGCCCAACACCGTCGAGCTGGCGATGTTCAGCCTGCTCTGGTCCGAGCACTGCGCCTACAAGCACTCGCGCAAGCTGCTCGGACAACTGCCGACCGAGGGCGAGCGGGTGGTGATGGGGCCGGGCGAGAACGCCGGCGCGGTAGACATCGGCAACGGCTACGCGATCGCCTTCAAGGTCGAGTCCCACAATCACCCGAGCGCGGTCGAACCGTTCCAGGGGGCGGCGACCGGGGTCGGTGGGATCCTCCGCGACGTCTTCGCGATCGGCGCCCGCCCGATCGCGATCCTCGACTCGCTGCGCTTCGGAGAGCTCGATTCGGCGCGCTCGCGCCACCTACTCGACGGCGCGGTGCGCGGGATCGGCCACTACGGCAACTCGATCGGGGTGGCGACGGTCGGCGGCGAGGTCTATTTCGAGGCTCCTTATGAGCACAACTGCCTGGTCAACGCGATGTGCCTCGGGATCGCCCAGACGAAGGACATGGTCCGCGCTGCGGCCGCCGGAGTCGGCAACGCGGTCGTGCTGATGGGGGCGACGACCGGGCGCGACGGGATCGGCGGCGCCTCGGTGCTCGCCTCGGCCGAGCTCGGCGAGGGCGACGAGGCGAAGCGGCCGACCGTCCAGGTCGGCGACCCCTTCGAGGAGTCGAAGGTGCTGGAGTGCTGTCTCGAGCTGCTGGAGAAGGGTCTGCTGGTCTCGCTGCAGGACCTCGGCGCCGCGGGACTGACCTCCTCGGCTGGCGAGATGGCCTCGGCCGGCGGCGTCGGCATCGACATCGACGTCGCCCGGGTGCCGCTGCGCGAGGCCGACATGGAGCCCTTCGAGATCATGGTCTCCGAGTCGCAAGAGCGGATGCTCGGCGTGGTCGAGCCGGCCAAGGTCGACGAGGTGCTGGCGGTTTGCGAGAAATGGCAGACCGGTTCGGCGGAGATCGGCATCGTCACCGACAGCAGCCAGGTGCGGATCCTGCGCGGCGAGGAGATCGTCGGCGAGATGCCGGTCGAGGCGCTGGTCGACGGCTGCCCGCTCTACGACCTCGAGCCGGCCGAGCCCGATGGGTGGATCTACGGCAACCGGGCGATGCTCGAGCGCGGCCTCTCGGCCGAGGAGACCCTGCTGGCGCTGCTCACCTCACCCAGCATCGCCTCGAAGCGCTGGGTCTTCGAGCAGTACGACTCGGTGGTCGGCTCGCGCACGGTGCGGCGGCCGGAGGCAGCCGACGCCGCCGTCCTGCAGGTGCCAGAGGGCGGCAACGCGATCGCCGTTTCGATCGACGGCAACGGCCGCCGCGTCGCCTGCGACCCCTACGCCGGTACGATCGAGGCGGTGCTCGAGTGCGCCCAGAACCTCGCCTGCGTCGGCGCTGAGCCGCTCGGCCTGACCAACTGCCTCAACTTCGGCAACCCCGAGAAACCGGCCCCGGCCTGGCAGCTCGACCGCGCGATCGCAGGCCTCGCCGAGGCTTGCAGGGCGCTCAACGTCCCCGTCGTTGGTGGCAACGTCTCGCTCTACAACGAGGGCCCGGAAGGACCGATCTACCCGACCCCGGTCGTCGCCATGGTCGGCGAGCTTCCCGACCCCGCAAAGGCCTGCGGTAGCGCCTTCGCCAAAGAGGGCGACGCGATTGGCCTGCTCGGCCCATTCGCACCAACCTTGGCCGGTACCGAGCTGGCAAAGCTCCGTGGGGAGTTGGAGATGGGCCTCCCCCAGCCCGAGATCGAGGTGGTCGCCGCTGCCTGCGCGACGGTCCGCGAGGCGGTCCGCGCCGGCAAGCTCTCTTCTGCCCACGACATCAGCGACGGCGGCTTCGCCTGCGCCCTGGCCGAGTCGGCGATCGCAGGCGGGATCGGCTGCAGCATCGACCTGCAGCCGCTGCGCGAACGCGGCTGCTCACCCGAGGAGGCTCTCTTCGGCGAGGGTGCCGGCGGCTTCCTGCTCAGCGGCGAGCACGCGGCGCTGGAGGAGCTGGGCGCGACGCCGCTCGGCAAGGTCGGCGGCACGACGATCGAGATCGCCGCCGGCGATCGCAGCCTCACGGTCGGCCTCGTTGCCGTCGAGAACGCCTGGCGCTCGCTCTCCGTTTAGAGACAGCTCCATTCGGGCATTTCATCGGTGCACCCCCGACCGGTCGGCCGGGGGTGGGTGATGGAGGGAATCGATTGACACCCCGGGTGGCTACTAGGTGACCGAAAAGGGATAAGGAGCCCCAAATGTCAGAGATAACCCTCGATGGAATTACCAAGGTCTTCGACGACGGCTTCGAAGCCGTCAAGGAGATGGATCTGGAGGTCGGCGACGGCGAGTTCATGATCCTGGTCGGCCCCTCCGGCTGCGGCAAGTCGACGGCGCTGCGGATGATCGCCGGGCTCGAGGACATCTCCAGCGGCGAGCTGAAGATCGGCGGCGAAGTCGTCAACGATCGTGCCCCGAAGGACCGCGACATCGCGATGGTCTTCCAGAACTACGCGCTCTATCCCCACATGACAGTGCGGGAGAACATGGGCTTCGCGCTGAAGTTGGCGGGCGTCGACAAGGCTGAGATCGACGGCAAGGTCGAGGAGGCGGCGAAGACGCTGGACCTGACCCAGCACCTCGACCGCCGCCCGGCCAACCTCTCCGGCGGCCAGCGCCAGCGGGTCGCGATGGGCCGGGCGATCGTGCGCGACCCGAAGGCCTTCCTGATGGACGAGCCGCTCTCCAACCTCGACGCGAAGCTGCGCGTGCAGATGCGAACCGAGGTCGCCAGGCTGCAGTCGCGACTGGAGACGACGACCGTCTACGTCACCCACGATCAGACCGAGGCGATGACGCTCGGCGACCGCGTCGCGGTGATGCGGGCCGGCGCCTTGCAGCAGGTCGGCACCCCGGCCGAGCTCTACGAGCAACCGACCAACCTCTTCGTCGCCGGCTTCATCGGCTCACCGGCGATGAACTTCATGCCAGCCGAGCTGAGCAGCGGCAAGGTGAAGCTGCCGATTGGCGAGACCGATGTGCCAGAGGGAACCCGCGGCAGCGACGGCAAAGTGATTGCGGGCGTGCGGCCGGAGAGCTTCGAGGACGCCTCGATGGTCGGCGAGCTACGCAACGAGCGCGGCGTCGTCTTCGAGGCCGAGATCGACCTGGTCGAGTCGCTGGGCTCCGACCTCTACGCCTACTTCCACGTCGAGTCGGGCGGGGTCGAGTCCGAGCAACTGGCCGAACTCGTCAGCGAACGGCTGGAGGAGACCGGTGTCCCGGAAGCCCGCGAGGGCGAGGAGCAGATCGTCGCCCGCCTCGACCCGGCAAGCAAGATCAAGCGCCGCGAGCGGGCCGAGCTATGGGCCGACACCTCGAAGCTGCACCTCTTCGACGCCGAGAGCGGCGAGCGGCTCAAATCGGCACAGGCGTAACGCTCTCTCTGTGAGATAGCTGGGCAAAGCGTCGCACGGTCATCTGGTAGCGGGAGTTAGGGCAGCTTCCGCGGCGGGCTCGTCTCCCGCGGCGGCAACGGGCCTGAGCGCCAGCGCCACGGCGCCGGCCGCGAGCGAGGCGATCGCGGCGAAGAGGTAGGCGGCGTCGGAGACCGATAGGCCCTCGGCGAGCGAAGCCGGGTCGCCGACGATCGCGATCAAGATCGCCGTGCCGAGCACGGCGCCGACCTGGCGGAAGGCGGCGTTGACGGCGCTGGCGGTGGCGAAGCGGTCGCCGGCGACGTCGCGGACGGCGGCTGAGCCGAGCGCCGGGAAGGCGAGGCCGATGCCGATGCCGGTGAGGACCGCGCCCGGCAGCCAGAGGCCGAGCCAGTCCGGGTCGGCGCCGGCCGAGCGCAGGACCATGGTGCCCAGGGCGAAGACGAGCGTGCCAGGGACGATCACGGCGCGGTGGCCGAAGCGATCGGCGAGACGGCCGGCCGGCCCGGCGACGAGCGTCGTCATCGCCGGGCCCGGCAACGCCGCCAGCCCCGCCTGCAGGACGGTGTAGCCCCAGATCGTGGTGAGGAAGAGGACATTGCCGAGGATCAGCGAGAAGAAGGCGGCGGCGAAGAGCATCGTGCCGAGGTTGCCGACCCGCGCCGAGCGGTCGGCCAGCAGCGCCGGCTCGACGATCGGCCGCGGGTGGCGGGTGCTGCGCCAGGCCACGCCGGCGAGCAGCGCCGCGGCGGCGGCGAAGGCGGCGAGCGTCGCGGGCGCGCTCCAGCCCCAGTCGTCGCCCTCGACGATCCCGAGGGTGACCAGCGCCAAGCCGAGTGCAAGCATCGCCGCCCCGGGCAGGTCTGGCAGGCGGCTGTCGAGGCCGGGCCGCTCAATCAGGTGGCTTCGCCCGAGTAGCACGATCGCCGCACCGAGCGGCAGGTTGACGAGGAAGACGAGGCGCCAGTCGGCGATCTCGACCAGGGCGCCACCCATGCTCGGGCCGATCGCCGCCGCGGCGGCGGCGGCCGCTCCCCAAAGTCCGACCCCCGCCGAGCGGCGCTCGGCGGGAAAAGCATCGAGGATGATCGCGAGGGAGGTGGGAACGATCAGCGCCGCCGCCACTCCCTGTAGGACGCGGAAGGCGATCAGGAGGCTCAGCGAGGGCGCCAGCGCACAGAGCAGGCTGGTGGCCGTGAAGCCGACTGTGCCAAGGAGGAATATGCGCTTGTGGCCGAAGCGGTCAGCGAGGCCACCGGCCGGCACCAGCAGCGCGGCGAGGACGACGAAGTAGCCGTCGAGGACCCAGGAGAGCGCATCGCGGCCCGACCCGGCGAAGGAAGCCGAGATATCGGGAAAGGCGATGTTGACGATCGTCGTGTCGAGGAAGACGAGGAAGGCGCCGGCGCAAGCGAGCGCCACGGCTCCTCTATGACCACGGTCATACATGCTGGGGAGACTATAGACTATGTCCGTGGGCATAGCACGAGCAGCCGACGGTCAACCGTCCGAGTCGAAGCGCCGCGATGGCCGTGCGCTGCTGATCCATGGCGCCAGGCAGCTACTGGCCGAGAAGGGCTACGCGGGGATGGAGCTGCGCGACGTCGCCGCGCGCGGCAAGGCACCGCGCGGCTCGATCTACCACCACTTCCCCGGCGGCAAGGTCCAGCTCGCCCGCGAGGCGGCCGAGCTGGAGGGAACGACGATCCGCGACCTGATCGAGCGCTCGCTCGAGGAGCGCGGCCTGCAAGAGACGCTGGCCATGTTCGGTGAGATCTTCCGCCGCCGCGTCGCCAACCACCCCGAGCGAATCGGCTGCCCGGTGGCTGCGGCGGCGCTGGCGCGACCCGAGGACCCCGAGCTGGCCGCGGTGGCGACCGCCGCCTTCCAGAGCTGGGAACGGCCGATCGACGCGGCACTGCGCGACGAAGGTGTTAGCGCCAAGGACGCCGAGACCTTCGCCGGCCTCGTCGTCTCGACCGTCGAGGGCGCCCTGCTGCGCGCCCGCGCCGCCGGCAGCACCGCGCCGCTCGACTCGGCGATCGGCGGGCTCGGGCAGGCGCTGGACCGGCTGCTCGAGGGCACATAAACATCGCGATAGCCGTCTAACCTTTACGCGGTCCTCGTCAGAAGGAGACTGTATGCGCAAGCGGCTGGGAATTGCCACGGTGGTACTGGGCTTGGTTCTTCTAGGCCCTGCGACGAGCGCCTCGGCGCTGACAGAGATCGGCAACAACTGCGCCGCGAACGAAGAGATCTCGGTAGCCGCCACTGTCACCCAGGCGCTGGAAAGCCCTGGAAACCCACTGTCGCTCACGGTTGCCACTTCGGGTGTGATTACGAACTGGAGAGTCAACACGAAATCCGTAGTGCAGGGAATCTCCGAGAAACTGAAGGTTCTGCGCGGCAGTACTACCAATCCCCAGGTGGTGGGCGAGAGTGGGAGCGAGCCGATCGTCGGGACTCAGAACATCTTCAAGACCCGCATTCCCGTCGACAGTGGGGATCGGCTCGGGGTCTTCGGACCGGCGGGATTCCTCGCCTGCACGGGCGGAGGCACCGACACAATCGTCAGCTACACAGGCGATGTCCCGGTCGGCGCGAACGCGAGTTGGAAAGGGCCCATCGCCGGCCCGAAGTTGGCAGTCTCGGCCTTCATCGAGCCCGACGCCGATGGAGACGGCTACGGTGACGAAACGCAGGATCTTTGCCTCCAGAATCCCAACCTCCATACCGCCTGTCCGCAGCCCTTCCCGGCGATCTCGCTCGACGCCTTCCCGATCGTGCTCAAGCGCTCGGTGCTCGTCCTCGTCAGCGCCAGCTCGACCTCTGCGGTCCACGTCTTCGGCCAGGTCGGCTGGAAGGCGAGACCGGCCGCTGGGGCGCGGAGTTCGAAGGTGAAACCCGGGGGCGGCCCGGCGACGACCGGGCTGATCGTCAGCCTTACCGGCGGCACCCAGACGGTGAACCCCGGCGAGGTCGCCAACTTCAACGTCAAGCTGCCCAAGTCGGTCAAGCGACGACTTGGGCAAATCCCGCCTAGCAAGTCGCTGAAGGCGCAGCTCACCGCCAGCACGACAGACCTCGCCGGCCGGGTCTCGACCAGCGTCCTGACAATCAAACTGCCGGGCCAGGACCGCCGCTAGCGCGCCGGCGGGGCGGGTCCGGTCCCGCCCCGTTGCTACCCTCCGCGGGTAGGCAGTCCGCCTGCGCGTCACGTCCTTCTACGCACGAGGAAAGCGCGTCATTCTCTTGACCGAGCGGGTGATCAGCGATCGCGACGGCCCGCGCGACGAGTGCGGGGTCTTTGGCGTATACGGACCCGGACACGACGTCTCCCGGCTCGCCTACTTCGCGCTCTACGCGCTGCAGCACCGCGGCCAGGAGTCGGCCGGGATCGCCACTTGCGAGGGCGGCCACATCACCACCCTGCGCGACTCCGGCCTCGTCTCCCAGGTCTTCGACGAGGAGAAGCTGCGGGCGCTGGAGGGCGACATGGCGATCGGCCACACGCGCTACTCGACCACCGGCGGCGGCTCCTGGGAGAACGCGCAGCCGGTCTGGCGCGACGACGGTCGCGAGCTGGCGCTCGCCCACAACGGCAACCTGACCAACGCGGTCGAGCTCTGGGGCGAGCTGAAGGAGCAGGGGATCGCCTTCCGCGGCACCTCCGACTCGGAGATCATCGCGGCGCTGCTCTCTTCCAATGAGGGCAAGCTGATCGAGGACGCGGTCTGCGACGTGATGCCGCGGCTCGAGGGCGCCTACTCGACCGTGGTGATGACCAAGCGCGCGATCGTCGCCTTCCGCGACCCGCACGGGATCCGGCCGCTCTCGCTGGGGCGCCTCGACGATCGCTTCGTCGTCGCCTCGGAGAGCTGCGCCTTCGACATCATCGGCGCCGAGCTGATGCGCGAAGTCCACCCGGGCGAGATGGTCTCGCTGACCGAGCGCGGCCTGGAGACGCGCCAGGTGGTCAAGGCCGAGCGGCCGGCGATGTGCGTCTTCGAGCACATCTACTTCTCCCGCCCCGACAGCCGCCTCGAGGGCAAAGTGCTGCAGCAAGTGCGCGGGCGGATGGGCGAGATCCTCTGGCGCCAGTCGCCGGTCGATGCCGACCTGGTGATCTCGGTGCCGGACTCCGGCAACCCGGCCGCCGCCGGCTTCGCCCGCGCCTCGGGGCTGCCCCGCGACGACGGGCTGATCAAGAACCGCTACGTCGCGCGGACCTTCATCCAGCCCGGCCAGGAGCTGCGCAAGCACGGCCTGCGGCTCAAGTTCAATCCGCTGCCCGAGATCGTCTCCGGCCAGCGCATCGTCGTTGTCGACGACTCGATCGTGCGCGGCAACACGACCCGGCAGATCGTCGGCATGCTGCGTGACGCGGGCGCTCGCGAGGTGCACCTGCGGATCTCGGCGCCGCCGATCCGCAACCCCTGCCACTACGGAGTCGACATGTCGACCCGCGAGGAGATGATCGCCCACAAGCGCACGGTGCAGGAGATCGCCGACGAGCTCGACGCCGACTCGCTCGCCTACCTCTCGCTCGACGGCGTCTACGAGGCGATCGGCACCGCGCCCGAGGACCACTGCGACGCCTGCTTCAGCGGCCGCTACCCGCTCGGCGATCCGGAAGAGGCCAACGGCAAGTTCGCCCTTGAGGACGTCGCCGTGGTCCCGGCGAGCACCTAGTCGCGTAGCGGTCGTATTTCTTTCCGCTATCCGGCAAGAAATGCGACCGCCTTTATGGGGTCAGGTCGCTGACGATCTCGGCCGCTGGGCGAACGCTGCCTATGCGGGCCACCGTCTCTCCTGCATAGAGCGCGCCGGCATCGAGGAGATTGGGAGGTCCGTCGTCGGTCGGGCCTTGCGGTGAGAGCAGGCGGCTGGTCGGCCGCTGCGAGCGAGCGAGACGGGCCTGTGTCGACGGCGGCATATAGCGGGCGCTCGGCGCACTGAGACGGTTCAAAACGCGGTTCAGGGTCGGTCCGCGTCTATCGCCGTCCAGCCACCGCTCGGTTGCCGCATTGGCGATCACGCGGTGTGGGGCCGGCCAGCCGGTTCCGAACAGCTCGGTGAGGAACGTATCCTTCGCGCCGAGTAGCCGCCGCCGGTACTCGGGGTGCGCGCGGCTCTCCTCCGCCAGCAGGAAGCGAGTGCCTGCAACGGCGGCGCTCGCGCCCGCGTCGAGCGCGCGCCGAACATCGTCGCGATCAGCGATCCCGCCGGCAAGCAAGATCGGGTAGCCGGCCGGTAGGTCAGCCTTGACCCGATCGAGCAGCTCCAGGCCGGGAAGGCTTCCCCGCACGTGGCCGCCGGCCTCCACGCCCTGGACGATGACGGCGTCGGCACCCGCCGCGTGGGCCGCGTGGGCCTCGCCAACCGAGCCGCACTGGTGGATCCAGGCGCCGGGCACCCGCCGCTTCGGTGTGCCCCAGAAGGTGACGACAACGTCAGCTGTTGCCGCGGCCTCGAACCAATCGCGCCGGGCGAAGGGCAGCAGCACGTTGACGGCGAGCGATCCGCCGGTCAGCGCTCGCGCCGCGGCCAGCTCGCGCTCTATCGGTGTAGCGCCGTTTACCGCGATCGTGCCCAAGCCGCCGGCCTCCGAGACCGCCGCGGCCAGCTCGTGCCGGCTCAAGCCACCGCCCATGCCAGCCTGGACGATGGGCGCTTCAACCTTGAGGCGCTCGAGGAAAGTCACTCAACGATCCTAGGGCGGCGCTCCCGGGCGAGCTGGCAGGGAGTTGGGGTGCTGCGCGAAGATGCCGCCGTGGCCGACTCGTTCAAGCTCGTGGTCCTAGCATCGGGCTCGGGGACCAACCTGCAGGCGATCCTCGATCGGCTGCACGAACAGGATGGGGTCGAGGTGGTCGGGGTCGGCTCCGACAAGGCCGGGGCGCGGGCGCTGGAGCGGGCGCGGGCGGCTGGGGTGCAGACCGGCGTCTTCCCGCGAGCCGACTTCGGCGACCGCGAGGCGCGCGATGCGGCGATCGCTGACTGGATCGAGGCACGCGGCGCCGACCTGATCGTCCTCGCCGGCTACATGCAGCTGCTCAGCGGCTCTTTCGTCGCCCGCTTCCGCGATCGCATCGTCAACGTCCACCCCGCCCTGCTCCCCGCTTTCCCCGGCCTCGACGCGATCGGCCAGGCGCTCGAGGCGGGGGTCGAGACGACCGGGGTCAGCGTCCACTTCGTCGACGAGGGTGTCGACACCGGGCCGGTGTTGCTGCAGCGCGAGGTCGCCGTCCCGACCAATCGCGACAGGGCACTGTTGGAGGAGGCGATCCACGCCACCGAGCACGAGCTCTACCCGGAGGCGATCCGCATGATCGCGGCGGGCAGGGTTAGGATCGAAGCGAACGGCCCTCGCGTGGTCGTGATCGATGAGTGAGACCACCGCAGACACCCAAACGGAGACCGTGAGCGACGGCGCGATCAGGGTGCGCCGGGCGCTGATCTCGGTCTCCGACAAGACCGGAGTCGGCGACTTCGCCAAAGGGCTCGCCGGCCTCGGGGTCGAGATCCTCTCCACCGGCGGCACCGCGGCGGCATTGCGCGAGGCCGGGCTCGAGGTGACCGATGTCTCAGAGTTCACCGGCCAGGAAGAGATCCTCGACGGTCGAGTGAAGACGCTGCACCCGCGCCTGCACGCGGCGCTGCTGGCGCGGCGGGGCGACCCGGAGCACATGGCGACGCTGGAGCGCGAGGGGATCGCCCCGATCGACCTGGTCTGCGTCAACCTCTACCCCTTCGAGGAGACCGTCGCCGGCCACGACGTCGAGGCCGAGGTCGCGGTCGAGAACATCGACATCGGCGGCCCGACGATGATCCGCGCCGCCGCCAAGAACCACGACGGCGTCGCGGTCGTGGTCAAGCCCGAGTCCTACGACGCGGTGCTGGCCGAGCTCGAGGAGTCCGGCGGCGAGGTCTCGGCCTCGACCCGGCACTGGCTCGCCAACGAGGCCTTCGCCCAGACCGCCCGCTATGACGCTGCGATCAGCCGCTGGTTCTCGGCCGAGTACGAGGACTTCCCCGAACACCTCGCGGTCGCTTACGAGAAGGTGCTCGACCTCGCCTACGGCGAGAACCCGCACCAGCGGGCGGCGCTCTACTCGGAAGCCGGCGTGCGCAGCCACGTCCTCTCGCGCGTCGCCAAGCTGCACGGCCGCGCCCTCTCCTTCAACAACGTGCTCGACCTTGACTCCGCCCGCCGCCTGGTCGAGGACTTCGGGCAGCCCGCCTGCGCGATCGTCAAGCACAACAACCCCTGCGGGGCGGCGATCGGCAAGGACGCCGCCGAGGCCTATGCCAAGGCACTCGCCTGCGACCCGATGTCTGCCTTCGGCGGCGTGATCGCCTTCAACCGGCCGGTCAGCAAGGAGCTGGCCGAGGCCCTGCACGAGAACTTCGTCGAGGTCCTGATCGCGCCCGACTACGAACACGGCGCGCTCGAAGTACTGCAGCAAAAGGAGGCGATCCGCATCCTCTGCGAGGAGGAGCGGCGCCAGCGCGACCCGCACGAACGCGACGTTAAACGCGTGCTGGGCGGACTGCTAATCCAGGATCGCGATGGCGACCCCGAGCCGCGCGAGCTGATGGAGGTGGTGACCAAGACCGAGGCGAGCGAGCGGCAGTGGGACGACATGTGCTTCGCCTGGACCGTCGTCCGCCACGTCCGCTCCAACGCGATCGTGATCGCCAAGGACGGCGCCACCCTCGGCATCGGCGCCGGCCAGATGAGCCGCGTCGACTCGGTCCGGCTAGCGGTCGAGAAGTGCCGCGACGCTCGCGGCGAGGACGCCGAGGCACTGCTGGCCGGCTCAGCCGTCGCCTCCGACGCCTTCTTCCCCTTCGCCGACGGCCCCGAGCTGGCGATCCAAGCTGGCTCCACCGCGGTAATCCAGCCTGGCGGATCGAAGCGCGACGCCGACGTGATCGAGGCCTGCGACGCCGCCGGCGTGACCATGGTCTTCACCAAGCACCGCCACTTCCGGCACTAGATCCACCCATGGCCGATCGCTACCTCTTCTCGGACGAGGCCGGCGACTTTGAATTTTCGCGGAAATCTGGCGCGAGCCGATATTTCATTCTCGGCACGGTCACGGCAGATGACTGTGAGGTGGGCGATCGTCTTTTGCAACTACGCCGTGAACTGGGCTGGCGTGGGGTGCGTCTAGACAAGGTCTTTCATGCCACCGATGATCCGCAGGCCGTCCGCGACGAAGTGTTCAGCACCCTTGCCGAGAGCGATCTCCGGATAGACGCAACGATCCTTGAGAAGTCCAAGACACAGCCCTCTGATCAGCCGTCTGGAGCCGTCGCCATAGACTCAGAGGCGGCATAGGTTCACAACGAACTGGGGAGAAACCATGTCTCGACTGGGCGAGCGTGCAGGGCGGCGGTGTCGAATGACGATCGGGGGCTTGGCGCTGCTTGCGGCGCTCTTGCTGGTGCTCCCCACCGCCGCGTCGGCGTGCATCGAAGACGGAGGCGGCGAAGACAGGGCTCCGACGATCGGCGGCGGGCAGGTTAACCCGGCGACCCTCACCTATCTAGGCGGGACCGTCGTGCTGAGCGGCGAAGTCGAAGATGACTGCGGCATCCGCTCGGTCCACGGCGAAGTCGTCAACGAAGGCTTCGCCTCCTTCTTCGAGATGCACCCGGTCGGACCCGGCAGCTTCGTCAACGCGACCCTCTACCAAGGCGAAGCGCAGCTGCCTCCGAACTACCAGGAATCGCCGGTCTACTACTTCGCGGTAATGGAAGCCGAAGACACCAACGGCTCGATCGAACACGCCTTCTCGGGAGAAGTAGAAGTCGCGGCGGCGCCCGCGTTCGACGAAGCCCCATACATCTCGAACGCAACGCTCAGTCCGCGCACGCTTGCTTCGGCGGGCGGACTGGTGACGATCGACGCCGACGCCACCGACAATCGTTCCGTCGCCAACGCTTTCGCGATCGTCACCTTGCCCGACAAATCGCAGCGAGAGGTCCCGCTGGAACCGGCAAGCTCCCAACACTTCGAAGGCACCTTCCTAGCGCCGGCAAACCTCGACGCGGCGCCTGAGGAATATTCCGTGGTCGTCTACGCCGAGGATGACATCGGCCAGACCGGTTCGGAAAGCGCGGGCGGCTTCACGGTCGCGGCGCCCGCCGTCCCGCTGCCCAGTGGCGAATTGGTCGTGCGGGGCTCGACGACAAGGTCCTTCGGCCGTGTGAAGGTCGGCCACGCATCAACCAGGCGCGTGGTGGTGCGCAACACCGGCCGCCGTGGGACCGCCCCGATCGCGGCCTCGATCACCACCTCCGGCGCGCCCTTCTCGATCCAGGGGGCGGTCAACGGGAAGATCGAGTTCGATCTGGAACCCAAGGAGACCCGCGCCTTCACGGTCAAATTCGAGCCGGTCGCCGCCGGGCCCGCCACCGGCTCGGTGGTCGTCGCCCGCGCGGATGGGGCCCGGCCCTCGGTTTCGGTGAGCCTCACGGGCGTGGGCGTCGAACCGCGCCGGCGTTAGCCGTCAATGCCCCCGACCGGATTCGAACCGGCGCCGCGCGGCTTAAAAGGCCGCCGCTCTAACCAGCTGAGCTACAGGGGCAAGGCGCTCAATGGTAGACGGGCGCCGGGGACTCGGCGCTGCGGTCAGGAAAGTTCTGGCAAGCCCTGCCCCGGGGTTGAGGCCTCGGCGTGGGTGCGGAGCGGGATGCGACCGGCGCCGGCCGCGGCGTGGCCGGCCTCGACGCCGAGGCGCAGCGCGGTCGCCATCGCCACCGGGTCCGCGGCGCCGAAGATCGAGCTGGCGGCCATCACCGCGTCGCAGCCCAGCTCCATCGCCAGGGCCGCGTCGGAGGCGGTGCCGATACCGGCGTCGAGGACGACCGGGACCGCGGCCCGCTCGGCGATGATCGCGACGTTGTAGGGGTTGCGGATGCCGGCGCCGGAGCCGATCGGCGAGCCCAGCGGCATCACCGCGGCGCAGCCAGCCTCCTCGAGGCGACGGGCGAGGATCGGGTCGTCGTTGGTGTAAGGGAGGACGGTGAAGCCCTCGGCGACGAGGGTCTCGGCGGCGTCGAGCAGCTCGACCGCGTCGGGGAAGAGGGTACGGTCGTCGCCGATCACCTCGAGCTTGATCCAGTCGGTTTCGAAGGCCTCGCGGGCGAGCTGGGCGGTGCGGACCGCGTCGCGGGCGGTGTAGCAACCGGCGGTGTTGGGGAGGGCGACTAGGCCGAGCTTGTCGAGCACGTCGAGAACCGAGCCCTTGGCATCGGGATCGATGCGGCGCAGGGCGACGGTGGCGATCTCCGCGCCCGAGGCCGCCAGCGCCAGCTCCATCTGCTCCAGCGAGCGGAAGCCGCCGGTGCCGGCGATCAGCCGCGAGGTCCAGGCGCGACCGCCCAACTCCCAGCCTTCGGCGCCGCCCTGGATCGCCGCAAGAACCTCGACCTTGCTGCCGTCAGCCAGCGCGGTCGAGGCCCACTCGCCGCGCGGGGCGACCTCGCCGTCGAGCGCGACGGCGATACCGCGGACCTCGCCGTCGGCGCCGCTCGCGGCGACCGCGTCGGCCAGGGTCGCGCCCTCGGCCAACTCGCGGGGCTTACCGTTGAGCTCGATCCTCATCGCGCTGCCGCTCCCAGGGCGAGTCGCTCGGGGTCCGCTGCCGCCACCGACTCGGGCAGCTCACCGTGATCGAGCAGCTCCGCCACCGCGTCGCCGGTCAGCGGCGCCAGCAGGATGCCGTTGCGGTAGTGGCCGCAGGCGAGGACGAGGCCGTCGAGCGCGCCGGGCCCAATCAACGGCAGGTTGTCGGGCGTGCCGGGGCGCAGGCCCGCCATCGACTCGACCAGCTCCATCTCGGCGACCTCGGGCAGCAAGCGGTAGGCCTCGCGCAGCAGCTCGTGGACGCCGCCGGCCGTGACCGCGGTGTCAAAGCCGCGCTCCTCGGTGGTCGCGCCGGCGATCAGGCGGCCGTCGGGGCGCGGCACCAGGTAGACGCGTTCGGAGGCGACGATCCGCTCGCACAGCGCCTGGCCGTCGGCTGCGCGCAGCTCGAGGATCTGACCCTTGACCGGGCGCACCGGGGGGCGGGCGCCGTCCGGCAACCAGCTCGCGGTCCCCGACCAGGCGCCGGTGGCGAGAACCACCGCACCCGCACCCAGCTCCTCACCGGAACCGGCACGCACTCCGACGATGCGCTCGCCATCCAGCAACGCCTCCGTCACCTCGACCCCGCCACGCACCTCGACCCCGGCGGCAGCGAGGACCGCGATCAGCGCAGCGCTGATCCGCCGTGGGTCAACAGCGGCCTCGTCGGGAGCGTGAACGCCCCCGTTGAAGGACGGCGTCAGGCCGGGCTCCAGCTCGCGGCAGCGGCGCGGCGGCAGCCACTCGGCACCGAGGCCGAGCGCCCGCTGCAGGTCGTGGACGCGGCGCAGCTCCGCCGCCTCGTCGCGGTCGAGGGCGATGTGGAGGGCGCCGCTCTGTGTGTAGCCCGTACCAAGCTCGCTCGCGGCCTCCAGCTCAGCGACAAAGTCGGGGTACATCTCGCCCGCGTCGAGGGTCATCCGCAGCAGGTCGGGCTCGCCGAAGGCAAGCTCGCCGATCGGCGCCAGCATCCCGGCAGCGACGCGAGTGGCGCCCGCCAAAGGCTGGGCGCGATCGAGGACAACGACGCTGGCGCCTCGCTGGGAGGCACGCCAGGCGCAGCAGAGGCCGACCACCCCGGCTCCGACAACCACCACGTCATAGCTACGTCTCTCGCTCAAATTTGCCTCCGCCGGCATTACCCGGATCAGGTCCAGACGGTCGGTGACCTCGTTGCCACCCTCTCAGCCTCTTGGCTCCCGTACCCCACCGATGCTACCCCTCACAAGCCAGGGGTGTCTGACCTTAAGGGTCCATATGGCACCTTAAGGTCAGACACCCCCTCCTCGGGCGATACTTGGAGGGTGAGCCTCGCTACACCCGATGCGAAGGGACCGCTGCGCCGCGAGCGGCTGCGGACGGCGCGGCTCTACTTCTGTTGCGACGCGCGGCCCAATGGCGAGGACCCGGAGCCGCTGCTGCGCGCGGCCCTGAACGGTGGCGTCGACATCGTGCAGCTGCGCGAGAAGTCGCTGCCGCGGCGCGAGATCGAGCGCTCGGCCCTCACCTTTCGCCGCCTCTGCGACACCTACAGCGCCCTCTTCATCGTCAACGACGATCCCGATCTGGCCCGCGCCTGCGACGCCGACGGGGTCCACGTTGGGCAGGAGGACATGCCCGCCACTGCGGCTCGGGAGGCCGTCGGCGCCGATGCGATCGTTGGCCTCTCCTGCCACTCCGAGGAGCAGATCTCAGCTTCCGCCGGGCAGCCGGTGGACTACACGAGCGCTGGTCCGATCTGGGAGACACCGACGAAGGAGGGGCGCCCAGCCGCCGGCCTCGAGTTGATCTCCTACGCCGCCGCGAACGCGCCCCACCCCTTCTTCGCAATCGGCGGCATCGACACATCCAACGCGGCGCAGGTGGTCGAGGCGGGCGCGCGACGACTCTGCGTGGTGCGAGCGATCCGCGACGCCACGGACCCGGCCGCGGTCGCCGAAGAGCTGCGCGGTGCCTTCGCCGAGGCAGGGGACGTGGCACCCGGTGGCTGATCAACCACGCAAGCGCAAGGAGCGCGGCGCCTCCCCCACCCCGCGTGAGCGAATGGAGCGCGGCTACGCCAAAGCCGAGGAGCGCAACCAGGAAGCGCGTGAGGCACTGGAGCCGCTGGCCGAGGGCGAGCGGCCGCGGGTGGTGACGATCGGCGCCGTGGTCGCGGCGCTGATCGCCATCTCAATCGTGATCGGCTACCTCGCCGGCACCGAGGTCAACGGCGAAAAACCAAGGCTCCTCCAGGTGCTGGCGCCAGCCCTGCTGATGGGGATCATGGCCTGGGGCATGTGGCGCGCCCGCTACTGGGCCGTGCTCGGCTTCCAGCTGATCCTTGTCTTCCTCATCTTCAGCGCCGTCTACGGGCTGGCACTGCAAGCGGCAACGGTGACTCAAGTGCTGGCCACGCTGGCCCTGCTCGCCGTCGCCGGCAGCTTCTTTTACTTCATGGTCAAGGCGATGGCGCGAATCCAGATGCCGACGCGCAATCCCGATTAGGCGCCGGGCGATCCCGGTTCTATAGGCTCAGCCTCAGTGGCTGATTCCTACGATGTGATCGTGATTGGCGGGGGGCCGGGCGGCTACGTGGCCGCGATCCGCGCCGCCCAGCTCGGCAAGAAAACCGCGGTGGTCGAGCGCGACAAGCCGGGTGGGCGCTGCCTCAACTACGCCTGCATCCCCGCCAAGACGGTGCTGCGCACGGCCGAGATCTACCACCAGGCCAGCGACAGCGCCGAGCTCGGCGTCATCGCCAAGGACGTCTCGATCGACTGGGAGGCGCTGGGCAAACGCCGCGCTGACGTCTCGGAGTCACTTTCCAGCGGGGTCAAGATGCTTTGGGACAAGAACAAGATCACCCTGATCGAGGGCGAGGGCTCGCTCACCCCTGAGGGCAACGTCAAAGTCGGCGACGAGGTCTTCGAGGCGGGTACCGTGGTGCTGGCGACCGGCTCGGCGGCGCTGCCAATCCCCGGGGTCGAGTTCGGCGGCCGCGTCGTCGACACCTGGGGCGCCTGGTCATTGCCCGAGCAACCGCAGAAGATTGCGGTCGTCGGCGCCGGCGCCTCCGGCTGCGAGATCGCATCCGCTTACGGGCGCTTCGGCACCGAGGTGCTGCTGATCGAGATGCTCGACCAGATCCTCCCCGCCGAGGACAAGGATATGGCCCGCGTGGTCGAGCGCGCCTTCAAGAAGCAGAACGTCACGATCTCCACCGGCAGCCCGGTTGAGAACGTCGAGGCGGGCGACAAGTCGGTCAAGTTCAGCTACGGCGACAGCAGCGCCGAGGTCGACTACCTCTGCATCGCCGGCGGCCGTTCCGCCGACGTCGAGGGCCTGGGCCTCTCCGAGGCCGGAGTCGAGCTGGCCGACAACGGCAAGGTCAAAGTCGACGAGTACAACCGCACTTCGAACCCGAAGGTCTACGCGATCGGCGACCTGACGGGAGCCAAGGCGCTGGCACATAAGGCCTCAGAGGAGGGCGTCGTCGCGGTCGAGCACGCGGCCGGCGAGCCGACCCACCCGGTCGACCAGAACCTCGTCGCCGGGGCGACCTTCTGCCACCCGCAGGTGGCCAGCGTCGGCCTCACCGAGGCGGCGGCGAAGGAGGCCGGGCACGAGATCAAGGTCGGCAAGCAGAAGCTCGGCGGCGTCGGCGGCGCCACCGTCTACGACGACAAAGACGGCCTGGTCAAGCTCGTCGTCGACTCCAAGTACGGCGAGATCCTCGGCGCCCACATCGTCGGCAACCGCGCCTGCGACATGATCGCCGAGCTGGTCGCGACGATGGCGCTGGAGGGCGGCTACCAGGAGCTGGCCCGCATCGTCCACCCCCACCCGACTATCTCCGAGGCGATCCTCGACGCCGCCCGGGCAGTCGACGGCTGGGCGATTCACGCCTGAGCGAGGCGTGGTCGCGTCAGCCTGAGCTGGCCGGCAGCTCGATCGTCTCGATGCCCAGCTCGACGGCAACGGCGAGAACGTCGGAGTCGGAGGTCGCGATCTTGTCACCGGAGCGGGGAGCAGCGAGCAGCGTGGCGTCGGCAAGAGACAGCGAGCGTCGCTTGCGGTGGTAGTGCTCGGTACGGACTTCGGCCGCACGACGCGCAAGACCCAGATCGACGGCAATAAGTGCAAGCGGTCCCTCGAAGAGGGGTTCGACCACGTCAGCGATGCGCGCGTGACCGATTCCAGCCTTTCGGCCGACCACGTCGAACACCTCAGCGACGTTGGTAGCCGTCATTGCCGCTGACCCTTCGCGAAGAATCGCCAGCACCTGCTTCATCGCCGGCTCGCCCTGAATGACAGCGATCAGAGCACTGGCATCGAGGATGGTCATAGGCCGTACTTGCGCTTCTCCGCTTCCACGTCGGCTTCGCGTTCTTCTCGAATGACCTGCTCCCAGTTGATCTTTGGCCCCACGCCCGCGAACGCCCCGGCGGCCGCGGCGATCGGGTCGTCTGGAACGGGCTTGAGGACGATCTCCTCTCCGCGGTCCTCGAGTGTCACGGTCGTCGTGCCCCAGCGCTTGCGGATCGGGGCCGGGATCGAGACCTGGCCGCCCTTGCTGATCTTCATGCGTTTCTTCATGAGCATTGAAATTACCATGAGGTACCTCACTCCTCGACTCGTGCATGCACCCATAAGGTCAGCGGGTGGCTAATCTCTCTCCCCCTGCGACCTTCTATTTCGATCTAGGCTCGCCTTACGCGTACCTGAGCGCTGAGCGGATCAGCGGGCTATTCTCCGAGGCTGGACTGGAGCAGCCCGAGTGGCAGCCGGTCCTGCTCGGCGGGCTGTTCAGGACCTTCGACCGGGACTCGTGGTCGAAAGGGCCGGGGCGGGACGACGGGATCGCCGAGATCGAGCGGCGGGCAGCCGCTTACGGCCTGCCGCCGCTGGCTTGGCCCGAGCCCTGGCCCGGCAACGGGCTCTTCGCGATGCGCGCCGCCACCTTCGCCAAGCAGACTGGGCGCACCGTCTCCTTCGCCCTCGCCGCTTTCCGCCAGGCCTTTGCCGCCGGGCGTGACCTCTCTGAGCCCGACAACGTGCTGATCGCGGCCGCTGCCTGTGAGCTCCATCCCAAAGCCCTGCTCAAGGCGGTCGAGACCGAAATCGTCAAGAACGCCCTGCGCGAGGCGACGGATTCGGCGGCCAAGCTGGGCGTGTTCGGGGTGCCCGCGCTGGTCGTCGGCGGCGAGGTCTTCTGGGGCGACGACAAACTGGAGGAGGCGGTCTCCGCCGCTAGCTAAGGTGGCCTCGATGGCAGATTTGCCCGACGCCACAACTTCCTACGAGCTGCTCGCGCGGATGGCGCTGATCCGCCGCTTCGAGGAGGAGGCCGGGCGGCAGTACCAGCGGGCCAAGGCCGGTGGCTTTCTCCACCTGGCGATCGGCGAGGAGGCGACGATCGTCGGCACCGCCTCGGTGATGCGCGAGGAGGACTACCTAATCGGCACCTACCGCACCCACGGCCACGCGATCGCCCGCGGGACCGAGCCCAAGCACGTAATGGCGGAGCTCTTCGGCCGGGTCGACGGGACCAGCGGCGGCCGCGGCGGCTCGATGCATATCTTCGACGCCGAGCACCGCTTCATGGGCGGCTACGGAATCGTCGGCGGCAACCTGCCGATCGCGGCCGGACTGGCGCTCTCCTCCGACTTCAAGGGCGAAGACGCGGTCACCGTCTGCATGTTCGGCGATGGTGCCTCCAACGCCGGCAACTTCGGCGAGACGATGAACCTCGCCGCGCTCTGGAGCCTGCCGATCCTCTTCCTGGTCGAGAACAACCTCTACGGGATGGGCACCTCGGTCGAGCGCCACTCAGCCCAGACCGACCTCTCGAAGAAGGCGGAGGGCTACGGCATCCCGGGCCAGCGGATCGACGGCATGGACGTGATGGCGGTGCGCGAGGCCGTCGCCGAGGGCATCCGCCTCGCCCGCGAGGAGCGCAAGCCGACCCTGATCGAGGCCTTCACCTACCGCTTCCGCGGCCACTCTGCCGCCGACCCCGAGGTCTACCGCGAGCGCGAGGAGGTCGAGGAGTGGCGCGAGAAGGACCCGATCGAGAACTTCGCCCGGCGCTGCGTCGAGGCCGGAGTGCTGGGCGAGCGCGAGGTGCAGGAGGTGCGCGACAAGGCCGAGGCGGCGGTCACCGACGCGGTCGAGTTCGCCGAGGCCTCGCCCGAGCCGGCGCTCGACACGCTCTACGAAAACCTCTACGCGGTGACCGAGAGCGAGGCCTGGTACGCGGTCGACGAGCGCAGCCCCAAGCCGCATCGGGGCGAGCGCGAGGAGAACATGCCCGCCGAGGCGCGCGAGCTGGCCGAAGCCGGCGCCGCCTACGCGGGGCAGCCCGACGGGCCGCGTCCCAACCCAGCCGAGAGCGGCGATGCCCAGGAGGGCACCGAGCCCGAGGTCGCGGCCGAGCACGACGAGGTCGAGGACTGATGGCGGAGCTGCGGATGCGAGAGGCGCTGCGCGACGCGATGGCCGAGGAGATGCGCCGCGACGAGGCGGTCCTGGTGATGGGCGAGGACGTCGGCGTCTTCCAGGGCGCCTTCAAGGTGACCGAAGGCCTGCTCGACGAGTTCGGCGAGCGCCGCGTGCGCGACACGCCGATCTCCGAGAACACGATCGTCGGCGCCGGGGTCGGCGCCGCGATGGGCGGGCTGCGGCCGATCGTCGAGCTGATGACGGTCAACTTTGCGCTGCTGGCGCTGGACCAGATCGTCAACCACGCCGCCGCGATCCCCTACATGTTCAACGGCCAGGCCAAGGTGCCGATGGTGATCCGGATGCCTGGCGGCGGCGGCCACCAGCTCGGCCCCACCCACTCGCATAGCTTCGAGGCACTCTTCCTGCAGGTGCCGGGGCTGCTGGTCGCCTGCCCCTCGACCCCGGCCGACGGCAAGGCGCTGCTGAAGGCGGCGATCCGTGACGACAACCCGGTCGTCTTCATCGAGCACGAGTACCTTTACGGCCGCCGCGGCGAGGTCTCCGATGACGGCGACGAGATGCTGCGCTTTGGCGAAGCGGCCGTGCGACGCGAGGGCTCCGACGTGACGATCATCGGCCTGTTGAAGATGGCCCACGTCGCCGAGGACGCGGCGCGGGTGCTCGCGCACGAGCACAAGGTCGAGGCCGAGGTGATCGACCCGCGCACCCTGCGGCCGCTCGACCTCGACACGATTCTCGAGTCGGTGCGCAAGACCAACCGGGCGGTGATCGTCGAGGAGGGCTGGCCGCACGGTGGCGTCGGCGCCAACCTGGCGACGCTGATCACTGAGCAAGCCTTTGACCACCTCGACGCGCCAGTGCAGCGGGTGACCGGTGCCGACGTGCCGATGCCGTACTCGCGGCGGCTGGAGCAGGCTGCAATTCCACATGAGGAGCACGTCGTGAAGGCGGCGCTGGCCGCGCTGGAGGGCTCGATCTGATGGCCGAGGTCGTGATGCCGCGGCTGTCGGACTCGATGGAGGAGGGGACGATTCTGCAGTGGCTCAAGGCCGTCGGGGACGAGATCGCGGTTGGCGATGAGCTGGTGGAGATCGAGACCGACAAGGCGAACATGGCTTACGAATCCGATGTTGCCGGGACCCTCTCTGAGATCTTGGTGCAGGAGGGTGAGACGGTGGCTATCGGGACTGCGATTGCGATGGTTGGGGACGGGGATGGGACCGAGCGCTCGGCCGCGGGTCCTGTCGTGGGTGATGGGGGGGCGCTGCGGGCGGGGGCGTCCTCGACCCCCCCCTCACCCACGCCACCCGCGGAAGAGGCGGTCCAAGCGCCCACCGATCCAGACGGGAACGAGCGGCCGAAGGCGTCACCGGTTGCTCGCCGCATGGCCAAAGAGCAGGGCTTCGATTTGGGCAAGCTTCGAGGGTCCGGGCCTGGGGGGCGGATCGTCAAGGTGGACGTCGAGAAGGCCTCGGCCGCGGGTGGCGCGACCTCGGGGGGGCCGAGAACGGAGGCGAAGCCCCCGCCCGCAGGCCCCCCCGAGGTCGTGACAGGACCCGCGGCCGAGACCCCCGGTCCCGAAACAGCCAAGGGACATGTCAGCTACGAAGAGTTGAGCAAGCTTCAGTCGACGATCTCCAGGCGGATGGCGGAGTCAAAGGCCACCGCCCCGCACTTCTACCTCGAGGCTGAGGTCGACATGAGCCGGCTTGTCGAGGCGCGAGCGCAGATCAAAGCTGGTGCCAAAGAGGGCGACGTCGTGCCCTCCTTCAACGACATGGTGGTCAAGGCTTGTGCGCTGGCGTTGCGGGAGCACCCGCGGGCTAATGGCGCTTATCGGGACGGGCGGTTTGAGCTCTACTCGCGGGTCAACGTTGGCGTCGCCGTGGCTGCTCGTGACGCGCTCGTCGTTCCCACCGTCTTCGATGCCGACCAGAAGAACCTGCGGCAGATCGCTACCGATTCGCGGGCGCTGGCGCAGCGGGTGCGGGACGGGCAGATCACTCCGCCCGAGCTCTCGGGGGCGACTTTCACCGTGTCCAACTTGGGGATGTTCGGAATCGACAGCTTCGCCGCGGTGATCAACCCGCCGCAGGCGGCGATCCTTGCCGTCGGCGCGATCAGCGAGCGCCCGGTCATCCGCGACGGAGAGATCACGACCGCGCACCTGATGCGCGTCAACCTCGCCTGCGACCACCGCATTCTCTATGGCGCGCCCGCCGCTGAGTTCCTCGCCCGCATCCGGGCGCTGCTCGAAGAGCCGCTGGCCCTAGCCCTTTAGCCCTAGCGGTCGCACTTTCCTCCGCTATGCGGCAAGAAGTACGACCTCATTGGTCTGGTTCGCCGGCATCCGCGTTGCGGTCGCATTTCTTTCCGCTATGCGGCGGGAAGTACGACATCACGGCTCGCGTCAGCAGGTCTTGCGGGCTCCGGTGGCCGCGTTCCAGGCCCGACCTACCGAGAAGTCGGCCGAGACGCGGAAGATGCCGGGGTGGGAGGCGTGGGCGACGGTCCAGTCGCCGCGGCGCAGCAGGCAGCCGGCGCCGCGCTTGATCGACCAGTAGGGGGTGAAGTTGACGCGGACGAGGAAGTCGCCGGGGCGGGTGACGTCGAGGCCAAAGCTCTGGCGTCCCACCCAGAGGGTATGCGCCGCCGCCGCGCCCATCGGGTCGACCAACGGCTCGGGGTTGCGCACGGCGTAGATCCGCCAGTGGGGCGAGCTCCAGCGCAGATTGAGATAGGGCGGGGAGCGCAAGATCAACCGCCGCTCGGCGGCCGAGGAGTAATCGAGCGGCGCGTCGGGCAGGGCAACGTAGGAGATCGCGTTCTGGCGCAGCCAGTGGCCGTAGGTGGCGGTGGTGAGCTCGCTTTCGTCGTAGAAGATGTCGTCGCGAGTGGTGTCGAGCTGGCGCAGCCAACCGCGAGCGAGCTCCACCTGGGAGGCGAGGTAGGCCGACTCCCAGTGGTTGGCGGTGGGCGGCACCTCGACCCGCACGCCCGAGCCGCCGTGCGCGCGCAACCACTGCGACGGGGGTTGGAAGTAGCTGCGCGAGGTCGAGGGATCGCCGACGCTGCGGACGATCTGACTGACGCTCGCGGTCACCTGCCAGTAGAGGCCGCCAGCCATAAATAGGGCGAGGAACCAAGGTGAGACGCGGGGCCGCCGGGCCAGCACCACGGCCGCCAGCACCGGGCCGCCGAAGAGCGCGCCGAGTCGGACCGCGTTGCCTCCGATCGGGTTAGGTGCCAGCCAGATCACCGCCGAGGCGGCGAGGTAGCCGACCAG
This sequence comes from Solirubrobacterales bacterium, assembly GCA_035605695.1. Taxonomy (GTDB): domain Bacteria; phylum Actinomycetota; class Thermoleophilia; order Solirubrobacterales; family 70-9; genus VRUE01. Next base: position 192,708 of record DATNGZ010000019.1, on the reverse strand, counting down.
CACCCAGCGCAGCTGGCGCTCCTCCTTGCCGAGACCGCGCGTCACGTAGAGGGCCGAACCGCACCAGAGCGGGATCGCGACGAAGGAGGTGAAGGCGAAGGGGAACTGGCCGGAGCTCGGGAAGACGATGTTGGGCCCGAGGGTGAGCGCAAGGGCAACCGCGGCAATCCATATGGCGCGGCCGGGGGCTCCGTCGCTGGCCCAAAGGGCTCGGCCACGGGGCCCGTCGCGACCTCGGGGGGGCCTGCGGGCGGGGGCTCCTCCGTTCTCGGCCCCCCCGCGTCCGCGCCACCCGCGGAAGAGGCCGCTCCAGTCGATCTCCGACGCCGAGGCGGCGAAAAGCACTCCTGCCAAAAAGACGGCTGCTACCGGGCTGGATAGGGCACAAGCTGCGGCGGCAAGGAGAGCCCAGGCGGAGCGGTGGGTTTGTAGGGCTCGGAGAGCTGCCAGGCCGAAGGCGACTCCGAGGGCGAAGGTGAGCTGGCCGTCGGCCAGCAGGGTGACCACGCCGGCGCCGAACCAGAGGGTCGCCCAGCGGGCGGGCTCGCCCCAGCGGTCGCGGACGAGACGGTCGAATAGGTAGGAGGAGGCGAGGACCGAGAGTACGCCGACGACCTGCACTCCGAGCAGCGAGGCGAGCGGCGGGAAGAGGAAGCTGTAGGTGAGCGTGTAGTGGCCGCCGTACCAGCTGCCGTTCCAGATCGCCAGGCCGGCGTGCTGGAAGAGTTCGGCGCGGAATACCTGGGCGGCGAGGTCGCCGACCTGCGGGTTCCAGGCCAGCATCGCGGCTGCGAGCAGGGCGCTGAGGGCGACGGCTGGAAGCCAGTCTGGTCGGAGGGCCTTGGACTGGACCATGGGTCGGCGCCAAGGATAAGCGGCGCCATGCAACGATTTCGGTGATGAGTGCCGAACTCCTTGTGGTCCGCTGCGGCCTGGTCTCCTACGACGAGGCCCTCGTCGCCCAGCGCTGGCTGAGCGACGCGCGCCAGGACGGCTCGATCCCCGACGCGCTGCTGCTGCTCGAGCACCCCCCCGTTTACACGCGCGGGCGGCGCTCCAAGCCGGAGGAGCTGCCGATGGCGACCGAGTGGTACGGACTGCAGGGGATCGAGGTGCGCGACACCGACCGCGGCGGCCAGGTCACCTACCACGGGCCCGGCCAACTGGTCGCCTACCCGATCGTCGACCTGGCACCCTACGGCGACGACGTCCACGAGTACGTGCGGCGGCTGGAGCAGGTGGCGATCCGCTCGCTCGGTGAATACGGCGTCGAGGTAGGGACGATCGAGGGCCTGACCGGAGTCTGGACCGAGGGCGAGCGGCCGGGCAGCGCGGCGGGGGCGCTTGAGGCGCGCAAGATCGGATCGATCGGCGTCCACGTCAGCCGCGGGATCACCACCCATGGGCTCGCGATCAACGTCAACAACGACCTCAAGCCGTTCGAGTGGATCGTGCCCTGCGGGATCGAGGGCTGTCAGGTGACCTCGCTCAGCCGCGAGACCGGCGAGGAGCAGAACCTCGGCGCCTTCGCCACCACCGTCGCCGACAACTTCACCGACGTCTACGACCGGGTACCGGTGGCGACCTCCCCCGATGCCCTGGGACTCGACAACGCTAGGCTCGGCGTTGCATGAGTGAGACCACCGAAGCGGCCGCCGAGCGCGTCCACGTCACCCGCTCCCGCGCCAAGCCGGGCGGGACCGCGGCCGAGACCGGCGACACCGTCCCCTTCCGCCGCGCCCGCAAGCCGCCGTGGCTGAAGGTGCCGGCGCCGGGCGGGCCGACCTACCGGCGGCTGAAGTCGATGATCGGCTCCGACAACCTGCACACGGTCTGCGAGGAGGCCAACTGCCCCAACGTCGGCGAGTGCTGGGAGCGCGGCACGGCGACCTTCATGATCCTCGGCGACGTCTGCACCCGCCGCTGCGGCTTTTGCAACGTGAAGACCGGGGTACCGAGCTGGAACGACCCGCTGGAGCCGCTGCGGGTCGCCAACCAGGTGAAGAAGATGGGACTGCGACACGCGGTCGTCACCTCGGTCGACCGCGACGACCTGCCCGACTACGGGGCGAGCGCCTTCGTCGGCGTGATCCGCTCGATCCGGATGCAGGCGCCCGGCTGCAAGGTCGAGATCCTCACCCCGGACTTCCGCGGCCAGGAGATGCCGCTGGCGAAGGTGATCCACGAGCGCCCCGACGTCTTCAACCACAACGTCGAGACGGTGCCGCGCCTGTACCCGGTGGCGCGGCGCGGCTCCAAATTCCTGCGCTCGGCCCGGGTACTGAAGATGGCGAAGGAAATGGGCGGCGCCGATGTCGTCACCAAGTCCGGGCTGATGGTCGGGCTGGGCGAGAGCTTCGAGGAGATGGTCGAGACCTTCGGCCTGCTGCGCGAGCACCGCGTCCAGGTGCTAACCGTGGGCCAGTACCTGCGGCCGACCGAGAACCACTTGCCGGTGACGCGCTACTGGCACCCGGAGGAGTTCGAGGCGCTGGAGAAGGCCGCCTACGAGCTGGGCTTTGAGTCGGTGGCGTCGGGGCCGCTGGTGCGGAGCAGCTACCACGCGGACCAGAACCTGCCCCTGACGGCGGCGGACCGGCGCGATGCGGCGTCCTCAGTCGCCTAAATAGCGCTGCTATTCAGGCTCCCTGCGTCCTTGCCTCGCTTGGTCCGGCGCCGTCAGCCGCCAATAGCTCGCGCCGCGTCATCTCGCGGGCGAAAGCGACAACGTCATCGAGCGCGCGCCCTTCGTCGATCTCGAAGCGTTCGGCGAGCCCGCGCGCCAGCCGTGACACAGGCTGCGGCTGCTCGAGCTGCTCCCAGATCCAGGCGCCGGTCGAGTTGAGCCGCAGGGCGATGTCGGCATCGACGTCGAGCAGCACCGTCTCCCCCGGCACGTCGCCATAGACGGCGCGGTCGGTGCGGCGCAGCGTGGTCTCGGTGTCTATCTGCATTGCCTTCACGATCCCTACCCTATGACCGCGGGCGGCCAATATGAGTTCAAGGTTAAGAATCGAGCTAGACTCCGCGTAGGGTTTCTGACGACACAGGGAGGAATATGACCGAGCAGCCCGAGTCCTACGAGGCGCCAGCCGTCGAGGAGATCGAGATCGACGGCAAGCCGATCGCCATTGCTTTGGGGGCTAGTAGCTAGGCGTTCCAGGTTGACGAGCCCCGGCCGCTCGGCCAGGGCTCGTCACAGTTTCGTTATACCCACGTCTTGAGTCGTGACATTTCTCGGCGTAGCGTCAGCGCATGGCTGGATCTGCGCCCGAGCCGGCGCTCAATCTGAAGGCGCGGGGCGACCTTGCCGAGCTGATGGTCGCCACCGACCTCATGCGGCGTGGCCACAAGATCGCGATCCCCTATGGAGAGGATTGCGACTTCGACCTCGTGCTGATCAGAGACGACCGCCTCGAACGAGTACAGGTCAAGCACACGCGATCCGACGGTTCGGTGATCAGCGTCAGGTGCCGCTCGCACTCGCTCACCAACGGCAAAGTTCGGCGGATAAAGCACTACACGGCCGAGACGATCGACCTGCTTGCCGTCTACGACGTGACTTCAGATCGCTGTTATTACCTGCCAGCGACCGAGCTAGGCACAGGTCGCTCCACACTTCACCTGCGCCTCAAGCCAGCCAAGAATGGGCAGCAGATAGGCACCAGGCCCGCCGGGGACTACCTCGAACCTTGACGATGGAGCCAGCCGGAATCGAACCGGCGACCTTTCGGATGCAAACCGAACGCTCTGCCAGCTGAGCTATGGCCCCGCACTGGAAGTGTAGGCGGACTCGGCCATAACCGAGCGCCACAGGCGCTAGTCGTCGAAGTCGAAGTCCTTGGGTGGCTTCTGCTCAAACCAGAGCTGGTCGTCCTCGGGGGTCTCCTCGAGGAAGTCGGGGGTCTCCTCCAGCACGTCCTCGGCACGCGGCGCAGACGGCTCGTCGGGCTTCGGCTCGTCGTCGGCAACCACTGACTCCTCGACCACCTCCGCATCAATAACTTCTGGCTCCGGCTCGTCGGCAAGCGAGGACTCGGAGTCCCGCGGCGCCTCAAGCGCCTGGTCCAGTTCGTCGGAGAGGCGCTGCTCGTTCCAAAAGGCGTCGTCCTCGTCGTCAAGGTCCTCGTCATCATCTGGCGCCGGTCCCTGGACGCTGACCTCGGCCTCTTCGGCCTCGTCGAGGCCGGCGAGCGGATCGGTCGGGGCGAGGCGGGGCTCGGTGATCTCCTCCTCGACCAGCTCCTCGTCGGTCGGGTTGGGCGGCCCCGTCAGCTCCTCCTCGACGTCGAAGATCTCGGTCGGCTGTTCGGCAATCGCGTGACGCTCTTCGGTTGAGGGGCCGGACGGCTCGATCTCGGGCTCCGCAGCCGGCTCGGCATCGGCCTCTGGCTCGGGCAGGTCGGCGACGATCTCGTGCTCCATCGCCGCTTGCTCCTCGGCGGGGACCAGATCGACTTGCGCTGGCTCCTCCGCGGGCGGCGGAGGCTCCTGGAGATCGGCGATCGTCGGCTCACGCCGCGCCGCGGGCTCCTCGGCCGTCTCCGGCTGGGTCATGAATTCTGTCGGCGCCTCGGCAGCCGGATCGTGCACCTCCTCATCCCCAGGCCGCTCCGCCTGACCGAACGCCTCGTCCTCGAGCTGCTTCAGCTCGGAATCGCCCGCGCCATGCGCGCGCTTCAGTTCCAGGTGCTCGCGTATTGCCTCGTCGAGAATGCCCATTGGCTGCGTCCCACTCGGGGAAGCTAAAGCCTATGCGGTTATCCTTGCGCTTGCGAGGGTCCTGGGACGTTCCTCCCATCCCCCGCCTTCGGGGCTATAGCTCAGCTGGCAGAGCGCCTGGATCGCACCCAGGAGGTCGGCGGTTCGAATCCGCCTAGCTCCACTTCGACCGACTCCGCTCGGAGGCTACGTCGGTCGGATCGCTGATGCCGGGCTGTCGCTTCCATGGGCCATCCGTCCACAGGGGGGAGTAATTCCGCGCCGCTGGCCTTTGCCCAGTGGTGACCACGCCCGAGTCAGGAGTTCGCGCCGCATCCGGAGAGTTGATCGAGGAGCTGATGGGCGCCGTGGTTGCGGTCGACTTCGTGCTCCAGACGTTGATGGACCTGCCGGCGGATGCGCTCCCCGGTGGGGGAGGAGCCGAAGGTATCCGCGAGCTGCTGACAGCAAGTGCCAGCCGAGCGGTAGAGGCAATCGGAGAGGAGGCCTGCCGAGCGGCGACCGAGCTGGTCGGGGCGGTTATTGAGCAGATTGCCGACGACGCCCAGAGCACCGCCCAACTGGCACGCGCAGATGGGCCGCCACTCTGATGAGGCCACCTGGCACGCCGATGAGATCGCCAGAATGGATCGACGGGTTCGAGCTGGTCGGATGGGCCCTGTGACCGAGAAGACGGCTTCGCTGGAGCTAATCGCTGCTCCTGCGATCGAGAAGCGCATTTTCGTTGTTCGTGGTCGGCAAGTGATGCTCGATGAAGATCTCGCAGACCTGTACGGCGTGGAGACGAAACGCTTGGTCGAGCAGGTCAAACGGAACGTCGAGCGCTTCCCAGCGGACTTTATGTTTCAGTTGGACGAGACCGAGACAGCGGCTTTGAGGTCGCAGATTGCGACCTCAAACTCCGGTCGGGGCGGGCGTCGCTACGCTCCCTACGTCTTCACCGAGCAAGGCGTGGCCATGCTTTCGGGGTGCTACGCAGCAAGCGTGCGATTGCCGTCAATATTGAGATCATGCGCGCGTTTGTCGAGTTGCGCCGTGCCGCAGCCTCCTATGCCGCACTCGAGGAGCAGCTCAGAGAGCTTGAGCGAGAGACCGCCGCGAAGTTCGGTAGGCACGACGAGCAGCTGGATCAGATCTTCAAGACACTGAGACAGTTGATCTCCCCTCCTACCCGACCGAAGCGCCCGGTCGGTTTCAGGCCGCCTGACGACGAGTAGGGGTGCCCCCATGCAGCGCCTTGATTCGATTGCGAAGCTCTTGGTTCAAATGCCGTCCGGTTAGGCCCACTTCAGGAAGGCCCTGCTAGTCGGGGCCTTCTGCGTTTTCGGAATCCCCGGCTAGCGACGGGACTCGGTCAATGCTCCCGAGGAGCGCCTGGCGGACTGCGGCAAGCTCGCGGTCGGCTTCAGGAGAACAGCAGGGGCGGCCATCGAGGTGCCTTTCAGAAGAGCGTATCTGTCTGCCTCGCCAACCAGCGTGCAGCGCAGCTTGACCGTCATCGAGCCAGACGCCGTCGCTGGGGCTGTGAGGAGGAGAGGCCGCCGCAGCTGGTCCTTGACGGAACTCTTGGACGGGCGTAGCCTTAGGTTATCGATCGATCGGTAAGCAACCACAGAGCAGCGGACACCGGCCTGCGCATCCGCGACGCCGCCGTCCGTCTCTTTGCCGCCCGCGGCTACGCGGCCACCGGGATCCGCGAGATCGCCGACGAGGCCGGGGTCACGACGGCAGCGCTCTACCACCACATGGGCAGCAAGCAGGACCTGCTGCTGACGATCATGCGCGACGCGATGCACGAGATGACGGCCGGCGCTCGCGTCGTCCTGGAGGAGGCCGACGGCCCGCCCAGCGAACTGGCCGGACTCGCCCGCGCCCACGTCACCTACAACGGCAAGAACCTGCTCGACGCCTACGTCGGCGACGCCGAGATCCGCTCACTGGACCAAGCCAACCGGGCTCGCATCGTGAAGCTGCGCGACGCTTACGAGCAGCTCTGGACCGAGGTGATCATGCGTGGCGTCGCCGCTGGCGAGTTCCAAATCAGCGATCAGAAGCTCTTCCGTATCGCGGCGATCCAGATGTGCAACGGCGTCACCTACTGGTACAGCCCAGCCGGCCCCACGCCCCTGGCGGTGGTCGCCGACGAACTGGCGGGCTTCACGCTGACGATGGCGGGCTGCGGACCGGAGGCGGGGGTGACTGGGGGATCCAAGCAGGACGCCGAGGAGGTGGCCTGATGGCGGCGGTCCGGGTCCACGCGCTCCACGGCGGCGGCGAGATCGCCGACATGTCGGTCTTCGACCCCTTCCACCCCGAAATCGGCACGAAGGTCGAGATCCCCTACTTCTTCTACGTCATCGCTCATCCCGAGGGCAACGTCCTCTTCGACACCGGCGGCCATCCGGCGCTGGTCAACGATCCACGAGCGCGGCTGGGCGACGCGGCCGATGCCTTCGAGGTGACGATGGAAGAGGGCGACGACGTCGTCAGCCAGCTGCAGGTAGCGGGCTTCGAGCCGCGCGACGTCTCCCACGTCGTGCTCTCCCACCTGCACTACGACCACGCCGGGGGCATCGAGTTCTTCCCGGACGCGACCTTCTACGCGCAACGGCGTGAGCTCGAGTTCGCCCACTGGCCGCCGGTCTACCAGCGCGAGATATACGTGCGAGCCGACTTCGACCATCCGGTCGAGTGGGTCGAGCTGGAAGGCGACTACGACCTCTTCGGCGACGGGACCGTCCTCCTCTTCCCCACCCCCGGGCATACCGCCGGCCACCAGTCAATGCTGGTGCGACTCGACGGGGGCGGGGCGCTGATCCTCGTCGCGGATGCCGCCTACCTGCCGCGCAACATCGAGGAGAACGTGCTGCCGGCGATCGTCTGGAACCCGGACGCGATGGTCGCGAGCTGGCAGCGAATCCGCGCGCTGCAGCGCCGCTACGACGCCAAGCTGATCTTCACCCACGACCTGGACTGGCAGCAGAAGACCCGGGTCGCGCCGGAGCGCTGGTACGAGTGACCCCCGCGCCGGCGAATCGCGTCGAGGCCAAGTGGCCGTCGCTCGATCCGTCGGTGCAGAACCTGCCCGCTGACATCATCACCCTGGTCCGCGAGGCGCTCGACCGCGAACCGCAGAGGCCAGTCTTCATCTTCGAGGACGGTGTGGTGGTCAGCCGCGAGCGCTTCCGCAGCGCCGTGGAGGCCTTCGCCGGCTACCTGCGCGAGCGGGTCGAACCCGGCGATCGGGTCCTGATCATGCTCGAGAACCGGACCGAGTTCATGGTCGCCTGGCTGGCGGCAAACGCCTGCGGCGCCGCCCTGGTCTCGCTCAACACCTCGGCCGGCGAGCACGACGCCGGGCACGTCGTCCGCGACTCCGCCGCCAGGCTCGCCGTCTGCGGCAAGTCCCATGCGGAGCTGATCCGGCGCATCGGCGGCGAGGGGCTCGACGTCGTCGTCGTGAGCGGCGAGGAGCCGGATGGCCTGGCGCCGTACCGCGCCGACTTCGGCCCTCTGCGCCTCGAGGACGTCGAGGTCGATCCCGACGCGATCACCAACGTCTACTACACGTCTGGCACCACCGGGCCGCCCAAGGGGTGCATGGTCGCGCACGACTACTGGCTCCGCTTCGTCGAGCTCTACCTCGGGCTGTACGACCTGGGCCCGGAGGACCGGCTGCTCTGCTGCCTGCAGTTCTTTTACAACGACCCGCCCTGGCTTTTCCTGACCTCGCTGCGCGCCGGCGTGCCGCTGGTGACGATGCGGCACTTCAGCGTCTCGCGCTTCTGGCCGGTCGTCGCCAAGCACGGGGTGACCCGCCTCTTCGGTCTGGCCGCCATCCCCGCCCTGCTGCTAAAGGCCGAGCCGCGCGAGGAGGAGCGCCGAAACCGGGTCGAGTTCGCGCTGCACGTCGGCATCCCCGCCCAGCTGCACACCGAGTTCGTCGAGCGCTGGGGCTTCCCATGGGTTGAGGGCTACGGCCTCACCGAGTCGGGATTGGTCGTCGCAATGCCGCTGGAGGACGCCGAGCGCATGACGGGCTCTGGCTCGATCGGGCTGCCCTGCCCGGGCGTGGACGTGCGGCTCGTCGATGACGAGGGCGGCGACGTGGGCGCCGAGGAGCCCGGTGAGGTCCTGATCAGGGCGCCGGGGCTGATGCGCGGCTACCTCAACCGGCCCGAGGCGAGCGCCGAGGCGCTGGCCGACGGCTGGCTGCGCAGCGGCGACCTGGCGCGCCGCGACGAGAGCGGCTACATCTACTTCCTCGGCCGCAAGAAGGACATCGTGCGGCGCTCGGGGGAGAACGTGGCCGCGGCGGAGGTCGAGAACGTGCTGCGCTCCCACCCCGCCGTGCTCGAGGCCGCCGTCGTGCCGGTTGCCGACGAGCTGCGCGGTGAGGAGGTCAAGGCTTACGTGGCGCTGGTCGGCGAGGCCTCGCCGCGGGAGGTCGACCCGGCGAGCCTGGTCGACTTCTGCCGCGAGCGGCTCGCCAAGCACAAGGTCCCGCGCTATATCGAGTACCGAACCGAGCCGTTCCCGCGCACCCCCTCGATGCGGGTGAAGAAGAGCGAGCTGGTCGCGTCGGCCGGCAACCCGCTGGCCGACGCCTGGGACCGGGACCGCGAGCTGCCCGACTGGAACGCGCAGAGGAGCGAGAGGCGCTGATGGTCGCTTGCGAGCGAGGACATAGGAACGAAACGTGAGGTGAGCCAGATGGAGACGATTTCGCCACAGCAACGGGTCTCGACCCTGCACGGAGGCACCACCGGCCTGGGCGGCGCGGTTGTCCAGTCCGCGGCGCTGATCGCGCCCGCCGCCGGTGCCACGGCCGGGTTCGTCTTCGTCGCCAGCGAGAGCGGCTTCGCCTCCCCCTTCTCGATGGTCGTCGGGATGGTCTTCTCGCTCTGCCTGGCGGTGATCATCGGCGAGTTCGCGCGCAAGCTGCCGGCCGCCGGCTCCTTCTACAACTACCTGACCCATGCCTTCGGCCCGAAGGTCGGCTTCGTCACCGGCGTGATGCTGTTCGGCGCCTACGTGCTGCTGCTGCCCTTCCAGCTGTCCTTCTTCAGCACCTTCACCAGCGAATACCTCGCCAGCCACAGCGTCGACATAGCCTGGCAATGGCTCGCCGCGGCGCTCATCGTCTTCTCGACCATCCTGACTATCGCCGGGCTCTCCCTCTCGCTGCGTACCGGGCTCGTCTTCCTCGCCTTCGAGCTCATCGTCTTCGGCTTGATCGCCATCGTCATCCTCGTCAACGGCGGCGCCGACGGGCTTTCGGCGAAGCCGTTCGATCCGTCGGAAAGCGCGCTTGGCTTCTCCGGGATCATCTACGGCCTCGTCTTCGCGATCTTCGCCTTCGTCGGCTTCGAGTCGGCGACAACGCTCGGCGAGGAGGCGCATGAGCCAAGGCGCACGATCCCGCGCGCGGTGCTCCTCACCACACTGGTGATCGGCATCTTCTACACGCTGCTGCTCTACAGCGGCGTCGTCGGCTTCGGCCTGACGCCAGAGGGCCTCGAAGCCCTGCAATCCGACGGCACCCCATTCGACACCCTGGCTAGGACCTTCTCGGGCCCCTTCCTCGGCACGCTCTCGATCATCGCCGTGATGACCAGCTTCATCGCGCTCAACATCGTCACCGTCAACGCCGCCGGGCGGATGATCTTCTCGATGGGGCGGGACCGGATGCTGCCGCCGTGGTTCGACCACGTCAACTCTCGCGGCGCCCCCGACCGCGCGGTGGTCGTCTCGGTTGGCGTCATGCTCGCGGTGACGCTGATCCTCGGCTCGATCTACGAACCGGGCGAACTGGCCTCTTGGGCCGCCTACATCGCGACCCTCTTCTTCATCGCCGCCTACGGCCTGCTCGGAGTCGGCGTGGTCAAGTACTACTGGGAGCAGCACCGCCCCGAGTTCTCGATCTTGAGGCACGTCCTGATTCCGATCGCCGGCCTGGTCGGGGTCGGCATCGTTACCTACGGCAACGTCCATCCGACCCCGCCTTCGCCGCTGCGCTGGTTCATCTGGGCGACCGTGGCCACGATCGCCGTCGCCGCCCTGATTGCCATCTACCTGGAGCGGCGCAACCCGGCGCGCCTGATCGAAGCCGGACAGCTGTTCGCCTCGGCGACGCCGGAGGAGGCCGACGTTCGCAGTGACGTGCCGCCCTACATCCCGGGGCAGCCAGAGGAGCCACTGCCGCCGCCGAGGGAACCAGGGGGCGCCGGGCATCCACCGAACCGGTCCGCATAGGGCCGGGACGCGCGGAGAGGAGGCGAACATGGCGATCATCGAGCAACGCTCGGCGGGCGCGATGACGATCACGCTCAACCGGCCCGAGGCGCTCAACGCGATGGACACCGCCACGTACGGTGAGCTGACCGAGGCGCTGCGGCGGATCGAGGCCGATCCCGAGGTCCGGGTCGGGATCGTCACCGGCGCCGGCCCGCGGGCCTTCTCCGCCGGCGCCGACCTGAAGGAGATGCACAGCCGGCTGCGCCAGGACGGGCGCTGGGCGCCATGGCGCGCGGAGCGGTGGGACCTCGGCTTGACCATCTCCAAGCCGCTGATAGCCGCCGTCGATGGCTACGCCGTAGCGGGGGGGCTCGAGCTGGCGCTTTTTTGCGACCTGCGCATCGCCACCCCCGCTTCACAGTTCGGGGCGCCGGAGCCCAAGTGGAACCTCCTCCACGGCTTCGGCGCCCTGCGACTGCCCGCCGTCGTCGGCCTCGGCAACGCGATGCGGCTGCTGCTCACCGGCGAGCTCATCGACGCGCGGGAGGCCCTGCGGATCGGCCTCGTCAACGAGCTGGTCGAGCCGGATCGGCTGATCGCTCGCGCCCAGCAGCTCGCCGCGACGATCGGGACCCTCTCCACCGATGCCGTGTCGATGACCAAAGAGCTGGCCCTGCGCGGCCTCGGCGCTCCGCTCGAGCAGAGCATGCGCCTGTACCACTCCTACATGTCCGCGCTGGAGGGCAGCGAGGAGCAGCTGCGACGAACCGGCGAGTTCGCGGGCTCGGGCCAGGGCGACGAGGACGGAGGTTGAGATGGCCGCGATCGTCGACTTCAGGGTGAAGCTACCCACGCGCGACTCGCGCGAGGAACCGCAGCCGCCGGTGCCCGAGCAGTACCTGCGTTACGCCGAGGTCTACGACGGCTTCCTCGAGAACCTCGACTCAACGGTCGAGGACTGGCGCGAGGAAGCCGAGGCGCACGGGGTCGGGCCCAGCGTGATGCAGGCCGAGGTCGAGTGGGTCGATCCGAGCGAGCTGAACGACCGCCTCGCCGCGGTGGTTCTCGCCAACCCCGACCGGATCGCCTGCGGCTTCGGCTGCGTCGATCCGCGTGATCCGATGGGGGCGGTGCGCGAGGTCGACCGGGCGATTCTCGAGCTCGGCCTGCGCGGCATCGTCTTCGAGCCCGGCTTCATCGGCATCTCGCCGACCGATCGACGCTGCTACCCGGTGTACGCGCGCTGCGTCCAGCTCGGCGTCCCGGTCGGCCTCCACACCGGGATCAACTTCTCCTCGCACGGGCCGCTGGAGCACGAGCGACCCGTGCTGATCGACCGCATCGCCTGCGATTTCCCAGAGTTGACGCTGGTCTGCCATCACGGAGGCTGGCCCTGGCCCCACGAGGCGGCCGCGGTCGCCTGGAAGCATCGCAACGTCTACCTCGAGTTCGGTGCGATCGCGCCCCGCTATATGGCTCCTGGCGGTGGCGGGGGCTGGGGCGACATCGCTCGCCTGATGGATACCGTGCTGCGCGAGCAGGTCCTCTTCGGGGCCGATTGGCCGATGCTGCGCTACGAGCGGGCGCTGGAGGAGATCGAGGCGTTGGGGCTGCGAGCGGAGTCACGCGCCGCCTACCTCCACGGCAACGCCGAACGCCTGCTGGAGCGAGTCGAGGCGTCGTTGGCCGGCGTGGGGGGGCCCTGATGGCGGCCTCGGAGACCGTTCTCTACCTGGTCGAGGACGGCGTGGCGCGAGTCACGCTGAACCGACCCGAGGCTCTCAACGCCTGGACGCCCGAGCTCGGCCGCGCCTACTTCGATCGCCTCGAGGAAGCCGATGCGGACCCAGGCGTGAGAGCGATCGTCCTCACCGGGGCCGGCCGCGGCTTCTGCGCCGGCGCCGACTTCGACTATCTCCGGGAAGTCGAGGAGAGCGGCGCCCAAGCGGAGCCCGACCCACGCCCGCAGAGCCTGCCGCGAGCGCTTCGCAAGCCGGTGATCGCCGCGATCGACGGCCCCTGCGCCGGCCTCGGCTTCGTAATCGCGATGATGTGCGACATCCGCTTCGCGGCGCGCGGCGCGAAGTTGACGACGGCCTTCGCCCGACGCGGCCTGATCGCCGAGTACGGTCTCTCCTGGGTGCTGCCACGCCTGGCGGGCGCCTCGACGGCACTCGACCTGCTGCTTTCCGGACGGACCCTCTTGGCCGAGGAGGCGCTGCGGCTCGGCGTAGTCGACCGCCTCAGCGAGGAGGGACAGGCGGCGGCGGATGCCCATTCATACGCCAGCGAGCTGGCGAGCCTCAGCTCACCGGCCTCGATGGCCGTGATTAAGCACCAAGTCTTCGCCGATCTCGAGCAGAGCCTCACCGAATCAACCGCCGACGCCCTGGTCCAGATGGAACGCTCCTTCGAGCGCCCCGACTTCCGCGAGGGCGTCGAGAGCTTCGTCGAGCGCCGCCCCCCAGACTTCCCGCCGCTCACCGAGCCGGACCGGGCTCCACGTGGGTGAGCTTTGCGCAGACTTTAGATGGAGCGACGCCGCCGCAATCTATCCCTTGTGCCAAGAGCGCACATAGACCGGCTACAGCTCCTCGTGCAAATGTCTTGACGGACTCTTGGATCGCGGGGGTTGATTACCGTCCGGTAGTCAAGTCGTCCGTTACGCCACAACTTGCGACTTGACTGCTCAGGCAGGTTTGCCGAAGCACGGAAAGGGCTGTTAATTTGAGCCACTCGCTCCACTTTCGGAAGTTCCTCTACGTCCGGAATTTCTCCTAGTAACCCACCGCGTGGCGCTCCCCGGGGCGGCTTAGCCCAGCGCGGCGGGCTCGTCGGGCTTTGCTTCGACTCCGCCCCGCCCCGCGGCTCGGGCGGCGGCGCCGAAGCGGAGGACGCGGCCGCCGAAGGCGATCGCGCAGACGGCGAACCAGGCCCAGCCGAGGGCGAGGCCCGCGAGCACGTCGGTCAGCCAGTGGACGTCGAGCAACACACGGCTGGCGGCGACCGCGACCGCGATGCCGACGGCGAAACCGGCGAGCGCCGGCCAGGCTCGCGGTCCCCACCAGCGACCGGCTACGAGCGCGAAGGCCGCCCATGAGGCGGCGGCGGTGGAGGTGTGGCCGCTGGGGAACGAGGGGCCGAGCGTCGCGGCCACGGGCTCGAGCGCTGGGCGGGCGCGATCGACGAGCTGCTTGATCGCCTCGGTGAGGAGCTTGTCGCCGACGATCACCGCCAGCAGGAACGGCACGACCCAGCGGTTGCGCGTGCGCACGATCTCGACCGCCGCTACCAGCACCGCGACGGCGATCACTGTCCAGGTCTCGCCCAACCCCGTAACCAGCGTGATCGCGTCGTGCGACCAGGCGGTCGCGTGGCGGTCACCCCACTCGGCCACGCTGGTGTCGAGGCTCGCCAACGCGAAGCGACGCACGACCACCGCCAGCAGGGCAAGCACCACGCCGCCGACGAGGACTACCGCGACCGCCAGCGTCAGCGCCAGCCCCGTCGCCTTCTCAGGGTCGAGGCGCGCGGCGCGCAGCGCCCGGCGCGCCGCCGGGCCCGTGGCGTGGCGGCCAGCCTCGCGCGCCGCCTCCACCACGGGGGTGGCGGGGGTGCGTCGCGAATAGAGCCGCGTCAGGAAGGCCACGGCGAGGCCCGACGAGACGGTGATGATCAGGAGCAGGAGCAGCGGCATCGGAGCAGGAAGGCTCGCAAAGCGGCGCGAATTCGACTAGCGGAGGCATAGTATGCCCGCCGATCGGGGAGAGGATCGCTGCTGTGACGGTTGGCCAACAATCTCGTACTGGTTCTCCGCCGGCCTCGCCGGGGGAGCAAGCCGCCCGCCGGCCGGTCACGGCGCTCGCCGTGCGCCCCGGTGGATACGCCGACCGCTTCGCCGCCGCCCTCGGCGACCCCAACCCCGCTCTCGTCTTCGCGCTGGCGCTGCTCGGCGGCCTGCTGCTGCTCCTCGCCGCCTCGATCCTGCTCGGCCATTTCGTCGTCGACGTGGTGGCCAGCGGCAGCGGCCTCGGCCTCGGCCTCGGCGGCACGGACGAGAGCTTCAACGAGACCCTGGCCGCACACCGCACCGGCACGCTCACGACGATCGCCGAAGTCGGCTCGCAGGTCGGCGCCGCTGTCCTCGTCGGCTTCGTCTGCCTGATTGCGATCGCCTGCGCCGTCACCCGCCGTTGGCGCATCGCGGCTTTCGCGGTCTTCGCGCTGCTCGTCGAGTCGGCCACCTACCACTTCACGTCGCTCGCGGTTCCTCGCGATCGCCCGTCCGTCCCCCGGCTGGAAGACCTGGAAGTCGACACCAGCTATCCCTCGGGGCACACCGCCGCCGCGGTCGCCGTCTACGCTGGCCTCGTCTTGCTGCTTACCAGCCGTTTCACCAGCAGCATGTCGAAGGCGCTGGCTTGGACCGGCGCGATCCTGCTGGTCACCTTCGTCGCGCTCTCGCGCATGTACCAGGGCATGCACCACCCGCTCGACGTCGCCGGTGGCGTGCTGGTCGGGATCGGGGCGATCGTGGTGGCGCTGTTCGCCTGCCGGGCCGCGGGCGCGGCGAGCGAGAGGCGGAATCAAGCGTGAAGCTGGCGGTTGTCGCCCACGCCGGAAAGACGCTCGGAGGCGGGCTCTCGGAGCTGCGGCGCACGCTCGCGGAGGCGGGCGTCTCGGAACCGCTGTGGATCGAGGTGCCGAAGAGCAAGCGGGCGCCGGCTGCGGTCAAGCGAGTGCTGAAGGATGGCGCCGAGCTGATCCTCATCTGGGGCGGGGACGGCATGGTGCGGCGCTGCGTCAACGCGCTCGGCGACACCCCGGTGCCGCTTGCGATCGTCCCGGCGGGGACCTCGAACCTCTTCGCGACGAACCTCGGCATCGAGCCTGACATCGCCGAGGCCGTGCAGGTCGCACTGCTCGGCGAACGCCGCCGCCTCGACGTCGGCCGCTTCGAGGGCGAGCGTTTCTGCGTTATGGCCGGGGCCGGCTTCGACGCGGCGATGATCCAGGGCGCCGACGAGCTCAAGGACCGTCTCGGCCGCGGCGCCTACGTGCTCGGCGGCGCCGCGAAGCTCAACACCCCGAGCTTCGAGGCCAAGATCAAGATCGATGGGACGCGCTGGTACGAGGGGCCCGCGAGCTGCGTCTTGGTCGGCAACGTGGGGGGGCTGTTCGGGGGCATCGAGATGTTCGCCGACGCCCGGCCCGACGATGGCCTGCTCGACATCGGCGTGCTCACCTCCGAGGGCCCCCTGCAGCTGATGCGCGCGGTCGCCCGAACGGCGCTCGGCAGCGTCCAGAAGTCGCCGTTCGTGCGGGTCACCCAGGGGCGCAAGGTGCGAGTGAAGCTCAGCCGCAAGGTCCCCTACGAGCTCGACGGAGGCGACCGCACGGATGTGAAGTCGTTCAAGGTCAGGGTCGAACCCGACGCAATCACGGTATGCGTCCCGCGCACGGCGCGGGAAGAAAGCGGTGCGAAATGATCGATGAGCAGCCGGTGAACAACCTCGGCGATAAGGCAAAACGCGAAGGCGACAACGTCGCGGGAGCCAAGCCACTCGGCTGGCTTGCCCGCGCGGGCCTCGTCGCCCGCGGGCTCGTCTATCTGATCGTCGGTGTGCTTGCGCTGGAGCTCGCGCTCGGCGTCGGTGGCAAGGCGGCCAACCAGCAGGACGCCCTGAAAGCGATCGCTGAACAGTCGTTCGGCAGGATCCTGCTCGTCCTGGTGGCGATCGGGCTGGCCGGGTACGCGCTCTGGAGGCTCACCCGCGCCGCCGTCGGCCACGGCGCCGAACAGCGTGACAGCGCCACCGACCGGATCGCCGCGCTAGGGAGCGGCGTCGCCTACGGGATCCTCGGCCTGACGGCGATGGAGATCGTCGCCAGCTCCAACAGCAGCTCGGGAACGCCGAAGGAGGCGACGGGGGGCATCCTGGGGTGGTCGGGTGGCGCGGTGCTCGTCGGGGTCGCCGGGGCTGTCCTGATCGGCGTCGCCGCCTATCAGGCATATAAGGGTCTTGGGAAGAAGTTCCTCGAAGATGCCAAGACGGGCGAGATGAGCAAAAGCGTGCGCAAGGGCTATACCGCACTCGGCGTCTTCGGGCACGTGGCGCGAGCCGTCATCTTCGGGCTGATCGGCTACGGGTTGATCAAAGCCGCGATCGACTACAACCCGAAGGAGGCGATCGGGCTCGATGGCGCCCTGCGCCAGCTCGCCGATTCGTCCTACGGCCCGGCGCTGCTGGGCCTCGTCGCCGCCGGGCTGGCGGGGTTTGCGATCTACTCAATGGCCGACGCCCGCTATCGCAAGGTCTGACCGGTCGATGCCCGACCTCCTGATTGGCCCCCTGCTTCGCTACGTCTCGGAGACCGAGGCGACGATCTGGGTCGAGGCAAGCGAGCAGTGCGAGGTCGAGATCCTCGGTCGCAGCGAGCCGACCTTTCGGGTCGAAGACCACCACTACGCGCTGGTCCGGCTCGAAGGCCTCGACCCCGACTCCGCTTACGAGTACCAGGTGGCGCTCGATGGCCACCAGGTATGGCCGGCCCTGGAGGGCATGCCCCCGAGCGTGATCCACACCCTTGGCGGCTCGGGCCCGCTGGAGATCGCCTTCGGCTCCTGCCGCGTCGCCCTCCCGCACGAGCCGCCGTTTACCGACGGCGCCGACCATGACAACGGCTTCGCGCCGGACGCACTCTGGGTGCTCGCCAAGCAGATGGCCGAGGACGAGCGCTTCCGTCGTCCCGACCAGCTGTTCCTGCTCGGCGACCAGATCTACGTGGACGAGGGCTCGCCGAAAACTCGGGCCAAGATCAGGGAGCGGCGGGGCACCACGACGCCCCCGGGCGAGGAGATCCTCGACTTCGAGGAGTACACCTGGCTCTACCGCGAGAGCTGGCAGGAGCCGCTAATCCGCTGGCTGTTCTCGACGGTCTCGGTCTCGATGCTCTGGGACGACCACGACATGAGCGACGACTGGAACATCTCCCACTCATGGCTGGAAGAGATGCGCGGACGCTCCTGGTGGCACCGCCGGGCCATCGACTGCGTCACGAGCTACTGGGTCTACCAGCACCTCGGCAACCTCTCGCCGGCCGAGCTCGACGGCAGCGAGGTCTACAGGGAGGTTCGGGGAAACCAGCAGGCCTCGGAGGTGCTCCGGTCGTGGGCCGACGCGATCGACGTCGACGCTTCCGGATCGCGCTGGAGCTTTTACCGCGACTTCGGCCGCAGCAGGGCGGTGTTCATCGACTCGCGCGCCGGTCGCGTGCTCGAGGAAGACAAGCGAGCGATCGTCGACGCGGAGGAGTGGGACTGGATCGTCGATCACTGTCGCGGCGATTTCGACCATCTGCTGCTGGCGACGACGGTGCCGTTCCTGCTCCCCCCTGCCTTCGATCGGCTCGAGGCCTGGAACGAGCGCCTCTGCGATGGCGTCTGGGGGCCGGTGATTGCGAGGGGCAGCGAGCTGCTGCGGCGCGAGGTCGATTTCGACCACTGGGCGGCGTTCCAGAACTCCTTCGCCAAGCTGAGGGACCTGCTCGCTGCGGTGGCGAGGGGCGAGCACGGCAAGCCGCCGAAGTCGATCGTCGTCCTCTCCGGCGATGTCCACAATGCCTACCTCTGCGAGCTGGGACTGCCCGGCGGCGACTCGAACCGCAGCCCGATCTACCAGGCCGTCTGCTCTCCCTACCGCAACCCACTCGAAGAGAAAGAGCGGCGGGTCGTCCGGGCAGCGTTCGGACCCGTTCTCGGCTCACTCTGCTCGGGCCTGGCGAAACTCGCCGGCGCTCCCGACCCCGGCTGCCGCTGGCGCCTGCTCGAGGGGCCCTGCTTCGACAACCAGGTCTCGACCCTGACTCTTGACGGCGACGACGCAATGCTCCGACTCGAACGTACCGCGCCCGGCGATATCGATACGCAGGCCCTGCTGCCGTCCTACGAGCACCAACTCACTTAATTTCGAGCCGAGGACTTCTGGAAAGTCAGCATCCCGCGACACCGCCGCATCGAGACAAGCTTCCGATCACGAGCCCCGCGGTTCGAGTGCGCCTTGCTTGGCGAGGCCGCGCATTTCTCAACCGCTCTTCCATCGTTTCGGGCACTTCTCGCCAGGAGTGCCCGACTCTCTTCATATCGCCGCATATCCCTGCTTATCTAGAGAAGCTGCGCAAACCGCCGGACCACCAGAAGGTCCTGGAATCCACTAGAAGCTCCTTACTCGGGGAGCCATGCCTTGGAGGCGGCCCGATCGAACAAGGCGCGCGGCAGGAAGCCGAGGGAGGAGATGGCCAGCAGGAACACGGTCACCATGAACGCGTTAACCGGGTAGGAATCCTCGTGGTAGGGATAGACGTAGTCGGTCGCCGAGTGCAGAAAAACCAAGACGGCGAACGGGACCAGAGCAACCGACAGCGCCCACCACCGGTTTACGAGCGCGACCGTGAAAGCCGGGAGGGCGAAAAAGGCCCAGGTGGACGCGGTGCTGAACAAGACAGAACCGAGGATGCCGGTGCGGTCGAGGTCGAACGCATTCCCGTAGGTGTAGGCGCCAACCAGAAGCGCCGCGACACAGGTGATGGCCACGCGGCCGATGTTGCTCACAGAATTGGGATACCCCAGAGATTGTTATCGGTCACATGTTCGGGCGAGGCGCAGCGCAGCGTCGACGGCAGGGGCCTCGGGCACTGCCGTGTGTGCCTTAGGATTGCCCTGTGCCGTTCACGCTCAGGAACCTCAAGGAGGACCTGGAGGACTTTGGGGCCAAGTTTGACGGCTCGCCGGAGCTGGAGTTCCGCATGGCGACCCAGGCGCTCGAGCTTGAGAATTCCGGCTTGAGCTACCAGCGCGTCCCGCCCGACTATCGCTTTCCCTACGGCCACACGCACAAGGAGCAGGAGGAGGTGTACGTGGTCCTGCGGGGGAGCGGCCGGATGAAGCTTGACGACGAGATCGTCGAGCTCAAGCAATGGGACACGGTGCGCGTCCCGCCCGGGACGTGGCGAGGCTACGAGGCCGGGCCGGAGGGCCTCGAGATCCTCGTCATCGGCGCGCCCAATCTCGGCGAGAATCCGCGCGAAGACGTGGAGGGCCAGCGGGACTGGTGGGCTGACTAATAGAGCTGTCCGGATCCGCCTAGCTCGATCCCTGACTACGGCGACTGGGGCAGCTTGACCGTGCCGCGCGTGGTGATCGGAGCCGATGGCGGCGGCACGACCGGTCCGATGTCCCCGTCCGGGGCCTCGTCGAGGTCGACGATTACCGGGGCGTGGTCGCTTGGGTTCTTGCCCTTGCGCGCCTGCCGGTCTACCCATGCAGCGCGGACACGGGCGGCGACCGGGGAGCCGGCCAGGATCAGGTCGATTCGCATTCCTAGGTCCCGGTGAAACATTCCGGCGCGGTAGTCCCAGTAGGTGAAGATTCGCTCGTTCGGCCAGCGATCGCGGACGACATCGCGCAGACCGAGTGCCTGAAGCTCCGCCAGCGCCGCGCGCTCGGGTGCCGTCACGTGCGTCTGGCCGATGTAGGCCTCCGGGTCGAACACGTCCTCGTCGGTCGGGGCGATGTTGACGTCGCCGCAGACGACCGTCGTCTCGGGGCCCGCGGCCACCGCGTCGCGCAGCGCGGCCAGCCAGGCGAGCTTGTATTCGTAATGCTCGGAACCCGGCTCGCGTCCGTTCGGCACGTAGACCGACGACACCCGGATCCCGCCACAGGTGGCGGCCACCGCGCGCGCCTCTGGATGCGGAAATCCCGGCGCGTCCGTGAGGCCAGGCGCGACGTCCTCCAGGCCCACGCGCGAGAGGATCGCGACGCCGTTCCACGTCGCCTCACCGTGCACGGCGATCTCATACCCGCGGCCCGTCAGCTCGTCCCGGAGCAGTTCCTGGAAGGCGTCGTCGGCGAGCTTCGTCTCCTGCAGGCAGACGACGTCCGGACGCCGTTCGTCCAGCCATGGCAGCAGGCGGGGCAACCGCTGCTTGACCGAGTTCACGTTCCAGGTGGCGACGCGCACCGGTCGCACGCTACACAGGCAGGCTGAGATCGCCGGCAGGGCTCCTCAGCCGGGTTGACCGAGAAAACGTCGCTCGACGCCGTCGAGCACGGTCTGCAGGCCGAGCTCGAAGCGCTCGCTCGAAGAGCGGGCGCGGAGGTTGTCGGGTAGGGCGGCGAGCTCCGGGAACTCGATCACGTCACTGGCGGCGATCGCCGCTTCCATGTCCTCCGGATTCACGGTGCCGACAGTCCGAAACGAGTAGCCGATCACGTAGTCGTTGACGATTCCCTGCACCTGCCAGACATCCTCGTGCCCGAGCGGCAGGGTCGCTAGCGCCCCTGCCATCTGCTTGGCGATCTTGATGCCGTTGGGCCCCGGAGGGGGCCGTTCGGCGGTGACGAAGATCATCCAAGGATGGCGAGCGTAAGCGGCGTACATCTTTCGCGCCGAGACCGCGACCGCCTCGCGCCAGTCCTCCGGCAGGGGTCCGGACGCCAGCATCTCCCCCACCCCCTCGTCGGCCATCGAGGCGAGCAGCTCTCGCTTACTGGCGAAATGGTCGTAGAGGCTCATCGCCCGGGCGTCGAGCTCGGCGGCGACGCGCCTGATCGAGACCGCCTCGAGGCCCTCGGCGTCGGCCAAGCGGATCGCGGCCTCGACGATCGACTCGGGCGACAGTCGCCGCCGTTTCTTCGCCTGTTCCCCTAAGGGTTTCGTCTCCACGCGTTAACCGTAGTTCGACCGCCACCGGATCGCGGACAGATTCACGGCGAAAGCGGCTTCCTGTTCGCGCTCCACCGTATCTCTTCGGCGATACGCTGTAGCAGCACCAGCTACGAGACCCGCGGCGCCCTGAAGGTAACCGGCGAGGCGGGGGAGAACGCCTACGGCTTCCGCGGCAGGATTCGCGGGCGCACGCTCGAGCCTGGGCGCTACCGCTTGCTCGTGACCGCTCTTGCCGACGGCGGGACGTCTGCAGTCGCGTCGATCGAGTTCACAGTTACTCGCTGATCGCGAGGCAATAAGTACTAGCGCTCTAGGGCTTGCCATTCGCGTCGTTCGCGGTCGCTTCGATGATGCAGACGACACTGGCGCCCGGATCGCCATGGAGACCGGCGGCGGCCGGGTGCTCGTCGCCTCGGTGCAGCTGGGCCTGCTTGAAGCCGGCGCCGCGGAGCGCCGCCTCGGCATCAGCTTCGTCGCCGCGGTAGGGGTGGACCTTGCCGCGGACGAAGGCTCTGAGGATGACGTCGAAGGCATGCTCAGCGATGCCCCGCTGCGGCCGGGCGAAGCGCAGGTCAGACAGGTAAACCCCCTTGGAGAACCGCTCGAGCACCCGCGCGAGGCGCCCCCACAGTCCGTCGACGGTCTCGTCGTCGAGATAGGTCAGCAACCCCTCGGTCACTATCACCAGGCCTTGGGCCGGGTCGAGATCCTGGGCCAGGGACTCGAGGCTGTCCGGGCCGCCCTCGCGCAGGAGGTCGAGCTCGGCGACGCGATGGCGCTCGCTGAGGGAACCCATCCGCGCCAGGGCGTCGCGCTTGCGTCGTGCCATCGCCGGCAGGTCGGCCTCCACGTATGTGAGGCGCTCGCCGTACCGTTGGCTGAAGCGCCAGCCCCGGGGCGACATCCCGCAGGCGGCCTCGATCACCTGACTTACGCCGCCCTGGATCAGCTCGTCGAGAGTCGCATCGATGATCCGGTGGCGGGCGACGAGCAGCCCCTCCAGCGTCGGCCCGCCGAGCGTTCTGCTGGCGGTGATCGGCAGCGCCAGCGCGCGGTGGAGCGCGCGGCCCTGCCAGGTCCCCAGCTCCGGATGGGAGAGGCCGTTCCTGACCCAGGT
This sequence comes from Solirubrobacterales bacterium, assembly GCA_035605695.1. Classification (GTDB taxonomy): domain Bacteria; phylum Actinomycetota; class Thermoleophilia; order Solirubrobacterales; family 70-9; genus VRUE01. The sequence continues at coordinate 169,902 of DATNGZ010000019.1, read as the reverse complement.
CTCACCGGTGTAGTGGGCGGTCGGCGAGACCGCACCCGATCCTTCGCTGCCGGTCATGGTCGGTAATTTGATCACGCCGCCTGCAACGCCGGCCCCGGGCCGGACATATATAGAGATAGATGGTCCCGAGTCAGATCGAGAAGAAGGGGGCGCTCGGCCGCGAACTCGCCCAGATCCGCTTTGGCCAGCTCTACCGCGATCAGGCGCGGGCGATCCTTGCCTACGCGCTGCGGCGCGTCGAGGACCCGGAGGACGCCGCCGACGTCGTCGCCGAGACTTTCCTCGTCGCCTGGCGGCGCCTCGACGAGGTGCCGAACGACGCGGGGGCGAGGCTGTGGCTCTTCGGGGTGGCACGCCGGGTGATCGCCAACCGGCATCGGGCCGAGCGGCGCCGTAGCCGGCTGAGGGAGCGCCTTGCCGAGTCGCTGCGCACCGAGCTCGCAACCCAACCCGCACCGGTAGGCGAGGCGGCGGACGTTCTGCGGGCGATGGGCGGGCTGGGCGACGACGATCGTGAGCTGCTCCTGCTCGTCTCCTGGGAGGAGCTCTCGCCGGGGGAGGCGGCGAAGGTCCTCGGGATCTCCTCGCTCGCCGCCCGCAGCCGCCTGCACCGCGCCCGGCGCCGGCTGCGGGCCTTGCTGGAGCAACAGGAAACGGCGGGAAGCCCCGGACCGGAACTCGAGATGGAGGAAGCAAGATGAAGACGCGTGAGATCGAGAGGGCGCTCGGCGCCGCCAACCCCGTCGGCCGGGGCCGGCTCGACGGGCTTGACCTCGAGGCAATGGAGGCCGACCTGCTCGCCGACCTGGAGGCCGGGTTCTCCACGCTGCTCGAGCTCGAAGCGGCGCGCCCGCGCCGCTATCGCCAACGGGGCTTCGTGCTCGCCCTCGGCTCGGCAGCGCTTGCCGTCGTCCTTGCCGCTGCCCTCGTCCTGACCGGAGGCGGCTCCAACCACCCCTCCCCCGCCTACGGCGCCGTGCTCGTTCGCTTCGCCGAGTCGACGCCCCTGCTGCTGCTCGAAGGGCGCGACTGGCGCGTCCAGAACGTCTATGAGGCGGGACAAGGTCCCTACATGCCTCGCAGCAGCAGAGGCGCAGGGTCGATGGAATTCGTCACCGGCAAGCCGGTCCCCTACGAATCGGTTCGAACCACCTGCGCCCGCGAGGTCACGTCCATGTCAGGGAAGTTTCCGGTCTGCAAGGCCGAGCGCGAGTCAGGGATGCTCCCGCCGGCGGTGCGCCAGCGCAGAGTCGAACTTCGCTGGTTTCACGGCTCCTTGGCGGATTCACTCTCGACGGCTCATAAAAGTCTGCACCCACACGGCCGGAGCTGGATCAAGCTGCCGGTCCTGGATACGACCGCCGACGTCGACACGCGAGCCGAGTTCTACGTCAACCAGGGCGGCCCCGGCAATCGCCAGATGACCGCACTCTGGTCCGAAGGCGGCTACGTGCTCGAACTGAGGGCCGCGGTCCCCGATCTGGCCGCCTTCGAAGAACGACTCGACTGGCTGACCCCGGTGGACTCGCAGACCTGGCTCGACGCGATGCCGGCGAAGGTCGTCAAAGCCGCCGACCACGATGCCGCGGTGCGCGAAATGCTGAAGGGGATCCCCGTGCCCAGCGGTTTTAAGCCGTCACGGATCCCCGGCGAAGGCCTCACCACCAACCGCGACCAAGTGGCCGGCTCCGTGACCGCCATCGTCTCCTGCCTCTGGTTCCGGCAGTGGGGAGAAGCCCGCAGGAGCGGCGACAGAGCCGCAGCGGCCGAAGCCGAAAAGGCGATGGCGACCGCCAAGCACTGGCCGATCCTGGATGAGATGGCTAAGGAAGGCGCATATCCGGCGGAAACGATCTGGGAGCTTGCGGCCGACATGCCCAGCGGGAAAGGGCGCCGCGGGTGGAGATTGCTACCCCAGACAGAAGCCCTGGGGTGCGCCCGCTGGGGCATCCCGGTCCTGCCGAGAAAGCAGCGACTTCAACGCGAACGCCGAGAACAGAGCTGAACGCTTAGCTCTCTTTCGCCAGCCGGTCGAGGTGGCGCTTGCCGACCTCGTTGGTCAGCGACAGGAACTCGGTGATCCGGGTCAGCTCGGCGGCGGTAAAGCGGCTCCCCAGGGACGCCTCCCACTCTGCCGCCAGCGGCCCCCAGATCCGCTCGGCGCGGGCGTAGAACTCCGGGGTCACCTCGACCTTGACGCGGCGGCGGTCAGTGGGGTCGGGGACGCGGCGGGCGAAGCCGGCGCGCTCGAGCCGATCGATGACGCCGGTCACCGCGCCGCTGGTCAGCCCCACCTCGGCCGCCAGCTCACCGGCGGTGAGGCCGCCGGCGTTCTCGATCGCGTTCAGGCAGTGCAGATCGGTGCGGTTGACCCCGAGCCGATCGGCGGCGAGGTTTTCGAAGGCGCTGTCCTGGTTGCCGCTGGCGCGGAAGGCGGTGATCAGCTCCTTGATCAGTTGTCGCTTTGGAGTTGCGGGCATATCTCTTAGTTGCTAAGATACTTTGTAGATAAGGAACTTACCGGGCGAGAAAATCATAAGACGCTCGGATGACGAAGGGAGTGCGATGATGGACAAGGGAAACACTGCTTCGAAGATCGAGTGGCGTCTGGAGCTGGTGCAGGTGCCGGTCTCCGACGTGGATCGGGCCAAGGCCTTCTACGTCGATCGGGTCGGCTTCCTCGCCGAACACGATCACCAGGTGAGCGAGGAGCTGCGCTTCGTGCAGCTGACCCCGCCCGGCTCGGCCTGCTCGATCGCGCTGACCAGCGGCGCGCACCAGATGCGGCCGGGTAGCGTCACGGGCCTGCAGCTGGTCGTCGAGGACGCCGACGCGACCAGGGCGGAGCTATTGGAGCGCGGGGTCGAGGCGAGCGAGGTGCAGGAGTTTCCCTGGGGTCGCTTCGTCTTCTTCGCCGACCCGGACGGCAACGGCTGGGCCGTCCAGGAGCTTGTCAGCGCCAGCCCGAGCTCTTGAGTCTCGCCGCGATATGAGAAAGGCTTGGAGAGATGACCGACCGAGACTTCGATGTGGCGATCGTCGGCGCCAGCATCGCGGGCTGCACGGCCGCGACGTTCTTGGGTCGTCAGGGCGCCCGGGTCGCGCTGATCGAGAGTCATAGCGACCCCAAGGTGCACAAGCGGATCTGCACGCACGCGATGCAGGCAAGCTCGGCGCCGACGATCGAGCGGCTTGGGCTCCTGGACGCCGTCACGCGCATGGCAATGCAAAGCGAGCTCAACGCCTGGTCGCGCTACGGCTGGATCTCACCGTCGCGCAACTACACCAGGCGGCTCGAGTCCTCCAAATATCACGGCCTCAACCTGAGGCGCGAGAGGTTCGATCCGATGCTGCGCGAGCTGGCGGCGGGCACCGAGGGGGTGGAGCTGATGCTGGGTCATACCGCGACCGCTCTTCTGCGCGAGGGCAAGCGCACAAGCGGCGTCTCGGTGCGCGACCGCGACGGCTCCGAGCAAACGCTGAGCGCCGAGCTGGTCGTGGGGGCGGACGGGCGCGGCTCCGGCATCGCCGAGCTCGCCGGTCAGCGGACCAAAACGAAGCCGAACAACCGGTTCGCCTACTTCGCCTACTACCGCGACACGCCGCTGGTAACCGGCAGCAGCGCGCAGATCTGGTTCATGGACCCCGACATGGCCTACGCCTTCCCCACCGACGGGGGCTTGACGCTGCTCGCCTGCCTCCCCCACAAGGACCGGCTGGCAGAGTTCAAGCAGGACCCGGAGGCGTGCATGGCCCGGATGTACGAGCTGCTGCCGGACGGGCCGCGCCTCGACCCCGCCAAGCGCGAGTCGAAGATCCTCGGCAAGCTCGATTATCCGACCGAACGCCGCAGCCCAGCAGGGGCGGGCGTCGCCCTCGTCGGCGATGCCGCTCTCGCATCCGATCCGCTCTGGGGGATCGGATGTGGCTGGGCTCTGCAGTCCGCCGAGTGGCTCGCCGAAGCCGTCGGCCCGGCCCTCGGCGATGAAGCGAGGCTGGACCGTGCCCTGAAGAGCTATGCCCGCAGGCATCGCAAGGCCCTGGCCGGCCACGACAGGATCAGCGTGGCTTTCTCGAAGGCGCGCAAGCTCACTCCGCCGGAAAAGCTCTTCTTTCGCGCCGCGGCAAGGGACGACGAGCTGGCCGGGACCTTCGCGCTGTTCGGCGAGCGCTGGATCAGGCCCCAGCAAATGCTGACCCCGGGCACCTTCGGGCGGATCTTCAAGGCCAATTTTGCCGCGGCGCGGAGGAGATAGAGGCCCGGTACGCCTGCTCGCGCATCGAGCGCAGCGGCGCAGGCTATTTCGACCGTTGCTCGCTTCGAGTGTCATCCTCATATCGAGAGAACTCCAAGCAAAGGAGGACGGTATGTACGCACGAGTGGCAACGTTCAAGGGTGGCGACGGAGCAAAGGCCGCCACCGAGATCAGGGCTCGGAACGAGGCCGAGGGTGGGCCGCCCCCGGGTCTCCCGGCCAAGAAACTGCTGATCCTCAACGACGCCGAGGGGCAAAAGGCGCTGGCGATTACCTTCTTTGAGAGCGAGGAGGACTACCGCCAAGGGGACGAGACGCTGAACTCGATGTCGCCTCCGAGCGGCGACAACGACATGGGTGAGCGCGCCGGCGTGGAGAAGTTCGAGGTGGTGCTGGAGCTGGAGCCCTAGGGCCGGCTATTCGAACCAACCCCTTCGCCGCTCGTCAGGTAGGCGCAAATCAACGAGTCGGCTCGCCCCACACGGTGGCCACAAGCGAGCGTGAGCCGCCCTCGTCACGGTGCTCGCAGAGGTAAATGCCCTGCCACGTGCCAAGCGCGGGACGGCCGTCGCTGATTGGCAGCGTCAGGGAGGGACCCAGCAGGGCAGCCTTGACGTGGGCCGGCATGTCGTCGGCACCCTCCAAGGTGTGCGTCCAGTATGGGGCGCCTTCGGGGACGGCGCGATCGAACCAGGCCTCGAAGTCACGCCGCACCTCCGGCGAGGCGTTCTCGCTCAGCGCCAGGGAGGCGGAAGTGTGCTGGATCAGCAGGTGGAGGATCCCGACTGAGACATCTCCCAGCTCGGGGAGGGCATTGAGCACTTCCGCGGTGACCAGGTGAAAGCCGCGGGACTGCGGCTGGAGTCGGATTGTCTGCTGGACCCACATGACTTCGCTCCAACCTAGCGCCCGGCGCGTCCACGGCTTCGCCGTCTCTCGCGCCGGCGGCGAAGGTGGAAACCTAGGGCGGGATGCCAACCCCTCGCTCGATACAGCGCACCTACCTAACTCTGCTGCTCGGCAACACGCTGGCCGCATCGCTGATCTGGGGGATCAACACGATCTTTTTGCTCGATGCCGGGCTCTCGAACCTAGAAGCGTTCGCCGCGAACGCCTTCTTCACCGCCGGGATGGTGCTGTTCGAGGTGCCGACCGGGATCGTCGCCGACACGATCGGGCGCCGCGTCTCCTACCTGCTCGGCACGCTGACGCTGATGGCGTCGACCTTTCTCTACGTGCTGCTCTGGCAGCTCAGCGCACCGCTCTGGGAGTGGGCGATCGCCTCGATGCTGCTCGGCCTCGGCTTCACCTTCTTCTCCGGCGCGGTCGAGGCCTGGCTGGTCGACGCGCTCACCGCGACCGGCTATACCGGCGAGCTGGAGACGGTCTTCGGGCGAGGCCAGATCGTCAGCGGCGCGGCGATGCTGGTCGGCTCGGTGGCCGGCGGCTTCATCGCCCGACAGACGAGCCTCGGCGTGCCGTTCGTGCTGCGCGGCCTCGTCCTGATCGTCATGTTCGGGCTCGCCTTCAGGCTCATGCACGACGTCGGCTTCAAACCCGAGAACGGTGGCCGGCCGCTGGCCGAGATGCGCAAGATCGCCTCCAACTCAATCGACTACGGCTGGCGCGTACCGGCGGTCAAGTGGTTGATGGTCGAGTCGCTGTTCACCGGTGGCGTCGGCATCTACGCCTTCTACGCCCTGCAGCCCTACCTGTTGGAGCTCTACGGCGACCCGCAGGCCTACCAAGTCGCCGGCCTGGTGGCGGCGATCGTCGCCGGCGCCCAGATCGCCGGTGGCATCGCCGCTCCCCGCATCCGTCGCCTCTTCCGCCGCCGCACAACGGCGCTGATCGTGACGGCGGGACTCAGCGTCGTGGCGCTCGGATTGATCGGGCTGGTCGAGAGCTTCTGGGCGGTGATCGTGCTGATCGTGGTCTGGGGGCTGCTCTTCGCCGCGACGCTGCCGATCCGCCAGACCTACCTCAACGGCCTGATCCCCTCGCGGCAGCGGGCGACGATCCTCTCCTTCGACTCGATGATGTCCTCCACCGGCGGGGTCTGGACCCAGCCACTGCTCGGCCGTGCGGCCGACGCCTGGGGATACGCGCCGTCCTACCTGATCGGCGCCGGGATCTCGATCCTGGCGCTGCCCTGCCTGGCGCTGTCGAGGCGCCAGAACGCCGCCGCGGACACGGTTGATGTGGCCGACGCTCAGCCCGTCCCGCAGCCGGGCTGAGCGGGACCATCACCGCTCGCCGTTCAGCGACCGGCGGCGCTCAGTGGCCGGTCGCCGAGAAGTGCTGGTAGTCCTTGGGCCAGGGCCAGTTGCCGCCCCACTCCCAGCCAGCCGCGGCGAAGGCCGCGACCACCGGGCCACCGCGGTGGACCATGCCCCGCCGGTGGCGTGACCTGTCAGCGAAGGGAGCGCCGGCCGGAGGAGAGACGTAGCCCGACTCGGTGACGTAGGGGTTCTCGAGTGGGTTGAGGTCGAGAGCCCTGCCGTAGGCATGTTCGGACCAGACGCCTTCGCTGCCGGCGACGAAGCGGCAGTTGAAGGCCGAGGTGTTGTCGGCCGCCATGCTGAGGTGGTCGTCGGCGTCGTAGGCGTCGACGAGGCGCATCTGGCGGATTGGGAAATGCAGCCGGTAGAGCGAGCGCATCGTCTCCAGCATCGCCGTGGCGGCATCGCGGTTGACGACCAGCCTGCCGCGATGGGGTCGCCCATCGAACCCCCAGCGCCTGACGGTGAGTAGGCGCAGTTCGGCGAACCCGACCGGACAGCCGTGGTGCCAGGATACGCCGGTCATCCGCGCCCGGGTGCCGGCATCGATGCGCTCAACCGAGCCGTGGAATGACGCTTCTCTGTTGGCATGCGCCGCCGGCGTCCCGGCGAGGGCGATGACGGCAAGAACGAGTGACGAAATGATTTTCACGTGACAACTATGGTGCGGCACCTAAGAAAAGGGTGGTACTGCGATTTTGGACTGAAAATGGCTGAATAGGTTAGGTTTGCAAATCGTATGAGGCAAACCGACCTGATCCGCCTCGAAACAGCCCTCGAAAGCAGTCTCGTAGATGGTGAATTCGGTGAGCTCGCCGCCGCGGTCGGCCTCTCAAGCGAGCAGTTGCTCGAGGAGGCAGGCGAAGAAGCGGAGGCAATCCTCGAACTCGCCGCCGCCTCGCGGCAGGCGGAGATCGAAGCGCGCGATGCGCAGCAGGCATTGAGGTTGTTGCCAAAGACGAACGAGCGCCCACCTGCCTACATGGTGCGGCTGGTCTTGGGGCTGGCGGTGGGCCTGGCCGTGGTCATATCAGCCCTCGCCCTGATCGCGGTAACCATTCCCGCAGTTCGCTCCTGGCTCTACGGCATCAGCCCGGCCTTGGGCACCATCCTCATCCTCTGGCCGGCGGCGATACTGACCTTCGTGGTCCGCTGGCGCAGCCCGCAGGCGCGCGTCGCCGGTGAGAAAAGGCGGGCTGCCGAAGCGGACTGCAGAAACCAGGTGCGACAGCTTGGCGAGGGCTGGCTGCGAGAGCGGATCAACGCCGCCAAAGACCGTTCATACGAGACTGCACTGAGCTACAGGGGAGACTGCAGCGGTCTTGCCGAGGTGGACGATCCACAGCACGAGATCTCGACCAAAGCTAGGGAGCGCCTGACGCGGCTGATGGAGCGGATGCAGGGCGGCGCGATCGGTATCTCGGGACCACGCGGGGTCGGCAAGAGCACCCTGATGCGCTCTGTCTGCGGGTCCGATGAGGTAGGCCGACCGGTGTTCGCGGTGGTGGCTGACGCCCCGGTCGAGTACGACGGCCGCGAGTTCGTCCTCCACCTCTTCGCCAAGGTCTGCGCGGAGGTGCTCGGGCGCGACGCCGTCGCTCGGCTGCGCGGCTCCGACCGTCCCCTGCTCGGCCCGTTCGGGATGACCCGGGGGAGGATCCTGCAGCCTCGCTTCTTCGCCGGCCCGATCACCATCCTCGCCGGCATCTGGGTTTTCGACGGCGGCTTCGAAGCGTCGTTGGGGTTCGTCGGGGTGCTGCTGATGGCGCTCGGCGCCGGGCTCCTGACCACCTCGTTGCTCAATGAAACGTCTTGGATCCGCCAGCGGCTGAGGCTGCGCGGCAGCACCCGGGCGAGTGAGAATTCGGCCCACGCCGCTACCGCTGCCACGATGCTGCGCCGGATCTGGTTCCAGCAGAGCTTCTCCTCGGGATGGTCGGGCTCGCTCAAGCTCCCGGCCGGTGGAGAGGCTGGCCTCGAGGCCAGCTCCGAGTTGGTCGAGCAGCGGATGAGCTTCCCCGACGTCGTCAACGAGTTCCGCGGCTTCCTGCAGCAGGTCTCCGTCGGGCCCGGCGCTCGCCAGGTGCGGATCTGCATCGACGAGCTCGACAAGATGAGCGACGAGGACGCGCGGCGCTTCCTCAATGAGATCAAGGTCGTTTTCCGCGTCTCGGGTTGCTTCTTCCTGATCTCGATCTCTGAGGACGCGATGAGCTTCTTTGAGCGTCGCGGGCTGCCGATCCGCGACGTCTTCGACAGCTCGTTCGACTCGGTGCTGCAGATCCCTCAGCTCGAGTTCGAAGATTCGCGGCGCCTGCTCGACCGCCGCATCGTCGAGCTGCCGCAACCCTTCGCCTGCCTCCTGCACTGCATCTCCGGGGGTCTTCCCCGGGACCTGATTCGGGCTGCCCGCGACCTGGTCGAGCTGCCGAAGGGAACCTCGCTGGAGGAGGCGAGCCAGAAGCTGATCGGCGACGAACTGATCTGCAAAGCGGGCGCAACCAAGGTTGCGGCGAGGCGGCTCAAGTCCGAGGATCACACCAGCCTGCTGATCGCCTGGCTGCAGGGCGTCGAGGAGGCCGGCTGCGACGCGAACGCGCTGCTGGGGATTTGCCGCAGCTTCGAGCCTGACTTCCTTGGCACTCTCGCCGCCCTGCCCGAAGAAGATGACCTGCGCCAGGAGCGGCGGGAGGTGCAGAGCCTCGGCACGCAGATGGCCGCGTGCGCATACCTGGCCGCGACGATGGCCGAGTTCTTCCCGCTCTTTCACGATCGTCCCTACGTCGACGATGCGTTGCGCGGCGATGCACGGCGGGACGGGCTCTGCCCCGTCGACCGCCTCGCCGACGTCACCCAGGGCTTCTCCACTGACGTCAACACCGCCTGGCAGTCGCTCAACCGCCTGCGGCGCGACCTCGAATTCGAGCAACTGGACTTCCCGCAACTACACGCGCTGCCCCACTTTCGCGACTCCAGCGTCCTCGGCCCGGTTCTCTAGGGCCGCCCGGCAAGCTAGACGGGTAGTTCGTTGGCCGACGGGGGGCCAGTGATCCCGTTCTCACCGACAGCGCTGGCGCGGACCGTGTAGGCGCGGTCTTCGAGGTCGAGCGGAAACTCGATCTCGCCGGGCTCGGCGCTGGCCTGGAAGACCTTCGTCGCCGGTGGCCTGCCGTCTTTGCTGCCGTCGAGACTGATCAGGATTCCCCTCAACTTCGGGGCGGAAGGGTCAGGCTGGGGGAAGCTGTAGGAGACGAGGGCGCGAGTGCCGTCGCGTTTGACTTCGATCGTCGGAGCGGCCGGCTTCGGTAGGTCGGCGCCCGCGACCGGGGCGAGGTCCTCGGCCTGCCGCGCGTCCTCGTGGAACGCGAGCGGGTCACGCCAGGCGCCGTGCCAGCGCGGGCCCGGCGGACTATCGGAGCCGATCGGGCCGATCAGCGCTTTGGTGCTGCCCCAGCGGCCCGGCCAGGCGACCCAGGCCGGATCCTTGTCCCCAATCACGTTGAGCTGCGGTCGCACTCGTGGCCCGCCGGCGTCGTTGTGATCGGGCACGATCGGCGCCTGGTCGTAAGTCCCGGGGCGAAAGTAGGAGGCGTGGGAGCCGCGTGCCGAGTAGACGACCGGCACCGGCCCTTCGGGGCCCTCCTCCGTTTCGACATCAGCCCAGTCACAGCGTTCGCCGTGGGCATGCTGGGCGTAGGTGGCGACGTCGGGCGTACCGTCGGCGCCAAGGCGCAGCTGAACCATCTCCCAGTCACCCTCGTGCAGGCCGGCGTGGAGAAAGGCCTTGTTGTTGTAGTAGTAGAAGAACCAGTACTGCAACCAGAGAGTGCCTTTCTCGTCCCGCTTAGCGTGGCCATAGACCTGGTCGCCGTAGCCGGGGCGGGTGTGCATCTCGCGCGCCTCTTCGACGTAGTGCTTGCCAGTGACATCAAGGTAATCATCGGCGCTTACCTTCGTTTTAGCCGAGTCGGAGTAATTGCCCGCCCGCAGAAAGCTCAGCTCGAGCTTCGACTCGCCGGCGGGCGGGGCGACCTCTGCCAGGACCTTCTCGCTGCCTTGGCGCAGCGAGTTCCCACGCGGGAAGTCCGCAATCACACAGTCCGTCATCGTTGCCGCCGAGTCGGCCGCGAAGCTCTCCAGCGAGTCGTACTGGACGTAGGGGGAGTAACGAGCCAGCGTGGTTGCGTTGGAGGTCACGAGATCCCCACCCGCTCGGTGAAGGGAGAGTCGAAGACGCCGGAGGCGTTGTACTCTTTCTCAACCGCCATCCAGCGATCCCACATCGGGTACAGCTGGGGCAGCTGCTCGGGTTCAATCGCATTGATCTGACCCCAGTGCGGCCGCACGTCGAGGCCGGCCAGCGCGTCTTCATAACCCACCAGCAGGGAGTTGCCGCCGCGGCTGCCGGTGACCATGATCAGCTCGATCATCATCGTCGGCTGCGCGTACATCATCGAGGCGTAGGCACGTGACGGGGCGACGAACCGCAGTGAGAACGGAGAGGTGTGGTAGATCCCTTCCTTGGCGCGCTCCGCGGCGATCGCCAGAATCTTGTCAACGGCTTCGAGATGGCGGCCGTCGACGGCGACCCCCAGCTCCATCGAGTCCGCGGGCAGGGCGTTCGCTTCGCCGATGTTGAAGACCTTGTAGGAGATATTGGTGTAATTGTCGTCGCACATTTCCTCGAGCACCGAGTCGAAGCGCTTGGCCATCAGCGAGGGAAAGTGGCGGGCGAGGAAGCGCAGCAACACACCGGTGAAGTGCCAAGAGGACTCAAGTTCAGTCAGGAAGTGGCGCTCGAGCTTGTCCTGCGGCTCATCGCCCGGCTCCTCCGTATTCGTCCGCATCGTCACCAACACCCGGTGCTCACCGTCGTCGCCGGCATAGGGATTGACGAACAGCTCGTAGTGCCCCTCCTCGCCGAGAACGCCCCCGGGGGTAAGTGTGGAACGGACTTTCTCCCAGGTGTCGAGCGTGCGCACCTCCTTCAGCCAGAACTTCTCCCGCACGTCAATCATCACCCGGTAGAGCAGGCCGAGCGTGCCAAGGCCACAGATCGCGGCGGCGAATTGCTCGTCGTCCTGAACCAACTCCAGCCCCTCGTCGTCAAAGACATCTGGATCGGTGGGGCCGTCTGCCGGCTCGACCCGCAGCGCCCGACCAGCGGAGACGACCAGCTCGAGTGAGCGGACGGCATCGGGAAAGGGGCCGAAGGCGAGGCCGGAGCCGTGCGTGGAGGTCGAGATCACGCCGGCGATCGTCTGCGCGTCGTATCCGCCCATGTTGCGCAGCGCCAGCCCCATCTTTTCGAGCGCTGGATTGAGCGTGCGCAGGTGCGTGCCCGAGCCGACCCAGACCAGGTTGACGCCGGCGGGCTGCGGGCGCAGCGTCGCCGGCTCGGCCCGCGTGACCTGGCTGAGGTTGTCGGGTTCGACCATGATCCCGTTGGTCAGGGCGATGTCTGACCAGGCGTGCCTCGCCCCCGAGGCGCGCAGCGTCTTGCCCTCACGCTCGGCTCTATTGACGAGATCGACCAGCTGCTCAAGCGTGCCCGGGCTGACGATCTCCACCGGGTCACAGCGCTGTCCGCCGGTGTGGTTCTTCCAAACGGGACTCAAGCGAGGTCCTCCACCAGCCGCGCCGCGCCGCGCTCAGCCAGTGCCGCGATCGTCTTCGAGGGGTTGACGCCGAGCGCGGTCGGGACGATCGAGCCATCGAGGACGTGGAGACCCGGGTAGCCGTGGACGCGACCAACGTCGTCGACGACGCCGCGGGCCGGGTCATCGGCCATCGGGCAACCGCCGAGCGGGTGCACAGTTGTGAACTTGCTCAGCGGCCCGCCTTCGAGCGCATAGAACGGCGTCGCTCCGCTCGCCTCGGCGACCTCCTTCGCGGTCCGTTCGAGATCGGCGAACAGCTGCGCCGAGGCATCCATGCTCCAGCGAATGTCAAAGCGACGAAAGAGCCGCGTCAAACGCATCTGCCCATCGGCAGCGTCGCGGCCGATCATCAGGAAGATCAGCGAGTCAACATCGGACTCGCGCTGAGCCAAGCGGAGCTCGCGCGGGCGCACCGCCTGATCGCTCCAGCCAAGCTGGATCAGCGCCGCGCGCAGGCGCAGCAATAGGCGGCGCCAGCCGCGGATCACGTTGACGCCGCGGGCGACGTCGAGCAAGGCGTCAAAATTGGCGGGCAGGCCGCCGTCGGCGACGATCAACCGGCGCTCGTGGGTGTAGTCGAGCTTGCTCGTCATCGTCGGGCCGAAATCGTTGCGGGCATTCTGGACATCGGCCGCGCTGGGATCGAAGGCGATTCCGAGCGCATCGCCGTTGCCGGAGAAGCGACTGCCGAGGGCGGCGGAAAGGGCGGGCAGGCGACGGCGGTTCTTCAGCAGCAGGCGCGAGGAGCCGATCGTGCCGGCAGCGAGGATCAGGGTCGGCGCCTCGACGCTGCCGTCCTCGCCGTCGCCGAGGTGCTTGAAGGACACACTCCAGTTTCCGCCCGGGGTCGAGGGCGGCGCGACCTCCTCGGCGAGATGCAGGGGCCGAACCTCGGCACCGTATTTTTCCGCGCGGGCGACGTAGGTGATGTCGACCGTGTTGCGCGCGTTGACGGGACAGCCGATGTCGCAGCGGCCGAGGTTCTGGCAGCCCTCTTGCTTGGCGCCACTGAAAGGGTGCTCGCGGGGCTCGCCGAAGTGGACCGCGAGCGGCAGCGGTTCCGCCTGCTTACCCACGTGTCGACCGGCGGCGGCGAAGGCGCGGACCTTTGGCAGGCTGGGGTCGTCGGGCGTCGGTACGGGTTGCAGCGCCTCCTCGGTGCGGTCGTACCAAGGATCCAGCGCCGCGCGGTTGAGCGCCGCCGGCCAGTCCCGGTCGAAGGCCTCGGCCGGGGCCCGCAGCTGCACGTTCGCGTAAACAAGTGAGCCACCACCGACACCGGCGGCAGTGATCACCGAGACATCGCGCATCATCCTTACGTCGAAGAGGCCTTCGGGATTCAGCGACTCGTGCCAGAGCATCGCCGGCGCCTGCGTCGGCTCGTCGGGAAAGTCCTTGGGGGCGAACCGGCGGCCCCGCTCAAGCACACACACCCGCTTGCCCGCTTCCGCCAATCGGCAGGCGGCGATGCCACCACCGAAGCCAGAACCAACCACCACCGCGTCGTAAGACCGGGCCACGCCGCGATCGTATATAGAAACCTTTGAATAGTGCAAATAATCTCGGCGGGGTGCTTGACGGAGTCTTTACCCAATTTTGACCTGCGGGCAAGCTTCGGCCCCGATGCTGGTAGCACCCCAACGAAGGAGATCCCCAATGCCCCAGATCCTCGTAGTTGCCGACCCTCCCCAGGACGCCCCCAGCACCGTCGTCTACCGCGAGCGGATCAGCACCACGGACCTCGAGTCCGACCACTTCTCCGGCCAGCTGGTCGAGCGGGTCGGCTGGGCCGTCCTCGACGCCGACCAGCTTGAGCATAAGGAGGTCCGCCCCGCCTCGCGCTAGCGGGGCGGGTCCTCACCAAACGGCGTCGTGCTGCTCCATCACGCCGAATCCCTCGGTCAGCTCAACCCCGTCGAGCTGACCGCGAAAGTCGCCGAAACGATGGCGATAACTCGAGCGGACGACGAGGAAGTTGTCGTTGCGGCTGCGCTCGGAGCCGGGCGTGAAGGTAAGCAGACCGCCGTCGGCGAACTCCACCGCCTCCAGGCCCCGAAAGGAGACCGGGGGCGGCTCGGCCGGCTTGCCGTCGGTCCAGATCGCCCGCTCGCTGTTCGTCGCCGGGTCGTTGATCCCCTCGACCAGGTTCCAGGCGAGCGGCCGGCCATCCACTGCCCGCCCAACCCCCGCCGACCAGTGCCAGCTGGTCAGCCGCTTCTGGTAGCCGGCCGATTGGTCGTCGACGCCATGCCCGTCCAGTTCCCAGCGCCGATCCTGCGTCTCAATCGTGGCGCTGATCGGCACCCCGGCGCGCTTTCGTGTCCAGCCCCAGGCGGTGCCGCTGGGGCAGATCGCCTCGACCGGCGCGGAATCCCCAAGCAGCAGCCGGGCGCGCAGCTCACGCGCCTCGATCACGATCTCGGCGCCGTCCATCCTCACCTCGTTGCTGCCGGGCCGCAATCGCGTGTTCGCGTAGCTGCGATTGCCATCGCGGTCCCAAAGCGCCCAGAAGCATTGGCCGAGCGGACCGATCTCGGCCCGGGCCGCGCAGAGCATCAGCCGTGGTGAGTAGAAACCGACGTAGCGCCAGCGCTTGCGGGTCTGCCCCAGGCTGCGCAGCGGCATCCGATCGGGCGGGAGCGGCAGGTCAGGGCGATCGTCGCCGGGCCCGCGCCAGGGGAGCTGCTCGTCCAATCTCACCTGGCGACGCTACCACTCGCCACCAGGGGTCGAGCTGGTCTAAGCCGCTTCCGCGTAGGCGAAGCGGATCGTTATCTCGGTACCGCCGCTGAGCACGCTGACGAGGCGGAAGCTGCTTGAGAGGGCGCCGATTATCGGCAAGCCCAGCCGCATGCTGGGCACGTCCTCAGCGCTCAGCGGCCGGACGCCGCCGCCGAAATCCCTGACCACTACGCTCAACTCCCGCGCCCCGGCGTTGAGGTCGACCTCAAGCGTCCCGGTCTGATCGTTCTCCTCGTAGGCATGGCGGACGACATTGGCGCAGGCCTCCGAGACGACGGTCTTCAGGTCGGCAATCCCCGTCCTGGCGATGCCAAGCTTTTCGGCATGAGCAACGACCGCTCGCCTCGCGAGGGGCAGGCTGTCGGGTTGCGCCGGGAGCGTGATGTGAAAGCGATCGTCATTGAACATGCCGTCCTTTGCTACCCGGTTCTACCCACTATTAACGATGCGAAAGACACGTTAATGGCTGACATCGAGGCAAAAGCATCGTTCCCACACCAAACGGGTAAGTGCCTAGTCTGAAAGGGATGTCCCTCAGTGAAGAGCTCGGTAAGGCGTGATTCAGGCAGCCCCCTCACGCATGCACTCGGACGCGGCAATAGCTGGCCGCGCGGCCAGCGGGGACCAGCGCGCGCTTGCCGCGATCTTCGAGCGCTACCACCAGGATCTCTATCGCTACTGCGCGGCGATCCTCGGCAACGCCGAGGATGCCCAGGACGCGGTCCAGAACACCATGCTCAAGGTCCTTCGGGCGCTGCCGGGAGAGGAGCGCGAGCTGAAGTTGAAGCCGTGGCTCTACC
The DNA here is from genome assembly GCA_035605695.1 of Solirubrobacterales bacterium. Lineage (GTDB taxonomy): Bacteria > Actinomycetota > Thermoleophilia > Solirubrobacterales > 70-9 > VRUE01. The sequence continues at coordinate 154,163 of DATNGZ010000019.1, read as the reverse complement.
GCATCGCCCACAACGAGGCGATCGAATTGATCCGGGTGAGAAGGAGCACAGACCCAATCGATGCAGAGACGCTCGTCGGCCCGGGCGGCCCAGCGGACGAGGTCGAGACGCGGGGCCGGCTGCGGCAGTTGATCTCCGACATCGCCGAGCTCCCGGACCGCCAACGCGGTGCCCTCGTGATGCGCGAGATGAGCGGCCTGGGCTACGAGCAGATTGGCGAGGCGCTGCAGACGTCGCCGGCGGTCGCCCGTCAGACGATCTACGAGGCGCGGCTGAACCTGCAGCAGATGCGGCAGGGACGTGAGATGGCCTGCGGGGAGGTGATGCGGGCGATCTCCGACGACGACGGCCGCGTCTTGCGCCGCCGCGACATCCGCGCCCACATGCTTCGCTGCGAGGACTGCAGGGCTTTTCGGGGTGAGATCGAGGATCGACGCCGCGAGTTCGCCGCCCTCGCTCCCCTGCCGGCGGCACTCTCGGCGGGGGATCCTTCAGAGCCTCCTGGGAAGCGCGGGCGGCGGGGGGAGCGCCGCCGGAGGCGTTGCGGGCAGCGTTGCCGCGGGGAAGGCACTAGCCGGCTCGGCCGCGATCAAATCGGCGGCGGCAGTCCTCGCCGTCTCGGCAATCGGCGTCGTCGCCGCCAATCGCAGCGGGGTGATTGAGCTTGACGCCGGAGGTCACCACGAAGCGCCGGCAAAGAGCGCGCCTTCCTCGGTTCAGACGAGCCGTCAATCCGCCGCTGCCCCATCCCCGAGCCGCGTCGCAGGGACGGTCGGACAGCGAGCGCCGGCCCCCGGCCCGAGCCAGAACGTGGGTCGGGCCTCTGCGCTCGCGACAAGGGACCAGCGATCGGTGGTCGAGACGAGCTCGCCAGATATCGCGACGGGGGGATCCCCGCACTCCAGCGGCCAGCACCTAGGTAACTCCACGGGTTCCGAACACAGCGAAAGCCTCGGCAAGCCGGACCATCCAGCCAAGGGCACGAGGGGCGCGAGCGCAACCTCACCCGGACACTCCAAGAGCCACGAACAGGCGAAGCACGGCGGCGAAGAGGCGGCCGCCAAAAGCCATCCCCCCCACCCCGAACACCCGGCACACCCCGACCAGTCGCAGGCGACCGCGACGCCGGCAACGGAAGCGGAAACCCCCGCTGATACCGAAACCGGCAACGGCGAGCACGGCAACCCGCCCGCTGAATAAGGCCTGACAAGGAGGGGCCGGCCAGCGTTGCAGGGTTAGTCAAACCCGATCCGTAGGGACCCGAAGCCATAGGCGCGCGGCGCGGGCGTTTCTCGGACCGGGGACTGGGTATTGAGAGCCAACGGTTCAGCCAGTTAATCCAAAACCTAGGAAAGGACCCACCGTGGTAGGAGCAATCATTGGACTGCTCATCGTCATCGCAATAGTTCTCGTCCTGCTCAAGGTCGCCGTCGCCGGGGGAATCCTCGGATTGATCGCGATCGTGCTCCTGATCCTGCTCCTGCTAGGCCGTCTCTGATGACGATCGCCGGGTCCATATTCCTAATCGCGGTCGGGGCGATCCTCCGCTTCGCCACCAACGTTCACGTCGCTCACGTCAGCCTCCACACCGTTGGCCTAATCCTGATGATCGCCGGCGCCGCCGGTCTGATCCTCGGCTTCGTCCAACAGCGGATGTGGGCGAGGCGAACGGCTGGCGCCGTTCCGGTTGATCGCGTCGCCCCGGTCGAAGAGCGCGAAGTCCCACCCGATCGCCGTTACTAAGGGAGGAAATCAAATGTCCACAGCCCTCATCGTGATCATCGTCGTCGTCGTCCTTATCGTGGTCGGCCTGTTGCTCGCGGCCGCCGCCCGTCGCAACCGCGAGCGTCGGGTCGGAAAAGTCCAGACCCAAGCGATGCACGACGATGCCGCCCACCACCGTGAGCAGGCTCAGCAAGCCCGGAGTGAGGCTGAGCTGGCCGAGGAGCGCGCGAAGCGGACGGCAGCCGAGGCCGACCTGAACGAGCGCAAGGCCGAGGAGCGGGAGCGGGAGCTGGGGGAGCGGGGCTGAGCGCAGCTTCGGTGTGTAGCGAGGATCCTCCGGGGTAGTCGGAGTCCATGAAATCACTCAAGCAGACACTCGCCCGCAAGGCGGTCAAGTCGACCGCGAAGCACACCGCCCACGGCACGACCGCGAAGTTGAAGCGGGAACCGCTACGCACGACGACCCTGCTTGCGATCGGCTGCGTCGTCGGCGTCGTCGCCGACCGTCTGATCGGTCGCACGGTCACGCACCCGGCGACCGGCTGAGCGCCCGGTGATAGAGCGGCGGCTCCTGGCCATCTACCTCAACGACCACCTGGCCGGCGCGACCGGCGGGGTCGAGCTTGCCCGCAGGGCGCGGGCGAGCAACCGCGGCGCGAAACCAGGTGAGACCCTGGCGGAGATCTGCGCTGAGATCGAAGCCGACCGGGCGACGCTCGAACGGGTGATGGCGCAACTCAGCGTGAAACGGAACGGGGCGAAGGTGGCCGGAGCCTGGGTGGCCGAGAAGCTCGGCAGGCTGAAGCTGAACGGGCGGCTCACCGGCTATTCGCCGCTCAGCCACCTGATCGAGCTGGAGATGCTCCACATCGGCATCACGGGGAAGATCGAGCTTTGGCAGGCGTTGGAGGAGACGCAGGCCGCCAGGCTCACCCAAATTGACTTCCCCGCGCTGATCGAGCGGGCAGATTCGCAGCGCGCGGTGGTCGAGCGGCTGCGCCTCGACGCGGCTCGCGAGGCGTTTGCCGAGGAGTCGGACTAACCCCCGGCCCTTCGCAGACTTAGGTTGGTCATGGAGCGCGCAGGCACCAGGATTCCTCCAGCAGCTCGGCCAGCTCCTCGCGGTCGACGGCATCGAGGCGGATGAGGATGTTGGGATAGCCGTCGTAGTGGGGGGTGGTGAAGAACTTCTCCGGCTCGGCCTCGACCAGCGCTTCCTTCTCCTCCTCGCTCTCGCGCCAGAGGACGAGCACGCCCTCTTCGCGAATACGGGCGAAGAGTCGGTCGCGAACGCGGAACCCCGGCGTTCCGTACGAAGGCTTCTCGCTGGTGGCGGGGAGCGCAAGGGCCAGCTCGCGAACGTCGGCCTCCGTGGCCACTCAGGTCTGGTTCCGGCGCCGCTCGTCGCGGCGATGGCGGCGGATCACCGGGGCGACGTAGCCGATCAGGGCGCCGATCGCGACCGCGGCCAGCAGGGTGACGATCAGCGGCGCGTCGAGGGTGACAAAGAGGACGTCAACCTTGACCTGTTGAGAGTTCTGCAGGGCGACGATGACGACGAGCGCAACGAGGACGCCCACAGTCCAGGCGCGCCAGTTCATCGGTTTGCTCTCTTTGCTCACTGTCCTTATATGAGCAGACCTGACCGTTTCGCGCTCGCCCCGCCGGGTACCGATATTTCAGCGGCCCACCGGTCGGAATCCCAGCGGCTTTCACCGGACCTTGATCCGGTTCCCGCTTGGGTACGAAGACCAACCGCTCACTGGGTGGAGAGGCGTTCGCGGCCGGTGTTGCCGCCACTCAAAATTTCGACCGAGGAGACTCATGGCAGACCAATTGCAGGGCAAGCGAATCGCCTTCCTAGTCGCCAACGAGGGTGTTGAGCAGGTCGAGCTGACGGAGCCGCTGGAGGCAGTCCGCGAGGCGGGCGCCGAGGTGGATCTGCTCGCCCCGGAGGAGAGCGACATACAGGCCTTCAACCATCTCGACAAGGGGGGCACCTTCACGCCGGACAGGGCTGTCGGCGATGCCGATGCGGGCGACTACGATGGCTTGGTCCTGCCGGGTGGCGTCGCCAACCCCGACCAGTTGCGAACCAAGCCGGAGGCGGTTGAGTTCGTCCGCGCTTTCTTCGAGGCGGGCAAGCCGGTCGGCGCGATCTGCCACGCACCATGGACGTTGGTCGAGGCCGACGTCGTTCAGGGCCGCACCCTCACCTCCTGGCCCAGCCTGCAGACCGACCTGCGCAACGCCGGCGCCGAGTGGGTCGACGAGGAAGTCCACGTCGATCAGGGCCTGGTCAGCAGTCGCAAGCCCGATGACCTCGAGGCCTTCAACGCCAAGATCGTCGAGGAGTTCGCCGAGGGCGTCCACGCCGGACAGCGCGGGAACACAAAGGCCGGGGCCTAGCCCATGCCGCGTGAGTAATAAGGCGTCGGGTCGACTTAGGCGCTCCGACTGCTCTGGCAGCGGGATCCAGCGACGCGGCCGCGGCCGCGGCTTCGCCTACCAGGACGCCGGCGGAGAGCGGATCGAGGACGAGGAGACGCTGGCGCGGATCCGCGAGCTGGCGATCCCCCCGGCCTGGCAAGAGGTCTGGATCTGCCCCGACCCGCTCGGCCACATCCAGGCGACCGGATTCGATGCGGTCGGGCGCAAGCAGTACCTCTATCACCAGCGCTGGCAGCTGAAGGCCGCCGCCCGCAAGTTCGAGTCGATGCGGGAATTCGCCGAGTTGCTGCCGCGCCTGCGGCGCGCCGTGAAGAAAGACCTCGGCCGCGAGGGCATGCCGCGCGAGCGGGCGCTCGCCTGCGCCGTGCGCCTGCTCGACCTCGGCTTCTTCCGGGTCGGCGGCGAGGAGTACGCCGAGACCAACGGAAGCTACGGCGTGGCGACGATCCTGCGCGAGCACGTCTCGATCAGCGCCAGCGAGGTCGTCTTCGACTTTCCCGCCAAGAGCGGCCAGCGCCGGGTGCAGTCGATCCGGGACCCCGAGATCCAGCGAGCGATCGAAGCGATGCGGCGGCGGCGCAGCGGCCCGGAGGATCTGCTCGTCTTTCACGAGAACGACGACTGGCACGACGTCCGCTCCGACGACGTCAACGCCTACCTGCGGGAGAACATCGGTGAGAGCTTCTCAGCCAAGGACTTTCGCACCTGGCACGGCACCGTCCTGGCCGTGGTCGAGCTCGCCAGGGAGGGCCCGCCCGCATCGAGGGGGAGCGCCGAGCGAGCGATTCGGGCCGCGGTCAAGCGGGTAGCGGAGCGGCTCGGCAACACACCGGCCGTCTGCCGCAGCTCCTACATCGACCCAAAGCTGCTCGACCGCTTTCGCGACGGCTCGACGATCCCCCTCCCACGTGGATCCAGCACGACGAAAGTTGACGCGAAGCGGCGAGCACGGATCGAGCGCCAGGTCCTCGCTCTGATCGAGTAGCCGTGATCGCGCCGGGCGCCAGCCCTCCGCTCCGTTTGCCCCGCGCCGGCGCCGGGTAGCCCAGCCGCGTGAAGGTGGTTTTCGCCCCGATCGGAATCCTCGCCGGCCTCGCCGCAGGTTTTGCTGCTCAGAAGGGCTTCGAGCGAATCTGGGCGACCTTCGACAATGAGGACGCCCCCGAGGTCGAGGATCGCGATGTCTCCTACCCCAAGCTGATCGCTGCATTGGCGCTCGAGGGGGCGATCTTCCGCCTGGTTAAAGGGATGGTCGACCGCGGAGCCCGGGTCGGCTTCGCCTCCACCACCGGTATCTGGCCAGGCGAGGACAACACGGCTTCCTAGCGAGTCAAGCCCGGAGCCCCCGGCCCCGGGCTACTGATCCTCAGGTCTTGCGTTCGAGGTCGGAGACCTCGGCGGCCTTATCCTCGACCTTCTCCTGGGCGCGGTCCAGCTGCTCCTTCTTCTCGCCCTTCTCCTCCTCGCGCTTGCCCTGGCGGCGCAGCGAGTCGTCGTCGGCGAGGTCGCCCGCCGCCTGCTTCGCCCTACCGGTGATCTTGTCCAGAATGCCCATCGTTTGGGTCCTTTCGTTCGATCTTCTTGCCGAACCGATGGATACCCCGACTGCAACGGGGGAAACCCGAGACGAAGGCGAGACGGGCGAAAGCGCGCCCAACCCCAGCGTGTCTATCGACGCGAGGCCCGCAGCCGAATCGTGGTGTGACCGGGGCAAGAGCGAATCTGGACCAGGTCGCAGAGCTGGTTGGCGAGCCACAGACCACGGCCGCCCTCCTGGGCCGGTCCCGGTCGCAGTCTGCCAACCAGGGGCTCCTCGATCGAGCCGCGATCCTCGAACTCGACCAGCAGACGGCCGTCCTCCTGCCAGCTGCGCAGGGTGCAAGGGCACCGTGCCGGCGAGGAAGTCGTCGGCGTCGGCATAGATCAGCGCCTCGTGCTGAAAACCCGACTGGCTCATATCCATCTCGACGCTTGGTCTTGGCGACCGAATCGGGTCATATGGAGCTTGCATCGGCATGTTTAGCCGTTGCGTCACCTTGGGTAGTGGGCTTCTATTCGGGTTGTCTAAAAGAGGAGCAGAACGATGTTCAGTTGCGACAGGTGTGGAAGCCGCTACAACGCCGTGCACGCGGCCGCCTTGGAGAATTGCCCCCGCTGCCAGATCCGCGATCGGATATCGGCACCCCTTGCCTTCAAGGCCTTTGATTTCTCGGACTTCCCGCAACGATCCGATTTGAAACCCCGCAGCCTGCCGCTCAGCGCGGCTTCAGCACAAGCACGCAGAGATCGTCCCGAACCGGCCCCTCGGCCCACTCCAGGATCGCTTTCTCAATCTGGCTGACCAGCGTCGCCGGCGGCAATCTGGTCAGCGGCCTCAGCAACCGCGAAAGGCCGTCGAGACCAAGCATCGCTCCGCCACGACGGACGTCGGTGGCGCCGTCGGTGTAGACAACGACTCCGTCTCCCGCCTCCAGGGAGGTCTCGCGGTTACTCAAGGCTAGATCGGCCTCTGCTCCGAGCAGGAAGGTTGAGCCCTCGGCCGGCAGCTCATCGAGCCCGGCCAGTCGCAGTGGCGGTGGGTGACCGGCGATCGCCCAGCAGAGCTGCGAGTCCTGCGCCCGGTAGCGCAGGCAGACGGCGCTGACCAGTTCGCGCTGGTGGCGCGGCCGATCGACGAGCGCGCCGTTGGCCAGCATCAGCAGCTCGGCGGGATCACTGGTTCCGGCGGCGAAGGCGGCGAAACGAGCGCGAATAAACGTTGCCAGCCGTGCCGCCTCAGGCCCATGACCGACGACGTCGCCGACGATCGCGACGGCTGAGTTGTCCGGACCGTTGGTGAGCAGGTAGAAGTCGCCTGAGACCCCGTACTCGGAGGGCACGAAAGCGGCGGCGGCATCGACGCCGGGCAACTGCGGCAACGCCGACGGCGTAAGCGCCGCGCGGATCGCCTCGAGTTCCTCGACCGAGTGCTCGAGCCCGGCCATTTTCTCCCGTAGCAACGAGACGAGAACGGCAACCGCGATGAAGGCGAGCAGCCGCACCGCCAGGGTCGTCCCGAAGTGCGGGACCGGCTGGATTGCGGAACCGATGACATAGAGGAGAGCGCAGCCGACAACCGCAACCGCGGCGGCCCGCCGGCCCCCCCACCAAGCCGCCAGCCCAATCGGGATGGCGTAGAAGAAGCCGATGCCGACGTTGGTCTGTGCCGGGGTCACCAACCAGACGACGAAGACCACCAGGGCGGTCGCGCAGACCCAGGCGAGATGAGCAGGATTGGGCGTCGTCCGCTGCACCTGCAACCGACCTTACCGGAGGTCAAGTCTGATGCGCCTTAGCCTGCCCCCTACTTCGCCGCCGGCTCGTAGGTGAGCAGGGCGATACCGGCGCCGAGCGTTTTTGAATCGACGAGGTTCAGTGGCTTCTTGGCGGTGACATCGCCAAATAGACGCTTGCCCTCGCCGAGCAGGACCGGGAAGACCATCAGCCGCAGCTCGTCAACCAGGTCGTGCTCAAGCAGGCCCTGGACCAACTGAGCGCTGCCGGCGACCAATATCACGCCGTCGATCTCGCGGTGCAGCTTTGCCACCTCGTCGGGGAGCTCTCCGCGCAGGATCGTCGAGTTTTCCCAGCTCGCCTCCTGCAGGGTCGAGGAGACGACGTACTTCGGCATCCCATTCATCTTCTCGGCAAAACCAGCGCCGTCTTCCATCGTCGGCCAGGCGGCGGCGAAGCCCTCGTAGGTGACCCGGCCCAGCAGCTGCGCCTCGGCCTCGACGAGCTCGTCGAGCTTGAACTTGTCACCCTCCTCGCCGCGTTCGATCTCGAAGGTCCAGCCTGCGTGCTTGTAGTTCTCACCCCCGCCCGGTGCCTCGATAACGCCATCGAGTGAAACGAACTCGGTTACGACGATCTTGCCCATGCTGATCTCCTTTGCTGGTTAGTTGCGTCTCTACCCCTACGACGAACGGGCAGTCGCCAAATCGACAGGCTGGCGAAATTTTGAGCCAGCCCTGATCGTCGCGGCAAAAGATGGGTGGGGTTCGCGACTAGAGCCGTGGGGCAATCCAACCCTCGCGTTGGACGACCAGGACCGGCCTGCATGCCTATCTAGGCGTGCTTGTAGACCTGCACGCTCGGGTGGACCGAGCCGACTTTCTTGATCGTCATCCGTGCTCACCTCCCTCCCCGCGTCGTCATCCCGGCGATTCGCCAGGACCGGGAGCTCGATGGTAGGGATTCCCCGAGTATCAGATTTATCCCTACTGGGGGTGGGAACCCCGTTCAAAAACGCCTATGCTCCACCCGGCCTGAGTAGCCAATGAACGCTGACTGGAGGAATCACGTGGCGGGTACGACGACAAAGCCGGGGCAGAAGCGCAGCATCGAGGAGGCGGTGTCATATGGAGTCGGACACCGGATCCGGATCGAAGTGCTGGCCTTCCTCAACGAAGAAACCCGCAGTCCGAGCGAGCTCGCCAAGCTGACCCATCAGCCGATCACGACGATCGGCCACCACATCAAGGAACTGGTCAACTCGGGCTGCATCGAACTGGCCCGGATCGAAAAGGTGCGCAACGTTGATCAGCACTTCTACCGCGCGGTCGAGCTCCCCTTCATCAGCGACGCAGAAGCCGAAGACCTACCGTTCGAGGCCAGGCAGGAATACGCGGCGGTGATCCTGCAGGCGCTGATGGCCGAGGGACTCGCCGCGCTCTGGGCCGGCAAGTTGAGCTCCGACCCGGTCTGGATGAGCTGGCGCTGGTTCAACCTCGACCAGCGAGGACAACTGGAGGCCCAGGAAGAACAGGCCGCCTTTTGGGAGCGGATCAAGGCGGTTGAGGGTCGATCGTTGAGCCGGGCCGCGGAGACCGGCGAGGGCACCACCTCGACGATCGTCGCGGCGCTGGGCTTCGAGCGATTCCGGCCGGTCGATACGACCGCCCCGGTGATGCATCGTCTGGCCCCAGGGAAAAACTGACTATCAGCGAAACCTCTTTCGAGAACTCGGTATGGACCACTGCGTTCCAATCTGAAACCGTTCAATACTCAAAGTCAGATGAGCCAACCGATCCAGATACAGCAAGACCACGCCGATCCAAGCGGACCGATAGACAACGGCCACGATGGCAGCGGGCAGCTGGACTGGGGGGCGCTGCTTTCCCGCTCGATCCACCCGACCAGGCTCTGGATCATCGAAGCGATGCGGATCATTGACCGGCCACTCTCGGCGTCCGAACTCGAACACGTCCTCGACCGCAAGCACAGCACATCGGCGATCTCCTACCACATGAACACGCTCGCCAAAATCGGCATCGTCAAGCAGGTGGAGATGCAGCAGGTGCGCGGTGCCTGGAAGCGCCTCTACGTCTTCACCGCGGCCGTCAAGCCGGCGGCGCCAGCGCAACCGCGTAGCTAGAGCTCGATCTGCCAATCGAGTCGCGGCGCTGCACGGTGCCACGGTATGCTTTTTTCGCTCGAGTGCCCTGGCGGCGCCGAGCACTAGCCAGGTGCAGCGGTCGAAGGCCGTCGCGCAGGGTGCGAAATTCAGATACGAAGCCAGGGCAAACGGCTCCGCGACGGTAAGCGGGCGCAAAAACCTTGCGTACCCCTCGTCAGAAGAACCTTCTACAGGAGCCGTAGCGTGGATCGTCCCGACTTACCCGATAGCCCTGCCCGTGGGGCACTCGTTTCTCAGCTCTCGCGCGAGATCGTGCAGCTGCACGCCCGCCTCTACGGGCGCGGGCCGACCAAGGCCCGCAGCTACCTGCATGGCGACTACGCCGTCTGCATCCTCGAGGAGGTCTTCACCACGGCCGAGCGGACCCTGATCAGCGCCGGCTCGGGCGACCACGTCAGCGACACCCGCAAGAAGTTCCAGGAGGCGGTCAAAGACGAGTTCATCGACGTCGTCGAGCGGATCACGAAACGAACCGTGCGCGTCTTCCTCAGTCAGGTCGACGTCGAGGCCAACCTGGCGCTCGAGTTCTTCATCTTCGCCGAGCCAGACGGCGCTGCAAAACGAGTGCGCGCGGCCGGCGGGCCGGCGGCCTCCTAGCCCTCGTCGCGCTCGCCGAGCAGGAAGACCTCGATCGCGACGTCGGGGTCGACGTGGACCACGCTGAGGAATGCCGCGACTGACCTGCCCATGATCCGCTCGACGCTCGCCTTGTACTCGTCCTGCAGCGCTTCCTGGTGCAGGGCGCGAGTCTGCCGCACGTGCTCGGACTGACCGGCGCGGATCAGCGTGCGCTCCACCGCGGTGTAGATGTCGCTGAGCACGCAGATGACCATCTCGTCGGTGACGAAGCTCTTTGCCGCCCCCGGCCCCCTGCCGAAGTGCTCGCGATGCAGCGCGACCATGGCGTTCGAGAGCTCGACCAGCGCGTGGCCACCTTTGGGAGACTCTTTTCCGACCATTGCTGCTCCAGTTCTGCGCTGCCGCTACCAGAGACGGGCGGTCTCCGGCGTGGGCTCGGGTTGGACGGTGCTGCCAACCTCAATCGCTCCTTACGCGACTCTGCTCGGGCGGCGCTGGCTCTAAGTCCCCCGCTGCCCGGTCAGCTCTTCACAAGTCGTGCGCGCTGGCCCGCATGATCGGTCGGAACGTCAGCCTACTAAGTCAGCGATAATAGAGCCAACGGTGGTACCGTTTTGGAACGCTGGAGGGGCTCGCCGCAACTCTCCCCCTTCGGTCACTTGGTCAAGAGGGGCGGAGAAGGAGTGTGCTTGGACTCTGGGCACCCCGATGGGGAGGCGCTGGCAGCGATATCGAACGGGCTGGCCCACCTCCATATGCGTTTCTTCGGGCGGGGTCCGGCGAAAGCAAAGACGATCGTCGTCGACGATCTGGTTGTCTGCGTGCTCTGGAACGGCTTCACCACGGTCGAGCAGACCCTGCTCAAGCGCGGTGAGAAGGCCGCCGTCGAGGCCTTCCGGCGAACCTTCCAGTCGACGATGGAGCCGCAGTTCACCGAGGTCGTGGAGAAGTTCACCGGACGCAAGGTAAGCGCTTACATGAGCCAGGTCCACATTGACCCCGACGTCGCTGTGGAGCTCTTCCTGCTCGGCCCCCGGGAGTCCTAGCCCCTCAGCCGCCAGGCGCTGGAGTAGCTTGGACTGATCGGACCGGCTCAGACAAACCAAGGCGAGGAGGAGCGCCGGCGCCAGGCGCTGGAGTTCCTGGTCGAGGCGACGCGCGGTCTCGACGCCTCGCTCGATTTTGGCCGCACCGCCCGCACCATCGTCGAGACCGCCGTGCCGGAGCTGGCCGAGCTCTGCGTGATCGACCTCGTCCGCCGCGACGGCTGGGTCGGCGACAGCATCGTCGGCGCCGCCAACCCCGCCGCGGCGCCGATCCTCGAGGAGATCCGCCGTCGCGCGCCGCTTGATCCGCGCGGTCAGCACCCGGTCGCGCAGGTCCTGCGCGCCGGCCGGCCGATGGTCTGGAGTGACCTCACCGTCCCCGACGTGCTGCAGACCGTGGTCCAAAATGACGAACACCGCAGGCTGATCGAGGAAGCCAACTATCGCTCGGCGGCGGTGGCGCCGCTGGTCGCCCGCGGGTCGACACTCGGCACCCTCTCCCTGCTCCACACCAGTACCGATCTGAGCTACGACGTCGAGGACTTGCAGCTGCTCGCCGAGCTGGCCGACCGGGCGGCGCTGGCCCTCGACAACGCCCGCCTCTTCGAGGAACGCGACCGGATCGCGCAAAACCTGCAGCGCGGCCTGCGGCCACCCGAGCCGCCCTACGTGCTGGGCCTCGACCTCTCGGTCGTCTTCGACCCCTACGGCGAGGGGATGGAGATCGGCGGCGACCTCTACGACATCCTGCCCACCGACGACGGCTGCTGGATCGTGATCGGCGACGTCGCCGGCAAGGGCAGCGCCGCGGCCGGGGTCGCCGTGGCGCTGCGCCACTCTATGCGGGGACTGGCGCGGCAGATCGACGAGCCGACCGAGCTGCTGACGCAGCTGAACGAGATGCTGCTCGAGGGCCGCAGCCTCAATGACTTCGCCACCGCCGTGCTGATGCGGCTGCGACGCGACGGCGAGCATTGGCACTTCAGCCTCGCCACCGCTGGCCACCCACCGGTGATCCACGTCAAGCAGGGTGGCCCGGTCGCGCTCGGCGGCGGCGCAGTCCTCGGCGCCTGGGCCAACTCGCCGCTCGGGCGCCACCAGGGCGAGCTGCGCCCCGGGGAGACCCTGATTCTCGCCACCGACGGCTGGTTCGAGGCCGGGCCGGCCGAGACCCACGTCGGCGGCGAGGCGCTCGGCACCCTGGCGCACTCCTTCGCTGACCTCGACCTGGCCGATATGACCGAGGCCCTACGCCAGGACGCGATCTCCCGTAGCGGCGGACCCCTGCGCGACGACATGGTCGTGCTCGCGGTGCGACCGGAAACGGCTTAAGTGCCTTTCTCAACCCTGACCGGGAAGTCCGCGTAGCCTTTCGGAATCCTTTCCCTCTCGAGACAGTGCCTTGCGATTCTTGTGGCCGGCCTGGTCTGCGCCTTCTGCGCCCCCGCGATGGCGGCGCAACAGGCGGTGCCGTGGGGGGGCGGCTGCGTCCCAGCCGAATCCGCCGCGACGCGGACCAGCGCCAACTGCGGCGCCGAACTGATCGCGGGCCGGGCGGTGGCGCCCGCCAACGCGCCGGCGGCGGTCCGGGCGGCGATCGCCGCCGCCAATCGGATCGATAACCGTCCCTACGTCTGGGGCGGCGGCCACCTCGCCTGGGCCTCGCGCGGCTACGACTGCTCGGGCGCCGTCGGCTACGTCCTGCACGCGATCGGTCTGCTCGACCAGACGATGGTCTCCGGCCAGCTGGCGAGTTGGGGCGAGGCCGGAACCGGACGCTGGATCAGCGTCTACGCCAACGTCGAACACGTCTACATGGTGATCGCCGGCCTGCGCTTCGACACCCGTGACAACCTGCCCGGCGTCTCGGGGCCGCGCTGGCACATGGCCCGGGCCGAACCGCCCGGCTTCGTCGCCCGCCACCCCAGCGGCCTCTGAGCGGACCGCCCCCGGGGTGGCACGTAGATCAGGGCTCCGGTTTAGCGCCTCCCATCAGCTCCAGCATCTTGCGGTGGTAGCCGATGCCGGCGGCGAGTACGGACTCGGAGGGCCGCCAATCCTCGTTGCCGCGAACCTCGTCGAGGTAGCCCTGCAGCTCGACGAGCTTCTCCTCGTGCCAGGCCATGCGCGCCTTCAGCAGCGGCCCGGGATCGGCCCCGGCAAAGAGTTTCAGCAGTAGTTCGTCGCGGATCTGTGGCGGCGCCGCGGTCGCCTCGCCGGCCCAGGCCGCGAGCGCCGCCCGCCCCTCGTCGGTCAGTGAGTACGACTTGCGGCGCCTGCCCCCCTCCTCTTGGCGCACCGCTAGGTAACCGCCCGCCGTCAGCCGCGCCGGCTCCTCGTAAGCGGTGGTATGCGGAACGGGCCAGAAGTTCTCGGTCGACATCTCCATCGCCTGCTTGATCTCGTAGGGAGTCGACTCGCCGAGCTGGTCGAGCAGGGCAAGGAGAGCGTAGGAGGTGGCGGTGAGACGGATCGGCTTGAAATTCATAGTTCGAGGCGTATAGTTCGGAACGAATTATAGAGCAGCACAACCCCTCGGGAGGCCGCCATGGCTGAGAGCAACAGCAGCATCGCCAACCCACCGGACTACGACGTTGCGATCGCCGGCGCCAGCCTCGCCGGCTGCGCCACCGCGATCATTCTCGGCCGCGCCGGATTTAGCGTCGCCCTGGTCGAGAAGAAGCCCGATCCAAGCGCCTTCAAGCGCGTTTGCTCGCACTTCATTCAGGCCTCGGGGGTACCGGCGCTCGAACGCCTCGATCTGCTCGACCCGATCATGGCGGCTGGCGGCCTGCGCTCGAGGATGCGGGCCTGGACGCCCTGGGGCTGGATCGAAGCGCCGCCGGAGCACGCCGGACGCGCCGTCAACCTGCGGCGCGAGCTGCTTGACCCGATGCTGCGCGAGGCCGCGGCCTCAACGCCGGGCGTTGAGCTGATGCTCGGCCAGGGAGCGCACGGCCTACTACGCGAGGGCGAGGTCGTCCGCGGGATCGTCGTCCGCGACCGCGAAGGCGAAGAGACCGAGCTGAAGGCAAAGCTCGTCGTCGGCGCTGACGGGCGTGACTCCCACCTCGCCGAGCTAGCCGGCGTCAGCGAAAAGATCCTCCCTCACGGCCGCTTCGCTTACGGCGCCTACTTCGAGGGCCCAGCGCCGGCGCCCGACCACGCCAGCACGATCTGGATGCTCGATCCGCACTGGGCGGCCGCCTTCCCGACCGACAGCGGCCTCGTCTTCTATGCGGCGATGCCGACCAAGGACCGCCTGCCCGAGTTCCGCCGCGATCCGGAGGCGGCTCTGACGTCTTTCCTCGGCAGTATTCCGGGGGCGCCGCCGATCGCCGAATCGCGCCTGGCCGGCGACGTCCTTGGCAAGGTCGAGATGCCGAACCGGGTGCGGGTGCCGATCGCCCCGGGTCTCGCCCTCGCCGGCGACGCGGCGCTGGCGGTCGACCCGCTCTTCGGCATCGGCTGCGGCTGGGCGCTGCAGTCGGCCGAATGGCTGGCCGACAGCGTGACGCCCGCCCTGCGCGGAGCCGAGCCACTGCAGAGCGGCCTCAACCGCTACCGGCGGCGTCACCGCAAGGAACTGCGGGGGCACGCCTTCCTCGTCAACGACTACGCCACCGGCCGGCCGATCAGTTGGATCGAAAGGACGCTCTTTTCCGCCGCGGCGCGCGATTCCAGGGTCGCGACGGCTTTCGACGAACTCGGCACGCGCAGGGTCAAGCCCGGGCGGATGATGGCGACGACGCTGCCGCGGGCGCTCACGGTGAACGCGCGGCACGCGATCAGCCGCGATCGTGGCGCTGGCCGGCCGGCCTCGCCGGCGCAGCGCCTGCCGCTCTCCTAGCGGTGTGAGCTCTGGCCGACTTGGGTGGTCAGAATCGCCTTAGGAGCGCCGGAGCCGATCGAGATCGCTTTCACCGCGAAGTGGAGTTTGCCCTTGCGCAGGTGCGACACTTTGAGCACGGTGAAGGTGGAGCTGACCGTTTTCGAGACCTTCAGTTTGGCCGGCTTCTTGACACGCGAGGCAACCGCGATCAGGCCTTTGGGGCCGGTCAGACGCAGGCCCGAGAGCTTGAATTTGTCGAGCGGGTTGGCCCAGGTCAGGGTGATCTGAATCGATTTGGTCGCGGCGCCGATCGCGACGCTGTGCAGCTTGCTCTGGCCTTTGCCGAGTTCGTCGCTGAACAGCCGCGGCGGCGTCTGGCAGGTCAGCGCGGCACCGATGCTGTTCATCACCGACTGCAGTTGACTGGAATCGTCGAGCGGGAAGTAGCTGCCACCGGTGTCGGCAGCGATCTTTTTCAGTCGCGCCTGATCCTCGGGCAGGCTGACGCCGCCGAAGCCGACCACGTAGGTGGGCACGTTGTGGACAAGGTGCGCTTCGTTATAGGTGCCGACGGTGTTGCCGCCGTCGGTGAGGAAGATGCGGGCGTCGGCGGCTGGGTTCTCAAGATCCGCCTCGGCGAAGGCGCCGTTGTAGTCGGTCGCACCGTTATCGGCGTGGATTTTCTGGTCGAGCGCCGCCAGCATCGCCGGCGCGTTGGGCCCGACCGGAAGCGGCGGAAAGAGCGTGTCGGCAGCGGGAGGGTTGTTTTCATAGCCGGCGGAGCCGAACTCGACCGCGCCCAATTGCGTCGACTTGCCGAGCGTGTTGATCAGCAGGTTCATCGCCTGCACCCGCAGCCGGGAGGCGTCGGTGAATTCCATCGAGATCGAGTCGTCGACGATCGCCTCGATGTTTGTCGCCTGCTTGCACGATGAGGCGGAGGTCTGCGCGAACGGGATCGCCGCACCACTCGATGGAGCAACCGGTCCTGCCGCGATCAGCGCGGCGGTTGCGGTTCCCAAAAGCACCTTGGCGACTCGTCTCATCTTCTCTCCTATACCGCTTGAGGATTTCTGTTCACTCGCTACGCTGGCTGTTGCCCATGCTCTCAACCGAAGCAGACAAGGTCACCGTCGTGACGCTCGGACCCGAAGGAACATGTCACGAGCGGGCGGTACAGCGCTACCTCGCCTTCCAGGGCGTAGACGAATATCGGATCGAGCTGATCACCGATTTCTTCGCCGGTCTGGAGCTGGTCCGCGAGCAGCCCAACACCTTCCTCGTCCAGTGCAGCGCCCATCCCAAGGTCCACGAGGTCACCGAGAAGTACTGGACCGAGGTCTTCGTCGTCGACACCTTCATCTACCCGACCAAGCACCTCGTCTTGCTCAGTCGCCGCGAGGTCGAGCGGCCGCGATCGATCGGGATCGTCCCCGCGACCAAGGGCTACGTCGACCTCTCGCAGTGGGAGGAGGTCATTGACGTGGTCTCCAAGCCGGTCGTCGGCGAAGGCCTGCTGCGCGGCGACTACGACTCCGGCCTAACCCACATCGAGCACTTCGAAGAACACACCGACGAGCTGCAACTCGACCTCGACATCGGCGAGATCGACACCACCTGGGTGGTCTACGGCCGCGAGAAGCGCTTCAAAGGCGAGGTGATCGGCATCCCCTCGGCACAGCTCTTCCGCGGCGCCGAAGGGCCCGACTCGGCGCAGTCGCTCACCGCTGCCGGCTGATCGCTTCGCGCGCAGCTTTCTCCGCCATATCCATAATCTCGCCGGCTTTGTCGGGCGGAAGGTGGGTGGCGTAGACCTGGGCTTTGGCCGCTTCGGCGAGCTGACCTTTGTGGAGCTTGGCGGCTTCTTTTTGCTGGCCTTCGAGCGTACTCTTCGCCTGGTCGGTACCGACCTTCACCCCGAAGTAGGCGCCGACGATCGTCGCGATCACTCCCCCAGCTGAGCTGGCGATGGTGGCCGACGTGCTCGAGTCCTTAGCCAGGGCGACGATCGCGATCACGCCAACCACGAGGACCCCAACCGCGACTGCGACAAGCCCGCCGATCGTCTTTACCTTTTCGCTCCAGGTAGTTTCCGGGGGCGGGTCGACTTTGGTCGGGGGCTCGGGATCTTGCTGCATCGAGCCAACGCTATACGCGGGTGCTTGTCTTTGTCAAGATGGTCCGAGTAATCGTTACCGGCTTACGCCAGTTGTTTGGCGAGTCGGCGCATCGCTTTGCCGTTGGGGCGTTTGATGAAGGCGCGGGTTAGCGGCGGGCAGAGGCTTTCGGCCCGAGCGGCCTCAATCCAGGCGAGCTCGAAGGAGACTTTCGTCCCCCCGCCGGCGAGCTGCTCGAGCGTGTAGGTACCGCGGGTGTGGCGCTTGCCTTTCAGCCCGACACCGTCCTCGACGATCCGCTTTGGCCGCTCGGCCTCGATCACCTCGAAGTCGGTCCAGTCCTGCGACATCGGCGCGCTCGCCCGGGCCTCGGCTTTGGCCCCGACCCCGCGCGCCGGGCCGGAGAATTTCCAGTCGACGAGGAAGTGGTCGAGGAAGAACTCGTGGTTTGCGAGAACGTCGAGGTAGTCGTAGACCTGCTCGACCGGACGCGGCACGACGACGGAGACGGTGACGGACTTCACGGACCCGATCCTAGGGATCGCTAGCCTGCTGGGCGGCTATGGCGACGAACAGGCAAGAGGGCATCGAAGTCGACGGACTCGTGCGTGAGTTCAAGAACGGGCCGCGTGCGGTTGACGGGATCGATCTCAAAGTCGAGGCGGGCGAGATCTACGGCTTCCTCGGCCCCAACGGCGCCGGCAAGTCGACCACCGTGCTGATGCTGACCACGCTGCTGCCGCCGACCGCCGGGACGGCGCGGGTCGCAGGATTCGACATCGTCAAGCAGGGCCCGCAGGTGCGGTCCTCGATCGGGGCCGCGCTGCAGGAGGCGGCGCTCGATCCGCTTCTTAGCGGTCGCGAGCACATGCGCCTGCAGACCGCCCTGCACGGGCTGCCGAAGGCCGAGCGGGCGGAGCGCGGACAGGAGCTGCTGGAGCGGGTCGGGCTCTCGCAGGCGGCCGACCGCAAAGTCGGCGGCTACTCGGGCGGGATGAAGCGCCGCCTCGACCTGGCGCTGGCGCTCGCCCACGGCCCCAGCATCCTCTTCCTCGACGAGCCCACCACCGGGCTCGACATCCAGAGCCGCACCGCGCTCTGGGACGAGGTGGCGCGGCTCGCCGCCGAGGAGGGCGTCACCGTCTTCCTCACCACGCAGTACTTGGAGGAGGCTGACGCGCTCGCCGGCCGGGTCGGGATCATCGACCACGGCCACATCGTCGCCGAGGGCACGCCGGCCGAGCTCAAGGCGGAGATCGGCCGGCCCACGGTCGAAGCGGCGCCGCGCGAGGCGGGTGAACTCGAGCGGCTCGCCGCGGTGTTGGAGCGCTTCGGGCCCCGCACCGGATCCTCGCCGCGCAGCGCCGCGGCACGGCTCGAGGGCGGCGAGTCCCAGCTCGCCGAGGTCGTCCGCGCCCTCGACGCCGAGGGCATCGCGATCGAGCGCCTGCAGCTGCACGCGCCCTCGCTCGACGACGTCTTCCTCGCCAAGACGGGGCGCTCGCTGGAGGGCGCCGAGGATGAGGTCGAGGAGACCGAGAGCGCCGAGGAGGAGCCGGTGAGCGCCGCGTGAGCGGCGGCCTGCGCACCCAGGTCGGGCAGCTCGCCCAGCGCTCGGTCCTGCGCACCCTGCGCCAGCCGGCCCAGATCGTCCCCGCCCTGGTCTTCCCGCTCTTTCTGCTCGCGGTCAACTCGGGCGGGCTCCAGGACGCGACCAACCTGCCCGGCTTCCCGACCGACTCCTACCTCACCTTCGCCCTCGCCGTGCCCTTCATGCAGGGGGCGCTGTTCTCGGTGATGAACGCCGGCACCGACCTCGCCCGCGACATCGAGACCGGCTTCCTCAGCCGCCTGGCGCTGACCCCGCTGCGCGACGCCGCCCTGCTCAGCGGCCTGCTCGCCGGGGCGGTCGTGCTGGGACTCGTGCAGGCGGTGACTTACCTCAGCGTCGGCCTGATCGCCGGCGCCGAACTGACGACTGGCTTCGCCGGCGCGCTCGTGATCGTTGCCCTCTCGGTCTCGATCACCGTCGCCTTCGGCTCGATCGGCCTCTTCGCCGCCCTGCGCACCGGCTCCGGCGAGGCGGTGCAGAGTCTCTTCCCGGTCTTCTTCGTCTTCCTCTTCATCTCGGCGATGGCGCTGCCGCTCGACCTGATCCAGACCAACTGGTTCAAGGCCGTCGCCAGCGCCAACCCGGTCACCTACCTGCTCGAGGCCTTCCGCTCGCTGCTTTTCGAAGGTTGGGAGACCGGAACGCTGGCGCTGGGCTTCGGGATCGCCGCGGTGCTGCTCGGCGTCGGCATGTTCGCCGCCAGCGGCGCCCTGAAGACAAGGTTGGTGCGGACGTGAGCGGCAGCACGGAGACCCGCGGCCTGGCGGGCTTCCGCACGGTCGCCTTTGCCGTCGCCTGGCGCAGCATCCACAACTTCCTCAGCAACCCGGCCTTCCTGGCGCCTGCGATCGTCTTCCCGCTCTTCTTCTTCATCGCCTTCGCCGGCGGGCTCTCGGCGATCGGCGACGCTCCGGGCTTCGACTTCCCCAGCGGCTACACCGCCTTCCAGTTCGTCTTCGTCCTGCTCCAGTCGGCCGCCTTCGGCGGCGTCTTCACCGGCTTCGGCATCGCCCGCGACTTCGAGATCGGCTTCGCCAACCGCTATCTGCTCGCCGCCGCCAACCGCAACGGGATCGTCGCCGGCTACGCGATCGCCGCCCTGACTCGAGCACTGATCACCTGGACCGTGCTGACCACGATCGCCCTGATCGCCGGGATGAACGTGGCGGGCAGCCCGGGCGAACTCGTCGGCCTCTACAGCCTCGCCGTGCTGACCAACCTGACCGCGACGCTGTGGGCGGCGGGCGTGGCGATGCGGGTGCGCTCGATCCAGGGCGGGCCGCTGATGCAGTTCCCCGTCTTCCTGATCCTCTTCCTCGCCCCGGTCTACGTGCCGCTCAGCCTGCTCAGCGGCTGGATCCACGCGGTCGCCTCGGTCAACCCAGTGACCGCGCTGCTCGAGGCCGGCCGCGGCTTCATCTCCGGCGAACCGGTAGTGATCGCCCTCGCCTTCGCGGTCGCCTTCACCCTCCCGATCCTCTTCGCCTTCTGGGCCCGCAGCGGCTTGAAGCGCGCCGAAACCGCAGGTTGATCACCGAAACCTCGAAAACCCGTGTATATCGCGGGTTTTCGAGGTTTCGTGGGAAGGGGTGCCGCTAGTAGGCGGTGTTGCGGGAGCGCGGGCGGGGGACCGACTTGTAGCGGGGATCGCGACCGCGGTTCCAGAGGACCCCGTCGATTTGCGCCGGGGAGAGCGATGAGACCGTGGCGAGGAGCTCGATCGCGTGGACGGCGCAGGCGCGCAGATCGACCTCCTCGGCGCTGCCGTGGGTGAGCAGCTCACCGGCGTCGATCCTCGCCTCCAGCCCCGGGTTGAGCCACAGGACGCCGTCTATGCGCAACACGTGGGGAACGAGGTTGTCGGCGAACGCGGTGAGCCGGGCTTCGTCTCGGAGAGCGACGAGGCCGGTGCGGTTGATGTCCGCCGCGGCGATCTGGGCCCGCTTGTAGAAGGGCACCGGTTGGCCCTCATAGGTCGAGACGTCGGCGAACGCCTGCCAGCCGGCGAGCAGATCCGCAAGGGCCACGGCCGAACCGCCGGCCGCTTCGATCAGCGCCTCGAAGCGGCCGGCGTGGTCGGCGAGGAGATGCTCGCCGACGTCTCGCAGCGAGGCCGCATACTGCTCCATCAGCGGCAGCGCCTGATCCTGGCCGGTGACCGTCGCGAGATCGGCCGCGTCGAGCTGGGTCAGCTCCTCAGCCGACCAGGGTTCGTCCGCCCGAAAGCGCTCGGTGAGGCCAGCGGCGATCGTGAAGTAGCCGCTGCGACCGGGCCGCTTGCGGATCTCCGGCCACCAACCGGAGCCGAAGTTGATCGCGTTGAGGCAGATGACGAAGGCAGCGCGCCCCTCGCGGTCTCCCTCGCCGAAGTGGGTCGCGGGATCGGGCGGTGGCAACTCGGCCGCGGCGGGCAGACCGGCGGCATAAGCCGCGATCGTGTCCTCGTCGATCCGCACCGACTGCGCCTGGGCGGCCACCATGGCGCAGGCCTCCCGAACCCGATCGGGAACTGAGCGGACTCCTTGCTCCACCATCCGGAGACTAGGTCCCCGCACGACCGAACTGCATCAAATTTTCTACCTGTCAGATTGAAAATTTGATGCAGTTCGGGCTGCTGGGCTGGCTAGCGGCTTGCCCAGCGGGCTGAGACCGCGCGGCGAAGGTGGCGCCCGCGGCGGTGGCCCGGCTTCGCTCGGCGCTTGTGGCGAGGCGCCGGCGAGGCTGTGCTCGGCTCGTTCAGCAGCTCCTGCGTCGCTTCGTCTTCGGGCTCGGTACCGATGCCGGTCAGCGTGATCTGACTACCGCCATCCGAGTCGCCGAAGAGACCCAGGCGGGCGGTCTTCACCCCGGTGCTGAGCGGCTGGAAGTTGACCAGCAGGCTGCAGGTCGCTTCCGGGCTGAGCGGAATCCCGGTGCAGTTCTCGTCGAGCAGGTGGAAGCTGCCGATCGCGCCGCCGGCGACGATTGCGATGAAGGCGCCGCCGGGGAAGTTGCCGCTGTTGGTGATCTCGATCGCCCTGGTGACGCCGGGCGATCCGACCGCGGCGGCGCCAAAGCTGGTCGGGTCGGAGACCGGACCGATGCGGGCGCGGGCGCCTTCGCCACTCAGGTCGGCGCTGAAGTTGGTGTTGCCTTCGGAGCCGGCGCGCAGCTGAGCCTCGAAGGTGGTCGCGTCGTTGGGATTGAAGTTGACCTGCACCGAACAGGTTTCGTTCGGATTCAGGGTCGCGCCGTAGCAGCTGCTCTGGCCGATCCAGAAGGCGCTGGAGCCGGGACCAGCGATTTCCAGCGAGTAGATCGGCGCGATGACAACACCGTCGTTGCGCAGCTGCAGGTACGCCTGGCTGGCGTTGGAATTGACCTGCTGCAGGCCGAAGTCGTAGCTGCCCGGTTCGAAGGAGAGCTGGGGCAGCGGGTCTTCGATTGGGGCCGCCGTGCCAGCGGCGGGAACCACAAGCGTCGCCGCACAGAGCATTAGGAGGGTGAGTGCGGAGGCGAGTCCCGCGCGGGCTGGCTTGCTTCGAGATGAGATCATGGACGCTTCATCGACCGCGGCGCTCGTCTATTTGACGATGCGAGAAACCTTTCAAGGAAAGACGGGTATGGCGACGATCACGCAGCGCGAGTCAGAGCAGGTCGAGCGGGCAAACGCGACGGGGCGGACGCCGGTGGTCTTCATCCACGGCCTCTGGCTGTTGGCGAGCAGCTGGGACCGCTGGGCGACGGTCTTCGAGCAGGCCGGCTTCGCGCCGCTGGCGCCCGGCTGGCCCGACGATCCCGAGACGGTCGAGCAGGCGCGCGCCAACCCCCAAGTCCTCGCCGGCAAGGGCGTCGTCCAGGTCGCCGACCACTTCGCCGAGGTAATCGGCAAGCTCGATAAGAAGCCGGCGATCGTCGGCCACTCCTTCGGCGGCTTGATCGCGCAGGTCCTCGCCGGCCGCGGTCTCTCAGCGGCGACCGTCGCGGTTGACCCCGCCCCCTTCAAAGGAGTGCTGCCGCTGCCGATCGCAGCGATCCGCACGACCATGCCGGTGCTCGGCAACCCCGCTAACCGCGGCCGCGCCGTCACCCTCAGCTTCAATCAGTTCCGCTACGGCTGGGCCAACGCGCTCGACGAGGATGAGGCGAAGCGGATCTACGAGGAGTTCCACGTCGCGGCGCCGGGCAGGCCGATCTTCCAGGCGGCTTTCGCCAACTTCAACCCCTCAAGCGAGACCAAGGTCGACACCAAGAACCCCGCGCGCGGCCCGCTGCTGATCACCACCGGCGAGAGCGATCACGCCGTACCGCCGGCGATGAGCAAGGCGGCGTACAAAAAGCAGCGCCACAATCCCGGCGTCACCGAGCACGTCGAAATTCCCGGCCGCGATCACTCGCTCGTCATCGACGACAAATGGCGCCAGGTCGCCGACACCGCCCTCGCCTTCGTTAAGCGCTTCGCCTGAGGCAGCCGATGCCCCTGAGCGAGCGGGTCCGGGAGTGGAAGCAGCGCGGCGAGAGCAGTGAGTTCCGCCGCTACGGGATTCACACCTTTCGCCAGCAGGGCCCGGGGCCGCTGCTGTTGCTCCTGCACGGCTTCCCCTCCAGCTCCTTTGACTGGCGCCTGCTGCTGCGGGAGGAACCGGAGCGCAACGTGCTCGCCTTCGATTTCCTCGGCTTCGGCCTCTCCGACAAGCCGCCAAATCACGACTACAGCCTCTTCTGGCAAGCCGACCTGACCGAGGAGCTGGTGCGCCGCCACGACGACGGTCGGCCCGTCTTCGTCCTCGCCCACGACATGGGCACCTCGGTCGCCAACGAGCTGATGGCGCGCGACCTGGAAGGGAAGCTGGAGATGGACCTGGCCGGGATCCTGCTCTTCAACGGCAGCATGGTGCTGGAGCGGTCCAGCCCGACGCCGGCGCAGCGGGCGCTACGCAGCCGCGTCGGCCCGCTCGTCGCCAGGCTCTCCAGCGAGCGCGTCTTCCGCCACCAGTTCGGCTCGGTCTTCTCGGCGGAGCACCCGCTGACCGACCGTGAGGGAATCGACCAGTGGTCGCTGGTCCGCTACAACGGCGGCCGCGTCATCGGCCACCGCCTGATCTCCTATATGGACCAGCGCGAAGAGCACGCTGGGCGCTGGCACGGCGCGATCCGTGACTGGCCAGGCGAGCTCAGCCTCGCCTGGGGCCTGCAGGACCCGGTGGCGACGACGGATGTGCTCGCGGCACTGCGCGAGCTGCGCCCATCGGTCCCGGTAACCGAGCTGCCCGAGCTGGCCCACTACCCCCAGCTCGAAGACCCGCGCCAGATGGCGCACGTGCTGCGCGGCGTATTTCCCAGTTGATGTCGATCTGGGCGCCTCCCGTTCGTCGTTAGGGTGAGAGCGGCGAACGGCGCCGCTGATGAGACAGGAGGAATCGAGATGCAGTTCATGCTTGCTTTGATCGCCGAGGAGCGCAGCTGGGAGGACATCACCCCCGACGAGGTGAAGAAAAACCTCTCCGATATGGGCCAGTTCAACGCCGAGCTGACCGCGGCGGGCGCCATGGTCACCGGCGCCGGGTTGCAGGAGCGCGCCACCGGCACAACCGTGCATTACAGCGATGGCGAGCCGCTCGTCACAGACGGCCCCTTCGCCGAGACCAAGGAGCAGCTCTCCGGCTTCTGGATCATCGACGTCGAGAACCTCGACGAGGCGCTCGCCTGGGCGAAGAAGATCCCGTTCACCAGCGACCACGTCGAAATCCGCCCGATGGTGACCGGCGGCAAGGAATTGATGGAGAAGGCGGAACGCTCGTAGCCGCGGCTCGCGACAGCGTCGTCGACCGCACCTTTCGGCATGAGTCGGGACGGGCGGTGGCGACGCTGATCCGCGTCACCGGCGACTTCGACCTCGCCGAAGAGGCGGTGCAGGAGGCCTTCGTCGTCGCGCTCGAGCGCTGGCCGAGCGAGGGGGTGCCGTCCAACCCCGGCGCCTGGATCACCCAGGTTTCCCGCAACGGGGCGATCGACCGGATTCGCCGCGAGGGGGTGCTGCGCGACAAGGTCGCGGTGCTGGAGCGGCTGGAAGCGCTGCACGCCGAACCCGAAGCCGTGCCCGGCGACCGGCTCGGCGAGATTGAGGACGATCGCCTGCGGCTGATCTTCACCTGCTGTCACCCGGCGCTGGCGATCGAGGCGCGGGTGGCGCTGACCCTGCGCAGCCTCGGCGGCCTCAGCACGCCGGAGATCGCCCGCGCCCTGCTCGCCAGCGAGAGCGCAACCGCGCAGCGCATCGTCCGCGCCAAGCGCAAGATCGCCGCCAACAGGATCCCCTACGAGGTGCCGGTCGCCGAGCAGATGCCGGAACGCCTGCCGGCGGTCCTGGCGACGCTCTACCTGATCTTCAACGAGGGCTACCTGGCCTCGGGCAGCGAGGCGCTGGTGCGGACCGAGCTCAGCGGCGAGGCGATCCGCCTCACCCGCGCCCTCGCCGCGATGCTGCCGCGCGAGCCCGAGGCGAGCGGCCTGCTGGCGCTGATGCTGCTCAGCGACGCCCGCCGTGCGGCGCGGCTCGACCAGCACGGCGAGATCGTCCTGCTCGAAGACCAGGACCGCTCGCTCTGGGACCGCGAGCAGATCGAGGAGGGCCTGGAGCTCTCACGCGAAGCGGCGGCGGGAGGGCCGACCGGTCCATACACGGTGCAGGCCCGGATCGCCGCGGTCCACGCCGAAGCGGCGAGTGCGGCGGAGACCGACTGGCCGCGGATCGCCCGCCTCTACGCCTGGCACGCTGAGGTCGCGCCCAGCCCCGTGGTCGAGCTCAATCGCGCCGTCGCGGTGGCCATGTGCGAGGGGCCGGGGCGAGGCCTTGAGCTGATCGAAGAGATCGACGGCCTCGACAACTACCTGCCACTGCACACCGCCAGGGCCGGCCTGCTGAGGCGCCTCGACCATGACCAGGGGGCAACGGAGGCATACTCCCGCGCCCTGGAGCTGGATCCCAACCCGGTCGAGCGTCGTTTTATCGAGCGACGGCTGGCCGAACTGACCGCCTAGCGGTCGTACTTCCTCCCGCATACCGGAAAGAAATACGACCGCAACCGGGGATCAGGCCTCGGAGTAGGCCGGCTCGCGCTCTCCGCTGGACTGCTGACCGTGTTCGGCCATCTCCTCCGGTGAGGGCATCGGCACTTCGCGTAGGACGGTGACGGCTACCACCACGGCGATGGCGACCAGGATCGCGCCGATCACATAAGCGAGGTGGTAGCCGGAGTTGAGCGCGGCCAGCTGCCCGGCACCATCGGCGAGCTTGCTGTCGGTGCGCTCGGCCGCCAGCGTCGCCAGCACGGCGAGGCCGATCGCGCCGCCCACCTGCATGCTCGTGCTGACCACGCCCGAGGCGAGCCCCGAGTCCTCGGGCGTCGCTCCCGACATCGCCAGCGTCATCAGCGATGGGAAGGAGGTGCCGACGCCGAGGCCGACCAGCAGCAGCGGCGCCAGCAGATCGGTGAGGTAGTCGCCGTCGACCGGCGTGCGGGCGAAGAGCAGCAGGCCGATGCCGACCATGATCACGCCCGGGATCAGCGTCCTGCGCGGCCCGAAGCGCATGATCAGCTTTTCCGAGAAGCCGAGCGAGAGCGTGCCCATCACGATCGTCGTCGGCAGGAAGGCGAGGCCGACCTCGAGCGCGTCGTAGCCGAGGATCCGCTGCAGGTAGAGAGCGCCGAGGAAGAACATGCCGAACATGCCGGCGACGAGGAGGGCCTGGATCGCGTTGGCACCAACCACGTTGCGCGAGTGGAAGAGCCGCAGCGGCATCAGCGGGTTCTCGATCCGAGCTTGACGGGTGATGAAGGCCGCGCCGAGGGCAAACGAAACGGCAAAGAGGATCAACGTCTGGGCAGAGCCCCAGCCGTGCTCGCTGACGCCGAGGATCGCGTAGACGCCGATCATCAGCGAGCTGGTGATCAACGCAGCGCCGGGAATGTCGGCGCCGGCCTTGAAGCCGAGGCCGGGCTTGTCCTCAACCAGGC
This sequence comes from Solirubrobacterales bacterium, assembly GCA_035605695.1. GTDB lineage: Bacteria > Actinomycetota > Thermoleophilia > Solirubrobacterales > 70-9 > VRUE01. The sequence goes on along the minus strand of DATNGZ010000019.1, from coordinate 127,346 downwards.
GCATGGCCCCGTAGGCGGTGGCAATGCCAATCGGCAGGTTGATCACGAAGATCCAGTGCCAGCTGATCGCCTGGGTCAGGATGCCGCCGAGCAGCAGGCCGATCGAGCCGCCGGCGGAGGCGACGAAGCCGTAGACGCCGATCGCTTTCGCCTGCTCGCGCGGCTCGGGGAACATCGTCACGATCATGCCGAGGATCACCGCCGAGGCGAGCGCGCCGCCGACGCCGGCGAAGAAGCGGCCGCCGATCAGCATCGCCTGGTTTTCGGCGACGGCGCAGAGCAGGGAGGCGACGACGAAGACCGCGAGGCCGATCAGGAACATGCGCCGCTGGCCAAGCAGGTCGCCGAGCCGACCGGCAAGGAGCAGCAGGCCGCCGAATGGGATCAAGTAGGCGTTGACAACCCAGGCCAAGCCGCTCTGGGAGAAGCCGAGGCTGTCCTGGATCGTCGGCAGGGCGACGTTGACGATCGTCACGTCGAGGACGATCATCAGCATCCCAGCGCAGAGCACGTAGAGCGCCAGCCAACGGTTGCGGTCGGTGTCGGTCTGTGCGGTTGTGGTTGCTGTCTCGGCGGTCACTGGGACCTCCTTCTCGTCGCTTGCCCGTACTCGCGGCTACCCTAGCAAATAGTTCATAAACACAACCACTCGGTTGCAAATTTGAACCAATCGGCATAGACTCTTGGCATGGCGACCAAGCGCTCATACGGAGAGGCGTGTCGATTCGCCCACGCCCTGGATCTGGTCGGCGAGCGCTGGGCACTGCTGGTCGTACGTGAGTTGCTGCTCGGCCCGAAGCGCTTCACGGACCTCCGCGCCGGCCTGCCCCACGCCAGCTCGAACATCCTTTCCGAGCGCTTGCGCGACCTCGAGCAGGGCGGCGTCATACAGCGTCGCAAATTGCCACCGCCGGCAGCGTCCTGGGTCTACGAGCTGACCGAGTGGGGCCGCGAGCTGGAGCCGATCGTGACCAAGCTCGGCGCCTGGGGCGCCCGCTCCCCCTTCCCTCCCGACTCTCAAGAGATCGGCCCCGACTCGATCGTCCTCGCCCTGCGCTCGCTCTTTGACGCGGAGGTCGCCGGCGAAATGACCGCTTCCTACGAGCTGCGGATCGGCGAGGAGCGCTTCCGGGTCGAGATCGCGGGCGGAGAGCTCGACCTCGACCGAGGCCCCGCCGCCGAGCCCGGCGCGTCGATCGAGGTCCCCGACGCCCCCACCCTCGCTGCCGTCCTCACAGACGAGCTCCCGCTCGACGATGCGCTCAACTCGGGCGCGGTCCAAATCGAGGGCGGCAAGCAGGCCGCCAAGCGCTTCCTCCGCCTCTTCCCGATGCCCGAGCCGTGCGAGTGCGCGGGCGTGGAGGACGCGGCACTCGCGACGGCCTAGCCTGCGGCCGCGCCTCAGCGCCTTGGTTCGGGCGCCCAGGCCGGAGCACTGCCGAGGAAGCTCGAGCCAAGTAGGTGCGGGTGGTCCGGATCAGCCAGCCGGATACGGGCAAGGCGGGGGCTGGTGCCGCTGCGGGCGACGGCGAGGATCGAGTCACCAGCGGGGGAGAAGGCCGGGTTGGTGTAGCCGTACGGCCGGGGAAAGCGCGGTTCGTCGTGGTGGCGGCGATCGTGGGTAACGCGGTTGGTGAAGCGGCGGATCGGCCCGCCGCCGGCGCGCAGCGTGAAGATGTCCCCGCGCAGGTTGTTGCCCTCGGTGGCGAAGGCGATCACCTTGCCCGAGGGGCTGACGTCCGGGTCCCAGGGGTCCCGGCCCAAGCGAGGGGTGAGGTCTCGAAGCCGGGAGCCGTCGGGGCGCATCGAGTAGATGTGGGGCCCAAATTCGATGCCGTCGGGCCTTTGGAAGCTCCTGACGAAGACGATCTGCCTCCCGGTCGGCGAGGCGGCGGGCATGCGGTCGGCGGCGGGGCCGGAAGTGAGGAGGGTCAAACCGCTGCCGTCGAGGCCGATCGAGTAGAGGTCGCCGGACGCGTAGGGCCCGGCGCCTCCGCGGACGAAGACGACGCCTCGGCCGGAGGCCGTGAAGGTGGGTTGGGTATCGGCCCCTTCGGGGGAGCCCCCGTCAGTCAGCTGCCTGAGGCCGCTGCCATCGATCGCGCTGACGAAGATCGCTGAGCGTTCGCGTTCTTCGGGGGCCTCGATGCCCCGTGAGAAGACGACGAGGTGGCCATCGGGTGAGACCTGCGGGTTGCGATCGGTTGTGTCGGTGGTGAGCTGGACTGGTGAGCCGGCGGCGCCGGGGGTGAAGCGGCGCAGCCCGGCGGGCCTCGTCAGGTATGGCTTGAGCGTTGTGCCGGGAAACACGCCGGCGTAGACGACGGGACCCTCTCGCCCCGGCCAGGTCGCCCGAGCAGGGACCGCGAGGAGGGCCGCGAGCGCAAAGGCAGCACACGCGATGGCGAGGGAACGGGTGGCGTGAAGGCGCGAACTGGCCATGGGCAAAGGATGGCAACGAAGAGTGACCCGACCCGGGCCACTCTTGGCCGCTCAGCCCCGCCACCCCCAACTATGCCCAGCAGGAGCGACGGCCCGCAGCTCGGCCACGGCGCGCTCGCGAACCCGCCGCCGCGGTGCTTTCTTGGTCGACGGGCCGATTTCGGGAGCCGGGGTCGCGTTTTCGGCCCGTCGACCGGGGCTGAGCTCGGTTACTTCGGTGACCACGACGTTGGTGGTGCCTTCGTGGCGCTCGAGCTTTCCCACGGCGCGGACCAGGGGCGCAGCGCGGACGGCGGCGCGGCAGCGCTCGTAGACGGGGGGCGGGACGACCAGGTTGACGGTGCCGCGCTCGTCCTCGAGCAGCATGAAGACGACGCCCTTGGCGGTACCGGGACACTGGCGGGCGACGACCATGCCAGCCACCGCGACGATGTCACCGTTCTCGGCTTTCTCGAGCTCTGTGCTGCGCAAGACCTTGGCGTCCAGGTCGCCGCGCATCAGCCCCATCGGGTGCTCGTCGAGGGTCATCCCGATCGAGCGGTAGTCGGCGATCGCCCGCTGCCACTCGTCGAGCGGCGCCAGCTCAGGCGCCCGCGGCGGCTCCAACGGCAGCGCCATCTGCACGTCTTCCCCATGCCGCACGCCCGTCCCGGCGCCCCCAGCCTCCCAAAGCGCCTCCCGTCGTCCCGGCAGCGCCACCGATGGGCCTGAAACGTGTCTATATGTCACGTTTTCGGCCCATCGGCCGACCAGATCGTCGAGGGCGCCGGCCCAGGCGAGCCGCTCGAGGCCGTCGCGTCCCGCTCCCGAGCGCGAAGCGAGGTCGGCGATCCCGGCGTAATCGCCGCTGCGCTCGCGCTCACCGACCAGGCTCCCCATCTCCTCCTCCCGCACCCCCTTCACGTAGCCGAGGCCGACCCGCACCGCAAGCCCGCCGCGAAGCCGCTCGACGTGGCAGGGCACGCGGCTGTGGTTGGCATCGGGGCCGATGATGCGGACGCCGCGGCGCTGCGCCTCGTGGACCAAGGCATCGGGCGGGTAGAAGCCCATCGGCTGCTCGTTGAGCAGCGCGCAGAGGAACTCGGGTGCGCGGTGGATGCGCAGCCAGGCCGACTGGTAGGCGAGCAGGCCGAAGGCGGCCGAGTGCGCCTTGGGGAAGCCGAAGCCGGAGAAGCCCTTGATCTGCGCCCAGACGCGCTCCGCGGTCGCTTCCGTCACCCCCTGCTCCCCCGCGCCGGCGATGAAAGCCTCGTGGTGGCTGCGCATCGCCTCCTCGGAGCGCTTGCGGCTCATCGCTCGGCGCAGGCTCTCCGCCCGCGCGGAGCTGAAGCCGCCCATCGCCTTCGCCACCTCGATCACCTGCTCCTGGAAGACGATCGTGCCGAGGGTGTCTTTCAGCACCGCCTCCAGCAGCGGGTGCTCATAGGGGATCTCGAAGCCGGGGTCCTCGCGCAGCCGCTTGCGCCGCTCTATATATGGGTGGACGGCGCCGCCCTGGATCGGACCGGGGCGGACCAGCGCCACCTGCACCGTGAGGTCGTCGATGTCCCGGGGCAGGGTGCGGGGCAGCATCTGCATCTGGGCGCGGCTCTCGATCTGGAAGACGCCGGTGGTCTCGGCGGCGCGGATCGACTCGAAGGTCTCGCGATCATCGAGCGCGATGCGCGAGAGGTCGAGCGGCTTGCCCCGTGTCCGCCCGACTTCGTCGACGCAGCGCTCGACCGCGGAGAGCATCCCCAGCCCCAGCAGGTCGATCTTGAGGAAGCCGGCATCGCCGCAGGAGTCCTTGTCCCACTGGATGATCTGCCGCCCCTCCATCGCCGCCGGCACAACCGGGCAGACGTCGATCAGCGGCCGGGTCGAGATCACCATGCCGCCGGAATGCTGGGAGGCGTGGCGGGGCAGGCCCATCGCCTCGGGGCAGAGCGAGAGCAGCGCCCGCCAGCGCGGCGAGGCCGCTCGCTCCTTGCCGATCGCCGCGGCGACGTCCTTCTCGATCTCACCGCTGCGCTCGTGGAAGCCGACCATCCCCGCCACCTTCTCGATCTCATGCGGCGGTATCCCCAGCGCCTTGCCGAGGTCGCGCACGGCGCCGCGCGGACGGTAGGTAGGAAAGGCGGCGACCAAGGCCGAGTGGTCGGCCCCGTAACGCTCGTGCACGCGCGGGATCAGCACCTCGCGAATATCGCGCGGGAAGTCGAGGTCGATGTCAGGCATCGCCGCCTCCCTGTCCCATTTCCCGACCTCCTCATTGAGGAAGCGGCTGGAGAAGAGTTTGCCCTTGACCGGGTCGATGTGGGAGAGGCCGGTGAGGTAGCAGACGATCGAGCTGACGCTGGAGCCACGCCCGCGCCCCGGGGGCAGAACAGATCGCGCCGACTCCGGGCCGCGCACCTCGAGCGCGACCTCGCGCGCCAGCTCCAGCAGGTCGCGGTGCAGGAGGAAGAAGCCCGAGAGGCCGAGGGCGCGGATCGTCTTCAGCTCGTCATCCAGCCGCTCCCCGGCCTCGTGGCGGTTGGGGGAGTTCTCTGCATAGCGCTCGACCAGCCGCGCCCGGCAGACCTCCGCCAGCTTGCGATCTACCCCGGGCTCCTCTTCGCGCGGGTAGCGGTAGCCGAGTTCGCTGCCGAGGTCGAACTGCAGCCGCTCGGCCAGCCGCAGCGTCTCGGCGACGGCATCGGGGTGCTCGGCGAAGCGCTCCACCATCGCCGCCGGCGAAGCCAGCGCCGAGCTCGAGTTGCCTCGCCGGCGTGGCTCGGACTCCTCCAGCGTCATCCCGAGGCGCACCGCGACAAAGGCATCCTGCAGGTGCGCGCGGCGCTTGGTGTGAGAGTGAACATTGCCGGTGGCGACGGTGGGGACCCCCAGCCGCTCGGCGAGCCCCGCAAGCCAGCGGTTGCGGCTGCGGTCTCGCCGCCAGTAGGGCCGCTGCAGCTCGATCCGGAAGCGGTCCCGCCCGAAGGCCCCGAGTAGGCCGCGGGCGGCCTCCGCACCTCCCGCCGCGTCACCCCGCTCCCAGGCGGCGGCAAGCATCCCCGCGCCCGCGCACCCCGAGAGGCAGACCAGCCCCCCGGCGTGCTCCTCCACCTGCTCGAGGGTCACCGACGGTTGCCGGGCGCTGCGCCGCGGGCCCTCGCGCGTGCGAGAGTGGGCGGCGGTGAGCAGGCGACAGAGGTTGCGGTAGCCGGTCGTGTCTTCGACCAGGAGCGTGAGGTGGGCGTGCCCAACGGTGATCTCGGCACCGGTGATCACCCGGATCGGGAGTCCCCTGCAAGCGTCGACGAACTCCATAGAGCCCCAGATCCCGTCGTGGTCGGTCAAGGCGAACGCCGGGTAGCCCAGCTCCGCCGCCACCGCCGCCAGCTCAGCCGGCGTCGAGGCCCCGTCGAGAAAGGAGAAGGCTGAGTGAGCGTGCAGCTCGACGTATTCGTTCTCCCCCCTCATCGTGAAAAGAAGGCTGGCGCGCAGCCCGCATAACGATAGGGAGAACGTATGCATAACGGTAGCGTTATTGGCTGCGAAACGGTAGCCTCTAACGTATGGCTAAGCGGAGCTACCGAGCTCGCGTCGTCGATGTGGAGCTCGACGAGTTGATGCGTGCGGTATCCGTCATTGCGCTGGAAGGAGCAAAGGGGGTCGGCAAGACCGCGACGGCCAGCCAGAGAGCCAAAAGCGTCCGGGAACTGGACGATCCGGGTCAGCGCAGCATCGCGGTGGCGGATCCGGCGCGGTTGCTCGAGGGCCCGCCGCCAATCTTGATCGACGAGTGGCAATACGTGCCAGAGACCTGGGACCTCGTCCGGCGTGCGGTCGATGCCGGCGCCTCGCCTGGCAGGTTCCTGCTGACCGGATCTTCGCGGCCCGTTGCGGCGGGGTCTCATTCTGGCGCTGGTCGCATCCTCAGCCTCCGCATGCGGCCCCTTGCCCTGTCCGAGCGCGGTCTCTCCACACCCACCGTCTCCCTCACGGATCTTCTGAAGGGAGGGGGACCGAAGATCTCCGGAGCCTGTCCCACCAGCCTGGAGGACTACGTGGGCGAGATAATCTCCTCCGGCTTCCCCGGCTTGCGGTCCCTCTCCGGTCGCGGGCTGCGCGGTCAGCTGGATGGCTACCTGACCCGTATCGTCGATCGGGACTTCGAGGAGTTGGGTCACCGCCTCCGCGATCCGGCGACGCTCCGCCGCTGGCTGACCGCCTACGCCGCGGCCTCCTCGACCGCTACCTCGTTCGAGAAGATTCGCGACGCCGCCACCGCCGGCTATGGGGACAAGCCGGCAAAGTCGACGACGATCCCTTACCGCGACGTGCTGGAACGGCTGTGGATCCTCGACCCCGTGGAAGCGTGGTCGCCGTCCCGCAATCGACTCTCCCGCCTTTCCTCGCCACCAAAGCACCAGCTCGCGGACCCCGCCCTTGCCGCACGGCTGCTCGGCGTCGATGCGGAGACTCTGCTCGAAGGACAAACCGTCGGCCCCCCCGTCCCCCGTGACGGAACACTCCTCGGCGCCCTCTTCGAGTCGCTCGTGACTCTTTCGGTTCGCACCTACGCCCAATCGGCAGAGGCGGTGGTCAAGCACCTGCGCACGGCGGGTGGACAGCAGGAGGTTGACCTGATCGTCGAGCGTGCCGACGGTCGCGTCGTCGCAATCGAGGTCAAGCTCGCGCGCGACGTCGGCGGCGACGACACGCGCCATCTCCACTGGCTCGCCGAGCGGATCGGCGATGAGCTGCTGGACGCCGTGATCGTCACCACCGGACCTGAGGCCTACCGACGCCCAGATGGGATTGCCGTCGTTCCCGCGGCGCTTCTTGGCCCCTGAAGGCACACGCTGCGTCGTCGCCACCGTCATCAGCCCCGCTGCCGATACCAACGCCTGCTGACAATGCTGCGGAAGACAACGAGATTGCGCCCGTCGGCGAGGACCAGCTCGAAGCAGTGGCGAGCCAGCGGGTGCGGCGTCCACCAGCGATCTTCGGCCACCCACTCCTCCCGCACCGCCTCGACCGTGATCCCGTCGACCGAGGCGGGCTTTCCCGCGGAGTCGGCCTCGACCGTCACCGGTCGAGGCACGTACAGCCGCCGCAAGCCGGGAGTCATCGGTCCGGACTTGGCGTGAGAACCGCCCAGCGCTCAGGGAAGCGCGAGGCGGAGTCGAGCGGGAGGACCTCGAGCAGGGACTCCGCCCCCTGCGCGGCACGAACCTCACGCACCGCGTCGCCGAGGCGGCGACGGCGCGACTCTTCGCCGCGGACCGAGAGCTCCAGCTGGTCGCCGACGGGCGGGCCGAGGCCAAGCGCGCGCAGGCGCAGGGCCGAGGCCGGCCCGGGCAGCGCCTCCAGTCGCGGCGCCAGGACCGAGCGCAGGATGCGCGCCGAGGCGCTCGGCCGCCCCAGGCCCTGGTCGACGCTCCAGCTGCCGCCGCCGCTGAGCAGGGCGCCGAGGCGCAGGCCCAGCACGGTCCGTCCCTTGCGCTGGGGCGCCGCGAGCAGCCGGTCGACCAGCAACTCCAGAGCGCGCTCGAGCTGACCGCCGGCGGCACCTTCCGGCAAGGCGACTTCCTCGGCCAGCTCCTCGTATGGGCGCCGCGGCCGCAGCGGCGAATCCTCACCGCGAGCCAGGCGCCGCGCCAGCAGGCCCGGGGAGCCGAAGCGGTCGGAGACCCGATCGGCCGGGAGCGCCGCCAGATCGCCCAGCCTCTCGATCCCCAACCGCCGCAGCGTCTCGATCAGGCTCCCCGCCTCGCGCGCCGGCAGCTCAAGCCTGCCGGCAAGCGTCGAGACGGGGAGACCTGCCAGGAAGTCGCTTGCGGCGTGCGGCGGGACGATCGCCTCCCGTTGCGCGGCGGCGTGGGCGGCGAAGCGGGTGGGCGCAACCCCGATCCGCACCTCGATCTTCGCCGCCCGCCGCGCCGCCGCCAGCACCCCGGCACTCTCCCTCCCATGGATTCCACGCAATCCATCGAGGACGAAGAACGCCTCCCCGGGCCGCTCCGACTCGACCGCCGCGCCGATCCTCTCCAGTCGGCGCAGCAGTCGCTCGGTCAGCTCGCCGGCCTCGACCGGATCGGCCAGGCCAGACTCAGGGATCAGGACACAAGCGACTTCCATACGAACGTATGTTCGTACAAGAGCCGAACATAATCAAGTCGGAACTGCGACCGTCAGAGGTGCTTGCAGATCGCTTCGAGCTCTGCCACGCTCGCGCTCTCTCCTTCGGCAGTCCGTCTGGATACCAGCGCGACCATCGCAACGACCACGGTCCACTCGGCGCTCGGAAGCTTCGCCAGGGCAGCACCGTGCTCATGCGCCTCTCGCAGTCGAGTCGCAAGCTGCTCGATCGCGTCGTGCTGGAGCCGCACTCCCTCCAATCCGACCGCGACGATCTCCACGGTCAACAACCGTGCGGTCGGAGGATCGGCCGCCAGCAGGACCGCGGCGGTCCCAACTCCCGCCCGCACCTTCGCCTCCCGCTCCATCTCTCCATTGCAGGCGCCCTCGACCTCCCCCAGCAGCCGTCCGAACAGCTCCTCGAAGCTGACCAGCATGCACGCGCGACGATCCTTGAACTGGCGGTAGAAACTGGCGGTGGAGACACCAGCGCGCTTGGAGATCTCTGCGACGGTGGACTCCGCGTACCCACACTCGCTGCTGACCTCGGCCATCGCCGCGATCAGGCGTTCGCGCTGGTTGCGCTCGACCAGTTCGGGAGGAATCCCGTGCGGGCCAGGCGGAAGCCGGCGTACCAGGTTCTCCCGGGCCTCACTCATAGAGATAGGATAGACGCCGTTCCTAAAGAACCTATGATGTACCCGGAAGCGTAGAGTGCGATCTTCCTTTCTACCCCCGTACCCGGCAGTCCCCCGCCACCGTGCTCTCCAGCTCCTTGCCCCCGTTGAAGGAGAAGGCTGTCCGCGCCAACCTGAAGGAGGCAAGCGCAAAGCCTTTCGGCGCAGGACAGCCGGCCGAGAGGTAGCTGTGGCGTTTGCCCTCGAAGCCGTAGCGGCGCGAGAGCTTCATCTTGATCGCGGTCAGGTTGCCCCAGCTGCGCAGCGCCTTGGGCAGGGTGGTGGTGAGGGCGGTGCCGTAGGCGCCTTTTTTGATCTTTGAGACCGCGAAGGTGATCACGAAGGAGGTGGCGAAGGGATGGGCGGCGTAGATCTGGGCGAAGAGGACCGGCTTGCCTTTGGCTTCGCCGTTGAAGACCAAAAGGCGCCCGGAGGTCGCATAGCTTTCGCCTTCTTGTCCTTTGAGCGCGATTTCGGCCGAGAAGCTGCCCTGGCCGACCAGAGCGCTTTTGCAGTTGGAGAGCGCCCGCTGCGTGGTGGCGGGCTGGATCTTTGCCAGCGGGCAGACCGGCAGGCCGGTGTAGTCGAAGTGGCCCTCGCGGTTGATTTCGATCCCCAGCTCCTTCAGCCGCGGGGGCGGGCTGCCGTCAGTGGTGGCGATCTGCCAGCCGACGGTGACCGAGATCGGCGCCGATCCTTCCCTGGGCAGCTTTTTGGGGCTGAGCTTGCCGTCGACCGAGACGCGGAGGTTTTCTTCTTGGGTCACCGTGGAGGTGGAGGCGGTAGACCCTGCGGCAGGGGAAGGCGGCGTGCCCGGCCCTGCGCTTGCCTCGGTGGTGGTGGCCGCGCTGCCACCCGGCGCCGACAGCCCCGAGCCAAGCGGCGGCAAGGGGCTCGCCGTGGTGCCCGAGCCCGGGCCGTAGGCATAGATCGAGGCTTTGTCGGTGTTGCCCGAGGTGACGTAGACGCGGCCCTGGGTGGTGGGGCTGGTTGAGTTGTCGACGGCAAGGCCCGCTGGGCGGGCGTTGATGACATTGTATTTGAGGTGGCCTTTGTAGGTGTTTGTGGAGCTGTAGATATAGATGGTGGCTTGCGGGCGCTCGGTATAGGTGGGCTGGACGTCATCGGAGAAGTAGACGTCGCCACTTACGCGGTCCACGGCGACGGCGGAGTCGCGCAGGCTCGAGAAGGCTTTGTTGAAGGGGTCTTTGATCTCGGCCACCGGGTTGGTTTTGCTCACCAGTGGGTCATAGACCTTGACCGTGTTGGTGGCGGCGTCGGGGACGTAGAGGCGCCCCAGGGTTCCCGCGAACTGGGAACGGGCGATCCCGTAGCCATCGCCCAAACTGCCGAGGCCGAGCTTAAGCGGTTCGGCGCCATCAAAAACGGGATTGCCCAAGGAGTCATAGACGGCGATGTAAGTGCGTTGGTTGACGAAAACGTTGCCGGTGGTCGGGTCCACGGCGACGCCGGTGGGATGGGAGGAGTCAAGCGGGGACCCGGCGATCACGCTGCCTGCCCCGAAAGACGGTGCGGCATTGAAGCGGACCACGTTGCGGTGGTAGTTGTTGACGTAGAGGCGGTTGGTGGCGTCGAGGGCTAGGCCGCAGGGGCCGTCTTGAGGATCCTCGTTTGCCAGCTGGTTGGAGTAAACGTTGCCGGAGCTGAAGATGTCGACGGTGTGGTGGTAGTAGTCAGAGACGTAGTAGCTGCCGCCCGAGTCCACGGCGAGGCCGCAGGGGCCGCTCAGGGAGCCGGTCGGGGGCGGCAGGGCCGGGGATGGCGGCGGCGGGGCGAGGGGTGTGAAGACGAAGAGCGGATCGGTGGCGCCCTGGGCGCCCGCAGTGAAGGAGAGGGCTATCACCGAAGCGCAGAGCGCCGCCAGCAATGTACGTGCATCGCGCTCGCCGAGCGCCTTCATCGCTCCTCTTCTTCTCATTTGCTCCTGCCCTTCCCCTTGCACTGCCCGCGCAGCACGGTCGTAAAGCTCGCCCCCAGGTTGGTCTGCCCGAGCGCTTTGACGGTCGCTTCGGGGGGTGAGGCGCAGATGTTTGAGGAGTTGGTGAGCAGCCCCCGCTTGCCGCCGTTGAGCACCATCACGAAGCGATCGACGGGCTGATCGGGGAGGTTCTTGAACAGGGCGCTGATCCCGCCCTGCTTGGTCGGTCCGATACTTCCCTCGACGACGATGCGGATCGCCCCTGATCTCAGCGAGGCGACCAGGTCGGGCAGCTTGTTGGCCGAGGAGCGCAGGTAGACGTTGCCCTTGAGCGGCTCGTCAAAGAGCGGCGTGAAGGCGGTGGCCGAGCCGTAGACCGACGCCGGCGGGCACCTCTCGGCTTTGAACTGCGCCCTGGTGCAGATCGCCTTGATGTGGTTTTGGGCCAAGAACTCCGAGTGGGGCAGCGAGACCTGGATTTCTTTGAGGTTGGTGTCGCCCTGGCCCCTGGCGGCGAAGGTGGCGCGCAGCTGGGGGTAGGCGCCTCTTCTGGTCGGGCCCCTGAGCCTTATGCCGAGCTTGGGCTTGAAGCCCAAGGTGAGGCAGTTGAGCAACTGGAAGTGCCTTGTCTGGGTCGCGGTGGAGTCATCGGCGCCCGAGGCGAAGTCAGCCCCGGCGCCGCTCAGGTTGGAGATCAGGTTGCCCGCAGCGCAGCTGGAGGGGTTGTGGGTGAACTGGTAGCGGTCCATGTAGATGCGGACGTCCCTTAGGTGCAGGGGGATGCCGCCGAGGATGTGGGGGATGCGATCGGAGGCCGATTTGTCGATCTGCAGCTGGGCGGTGTGTTCGTTTACCGAGAAAGCCGAGCGAATCACGACCACTCCCAAGTCAAAGGGGCCGACCGTGGCGGGGTTGATCACGACGACCGAGAGCGGCTGGCCGTTGTAGGGGCCGGCTAGGTAGATCTTGCCGTTGGTGTAGGTGAGCGAGTCCCCTACCCCGTAGCCGGTCTGCACGTGGCCCACCTCCGAGGCCGCCGGGCAGGAGGGGGACCGTTCCTCGGCGACGCCGCTCTTTGACCTCGCCGCCGCGATCGCCGCCTCGGGGCAGAAGGGGATGCCGGCCAGCTTGCCGGTGATCCCCTCGGGCAATGTGAGCGCGTAGGAAGTGAGCTCCTGTTCGGTGTCTTGGCGGGTGATGTGGATGAAGTAGGGGGTGTAAGAATTTACGTTGGAGTTGACCCCGCCTGCGACCACCGCGGGGTTGAAGGGCGGCGTGCCCGCCGGGCAGGGGCCGCCGCCGATCCCCGTCGTGATCTGGGTCGAGGTGGCGGCGTGGGCGGGGGCGAAGGGGGCGGCGCCGGAGTGTCCCGGTGAGAAGGCAAGCGCCCAGGGGGTCATCTCGATCTGGCTGGTGGCAGGCCCGCAGGCGGGGGGGGTGACCAGGAAGGCGCGCTGGCCGGTGCGGAAGGTCAGGTCGAGGTCGGTGTAGGGGAGCTGGGGCAACCCGTCGAAGCTGGCGAGGAGGTTGCCGGTTCCGGGGTCGGGGTCGACTCGGCCGGCAAGCTTGATCAGCAGGCCGCGCTCGGGCAGGCGCGCCACGAGGTAAACGGAGACCAAGGTGTTGAAGGGATTGTCATAGGGGGCGGCGAGGTAGATCGCCCCTTCGAAGCGGCCGTCAAAGAGCGGCGTTTTCACTTCAAAGTCGCCGAGCTTTGAAGTGTTGGGGCAGTTGGCTCCCTGGGGGCTGAATGCGCTCTCCGCCGCGTATTGGGCTGCCGAGCAGACACCGAGGCCTGCCCCCACCGAGGGGTTGACGCTGACCCCGGGGGGCAGACTGACAATTGCCTTGCGCACCGGTGGGTGGGTGAACTGGTCGGGGTTGATGAGGTTGGCGAGGTCCTCTGTGAGGCGGAAGCTGTAACCCGAGGGCGAGGAGGCCTTGGTGTCGTTTAGCTGGCCCAGCGGTTTGGGCGTAAAGACGAGGCTTTTGCAGCTCATTTCGGCCTGTGCCCCCGCGGAGGTGCGGTTCAATGCCTGTGCGGATACCTGGGCGGGTTGTTGCCAAGAGCTGGCGGTAGCAGTGAAGAAGAGTGGCCCCGAGCAGGCGGCAGGCAGGGTCACGTAGGCCGCAGGTGGGCGGGTGACTGGCTCCCCGACCGAGCATTTGGCCCAGGGGAAGTTAGGCTCTGCCTCGTTTAGGCAGTTGCCCCGTTCGCCGTTGTGGGAAGCAGCCCAGGGGGTTCCCCAGAGCTCGAAGTCAAGCCCATGGAGGTCGAGAGACTGAGGTATGCCCGTCGCTTGCAGGCTCAAGACGTAGGAGCCATCTGGGTTGGCATCGAGGTCGACGTCCAAGACGATCGGGGCGCCGAAGGGAGATGCGCCGAGCTGGGCGGGAACGCCGGGGGCGGGCTCGAGGTTAAAGAGGCCAAAGCGGCGTGCTTTGCCGCCGTCGAGACTTGTTTTGACCTCGACCGTTCCCACCTGGCTGCGCTCAGGGCAGCCCTCCCCTGACCGGCTCGTTTCAAAGGACGAGGCACGCGGGGTGTGGAACTGGGCCAGGGTGCACTTATCGAGCGCATTGGGGTTGACGATCAGCCCCGGTGGCATCTCGATCGAGAGGTCGCGGACGTCGCCGTCAGAGAAGACCGCTCCCGGCTGGTCCTCGAATTCGCCACCTTGGCTCAATCCGATCGTGAAGCCGAGTTGGTAGGGATGTTCGCCTGAGCGAGTCGCCGGCGCGCCACCGTCGGCGCTCGCGCGCGCGGTAAAGCCCTGCGTGCCCGGGAGGAAGCCGAATCCTTTGGTGGTTTTGAAGGAAGCCGATATTCCGGTAGTAGTTCCCGAGGAGTTAGTGGCCACCAAGCGATAGAAGTAAGTGGTGTTGGGGTTCAATCCGGCGATCGCCACGCGTGCGGGACGGAGCTCTGTGCCGGAGCCAGCCGCAGAGGAAACCGTTTTCGCCGCCCCGGCAAAGTTGGAGGCGGTGGCGTATTCGAAGAGGTAGCCGGTGGGAAGTCCTTCGGGGTCCACCGTGCCCTTGAGCAGGGCAGAGACGCCCTGGATGTTGGTGGCGGAAACCGGACCAAGAACCGGTGCAGCGGCTTGGGCTGAGGCGCTCGCAAATAGCAACGCCGCGAGAACGGCTGTCATGGCGCCCAGACCCCTCATCGCCCGCGTCCCCCTTTGCTCGCGCCCTTCTTGCTTGGCTTCTTCACGCACTTGCCCTTGCGCTTGAGCGTGCCTTTCTTGCAGCGCTTCTTCGATTTCGGGTAGCGCACCGCCGGGTTGCCAGGCCCGGTGAGCAGCGTTGTCAGGGTTGGGTCGGTGGGGGCCGAGGGCAAGGGCTGACAGGCATCGCCCTCGCAGATGATCGGGGGTGATGAGCCTGGGAAGCCACCGCCGATCCTGGCGTCATAGAGATCGATTGCGCCTGGGTCTGCATCGACCAAAGAGGCATCGGTGAGGAAAAAGGCATCGGCCCCATCGGCTGAGGCATCAATGATGCGTGCCCCGCCAGCCGAGCGACCGGAGGAGAGCAGGCTGATGCAGCCGCCCGCCCGTGTGCAGCTACCTTCGCCTTGGGCCTCCCACTGGTAGGCGTCGCTTGCATTGTTGGTGTCGGCGAGGGCCAGCGCGTCTTTGGAATCGAAGAAGACGCGGCGCCCATTAGCCGAGAGGGAACGGGGCTTATAGGAGTTGGTCGAGCCAAGGGCGGTGCCGTTGGGGACAGAGCCGGGGATGGTCGATGGGCCGATCGGCCTGCCAAAGGTCGGGTTGCAAGACACGCAGGCCAGGGCGGCGGCGCCGTTTGCGTCATAGAGGTAGACCTCCGAGTCAGGACTACCGCTGCTTAGATCGGTGTTGTCGTATTCGGTGAGCGGTGCTTTGGAGACGAAGAGCAGGTGGCTGCCATCGGCCGAGACCCGCGCGGTACCGGTCGTGGATGGCCAGTTGCCTTCGTCGGCCGCTTCGGCTCCCGGCGCCACCGTCGTCGTCGCGCCGGCGTGCCAGAGCCGCAGCCCCGAGCTGTCTTGGTAGTAGAGGTAGGCGCCATCGGCGGAGGCGCCAAGCACGCCTTTCACCCCACCCGAAGGGGTCAGGTCTGTTGCGGTGTCGCTGCCGGTCAGATAACGCCAGAGGTGTTCACCCACAGTGAAGAAGGCGACGGCGCCATCGGCGGAGGCGGTCTCAAAGGCGGCCCCTCCCCCGGCGTCTTCGTCTGCCTGTTTGGTCTGCCCCCCGGCGCGCAAGTAGAGGTTCCCCGTAGCGAGGTCGGTCCAGTAGACGCGCGAGCCATCGCTTGAGACCGCGCCAGATTGGGCGGCGAGAGCGGCGCCAGGCGTGCCCTGTGTCTCGCCTGGTTTGAGGTTCACCAGACTGAGGCCGCTCCCCGCGGAGTACTCATAGAGATTGCCTTTGGTGGAATCGCAGCCTTCCCCCAGGGGCGCTTGTGTTGCGTTGGCGCTCAGGGCGGCGCAGGTCAAGAGCACTGGATGGGCCAGGTCTGCGGAAGCCCCGACGAAGCGCAGGTCGAACGCTTTTGGCTCGAGCGAGAGGAAGCCGGCGTTTTGGGCGCCGAGCAGCGACGCGAAAGAACCGCCCTGGCGCAGGTAGTAGTTCTGGTAGCCCGCCGGGGCATCGGTGCCGGGCAGCGGCGGGTTTGCCACCGCGCAGCCCGTGCCCTCACCGCGACAGTGATCGCCGTTCAGCAGCAAGCCCCTGGTCAGATCAGCGGAGAAGAGTTGGTAGGGGACGCCCTGGTCGGTTGCCTCATAGGCGCCCGAGAAGATCGGGGCGGTGATGTTCTCGGTGGCCCAGCCGCCACTTACCCGAGTCGCCAGGTACTGGCTCGCCGGCGGGGCTCCCGTGCCAGCGGCAAAGGAGGCCGCTGAGCCGTAGGTGATCGACTGTCCGTTGGCGGCGGCCTGCAAGACGCCGCCTTTGGCGATCGCGCCGGGCGCCTCGACCTGTCCACCGTTCTTGTCGACCGGTGAGACCAGCTCCCAGCCGCGCCCGTCGGGGAGCCCAGCGCCTCCACCGCTTGGGTGGGTAATGAAGATGAGGGTCGGGCCGGTCGCGGTGGTGGAGTTTTTGGCCACCACCCGGTAGCGATAGGCGGTGTCGGGCGTGAGGCTGGAGAGCAACTGCAAGACCGCCACCGGGCTCGATCCCGAGCCGATGCTGGCATCGTTTGCGATCGGCGCCCGCGAGGCGCCGGCGAAGGGATCTTTGGCGGCCGCCAAGTTAGCCTCATATGCCGCTTTGGTGATGTAGTCGAAGTGGTAGGAGGAAAAGAGGCCGTTGGGGTTTATCTGGGCGGAGAGGCGCGCGGTCGAGGAGAAGACCGCCGATGCCCAGACCGCGCCGATCGACGGCGCCGCTGCCTGCACCTGGGAGGCAGCGGGCCAAAGCAGCGCGATCAGAGTCAGAGCTAGGGCGCCGCCGCTGAGTGAGCGGCGGCGCTTTGGGGCAATCGGCATCGTCTTTGGAGCTCGGGGCTAGCGCACCGCGTGCCGGGCGGCGCGGTGATGACGTTTGTTGGCTTTGCGCGGCTTCTTGCACTGCGCTCTCAGCGGCGGCTTGAAGTCATAGACCTTGCCGTTTTGGGCCTCGAATTCCGCTGTGGCGAGGTTCTTGCCGTTGCAGACGTTGGTCGAGTTCTGCAGCAGGCCCTTCTTGCCGCCTTCCATGGACAAGACGACCTGGGTCAAGGGCACGTCTGGCACCGCTTCGAAGCTGCTGCGGATGCCGCCCTTGATCGAGTCCACGCGGCCGACCGCATCGACCTCGATCGGCTGGGAGGGTGGCCCGTGCAGGGCCATCACCAAGTCCGGCAGCTTGTTGGAGGAGGAGCGCAGGTAGACGGGGCCCTGCACGGCATAGTCCAACAGCGGGCTGGTCCCCACGGCGTGCCCGTAGACCGAGGCGGCCGGGCACTGATCGGCGGCGAACTGCACCCTGGTGCAGACGGTGCCGATGTGGGCCTGGTCGAGGAACTCCGAGTGCGGCAGCGCGACCGAGGCCGAGGCGATGTTGGCGCCGGCGGCGGGCATGCTAAGGGTCGCTCTAAAGGCGGGGTGGGCGCCGCGCTTGGTGCCGCCGATCAGGCGCAGGGCCAGTTTGGGTTTGAAGCCAAGGCGGCCACACTCGCCGAGTTGGAAGCGCTCGGCAAGCGGCGCGCTCTGGCCCAGGGTGGAGACAAGGTTGCCCGAGAAGGCCAGCGGGTCACAGCTGGTGCCGTTGAGGGTGAAATTGGGGCGATCGAGCTTTACCTGAGCCGATCTGACGTCGAGCGGAATGCCCGCCAGGATGTGGGGGATCGGATCGGAGATCGCGGTGATCTGCGCCGTCTCGGAGTTGACGTGGAGCGCTACCCGCACCACCACGGTGCCGAGGTCAAAGGGACCGGCGGTGGCCGGGGTGATGATCGCCATGCCCAGCGGCGCGGCTTTGTAGGGGCCTGTGAGGTAGGCGATTCCCTGGGCGTGGTAGGGGGCTGGGCCGGCGCCGGCAGCGACATCTACGGTGCCAATTCGCGAGGCCGCTGGGCAGCTCGGCGAGGAGCGCTCGGCTTGGCCTGAGTGCGAGGAGGCAGCCGCCAGGGCCGCCTCAGGGCAGGCCTGAATTCCGGCCAGCTTGCCGGTCATCCCCGGCGGCAGGGTGAGGTTGACGGTGGAGAATTCCTGGGAGCCGTCGGGACGCCTCAGGTTGACCACGGTGGGGGTCGAGGCGGCGGCGATCGGGCTCAGCGCACCGGCGTCAAGGTCAGGGGTGTTGGGCCGGGCACCCTGGGCGGTCGGGCAGGTGCCCCCGCCCGGTGCCTGGGTGATCGCCCAGGGGTCGCCCGGGGTAGCCGGCGGGCCCGATTCGGGTGCCGACCAGGGCGTCAGCACTGAGGTGGTGGTGTAGGTGCCGCAGACCGCGGGGGTGCGCAGGGCGCCGCCGGCGCCGCCGAAGAAGTGCAGCTTGAAGTCTTCGAACGGCAGCTGGGGATTTTCGGTGACCGTGGTGGTGAGCCGTCCGGTGTTGGGATCGGCGCTTACTTTGCCGGCCAGCTTGACCACCGTGCCCGTCTGTGGGTCATCGAGGGTGATGTAGAGGGCGAGGAGGGAGTTGAAGGGGTTTTGGTAGGGGTTGGCGATGTAGACGGCGCCTTTTAGCGGGTGGTCGACCAGGGGGCTGTCGACTTGCACCGTGCCGAGCTTGGAGTTATCGGGGCAGCTCGCCGCCTCGGGAGTGGTGTGGATCACGCCGGCTTCGGTGTTGGTGTAGCCGAACTGGGCCAGTGAGCAGCCGCCGAGGCCATTGGCTCCTGCGGGGTTGATCACCAGGCCCTCGGGCAAGGTGATCGTGGTGTCGCGCAGGTGGGCCTCGGCGTTTTCGCAGCTCAGCGGCGGGCCTTCTTCGCATTTTTCGTGCTGGGGCACGTGCAGGTCGAAGTCGAGGCCCGATGGGGCGTCGGCGACGTTGGTGGTGGGCCTCGCTTCAAGCGTCGGGGAGAAGTCCACCGCGCTGCAGCCCTCGGCACCGATCGGATTGGGCGGGATCCCGTTGTCGTGGGAGATGAAGCTGCCGCTGTCGGAGTGGCCCTGCCAGGTGGTCAGTTCGAGGAAGGTCTCCACCGGCCCCGTGCAGGAGGTCGGCAGGGTAAAGAAGGGCTTTGGCGGCGTCTCGCCGGCGCAGCCGTAATTGATGGCTGCGCCCGGGCACTGACGCTCGTCGGTGTGGCTGGGATCCCCGGGGACGCCCCAGACGGTGAAGGTGACGCCTTTGACCGGCAGGGTCTGGGGGGCGTTTTTGGCGATCACCCTGACCCCGTAGTCATCGCCGCTGCGCAGCTTGACGTAGACCTGGACCAGGGTATTGAGGTAGTTGAAAGAGAGCAGCGCCGGCGTGCCAAAGCTCGGCTGGACGTTATAAAGGGGAACTTTGCTGGGGTCGGCGAAGTTGGCAAACCAGATCTTCACCGTGCCGACCTGGCTCGCCGCGGGACAGTTGGAGGTCACCAGTTGTTGCTGGGTGCAGCGGGGGAGCGCCTGGGGGTTGCCCACCACTCCCGGCGGCAGTTCGGTGATCACGTCCTGGAAGTCCTCGGCCGAGTACTCGGCCCCTTTCGGATCGAGCAGGGTGTTTGTGAAGAACTCGACGAAGGCGGTGTGAGGGTGGGCGCCCGCTTGGGTCTCCGGATCGCCGTTTTGCTTTAGCACGCCGCCGTCGACGCTTTTAATCTTGAAGCCGGCCGGGACCACGTCGAAGGGTTCCTCCGGCGCGCTCGCAGCTGCCGTCGGGCAGGTTGTGGCACCGCCGCCGCAAACAGTCGCAGTGGGGTGCACGGTGGTCGCCGTGGCATTCGGATCGGCCCTCAGGGTGACGATAATGTGGCAGGGTCCAGCGATAGCGAAGCAGGCCTCTTCGCCGGGAGCGATCCCGAACGGTCCGCCGAGCGCCCCGCCGGCGTCAACGCCGTCGCAGCTGAGCGAGAGCGAGTCGCCGGCGATCGAGCAGCCCCACAGTGGCGGCAAGCCGAATTCTTCCAGCAGTTTCGCCGATTCATCGGTGACCGAGACGATTTCGACCCCGGCCGCGGGAATGCTGAAGTCGAAGCTGATCGGCCCGCTGGTTTCGGCATCGCCGCTGTTGGAGATTTTGTACTCATACTTCGCATAGGACCCGCCGGGGACGGGGTCAATCGTCGGTTTGTGGCTCGAGTCGAGGTCGAGGACAGGCCCTGCCATCGCCGAGGCTGGCAGCGCCACAGCGAGAGCGGCAAAGGCGCTCGCCGCAAGGGTTGCGATCTTCTTCGTCCTCATCGTGTCGCCCTCCGGTCGTGCTTGGCTCGCTGGTGTTTGTGGTGGTGCTTCTTGCGATGTTTTTTCGCTTTGGCTTTGTTGTGCTTGGGGACGGGGTTGCCCGCGCCCTCAAACACAGCGGTGCCGGCGCCTGTCGTCACCGGGGCAATAGCTCCCGCGCCTCGGCAGGCTTCGCCTTCGCAGATCGCCGGCTGGGCGGGAGGCTCGGGAAAGCCGCCGCCGATGCGGGCGTCATAAATATCGGTGCCGTTGTCTGTGTCCCAGCCGACGAGGCGGTCGTGGGTGATGAAGGCGACGTCCTCGCCGGAGGAGTCGACCCCGATCAGGAAGGAGCCCTCGCTGGCGGTGCCCGAGCTGATTAGGCTGAGCGTGCCGTCGTGCCATTCGTAGACGTCGTCGCAGGCGTAGACACTGCCGCTGTGGTTAGTGATTTTGATCCGTGGACAACTCACCTCACCGTTGACGTCCTCGGGCACGAGCGCGTCGCGGCTAGTGAAGAAGATCCGCTGGCCGTCATCGCTAATCATGTGGCTCGGCGCGCCGAAGACGAAGATCGAGTAAAAGCCCGCGCCTTTATCGCAGCACTCGGTGATCATCGTGTTGACGCCGCCCGCCGAAGGCACGCCGGGAAGCTGACAGGAGACGCAGGTCCAGCCTTCCCCTTCGCCCCAGCGGTAGGCGTCGAGGTCTTCGTCGCGATCGGCTGCGAGGTTCAGCGCTAGCGGCGTGGTGATGGTCAGGTATTTGCCGTCGGCGCTGACTCGGTCGAAACGATCCAAGACGTTGGGGTCGAGGGTCAGAAACTCGCTATTTTGAGGGAGATAGTCGCCAGCGTCGGAGTCGCCCGAAAGGTTGAAAGCGAAGTAGGGGCCAAGCCTTTCCGCCGTCGGATTACCGCCGTTCCAGACCACCCGGTAGAGCTCTTTGTTGTTGACCAGGTAGACAACAGAGCCATCCTCGCTGGCGCCGAGGATGCCCCTGGCGAGTGGCTGCGCACCGCCGGCGAGGGTGACGGCGGTGCTGAGGTCAGTGAGTCGGTTGCCGGGTGGCGCATCGCGATCCCAGCGGTAGAGCTTCTTACCAAAGCTACCTTGAGGGGCGGACTCGTCAGTGAGCTTGTCATAGGAACGAAAGAGAACGACATCACCGGCCTCGTTGGCCCAGTCGAACCTCTCTTCCCCGAAGCCGCTGCCGCAGTCCGCGGGCACAGCACACTCCGGAGTGGAGAGATCGTAGGTGACGGCGTTTCCCTCGCGCATATAGAGGCGGCCACTATTTTGGAAATAGATCCGTTCGCCGTCGGCCGAGATCGCGCTGGAAAGAGGGTCCGGCGGCGAGATCCCGACATCCGTGGGAAGATCGGAGGCGGTGGCGAACGGAACATCGTCGGGACCCCTGGAGATGAGGTTGATACAGCCCCCCGGAGTCACACAAGCACCGTGCCCTTCCCGCTCCCAGTCATAAAGGACGTTTGGATCGCCTTGGCCTGCCTGCCTGAAGACGACGTGGCTGAAATCGTCCGAACCGCCGAGCAACACCGAGTCATACCCGGCGTATTCGCTGTCGCTTTTGACCAGTTCGAAGCTCGAGGGGCTGGTGGTGAGGTCGCCGCGGTAGAGGTTGAAGGACTGATCGGCAGCGCCAGGGTCGATCGGCTGCACGGCGCAATGGGTGGACTCCGCCAGGCGGATGAAGACGCGGTCGAAGTCGGGGTTGAGCAGGCCCTGCTGGCCGCCGGTGAAGCCGTTTCGGTCATAGGGGCAGTAGGGGCGGACCGGGTCGGTCGTCTGCCAACCGGTCGGGGTGCGCTTACTCAGGTAGGGCGCGCAAGGCTGGCCGCTGTGACCGAGGACCGATTCGCCGAAGAGGGCGTTGGTGCAGAAGGTTGCCGCTTCACCGTTGCGGGAGAGCGCCATCTGGAACTCGTTGAAGGCCGACTGGTCGACGCCACCCTGGTTCTTGTCGGCGGGACTGACCATCTCGTATGCCCGGCAATCGGGCAGCCGGGTCGAGCTCTGCTGCTCGCGCAGCCCTTCGTTTGCGCAGTTACTCGAGCTGGCCGGAGGTGGCGTGGTCGCACGGGTGTGGAAGCTCTTTCCAGCGCTCGCGGCCGTAGCGGTGGCGTTGGTGGCGACGAGGCGGAAGTAGTAGTCGGTGTCTTTTTTGAGACCGCCCAGAACCTGGGAGACGGCGATCGGTTTGGTACCGCTGCCGATGTTCAGCGGCGCGGTGGCCGAGCCAAGCGCCGGCGTAGTGCCGTACTCGAAGACATAACCCGTGGCCGAGTGGCGCGGGTCGATCGCGCCGACCAGTCGCGCCGAGGTGTCGGTGACCTGGATCGCGCCGACGTTGCTGATCACCGGTGGTGGGGCGTCGGTGTCGAAGTTGCGCACGATCGCCGAGGTGATCGTGGAGTTCAGAATGAACGGGCGAGAGACCGCGAGGCGCACGAAGTAGTGCGTGTTGGGATCCAGGCCGGTGGCATTGGCGCTCACTGCCTGGGATCCGCCGGTGACGGTGAGTGATCTGCAGCCCGGCGCCGGTACGTCGGACCAGCTCAGCTGGTCGGTCGAGTACTGAAACTTGCAGCTCACCAGGGCGTCTTTGGGATCGACGGTTCCCGAGAACGTCGCGGTGGTATCGGTCTTCGCCGCGATCGGGTCGATCGTCAGGCCGGGGGCGGGGATGGTGGCTGGGTCGGCGAGAATGTAGACGCCGTGTTTAAAGTCGCCGTCGGCGACGCGTGCCTCAGAAGAGACGAGAAGCTGGCCACTAACGTCGTTGAGACCAAGACCGCCGCCGCTTTCGATGCTCGCGCCGCTGCCGTGGATGTCATCGACGGCGGTGGGTGCCGCGGTGAGCCCGGGCTCGTTAGCCGGGCCGAACTGCTGCACGACGGTGTTGCCCGGGCGGGGATCCCGCAAGACGTAGAGGGTGTCGGTGTCGGGGCCGCCCCCATCGGAGTCGGGGCCGACGGCAAGGCCTTGGGTGCCGAGCTGCGAAAATTCTCCGGCGTTGAGCAGCGCTGCTTTCTGGCCGTCCTGTTCGGTGCTGACCGAACAGGACCCACTACCGGCGACCGTGAAGCAGGTCATCGTCGGCACGTCGGTTGCGGCGAAGGCACCTTGGTATTCGAGCGTAATTGTCGTGTAGGGCGGTTGGCCGGAAACCAAAACATCGCTTTTGCATGTAGACCCATAGTTTTCGTCCAACTTCTTGACGACCTCTGAGGAACTGGTCCAGGGGGTATAGCCCGTCACTTCGCCGTTCGGGCAGGTCAGCTTGAACTTGTCAGAATCAGCGAATCCACTGAAGTGGATTTCCTGCCTCTCGTTGCGCGAGGCTTCAATCGGAGCGAGGAAGACGGTGCCGCCGCCGTTGGCGTTCTGGCTGTCGTAGCGCTCGACCTCACCGCCTAGCTTCGAGTTGGAGGCGTAGACGATGCCGCGGGAGTCGACGGCGACCAGGCGCGGCTGGGTTTCTCCAAAGGTCGCCGAGGAGCCGAAGCTGGACGGCGAGCCACCGTCGAGGTCGTAGGTGTTGACGCGACGGTTCTCGGAGTCGGCGAGGAAGACGTTGCCGGTGGCAGCGCTGCCGTCGGCCGGGGAGACCGCGATGCCGAGCACGTCCCCAAGGATTTCTCCCAAGCTGCTGCCGATCTGGCCGGCGCCTGCACCGGGGACTCCGGCCTTGCAAACATCGGCAGCTGGGCAGACCTCATAGTCGGTGCCAGCCGTGGTGGCATCGGTGTCGAAGCCGAAGGAGGCGATGAAGTTGCCGACTCCGTCGTAGACGTTGATGCGATTGTTGCCGCGATCAGAGACGTAGACGTTGCCGCTGTCGCCGTCCACGGCGACTCCCTGTGGATCGCCGAGAGAGCCGTTGCCGCTGGTGGCGCCGTTGCCGCCGCTGGCGACAGCGGCCTGGCAGTCGGCGGCGACAGTGCAGACCTCGAAGGGGTTGATGCCGGCAACATCGCCGGGTTTGCCGGCCGCGATCACGTCAGCGCCCCAGGCCGAGATGAAATTGCCGAAGGAGTCGAAGCGCTCGATGCGGTTGTTTTTGCTGTCGACGACGTAGACGTCGCCCGCGTTGGCCGGTCCGTTGCCACCGGCGTTGACGGCGACGCCAACGGGGTGATGGAACTCGCCGCCGAGGCTGCCCGAGCCGTCGACAGTGCCGAAGTAGTTGATTACCTCCTTGGAGGCGAAGGCCGAGGGGGCGAGGAGCAGTGCCGCAAAGGTGAAGACGGCCAGCGAGAGGGCAATGCGGCCATGGCGATGGGCAGGCGCACCACTCCCTTCGGCACGGCGTGAGGACGCACGAGTGGTGAAGGCACCGCGAAGCGAGCCGAGGCTGGCGCCCCTGCTCGAGGTCGATCCCGCGGACGATGCCTTCACGTGGCGTTTCACGTAGGTCTCTCCTTGTCCCGTGAGCCCCTCTACCTACCGCTTCCCTTGGCGGTTCCGCGAGGCTCGGTTGTCCCTGTTACAGCGCGTTCCCTGATGTGCTGACGGATGTGGCTAGTTCCTAGTTGGTGCTAGCCGTACCGACAGTGGCGTCAGTGAAGCACCCCGCTCAGGGGTTGTCAAGGAGAAGTTCCCAAAAGAAAAAGATCGTTCCCAGAAGCGTTCCCCGGATGGATGCAGGGGTACCGAAGTATTACGCTGCCGCGTCGGAAAGGAGGGTGGCTTCTTCAGCCCCCAGGTAAGGCGCGAGGATGAACTCGGCGAAGTCGGGGAGGAGATCCTCGAGCCGCTCGCCTTCGCCGGCGGCGACCTTGCGCGAGGCGAGCATGATCAGCGCGCCGATCGTCGACTCCTCGGTGCTGGGCGGCAGCTCCTTAGCTCGCTCGCGCTCGGCGCGGCCCTGCTCGAGGAACGGGACCGCCTCGTGCACGGCACCGTGGAAGCGCGCCGCGACCGCCGGGCTGGCGCCCTGCGATTCGACCAGGCAGAGGCGGGCGAGGTCTGGCTCCGAGGAAAGGAAGGCAAGCACCGCCTCGGAAGCTGCGATCGCCCGATGCGGCCAGTCCGGAATCGCCGCCACCGCTTCCGCCGCAAGCTCCCGAATATGCCCGACAACCACCTCGAAGGCGGCGAGGAAGCACTCCTCCTTACCCTCGAAGTTCTCGTAGAAGACGCGGCGGGAGACCTTCGCCTCTTTAGTGATGTGGGTGATCGTCACCGCTTGGTAGCCGTGCTTGGCGACCGCCGTGGCAAGGCCGGCGATCAGCCGCTCGCGCTGGTTGTGGGCAACCTGCTCGCGGCTGAAGCCGTGGCGGCCGGCGGGGAGGGGACCGAGCTCTGCCTCTGCCATCAGGGGGGTCAGGCCGATGCCGACTGGCGGCCGCCGGCCTCGCGCGCCGCCTCGTCCTCGCCGACGTAGGGTCGCAGCAGGAACTCGAGGCTCTCCGGCAGGAGCGCCCTCAGCTTCGCCTCTTCGCCGGCGATCAGCCGCTGGTTGACGACCCAGAGAACGCCGCCGGTCAGGGTGTCCTCGAGGCTGTCCGGGAGCTTGTCGCTGCGAGGGTTGAGCTCACGGCCCGGGCGCAGCAGCGGCGTGAAGCGCTTCAGCGCCGCCTCGTGGCGCGCCGCCGCCTCGGGCCCCGCGGTCGGCGCCTCGACCAGGCAGGCGCGGGCGACGTTGGGGTGCGCCGCGACCTGCTCGAGCAACGCCCCGAGCCCGGCGCCGACCTTGTCGGGCCAGGGCCCCGCTTCGCGGTCGTAGGCTTCTTCAACCACGTAGGCGGTGCGCTCGACCGCCGCGTCGAACAGGGCCAGGAAGGCCTCCTGCTTGTCGGCGTAGTGCTTGTAGAAGGTCGCGTAGCCGACCCGGGCCCGGCGCACGATCTGCTCGATCGTCGTCTCGGCGTAGCCCTGCTCGGCGATGAGATCCGCGGTTGCCTCGAGAATTCGGCGCCGCTGGTCGTCCGCCGACGCGGCGCGGCTGACCGGCTCGGGGCCGGGCGGCTGCCGGGAGGCCTTTCCAGGCAATGCACGCACGGAGTCAGGATAGCGCGCGTTCCCATTGGTACGAAGGTAGTATATGAAGTGTCACAAGTTCCCAAAGATGGTCTAAGGTACCCCGAGTGGAAAGTCCGACCACACTGCGCGCGGTTCGCTCTTGGGATGAGGCGATTCCAGAACGGGTGTCGGATGAGGGAGCGCTAGAAGCGATGCTGCTCAGCGTCGGCGCCCGCGGCTATGAGAAGGCGAGCGTGCAGGAGGTGCTGGAGCGCAGCGGCATCTCGCGCGAGCGCTTCCAGCGCCGCTTCGGCGGCAAGGAGGCCTGCTTCGCACAGGCCTACGAGATGGCGGCGGATCGAATCTGCGCGGAAGTGCTCGAGGCGGCTCAGGGTGCCGAAAGCTGGCGGGCGGGCTTCCGCGCCGCCTTGGCCAGGCTGTTGCGCACCGTCGCCGAGCAGCCGCTGCTGGCAAAGGCGCTGCTGACCGAGGTACGGGCGGCTCGCGGCCAGGCCTGGGCCAAGCACCAGCAGGCGATCGAGCGGCTCGCCGCGGCCGTTGACTCCGCCCGGCAAGAGCCCGGCGCACGGATGACCACGGCTCTCACCGCCCAGTTCGTCGTCGGCGCGGTCGAGGAAGCGATCTGCAACGAGATCGGCGCCGGTCGTACCGCCACGGTCGAGCGCCTACTGCCCGACCTCTCCCACCTCGCGGTCCTGCAGTACTTCGGCGAGGACGAAGCCTGGCTCGAGCTGCGCTCGTCCGACCTCACCCCGGTCGACTCAAGCGCCTGATCCTCAGCTCAGTCCGGCTCCTGCGCCAGCTTCGCTGCCTCGGCGCTGCCGACGTAGGGGGTCAGGGTGAACTCGACCAGGTCGGGCAGCAGCTCTTCTAGCTCTTCGGCTTTGCCGGCGATGATGCGGCGGGAGATCAGCGAGACCATGCCGCCGACCAGGGCCTCCTCAGTGGTCGGCGAAAGCCGGGCGAGGACCTCGGGTGGGCGACCCTCGCGGCCGCTCTGGAAGTAAGGGACGAAGCTCTGAATCGCGGCGTCGTAGCGCTCGACCACGACCGGGCCGGCGACCAGGGCCTCGACCATGCAGAGGCGGGCCAGGCTGGGCTCGGCGGCGAGGAACTCGAGCATCGCGCCGATCCCGGCTTTGACCGCGTGCGGCCAGTCACCGGCCTCCTCGAAGGCGGCCGAGACGCGCTGGCGCAGCTCCGCCATCACCGTGTCGTAGGCGGCGACGAAGCACTCGTCCTTGCTGGAGAAATGCTCGTAGAAGGTGCGACGGGAGACAGCGGCGTGGCGGGTGATGTGGGCGATCGTCGTCCCCGAGTAGCCGTTTTCGGCAATTGCCTCGGCGAGGCCGGCGATCAGCCGCTCGCGCTGATTGTGGACGACGAACTCGCGCGGCAGGCCGTGGCGGCCGGGCGGGAGGCGCGCTAGCTCAGGGGGGTAATCCTCGGCAGGGACGTTAGTCCCGCCGGATTTACCGGGGGAAGATTTTTTAGCCACATCCCGACGATATCGCGCTGGCGGGTCGAAGCCACGTGCCAACTCGGCCAGGCCCGCCTCGACACCCAGGTAGGGCATCACCGCGGCAGACATCAATTGGGGTACGAGGGCCGGCAGCTCGTCGGCCTCACCGCGTACCACCTTGGCGTAAACCTGGCCGTAGGCTGAGCCAGCCAGCGCCTCGGCGGTTGTGTGCGGAACCGACTCGGGGTCGTCCATCTCGTTGCGGCCGGCGTCGATCAGCGAGGCGATCACCCGCATCGTCATGTCGCGGCGGGCGCGGGCGGCGTCGCCGGCCGAGAGAACCTCGACCGCGAACGAGGCCCGGTTGGTGTCGTGGCGAAGGTTGTCGACGATCTCGCAGGCGACGGCGCGCAGGCGGTCGGGCCATTCTTCCTGACTGTTGAAGGCCTCCAGCATCTCCCTCATGCAGCCCTCGTTGATCTCCTGCCAGGCGGTGAGAAAGCAGTCGTACTTGCCGCGGAAGTGGCGATCGAAGGCGGGCCGGTCGAGGCCGGCGCGGTCGAGGATCAGCTCGATCGTGGTCTCGGCATAGCCGCGCTCGGCGGCGATCTCGATCAGGGCCTCGACGATGCGCTCGCGCTCGGGACTGGCGGCGCGCTCGCGGGTCTCCAGGTCAAGCACTAGGTCATGGGACCCCCGATCCCTGCCCCTGGCTCAACCCGCAGTGGATGTCGAAGGTACTTCGGCGGCGATCCGCTTTGCCGCCTCGGCCCCTAGATACGGGGTGAGGGAGAACTCAACCAGCTCGGCCAGCAGGCTCTCGATCTGCTCGGCCTGTCCCATGATGATGCGCTGGTAGAGGATCCAGAAGATGCCGCCGACGATCGTCTCCTCCAGCGTCCCCGGCAGCTCCTCGCCCTTCGAGGAAACCTTGCGGCCCATGCGAAAGAGCGGCACGAAGGCCTGGATCGAACGCTCGTAGCGCTCGACCGCGGCCGGCCCCGCGGAGAGCGCCTCGACGATGCAGGTGCGGGCCAATGCCGGCTCGGTGGCTACGTAGTGGAGGAAGGCGGCGAGACCGGCGTTGACGCGCGCGGGCCAGGTGTCGACCTTGCTGGCGGCGTCGACGACGCGACGCAGCGCCTCCTTGACCGCGAACTCCGAGGCGGCGAGGAAGCAATCCTCCTTGGAGGAGAAGTTCTCGTAGAAAGTGTTGCGGGCAATGCCGGCGCGGCGGACGATGTCGGCGACGGTGACGGCGCGGTAACCCTTCTCCACCGTCTCCTCGGCGAGTGCGGCGATGATGCGGGCCCGCTGATGCTGGGCGATGAACTCCCGGGGCAGTGGATGCCTTCCCGGTGGCATCCTTGTCGCTTGGGGAGCACGATCGGGCACGAACGCCAGAGTACCCCTATGGGTATCTGATTCCAAGCTGGACGTATTGACCAGATACCGCTACAGTACCGGACTCCAGACAACCCGTTCCCTTGATCGAGCAGAGGAAGGTCAGATGGGAAAGCAGGCCGCACCCAAGGTCCAGGCAGGGGCTGAAGGGACCGCCGCAACGGGGAAGGTTTTCCCCGACGCTCCCGCACTCAGACTGGTGAGTTCCCCGAAGCGCCAGAAGATTCTCGAGGGAATGCTCGAGGTGGTCGGCACGAACGGCTACGACACGGCATCCGTGCGTATGGTGCTCGACCTCACCGGCCTTTACCGCCAGGCCTTCTACGACGAGTTCGCCGACGTCGACGCCTGTTACCTGGAGGCATTCGACTTCGGCGTCGCCCGCCTGGAAGCCATCGCGCGTGCCGCGGCCGCCGCCGAAGAGAGCTGGCAAGGACAGCTCCGCGCCGGTCTCGGCGCCGTGCTTGCGGCGCTTGACGCCGACCCGGATCTGGGCCGCGCCCTGGTCGTCGAGGTGCACGCGGCGGGCCCCGAGGCGCTGCAAAGACGCTCCCAGGCGATGAAACGGATCACCGATTTCATCGATTCGGCCAGGCACGCCTCTGAGGGCGCCGGATCACCACCTCCGATCGCGGCGGAGGGGATCGTCGCCGGCATGCACGCGGTGGTCCACGCGAGGCTGGCGACAGGCGAGAAAGGCGGCTTTCGCGAGCTGCTGCCCGAGTTCATGTACTTCGCCGTACTGCCCTATTTCGGCGCCGAGATGGCCAGCGCCGAGATGCAAGCCGCCAAGCCCTGAGCGGTTGGACAGGGCGGGAACGCTGCCCTACGCTGAGTTGCATGGATTCGCCATCTACTTCGAATCCAGACAGCGTCCCCAGCGGGCGTCAAAGCTTGCCGCGGGCCTACCTGGTGCGCTCCCAGCGCGAGCGGTTGCTGGAGGCGATGTTGCGGGTCGCCGCGGCCAAGGGCTACGAGGCGACCACGATCACCGACGTGATCGAGGTAGCCGGGGTTTCGCGCGAGACCTTCGAGGAGATGTTCGGCGACAAGCCAACCTGCTTCCTCGAGGCCTACGACGCCGTCTTCGACGTCCTCGTCGCCCACGTCACCGCCGCCTTCGAGTCCGCCGCGGGTGAGCCCTGGCCGGAGCGGATCGCCACCGGCCTGCGCGCCCTGGTCGAGCTGCTCGCCACCGAGGCCGACATCGCCCGGCTCTCGATGGTCGAGGTGACCGCAGCCGGCGACGACGCCCGGGCCCGCTACCGCGCCGCGCTGGCCCGCTTCACCCCCTTCCTCGAGGAAGGGCGCGAGTACTCCAGCCAGGGAGGGGAACTGCCGGCGGACACGGCCCGCTTCGCGATCGGCGGCGCCACCTCGATGATCTTCGACGAGATCCGCGCCGGGCGGGGGCCAGAACTGAAGCGGATCCTCCCCGACTTGGTCTTCGCCGTGCTGATGCCCTACCTCGGGCCCGAAGAGGCCGAGGACGAGATGCGGCGGGTTACGTGAGAGAGGGAGTCGGGGAGGGGCTCCACTTAACTTTTCCGGTGGAGAGATTCTTGCTGTCGCCGCAAGGGGCTGCCGAAAAAGTACAAGACGTTCCGCCCCTCCCCGACTCCCTCTCAGACGCCATCGCCGTGTCGGCCGGCTCCATCGGCGAAGCGGCGAGCTCCTTGCACCGCGACGTGAAGAGTCTCTCGGCCGAGCTTGTGCTCTAGGGCTATTCCTTGCTCCAGCGGCAGGCCGAAGCCCTCGATCGTGGCGCGGCGGTCGGCGAGCATCGTCTCCTGCGGGAAGCTCGCGATTCGCTCCGCCAGCTCAAGCGCCCGCTCCAGATGCTTGCCCGGCTCGACGACCTCGTTGACGAGGCCGATCCGCAGCGCCTCCTCGGCCTCGACCGGGCGGCCGGTGAGGATCAGGTCCAGCGCTCGGCCCATGCCGACGATGCGGGGCAGGCGCTGGGTGCCCCCGTCGACCAGCGGCACGCCCCAGCGACGCTCGAAGAGGCCGAAGGTCGAGCCGGGGGTGGCGATGCGGAGGTCGCACCAGAGTGCCAGCTCCACCCCACCCGCCAGGCACCAGCCGTCGACCGCGGCGATTGCCGGCTTTGCCGGGGTGAGCCGGGTCGGCCCCATCGGGCCGTGCGGATGGTCGACGTTGAGGTCCATCGTCTTGAGGTCGGCGCCGGCGCAAAAGGCCTGACCCCCGGCGCCGGTGAGGACGAGCACGCGAGCGCCCTCGTCGGCCTCGAAGTCCTCCAGCCCCTGCCGGAATGCCTCCGCCGCGGCAGCGTCGATCGCGTTGCGGCGCTCGGACCGGTCGATCGTCAGCACGGCCGCCGCCCCGACCCGCTCGTAGCGAAGCTCGTCGCTCATCCGCTGCAGGGTATGGGAGTGGGCGGGCTAGTTGTCGGAGTTACTCACGGGGCACCCGACAACGCCCGACTCCCGAACTGCGTCCCGGCACGCGGGCCAACGAGGGCAGGAGCTCGACGGCCGACCCGGACGCTAGGCACCGACCCGGACATCTCCACCGCTGGCTTCGTGTTTTGTCTCGCTATCCGAGATAAAACACGAAGTCACCCTTGAGGCATAAAAAATGCGACTGACGGTGGCGTTCGGTTGCCTGCCGCGTGCGTAGCCTTCGCACGCTGAAGCTCGTCGCGCCACCTTCGAGACGTGCTCCGCTTGGCTTCCGCGGACCGCGTCTCTCCCAGTCGCAGAACCAACTTAGCGCGACCTTGGCTAGGGCGAAAGGGGGGCGACGAAAACGTTCCCGCAAAGTCCGACAATTGCCCCGTTTGAGGGGCCCATATTCGGTCCCGGCGGGATGAGCTAGGGTCCGCGGAGCCGGCGCGTAGCTACCCTGCAGCGGTGCGCATAGACGAGATCATCGCCTCCGAGGCACCGACCTTCTCGGTCGAGCTCTTCCCGCCAAAGACCGCGGAGGGGACCGAGGCGCTGTTCGCGACGGCGCGCTCGCTGCGCGAGTTGGAGCCTGACTTCGTCTCGGTCACCTACGGCGCCGGCGGATCGACCCGCGAGGGGACGGTCGAGATCACCCGGGCGTTGAAGGACGACCTCGGCTACGAGACGATGGCGCACCTGAGCTGCGTTGGCGAGAGCGCCGAGGGTATCGGGGCGACCCTGGGTCGCATCGCCGAGGCGGGGATCGAGAACGTCTTCGCCCTGCGCGGCGACCCGCCGCGGGGCCAGGAGGACTTCGTCCAGCCCGAGGGCGGCCTCGGCAGCGCTGCCGAGCTGACCGCCTTCATCGCCTCGAAATGGGATTTCACCGTCGGCGGCGCCTGCTTCCCCGAGGTCCATCCCGAGGCTCCCGACCTGGAGACCGACCTCGCCTATCTGAAGACCAAGGTCGAGGCCGGTGCCTCGTTCCTGATCACCCAGCTCTTCTTCGACAATCAGGTCTACTTCGACTTTGTCGCCGCAGCGAGGGCGGCGGGGATCGATGTGCCGATCATCGCCGGGGTGATCCCGGTCGCCAGCTTTGCCCAGACGAAGCGGATCTGCGACCTCTGCGATGCCTCGATTCCGCCGCGCCTGGAAGCGGCCTTCGCGGCCGCCGGTGGCGACGAGCAAGCCGAGTTCGAGCTCGGCATCGCCTACGCGGCGCAGCAGTGCTCGGAGCTGCTCCTCGCCGGCGCTCCCGGCATCCACTTCTACGCGCTGAACCGGGCGCCGGCGACGCGCGCGGTGCTTGGCGCACTGAAGGCGGCGCGCCCTTGGGACAGGCGGCGCGACGACACGGGCGACCTGGCCAGGTCTCTCTGAGTAAAATGGCGCGTCCTCATGGCTAACCGCAGGGAGGAAGAGAGGGAGCGACTCCGCCAGGCCCGGCAGGAACGCGAGAAGAAACAGACTGGGTCCGAGCGGCGGCGCTTGATGATCGGTTACGGCGTGGCCGGCATCGTCGGCTTGGCGGTGCTCGCCGGGATCATCGCGATCGTCCTCTCCGCTGCCAACAAGAACGACGGTGGCGAATCCCACATCGCCCAGTCGTCGGGCTCGACCAACGGCGTCCAGCCCGACGAACGGTCGGGAACCACGCCGCCGCCGCCGAAGGTGACCAACCTGCAGCAGGCGGCGAAGAAGGCGGACTGCGACCTCCGCCTGAACCTTCCGAACGAGGGTCGCAACCACCTTCCGCCGACCGCGCCGGTGCCGGAATACAAAACCAACCCGCCGACCTCAGGCAATCACGTCGAACCGCCCTACCAGCAGGCCGACGGCGCCTACAAGGAAATGCCCCAGGAACTCGACATCGTCCACTCGCTCGAGCACGGCCGGATGGAGATCCAGTACAGCCCCGACCTCTCCGAGAGCGCCCAGCTGGAACTGATCGGGCTCTACGACACGATGTACGGGGCGACGCTGCTCTTTCCGAACGAAAACATGTCCTACGAAGTCGCCGCGACCACCTGGACCAATCTGATCGGCTGCAACGAATACAAGGGCGCGATCACGCTCGACGCGATCCGCGATTTCGGCAAGGCGACCTGGGGCACGAGCCCAGAGTCCGTAACGGGATTCCCCTTCACCGGCCCGACGCCGGCGGAACCGACGATCAATTAGCGCGGTAGGCGGGGAAGAAGTCCCCCGCCTCGCGACCGGCCGCAAGGCGGTCGTAGGCCTCGGCGTCGCAGATAATCTCCGAGGTACGCCAGGACAGCTCGCGGTTGGCGAAGCCGCGCTTGAACTCCTCCAGCCGGTCGCCGCGCGAGATCCCACCGCCGAGGTTGAGCGGCAGGCGCTGCTCGGCAGCGAGCTCGACTAGCGCGGCGACGATGTTCTTCATCGGCGAGTCACGCAGGTTGGAGTCGGCGCTGCCGCTGAGGTAGTAGTGGAGATAGCCGTCGCTGCGGGCGGCGATCGAGCCGGCGGCGACCTCGCCGCCCGGGGCGAGCGCGAGCGCCAGCCAAGTCTGGGGCGATTCGAGGATGCGGTCGAAGTAAGCGGCGGCGAAGAAATAGCGCTGGGCGGCGGCAGTGCGTCGCATCGTCTGCTCATAGGCGGTGAGGAAGCCCGCCCGCTGCACCGCGGTCGTCTCGGGCCCAGGAACCAGCGTCAGCTCGTAGCCATGCCGCAGGTTCTTGTTGATCTGGTTGCGGTCGCTGGGGCGGCTCTTTGGCGGCAGGGTCGGGTCGGCGATCAGGACGACGTTGCGCTCGCTGCTGCCGCTTAGCGGCGGCTCACCAAGGGTGTGGCGGATAAAGGCCGCGACGAGGCCCGTCGCCGAGAAATCGATCCGGGTCGGGTCAAGCCCATCCGACTTTGACCCACCCCCAGTGGGGTCAAAGTCGGATGGGCCAGCAATGCCGGGATAGCCGTAGGGCGAGATCGCGTCGAGCTGCGGCCCGTCGCCGATCTTGCTGACGATCAGCGGCGCCAGCAGTTCGCCCTGGTTGGTGGCGATGCGGAGGGTGTGAGTGACCCCTTCGGCGTCGAGGAACGGGCGCGAGCGGAAGAACTGCTCGCCGGCCGCCGCCTCGCCGCGGTCCTCGATCAGCTCGGCGGCGGCGCTCGGCTCGCTCACGGAAGCAGGTCCGCGGCGGCGGCGCGAAACTCGTCGGGCAGGACGCCCCAGATCTCGCAGTCGTCAGCTGGCGCGCCCTCGCGCCGCAGGTGGGCGCGCATCGTCCCCTCGTGCTTCCAGCCGAGCCCGGCGACGGTCTTCTTGGCGACCTCGTTGCGAGCCGGGATGCGACCGTAGACGCGATGGGCATCGAACTCGTCGAAGGCCTTGGCGAGGGTGAGCGCCTCGGCCCGACGCCCCACGCCCTTGCCCCTCACGTCATCGCCAATCAGCGCCCCGAGCTCCGGGGCGGTCTGGCGGAAGAGACCGTAGAGGGCGGTGAAGCCGACCGGCTCCGCGTAGTCCTCGACCACGATCGCGTACTTGCGGTCCTCGCCTGAATCCCCCATCGCCCGCTCCACCCAGGCCTGCGCCTCGGCGAGCGTGAAGCCGTCGCGCTGCTCCATCAGCGAAGCGGTCGCCGCTGGGTTGTTGAACCAGCGGTGAACCGCGGCGGCATCGCCGGGCTCGAACGGGCGCAAGGAGACATGTGGTCGATCGTTCACAGCGAAAACCCTACGTCCTCGCGAACTGCATCAACTTCTCCGCCCGGCAGGCCTAGAAGTTGATGCAGTTCGGCTAGTCGGGTGCTAGCCCGTGGCCAGTGACGAGTAGCCAGAGCGTTTTGAGCAGGATGCGGGCGTCGAGGGCGGGGCTGCGGTGTTCGGCGTACCAGAGGTCGAGCTCGATCCGCTCCTGCCAGGGAATGCCGGCGCGGCCCTGGACCTGGGCCCAGCCGGTGATTCCAGGGGCGACGTCGTGGCGATGGTGCTGACGGGGCGTGTAGTCGACCACCTGGGCGGGGATGGTCGGGCGGGGGCCGACGATCGCCATCTCGCCGCGCAGGACGTTGACCAGGTTGGGGATCTCGTCGAGCGAAGTGCGGCGCAGGACGCGGCCGGCGGCGGTGACCCGCGGATCGTCGCGAGTGACGGCGGTGCCAACACCGACCGGGTCCGACCCAGCGACCATCGTCCGCAGCTTCAGCATCTCGAACTCCCTCCCCCCCTCGCCGACCCGGCGCTGACGGTAGAGCACCGGGCCGCGGCTGCCGAGCTTGATCGCGATCGCCGCGATCAATAGCAAGGGCGAGAGCACGGCCAGGGCGAGGGACGCGATCAGGATGTCGAGCGGGCGGGGCATCTTTATCGGGTGCCCGGTGCCTTCTCCCAGGCCGCCGGCGGCCCTTTGCGGAAGCGGTCCCAGAGGCCGGCGGCGATCGAGAGCGTGGTCATCGCGTAATAGCGCGCGATCCGGAAGGGGCCGAGGCCGAACTGGCCGCCGAGAATCGCGGCGGCGATAACCGCCAGCTGGAGGCCGTAGGTGACGACGTAGACCCAGCCCTGGCCGAGCAGGGCGAGATTGGTGAGGAAGGCGATCAGGTGGAGGAAGGGGGTGAGGTAGCGCAGCAGTCGGTGCGAAGCCAGCTCGAAGGCGTAGAGGGGACTGTAGCCGCGCGGCGAGATCATCCGTTCGCCGACGACGATGTCCCAGATGCCGACCATCATCCGCCGCTTGCGGGCCAGCTCTCCCTCCAGCGTCGGCACCATCTTCTCCTCGGCGCGGGCAGCCGGCACGTAGAGCGAGCGCAGCTTGCGCTTGGCGAGGCGGAAGGGGAAGGAGAGGTCGTGGCTGCCGGAGGGGGCCAGCGAGACGTACGCCGTGGCGCGCACAGCGTAGATCGCGCCGTTGCCGGCGGTGACGCCGGCAAGCGCCGACTCCATCTCCCGCACCCTCATCTCGTAGCGCCAGTAGGCGCCCTCGGGGTTGTCGCCGCCGGCATCGAGGAAGCGGACCTGACCGCAGGCGTAGCCGACCTTGTCCTCGGTGAATGGCTCGACCAGGCAGCGCAGGGCATCAGCCTGCCAGACGCTGTTGGCGTCGGAGAAGGCGAGGATCTCACCGGAAGCGGCCTCGGCGGCGGCGTTCTGGGCGGCGATCTTTCCGCCCCGCGACAACTCGAGCACGAGGTCTGCGCCGGCGGCGCGGGCGCGCTCAGCAGTGGCGTCAGCGGAACCGTCGGAGGCGACGATCAGCTCGAGCCGCTCACGCGAATAGTCGAGCGCCAGAGCGTTGGCGACCTTGGCCTCGATCACCTCCTCCTCGTCGTAGGCGGCGACGATCAGGGAGACCTGGGGCAGCTCATCCCAGTTGCCCGGGCCCTCGGCAGGACGACGGCGCAGGGCGAGAAGAAGCCGCAGGACAAGCGGATAGCCGAGGTGGGTGTAGACGATCAGACCAATACTCAGCCAGAAGGCGATCGCGATTGCGCTCATCGGCGTGCCTCGATCAGCTCTTTGTAGAGGGAGATCGTCTGCGACGCGATCGCGTCCCAGGAATAGGGGCCTGCTGCGGCTTGAACTGCGGCGGCGGCGAGGCGCTCACGAGCCTGCGGATCGCCGGCCAGCTCGACCAGGACCTCGGCGAGGGCAGCGGGGTCCTCGGGCGGGACCAGCCGCGCGGCGCCGGTGGTGGCGACCTCGGGGAAACCGCCGACGGCGCTGAGCACGAGTGGCTTGCCGAAGGCGAGGCCGGTGTAGAGGACTCCGGACTGCTCGACGTCGCGGTAGGGGAGGACGACGAGGTCGGCGCGGCGGAAGATCGCCGGGACCTCGGCGTCCTCGACGAAGCGGGTGACGAAGCGGACCCGGCCGGGCGCCTCGGCGGCAAGCCGGCGCAGCGGCTCGGTGTCCATGCGTGGGTTGCCGACGATCCACAGCTCGGCGCCCTTCAACTCACGGAAGGCGCGCAGCAGGGTGTCGAGCCCCTTGTACGGGCGCAGCAGGCCGAAGAAGAGGATCACCGGGCCCGCGGCGTCCTCCAACTCGACCGGGAGCGGCTTCTCTTCAAGCAGACGGGTGAAGTAGTCGAAGGCGCCGTGGGGGATGACGCGGACCCGGGCGGGATCGAGGCCCAGCTCACCGTGCAGGCGCGCGGCCCCGTGCTCGGAGTGCGCGATGACGGCGTCCATGCCGCCGAACATCCGGCGGGCGGCGACAACCTGGCGGCGGCTGGGGCGGGGTTGTAGGACGTAGTGCGCGGTCATCACCCGCGGTCTGCGGGCTGGGAGCAATCGGGCGTCGAGGGCCGGCACGGTCAGCCACTGGTAGTGGACGACGTCAGCGTCGAGGTCGCCGCGCAGGCGCAGCATGTCCGGCAGGTGCTCGGCGGCCTTGAAAGCGCGGCGGCCGCGGGCATCGAGGCCACGCGACGCGCTGCGGCGATAGAAGCGCTCGCGCACCTGGTAGCCCTGCGGCGCGGGCACCGGGCCGTAGAGGAAGCGGCTGGTCAGCAGCTCAACCTCGGCGCCGGCGCGGGCGAGCGCCGCCGCCAGCGCGCGGTCGTAGGGCGGCGTGAAGGCCGAGGGGTCGACGAGCTGCACCCGCATCGTGCACGATTATCGTGACCTCGGTGGCACCCACGCTCTCCTACTGCGTCGTGAACACGAACGGCCGTGAGTATCTACTCGCCTGCCTCGAGGCGATCGAGCGCACTCATCCGGCCGGGCTCGAGCGCGAGACCCTCGTCCTCGACAACGCCTCGAGCGACGGCTCGGTCGAGGCAGTGCGGGCGCGGGGCGAAGAGATTCGCCTAGTCGCGCTCGAGCAACGGGGCGGCAAGGCGGAGAACGATTCGACCCTGATGCGCGAGGCAAACGGTCGCTACTGCCTGCTGCTCAACGAGGACTCCGAGCTGCGACCCGGCGCGGCGGCGGCGCTGGTAGCAGCCCTCGACGCGGATCCCAAAGCGGCGGCGGCGACGGCACAATTGCTCGACTCGAGCGGCAGGCCGGTTCCCTGCGCCTGGCGGTTTCCCGGGGTCGGCACAGCGCTGGCAGGCGCCCTCTTCCTGCACCGCTGGCTAACGGTTCAGAGCAAGGGCGGGACCACGCGCCAGGTCGACTGGGCGCAGTCGAGCGCCCTCCTGGTCCGCCGCGAGGCCGCCAGCGAGGTCGACTATATGGACCCCGAGTTCTTCGTCTACTACGACGAGTGCGACTTCGCCAAGCGTCTCGCCGAGGCGGGCTGGCACAGCCTCTACGTCCCCAGCGCTGAGGCGATCCACCACGACCAGCTCTCCACCGACCTCGCCAAGGGCCTGCCGCGGATCGTCGAATTCCACCGCAATCGGGATCTCTACATGCGCAAGCACCACGGCCGCTTGGCCGCGCTGGTCGTCCGCGTTCTTACCGCCTGGTCCTACTCAGTGCGAGCGGTCGCCGCCGCCGTGCCGAACCGTCCAGCGGGCGTCTATTGGGCCCATGCTCGGCAAGCGCTTTTCCCGAGGCGGGGCGACAGTATTCGGGACCGGGTGGTGGGAAATGACGATCCCGGTAGGGGTTCCACTTAACTTTTTGGATCGAGACGTAGCTGCTGACGCCGCAAGGTGAACGCCCAAAAAGTACAAGACGTTCCACCCCTACCGGGATCGTCATGTCACGGGCGCGCGTCCTCGTCCATTTGCTCTGCCTCGTAGGTCTCCGGCACTGATCCATCGACGGCAGCTGCTGCTGGGCGCAGGGAGCGCAGCTGGGCGGCTAGGACACCCGGGCTGCGCAGGGTTGCGAGCCAGCGACGCTCACCCGGAGTGAAAAAGCCAGTGGCGAGCAGCGCAAGCGGGTAGGTGAGCCAGAGGGCCGTACGTGCGAGGAGGCCGAGAAAGCCCTCCGTTGGTAGCAATAGCTCCCCCGAGATAACGAGGCCGGTGCTTACTGCGATGACGCGGGCCAGGCGGCCCCATTCGTAGGGGACCGGGAAGAGGCGTTGGGTGAAGCTGTACATCAGTGCCAGCACGACGATGTAGGAGGCGACGAGGGCGATGCCGGCGCCGACGATGCCGAACGGTGGGACGAGGGCGAGGTTGAGGGCGATGTTGGTCGCGAGAGCGGCGGCGGTGGCGGGGAAATTGAACTCGGTGCGTCCGGTACGGCCGAGGATCACGACGAGGACCATGTAGAGGGCGTAGAGGGTGACGGCGGTGGCGAGGAGGCCGATCGCCTTGTAGGAGCCGAAGAACTCGGGCGTGGTCAGGGCGCGGACGATCCAGCGCGAGAGCAGCCACATGCCGGTGACCACAAAGGCGCAGCCGGCGCTGAACAGGGTGACGACGACGGCGTAGGTGCGACGGGCTTCGCCGTCGTCGCGGATCGAGTAGGCCAGTGGCGGCCAGGCGAGCTGGAAGCCGCGGACGAGCACGTTGACCCCCTGGGCGAACTTGACCGCGAGTGAGTAAAGGCCGGCCTCGGCCAGCCCAACGGTGCGAACGATGATGATCCGGTCGACGAAATTGAGCAGGTAGAGCGAGAGCTCGGCCGGCATCGTCGGCAGGCCAAAGCGCATCAGCCGCCTCAGCAGGGCGCGATCGAACCAGAGCGAGAGACGGCGGCGGTGAAGCCAGATCAGGCCGAGGACGAAGACGGCGCCGCTGGCATAGCTGCCGAGCAGCAGGCCCCGCGCCCCCTCCCCCGCTCCGACGACGAGCACCACGGTGAGGCTGATCGCCGAGATCACGCTGAGCAGCGTCGTGACGAAGAAAGCGCGGGCGCGCTCCTCGAGCCGGAAGAGGGTGAGCAGGTACTCGAACATCGTCGAGACCCAGAGGCCGCCGATCGCGATCCGCGCCAGGTCCGGCGCCGATTCGTCGAGCAGGGCTTCGGAGATCGGCTTGGCGAAGGGCAGCAGGATCAGCGCTGCCGCGGTGGCGACCCAGAACAAGGCGGCAAAAGAGG
Organism: Solirubrobacterales bacterium; assembly: GCA_035605695.1. Classification (GTDB taxonomy): domain Bacteria; phylum Actinomycetota; class Thermoleophilia; order Solirubrobacterales; family 70-9; genus VRUE01. The sequence goes on along the minus strand of DATNGZ010000019.1, from coordinate 87,192 downwards.
TGGCGACGACCTGGGCTGGATCCTCGTCGTCTTTGTAGTAGAAGCGCAGCAACGCCTCGATCGTGCCGAGGCGGACGATGATGCTGACCGAGACGATCGCGGCGAACATCACCTCGGCGGCGCCGTAGTCGGCCGGTGTCAGGTAGCGCGTGTAAAGCGGCAGCAGGACGACCGCAATCAGCTTCGAGACGATGCTCGCCGCCGTGTAGGCGGCGCCGGTCGTCGCTAGACGGCGGAGGTATCCCGACACGCGCTGACCCTAGCCGCCCCCGGACGCGGAAGGACGGGCGCGTGGCCGCCGGGTGAAATTAGCGCACCCGTCTGGGAGCAGAGGAGGCGGCGCCCGGCCGATCGGCGGCCGCGAGCGAAGCGCCTACGCCTAGCAGCACCCAAGTGATCGGATCCTCGAAGAATCCCGCGTAGGCCATGGTGTGGACTAGGAGAGCGACGAAGGTGGCGAGAACTGCTGCTCGGGCTATGGGTTGGAGGCGCGCGGATCCTGTCGCGGGGGGTGGGGGGCCTGCGGGCGGGCCACGGTCCGTCCTCGACCCCCCACCCCCCACGCCACCCGCGCGAGTCACGGATAGAGAGAGCAGCGACGGACGCAAGCCCGCGGCCATCGTCCACAGGGCTGTCACGACCAGAGCTATGTAGGCGGCTACGCCGAGGATGCCCTGCTCGGCGGCAATGGTTATTGGCTCGGTATGCGAGACGGAGACTGGAGCTTTGTGCGTCTCTACGTGCTCGCGATAGGCCTTGGGGAAACTTCCCGAGCCGTAGCCGTAGATGGGGCGCTGGGCGAACAAGTGGATGCCGCCGGAGACCAGGTTGGCTCGGCCACTGGTGTCGATGTTGATGCGGTCGAGACTCGCCCTTCCGCCGGTGAATAGGACCACTAGAACGCCGAGGACGGCAAAGGCTCCCACCGCGACGAGGGTCCAGCGCAAGCTCCACTTCAGAGCCGCCAGCACAGCCAGCCCCGCGAGGAGCGCGGCGAAGCTCGACTGCGAGAAGGTCGGGAACAGGCCAAGCCAGAGCACAAAGACAAGCGCCGTCAGCAAGACCAACGTTTTGCGTTCGCGCGCCCAGAGCAGAGCACTCATCGCCACAACCGCAACCAGGGCCAGATACCGCCCATAGATATTCGGATCCCAGAAGACCGAATTCACCCTGAAGTAAGTGTGGAATTCATTCGACCGGATCACCTGGTCGTTCCAGAAGAGGCTGCGGGTCCCCCACTCGACCGAACCAACCACGACAAAGCAAACCGCCTCGACCGCAACCACCCAGAGAACCAGGGTAAGAAGCTTCCAGTCCCAGCTGACATCCCGCAGCAACCCGTACACCAAGCTGAACGGCACGAAGAAGAAGCAAGCGTTCTGGAGACCCTTAGAGAAATCAGGCGAGTAGAGCGTCTGCAACGCATAAAGCAGAACGACCCCCGCCAGGACGTATGGCAGGAGGGCGGGGGGGTCGATCTGGGGGCGGCGTCCTGTTTTTCGCACAGCCGACTCAGCGAGAGACGACCCGCGCCAGGCGAAAAACCCAGCCCCCAGATCGACCCCCCCGCCCTGCTGCCACTCACCAAACGCCTTGGAGAGAACACCTCCAGCAATCACCAAGTAAAGCGGCACCAAGAGGTTCGCCGTATCCCCCCCCGCATGCAGAGGCACCCGAAACGGCAGCGCCGCAACGACCGCCAGCGGCAGCAGGATCGGCCAGCGCCTGAAGGCGTACGCGAGTACCACCGCCGCCACAACGCCAAGCAGCACGAGCGCAACCAGTCGCGACGTGTGATCACGCAGATCGACGATCTGGTGGGAGTGCCACTGGTCGCCGAGGATCAGAGCCGGGAAGAGGACCAGTGCCGCCAACATCGCGATCGAGCGGAGGCGTCCTGTCGGCAGCAGGATCGTTGCGGCCGAGACGGCGGCCGCTATGAGTACCCCTGCCCCCGCCAGGAGGTCGCTCACCGCCTGCCTTCCTTGCTCTTGAGGATCAGGCAGAGGTCCTGTGCTTCCCGCGGGTCCCAATGCGCCCGGTGCAGCCGGATCGTCCCCGGCGGCACCAGCGTCCGTTCCTGACCGAGCAGTTTCACCCGCAGCTTGTAACGCCCGGGCGGCGCGAGGCCGTTATTGCGGGTGCGGCCGTCCCAGTAAAAAGTGTGGAAGTGGTAGCGCTTGAGGTAGGTGTCGCGGGCGAGGGTGATGATCAGCTTGCCGCCCGGCTTCACCACCTGTACGGTGCCGCGGTCGGACTGGGTCGTGCGGAAGCGGATCCGCATCCTGTCGTAGCGGCAGTCGCCGTTGGGCGTGAAGCTATGTACCGGGTTTTTCGGGTGGAGAACGGGGGCCCCGACCAAGCTGACCTTGTCCAAGACCAGCGGGTCGCGCTTCAGCCGCTGCGACCAGGCAAACGCAGCAACCGTGGCGAGGACCAGAAGGGCGAAGACCAGGGCACCCCAGGCCTCACCCCGAGGTCTGGGCATTGTCCTCGCCGACGATTACCGCGACCGGCGCGGCGCCGGAGACCGAGGCGATGTCGGCGCTCATCAGCTGCACGTCCGAGATCCCCAGCACGGAGGCGACGCGGCGGGCCTCGGGCGCGTGGCCGCGCCTGAACATGACGACGCTGTCGGTGAAGCTGGTGGCGCTGTTAGTCACCGCGCCGAGCTCGAAGCCCTTGCGCTCGACCTTGTCGCCGTAAGTGCCGGCGAGGCCCGTCACCGCGGTCCCGTTGAGGACCGAAACTTCGATTTCGCCCGGCTTCAGCGCCTTCGCGGTCTTGCCCTGGCCGGACTTGCCGTTGGCATCGTCAGAGCCCTGGGTGACGACGTAGACGGCGCCAGCGGCAACCAGGACGACCACGACAAAGATCGCGATCAAGTAGCGCGGCTCGGCCAAGCGCGAGCCGAAGCCGGAGAACGCTTCGCCCAGCCGCTCGCGACGGGTCAGTTCCGGCAGGCCGGCGTCGCGGCGTCGGCGGCGCTCCTCGCGCTGGTCGAGCGCCTCGCGTTCTGCCGTCCGCGCCTGCTCCAGCTCGCGCAGCTCCTCGGCCCGTTTGGCGGCGACGACGGAGGTCGATTCCTTGCGCTCGGCGTCGCGCTCCGGCGCCGAGCCGGCCCACTCGCGCAGGCGACGAATGTCGCGCGCCTGGGAAAAGGCGAGCATGGCAAGCAGGGCAAGGCCGATGAACGCAGCCAGGCCTGCAAAGGCGCCGATTTGTTCGAGCAGCTGCACGGAGGGGCTGCGAGAGGCTACTCGTCGTGGAGGACTGCCGCCGCGTCGCCGCCCGGCGCGGTGATCATCGCGACCACGCGCTGAGCCAAGTTGGCCTCGTCACCGGCCAGCACGAGATGCTCGAGCGAGTTCAGCGTCGCCTCGATCCACTCGGGGTCGAGCGGCGTCTCGCGCACGGCGCGCTGGATCCGCCTCGCCGCGGTCGGCTGGGCAGTCTCGGCGAAACCGAGGAGCTCCTCGTGCAGCTTCTCCCCCGCCCGCGGTTTGGTGAACTCGATCGCGATGTCGGCTTCCGGCTCATAGCCGGCGAGCCGGATCATGTTGTGAGCGAGGTCGACGATCCGCACCGGCTCGCCCATGTCGAGGACGAAGACCTCCCCCTTGCCGGCACCGATGTCGCCGGCCCGGATCACCATCTGCACCGCCTCGGGGATCGTCATGAAGTAGCGCGTCATCTCCGGATGGGTGACCGTGACCGGCCCGCCGCGCTCGATCTGGTTGCGGAAGATCGGCACGACGCTGCCCGAGGAGGCGAGCACGTTGCCGAAGCGGACGCTGGCGAAGCGGGTGCCCGGGTGCTTGTTGCCGGCCGACTCGACGATCCACTCGGCCATCGCCTTCGAGGCGCCCATCACCGTTTTCGGGTTGACCGCCTTGTCGGTCGAGATCAGCACGAAGCGCTCGACCTCGGAGGCGGCGGCTGCCTCGGCCGTGATCCGGGTTGCGATCGCGTTGTTGCGCACCGCCTCGAGCGGGTTGGCCTCCATCAGCGGCACGTGCTTGTAGGCGGCCGCGTGAAAGACGACGCTGGGCTTGAAGCGCTGCATCACCTCCAGCATCCGGCCTGGCTCCTTGCAGTCGGCGAGCACCGCCTCGACGTTGGTGAAGTGGCGCTCGTCGACCATTTCGCGGTCGATCTGAAAGAGGTTGTCCTCAGCGTGGTCGAGCATCACCAGCAGCCGCGGTTTGACCTGGGCGATCTGGCGGCAGAGCTCTGAGCCGATCGAGCCGCCAGCGCCGGTGACGAGGACGATGCGGTCGCGCAGGTAGGCGCCGACGCGGTCGAGCTCGCGCACAATCGGGTCGCGGCCGAGCACATCCTCGACCCGCACCTCGCGCAACTGCTTGTTGAGCTGGACGCCGCCGCGCAGCAGCTCGAAGACGGTGGGCAGGGTGCGCACGCGGATCTCGCGGTCGCGACAGGCGGCGACGACTTTGGCGCGCAGCGTCCCGGGGGCCGAAGGGATCGCGATCACGACCTCGTCGGGCTGGGTCTCGTCGAGGATCGTCGTGATCTTCTTGGTCGAGCCGAGTACCTTCAGCCCCAGCATCCGCATCCCCCGCTTGCGCGGGTCGTCGTCAACGAAGCCGATCGCGGTGGCGCCGAGGTCGGGGTTGAGCTGCAGCTCGCGGACGACCATCTGGCCACCGGAGCCGGCACCGATCACCAGCACCTCGTGCTTGGGCAGGCGGCCGGAGCGCGAGGGCCGCTCGACGATCAGCCGCACCGCGAGGCGGGCGCCGGTGATTAGCATCAGGGTGAGGATGAAGTCCATCACCGCGACCGAGCGCGGCAGGTTGTGGGCGAAAGGCCGCAGCACGGTGAAGGCGACGACGAGGATCGCGCTGGAGACGGTGACCGCGCGGACAATCAGTAGGAAGTCACGGCCGCTGACGTAGCGCCACCACTTTTGGTAGAGCCCGAAGGCGTAGAAAACGACCAGCTTGCCAACGATGACGAAGCCGACCGACTGCGCGAAGAGGACCCAGTAGCGGTGCGGCAGGCCACTCTGGTCGAGGAAGCGCAGGCGAAACGCCAGATAGAAGGAGAGCGCGACGAGAAGTCCGTCGGCTGCCATCTGGAGAATCCGGTTGCGGTAGACGGGATGGTTGAGGCGACCCATGGGACGTGGCGAGTTTAGTTGCTGTTTGGCTTCATCCCTACAATCCCCGCTTCGCGAATGTCGCCTCTCCTCTTCGCCAGCATCACCGACAAGGTCGTCGAACCGATCGTCAACGTCGCCACCGACTTCATCGGCTCTGCTGGTGTCGTCGCCGTGTTCTTGTTGATGACCCTGGAGTCGGCCTGCATCCCGGTGCCCAGCGAGGCGATCATGCTCTTCGCCGGCTTCAGCGTCTCCGAAGGGGACCTGACCCTGTTCGGCGTGGTCACCGCCGGGGTGCTCGGCAACCTCGTCGGCTCCTGGATCGCTTATGCGGTCGGCTACTACGGCCGGCTCGACCTGCTGGAAAAGAACAAGCTGATCCACATCAGCCCCAAACACCTCAAATGGGCCGATGACTGGTTCGAGCGCTACGGCGCCCCCACCGTCTTCTTCTCGCGGATGCTGCCGATCGTGCGCACCTTCATCTCACTCCCCGCCGGGGTCGCAAAGATGCCGTTCTGGCGCTTCACCGCCTACACCCTTGCCGGCTGCATCCCCTGGGTGCTGATGCTGGCGCTGGTCGGGCAGAGCGTCGGCGACAACTGGGAAGAGTGGCGCCACAAGCTCGGCTACCTCGACTACGTGGTGCTGGCGGCGATCATCGGCGGAGTTATCTACCTCTTGATCAAGCGGCGGCGTGGCGGCGGCGAGGACGAGCCCACTCCGGCGACCGAGCCGGTTCGTTCTTCAAGCGCTTGAGCGCGGCGGGCGACGGCGGGATCCCGGCACAGCGCGCGATCGCGCTCGGCATCGTGCAGGGGCCGGCCGAGCTGCTGCCGGTATCCAGCTCCGCCCACATCGTCCTCATCCCCTGGCTTGCGGGATGGGACTGGGAGGCAGTCGACCCGGAGGTTCGCAAGAGCTTCGAGGTAGCGCTGCACGCCGGCGCGGCGGCGGCGCTGTTGGTCGGCCAGCGCAAGCTGATCGGCGAAGAGCTGCGCGCCTTCGATGCCCGCGGCGCGGTCGTCCTCGCCCTCTCTTTCCTGCCGGCCGCGGTGTTCGGCTATCGGTTCGAGCGGGTGATCGAGCGGCGCCTCGGCGGGCCGCGCGCAACTGCCTACGGCCTGCTCGGCGGTGCGGCCGCGATGCTTGCCGGCGACACCCGGCCGCAGCTGCGCGGCCGCGGCGAGGCCGGGGCGGCGGATGGGCTGGCGCTCGGCGTAGCGCAAGCAGCCGCGCTCGCCCCGGGCGTCTCGCGCAACGGGATCACCCTCGCCGCGGCCCGCTGGCGGCGCTTCTCCCGCGACCAGGCCAACCTGCTCTCACGCACAATCGCGCTGCCGATCATCGTCGGCGCGACCGCGCTCAAGGGCGTCCGGCTCAGCCGCCGCGGCGTCGCACCCGAGCTGCGTCGCTCATTGGCAATCGGTATCGGCGCCTCCTTCGCCTCGACCCTCGCTTCGCAGCGCCTGATCGGCCTGGTCGAGCGCGATCGCGCGCTCTGGCCGTATGCGGCGTACCGTGCCGCCCTGGCGGCCGTGGTGCTTGCGAAACTGCACGGACGATGAGCGGCGACGCGTACGCAAAGGCAGGGGTTGACCAGGGAGCAGCGGACTCCGCGGTCGCCGGCCTGGTCAAGGCACTGGGGGCGATCCAGCTCGGACGGCCCTCGCGCCAGGTGCCGCTGCCCGGCCACTATGCGAGCGTGATCAAGCTCGACGAGCGCACCGGTATCGCGCTCTCCACCGACGGGGTGGGGACGAAGCTGTTGGTCGCCGAGCAGCTCGGACGCTACGACAGCGTCGGCATCGACTGCGTGGCGATGAACGTCAACGACGTGATCTGCGTCGGCGCCGAGCCGCTGGCGATGCTCGACTACATCGCCATCGACAAGGCCGATCCGGCCGTCTGCGAGGAAGTCGGCGCCGGCTTGGCGCGCGGAGCTGAGCTGGCCGGGGTTGAGATCCCCGGCGGCGAGCTGGCCCAGCTCGGTGAGATGGTCCGCGGCGTGGACGTCTCCGGCGCCTGCTTCGGCACCGTCGCCCTCGACGAGATCGTCGACGGCTCGGCCGTGCGGCCGGGCGACGCAGTGATCGGCCTCCCCTCCTCTGGCCTGCACTCCAACGGCTACACCCTCGCCCGCTCGGCGCTCGACGGGCTCTCGCTCGACGAGGACCCCGAGGGGCGACTCGGTCGGTCCCTCGGCGACGAGCTGCTCGAGCCGACCGAGATCTACGTCAAGCCGATCCTCGAGCTGCTGCGCTCCGGGATCGACGTACGCGGTCTGGCCCACATCACCTCCGGCGGCCTCGGCAACCTGCTCCGCCTCGCTGCCGAGGTCGGCTACGAGATCGACCAGCCGCTGCCGGTCCCGCCGATCTTCGAGCTGATCCAGGAGCGCTCCGGCACCTCCGGGGCAGAGATGCACGACGTCTTCAACATGGGTTGCGGCTTCTGCTGCATCGTCGCCGCCGCGGACGAGGGAGCGGCGCTTGAGCTGCTACGTGGCTCCTACCCAGCGGCAAAGCGCATCGGCGCCGCGGTCGAAGGGCTGCACGAAGTCCACCGCACCTGAGCGGGAGACCGGGGTTCGATAGAGAACCTCTATCGAGACCGTGCCCGACAATGTCAGCAGTTAGATGGAAACTCGCTCAAGCAGCGCAATGATCGGAACGGTTCTCTCCGGCCGCTACCGGCTGGAGGCAAAGCTGGGCAGCGGCGGCATGTCGACCGTCTACCTGGCGCGCGACCAGACGCTCGACCGCCCAGTCGCGGTCAAGGTGATGCACCGGGAGATGTCCGAGCAGGCCGACCAGCTCGAGCGCTTCCGCCAGGAGGCCCGCTCGGTCGCCAAGTTCTCCCATCCCAACGTGGTCTCGGTGATCGATGCCGGCGAGGACGGCGGCCACCCCTACATCGTCTTCGAGTACGTCGAGGGCGAAACGCTGAAGCAGCGGATCAGCCGCAACGGCGCGCTGGAGCCGCAGGAGGCGATCGCCTACGCGATCGAGATCGCCCGCGGCCTCTCGGTTGCCCACGCCCGCAACATGGTCCACCGCGACATCAAGCCCCAGAACATCCTGATCGACGCCGAGGGCCGGGCGAAGCTGACCGACTTCGGCATCTCGCGCCAGCTCGAGCAGGACGGGATGACCGCGACCGGGCGCGTGCTCGGCACCACCGACTACGTCGCCCCCGAGCAGGCAATGGGCCGCAAAGTCGACCCCCGCACCGACATTTACTCGCTCGGCGTCGTCCTCTACGAGATGTTGGTCGGCCAGGTCCCATTCGCCGCCGACAGCCAGGTTGGGGTGGCGATGAAGCACGTCAATGAGGAGCTGCCCGACGTGCAGCGGCGTAGGCCCGACGTCTCCGCTGCGGTGGCGCTCGTAGTCGAGCGATCCACCGCCAAGGACCCCGCCGAGCGCTACCAGCAGGTCGGCGAGATGATCGACGACCTCTCGACCGCGCTCGAGGTCGAGGCGGCACGGGCGGGGTCGACCACCGGCGAGGCGACCAGCGTGCTCGACGCAGTGCCGCCGCCGAAACGCACGCTCTCGAGCCGCGCCCGCTGGAGCTGGGCAGCGATCGTCGGGCTGCTGCTCGTGGCCGGGGCCACGCTGCTGGTCATTCAACTGATCTCCAACGGCGACTTCGGCGGCGGCGGCGCCAACAAGGGCAAGGGCAACCCGGTTTCGATCAGCTCGGCGACCGACTACGACCCGCAGGGCGACGGCGAAGAGGTCGGCAGCAAGGTCGAACTCACGGTCGACGGCGACCCGACCGGCACCGCCTGGGAAACAGAGCACTACGAATCCGACACCTTCGCCGGGACAAAGACAGGGCCCGACCCCGGGGTGGGCGTCTATGTGACGACGACCTCCCCGGTCAAGCCGGCGAAGATGATCGTCCGCACCCCGACGAGCGGCTGGGACGCCGAGGTCTTTGCCGCGGCATCGGGCCCGCCCGAAGAACTCTCCGAATGGGGAGAACCAGTCGGCACCGTGGTTGATGCCTCCTCGAGCGAAGAGATCGATCTCAATGTCGACGAATCGGCCAGCTATTTCCTGCTCTGGTTCAACAAGGCCTCCGAAGCCCATGACCAGTTCGGCGGCTTCCAGGTCGAGATCAGCGACATCAAACTGCTGCGCTAACGGCGCCCGGCTAAAACTCGTAGGCGCTTGCCCGCTGGTGGCGCTCGACCGCAAGCGTGACCAGGCGGTCGCAGAGTGCCGGATACTCGAGGCCGCTTGCCGCCCAGAGCTTGGCGTAGACGCTGGTCTCGGTGAAGCCGGGCATGGTGTTGATCTCGTTGACGAGGACGGAGCCGTCGGGCTCGAGGAAGAAGTCGCAGCGGGCGAGGCCGGCGCAGCCGCCTAGCTCGAAGGCGGTGATGGCGAGCTCGCGCACGCGGGCGAGCTGATCGTCGGAAATCGGTGCCGGCACGGCAAGGTCCATGCCCCCCTCGCGGTACTTGGTCTCGTAGTCGTACCAATCAGCGTGGGCGGTCACCTCGCCGGGCTGGGAGGCCTCAACTTCCTCGTTGCCCAACAGCGAGCACTCGACCTCGCGACCCGAGGCGGGGGCCTCGACGATCACTCGCGGGTCGTGGCGGCGAGCCAGCTCGACCGCCGCGTCCAAGTCATCGAGTGCCTCGACTTTGCTGATGCCGACGCTCGAGCCGAGTCGCGAGGGCTTAACCCAGAGCGGCAGGCCCATCGACTCGCAGCGCTCGCGCCAGCCGGGCTCCCCGGCCGCGACGAAATTGACCTGCGGGACTCTGGCCTGGGCAAAAAGGCGCTTCAGCGTCAGCTTGTCCATGCAGACAGCCGAGGAGAGGACGTCGGAGCCAACGTAAGGCAGGTCGAGCCACTCGAGCAGGCCTTGCACGCTGCCGTCCTCGCCAAAGGGGCCGTGCAGGGCGGGGAAGGCAACGTCGCAGTCCAGCAGCCCGGCGCCGGGCCTCAGCTCGACCGCCGCCCCGTTCCAGCTCCAGGCGCCCCCGCGCGAGATCTTCACTCGCACCGCCTCGTGGCCAGCCTCCTCCAGGCCCCGCGCCACCGCCTCACCCGAGCGCAGCGAGACGTCGTGCTCGGAGGAGCGGCCACCGCTGAGAACCGCGGCCCTCATTCTTCGAGGCCGGTTTCCGGTTCGGCGGCGGCCCTCGTCTGCTTGCCGACGACCACGGTGACCGCCGACCCCGGCTTCACTTCGGAGCCCGGCGGCGGGAACTGGTCGGTAATGCGGCCGACCTGGGAGGGGACTTCGGTTTCGGTTTCGTTCACGGTCGGCTTCAGCCCTTCCGCCCGCAGCGTTTCCACCGCCTCGGCGCGCAGCTTGCCAATCACGTTAGGCACCGTCGCCTTCGTTTCCCCCTTGGAGACGACGATGGCGACAGTCGAGCCGGCGGGAAGCTGCGAGCCAGCGTTGGGCGTTTGGCGGATCACCTCTCCGGCCGGCTTCGAGCTCACTTCTTCTTCGACGCTGGGGGTGAAGCCGCGGCCGCGGATCTGCTGCACCGCGACCGAGCGCTGGGTCCCGGCCAGCACCGGCACCGTCGCCAGCTTGGGCCCTTTGGAGACGGTGAGAACGACCTCGGTGCCTCGGGTGGCGGTTTCGCCGCCGCTGGGCTTGGAGTGGATGACCAATCCTTCTTCGACGTTTTCCGAGTACACCGTCGCGACCTCGGACTTGAACCCGGCAGCTTCAAGCTCTTCCTCGGCTTCGGCGGTGGTCATGCCAGCGGTCGAGGGAACCTTGGCGCTGCCCGGGCCGGCGCTGACGGTCAGCATCACCTTCGGCTTCGAGCAGAAGAAGCTGAGGAAGGCGCAGTCAAGCGAGGCTTCGTCAGCCGGTGGCGAGGCGGCGGGGTCCTGCTCGAGCACGGTGTTGGCAGGCGCTTCGCGCTCAACCCGCTTCACTTCGCCGACGTTGAAACCGTCCTGCTGGAGGCGGGCGAAGGCGAGGTTGAGCGATTCGCCTGTCACGTTGGGGACCTCGGTGGTCGTGTCGCGGGTCAGCGCGAAGCCGACCAGCAACCCGATCAGGACCGCGGCCGCGACCAGGATCCAGATCAGCCGTCGCGACTTCTCCTCCTCGCCCTCCTCGATCGGCTCCTCCGGGATGGCGACGATCGGCGGCAGCGCCGCGAAGGCCGCTGTCCCGCCGTCGACGCCGGGGTCCTTGAGCGCGGCGTCAAGCGCGGCGATGAAAGCGTCGGCGCTCTGGAAGCGCTGGCCGGGCTCCTTTTCAAGCGCCCGCATCACCACGGCATCGAGCGCCGGTGAGATCTGGGGATTGATCGAGCTCGGCCGCTGCGGCGGCTGCGAGACCTGTTTCATCGCCACCGCCACGGCGCTGTCGGCCTCGAAGGGAACCCGGCCGGTGAGCGCCTCGTAGAGCATCACCCCGATCGAGTAGAGGTCGGAGACCGCGGTCACGTCGAAGCCCTGCGCCTGCTCGGGCGAGAGGTAGTGCGGCGTGCCCATCACCGAGCCTGCCTGGGTGATCTCCGAGACCCCGGCGCGAGCGATGCCGAAATCGGTCACCGTCGCCTTGCCGTCGGCGTCGACGATCACGTTTTGCGGCTTAAGGTCACGGTGGACGACGCCGTGGCGGTGGGCGAAGCGGGCGCCCTCGAGCACCTGGCGGATCAGGCCGACCGCCTGCTCGGGCGTCAGCCCGGCGTCGATCAGCTGCTTCAGCGTGCGCCCCTCGAGGTACTGCATCGCGATGTAGTACGTGCCATCGACGTCGCCGCGGTCGAAGACGGCGACCACGTTGGGGTGCTGCAGGGCAGCCGCCGCCTCGGCCTCGCGGCGAAAGCGTGCGACGAACTCGCCGTCCTGCGCAAAGCGCCCGTGCAGGACCTTGAGCGCGACCCGCCGCTGCAGGTGCGTGTCGTCAGCGAGCCAAACGTCAGCCATCCCGCCGGACCCAATCCGCTGCAACACCGTGTAGCGCCCATCCACCACGGACCCCTGCGTCACCTCAGCCACGTGCCACCTCGCAGCCGACGGGCCTAAAACACGACCCCGGCTCTTGTTTTAGGCCCATCGGCGGCAGTCTCTCATTCACCGTTGAGGATCGTTTCTGCCACGTCGCGAAATATCGGGGCGGCTACATCGTTGCCGAATTCTTCCGTGCACTCAACCGTCGCCGCGATCGCGATCTTCGGGTCGTCGGCCGGGGCGAAGCCAATGAACCAAGCCTGGTTCTCTTCTTCGCCGCCGCCGCAGGCTTCGTTGCCGGGCGTTTCCGCCGTGCCGGTCTTGCCCGCTACCGCCACGCCGGGAATCTCCGCGTTGGTACCGGTGCCTTCGCTGACGACGCCTTCCATCGCGGTGGTCAGCTCTTCGGCGGTCTCGGCGCTGATCGGCTGACTGTACTGGGAGGGGTCGAGGCGTTTGGTCACGCGGCCGTCGGGGTCGACGACGCGGCTCCAGATCTGCGGCTTCATCTCCTTACCCTTGTTTGCGATCGCGGCCGCGACCAGCGCCATCTGCAGCGGCGTCACCGCCAGCCGCTCCTGGCCGATCGCCACCCGGGCCAGGTCGACCGGATCGTTGGCGCCCAGCAGTTCGCCTTCTTCGTTGAAGACGCCGCTCTTGGAGACCTCGCCGGCAGGAAGGTCGATCGCCGGAGTCGAGTTGAAGCCAAAACGTTCCATGTATTCGAACAGGGTGTCGTTGCCCAGTCGCTGGCCGAGCTGGCCGAACCAGGTGTTGACCGAGTTGGTCAGCGCTTCATCCAGGGTCGCCCCGGGAAAGTCCAGGCCAAAGTCGTTTTCGAGCGGCGTCCCTTCCACTTCGAGTGAGCCCGGCGCATCGATCGGCGTTTCCGGCGTGATCACGCCGCTTTCCAGGCCCGCCGCCGCGGTCACGACCTTGAAGGTCGAGCCCGGCGGGTACTGACCCTGGGTGGCGCGGTTGAAGAGCGGCGTTTCTATTTTGTTCGTGCTCAGCTTCGAGTATTCGTAGGGCACGCGGTTGGGGTCGTAGGGCGGGTTTGAGGCCGCCACCCGCACCCGGCCACTCTGCGGCTCGATCGCGACGACAGCGCCGAAACCGGCTTCGCTCAGGTCTTCCAGCGCCGTCGCCTGCGCCGTCGGGTCGAGGTTGGTGACGACGTCGTTTCCCTCCTGCTTGGCGCCGCGCAGCTGGTCGAGAATCGAGCTGAATTCAGATTCGTTGCCGACCAGCTCGTCGTTGTGGAACTGCTCGAACTCGCTGTCGCCGAACTGGACGAAGCTGTAGCCGATCGGGTGACCGTAGAGCGAGCCCTCGGGATAACGGCGCACGTAACGCAGGCCGGAGCCGTGCCCCTTCGGCACCGAGCGGGCGATCACGGTGCCGTCGGCGGCGAGGATGCGGCCGCGCTTGATCTGCTGCTGCTCGAGCAGCGGGCGCTTGTTGGCGTCCTTTCCCTTCAGCGAGGCGGCGTCGAAGACCGCCCAGTACGAGGTGAAGCCGACCAACACCGCGAAAAGGACGACGACGAGGCCGAAGAGCTTGACGATCTGGCGGTTCACCTCAGGTCTTCCCCAGGACAAGGTCGCCGGAGCGAGCGCCGACTCCCGCCTCGCGGCGGGCGCGGTCGGAAACGAGCAAGAGCAGCGCGAGGAGGACGAAGTTGGCGACGATCGAGCTGCCGCCGTAGCTGATGAAGGGCAGGGTAACGCCGGTCAGCGGGATCACCCTGGTGACGCCGCCGATGATCACGAAGGCCTGGATCGAGAAGACCGCGGTGAGGCCGGTCGCCAGCAGCTTCGAGAAGCCGTCGGCGGAGAGCAGGGCGATCTTGAAGCCGCGCGCCGCGATCAGGAGGTAGGTGAGGATCACCGCGCAAGCGCCGAAGAGGCCGAGCTCGTTGACGATCAGCGAGTAGATCGTGTCGGTCTGGGCCGCAGGCAAGAGGGCGTTGTCGGTGCCCGGAACCGTGATCAGCGCCTGGCCGAAGCCCTTGCCGAAGAGGCCGCCGTCGGCTTGGGAAAAGATCGATTGCAGGATCTGGTAGCCGCTCGCCTGGGGATGCGCGTAGGGATCAAGCCAGATCTCGACCCGATCGTGGACGTGGGGCACGGTCGCGGCAAAGAACCAGGCGCCGACGAGGAACATCGCCATCCCGATCACGACGAAGGAGAAGCGCCCGGTCGCCACGTAGAGCAGAGCGAGAAAGGCGGCGAAAAACATCAGCGAGCTGCCGAGGTCGCGGATGAAGACGAGCATGAACATCGAGGCGCCCCAGACGACCAGCATCGGACCGAAGTGCTTAAGCGGCGGCAGCGTCACCCCCAGCACCCGGCGGGCGCCGACGATCAGCACCTCGCGGTGCTCGCGCAGGTAACTGGCGAGGAAGACGACCAGGCAGATCTTCGAGAACTCGGCCGGCTGAAAGGCGAGCGGACCGGCCTTGACCCCGAGGTAGGCGCCGTTGACCTGTTCGCCGATCCCCGGCAAGCGCGGGGCCAGCAAGAGCAGCAGCCCGACCACGGCGATCGTGTACCGGTAGCGCTCGAGCACGTCGTAGTCGCGCAGGAACTGGATAGTCAGGGCGAAGAGCACAAGCCCAAGGACGAACCAGTTGGCCTGGTCGCGGGCGAGGTCGGCGTCGATCCGGTAGATCATCACCAAGCCGAAGGCCATCAGCAGAGCCGCCAGGGGGAAGAGATAGGGATCCGCGTCGGGCAGGCGCATGCGCAGATAGATGTGGGTCGCGAGGCAGACGGCGAAGAAGTAGGCGCCGTAGATCAGGCTGAGGTTGTCGAGCTGCGAGCTCTCCTGGGCGAAGACCGCGGCGAAGCCGGCGGTGAGCAGCATGGCGACCGGGACGAGGGCAAACAGCTCCCGGTTGCGGGCAGACATCAAAGTTCCGCCCGCGTACTCTGCTCCCGCGCGGACACGCTCATCGTCCCCGGCTGCCTCGTGTCCGCGCTTCCGCGTCCGCCGCGGGCGGGTTTTCGGCAGCCCGTTCGATGTCTTCGATCAGCGAGACGGCGTCGTCGCGTGAGCGCAGGTCGTGGCCGATGGCTGCTTCGCGTCGTCGCGGCGGCAGCGCCTCGGCCTGGATCGGGCTCGCGTAGCGCTCCTCGTAGAGGTTGATCCCGAAGGGCAGCTCATACGGCAGGCCGCGGTAGAGGGCGACGCGGCCGCTGTCGTCGGTGCCGAGGAACCAGACCTGGCGGTTGCCGTACCAGGCGCCGAAGGCGAGGGCAGCGAGCACAGCGACGACCGCGAGGGCCATCGCCGCCCGGCGCAAGCCGCGGCGTGGTTGGTTCGCGGCGACTTGCTCGCGTCGCTCGCGCGCGGCGGCGGCCGCTGCGCGGCGGCGCACCTCGGTCGTGGTCAAACCCGCCTCGGCCGCGGTGCTGCCGATCAGCGTCGCGTCCTCGTGGCTCTGCTGCGGCGCTGCCGCGTCTTCGAGCCGGAAAGCGAGCGCGGTGATGTTGTCGCGGCCGCCGGCGCGGTTGGCTTCGTCGACCAGCGCCCGCACCGCCGCGTCCATCGAGGTAGCGCCGGCGAGCAGCTTGCCGATCTGCTCCTCGCTCAGCATCGTCGTCAGCCCGTCGGAGCAGATCAGGAAGACGTCGCCCGGCGCGGCCGGCACCGTCTGCACGTCGGGCTCGACCTCGGGTTCGGGACCGAGCGCCCGGGTGATGATCGAGCGCTGCGGGTGGTCCTCGGCCTGAGCGTCGGTGAGCTGGCCCTTGCGGCGCATCTCCTCGACCAGCGAGTGGTCGCGGGTCAGCTGCTCGAGGCGACCAGCGCGCAGGCGGTAGGCGCGGCTATCGCCGACGTGGCCGATCGCGACCTCTTCGGCCTGGGCGTTGACGATTGCCGCGGTCAGCGTCGTCCCCATCCCCGCCCGTGAGGGATCGTTGCGGGCGAGCTCGTGGATGTTGCGGTTGGCGGTGACGATCGTCTCGCGCAGGATCCGCTCGGGCGAGCCATCGGGAAGATCGATGTCGAAGGCGTCGGCGGCCGCCTTCGAGGCGACCTCGCCCGCCTGGGCGCCGCCCATGCCGTCGGCGACGACGAAGATTGGCGGCCGCACGAAGAAGGAGTCCTCGTTGGCGTTGCGCTGGCGCCCCGTGTCGGAGCGGAAGGCCTGGTCGTCGATCCTCAGCATCTATCCCGATGCCTCGTACCTGAACTCGGTGTCGCCGATCCGCACAAGGTCGCCGTCGATCAGCTCTGCCTCCCCACTCAGGGTGGCGTCGTTGAGCAGCGTTCCGTTGGTCGAGTTCATGTCCTCCACGTAAGTTCGGCCATCGCGACTGAAGATCCTGGCGTGCACGCCGGAGGCGTAGCGGTCATCGATCCGCACGTCGGCCTCGGCCGAACGGCCGATCGAGAGCCCGCCGATCAGGTCGAAGCGCTCACCGGCCTCGAGCCCGCCGCCGCGCTCCGCCACCAGCCAGGCGTCGGTGGCGCCGGGCTGCGGCACGAAGCCCGGCGTTTGGTGGAACCCCGTCGCGTCGGGCGCGGGCGAGGCGGTGCGGCGCAGGTCCTTGAGCGCGCTGCGGGCGATCCAGAGCAAGAAGAGGTAGAGGACGACAAGAAAGCCGAACTTGAGCGCAACCGAGATCGGGGCGTAGTCCACGCGGTCGCCTACTGCTCGATGTCAAACGAGAAGGTCGTGGTGCCGATCGTGACCTGGTCGCCGGGACTGAGCCGGGTCGAGGAGACGCGGCGGCCGTTCACCTTGACGCCGTTGGTCGAGCCGAGGTCGGCGATCGTCCAGTCACCCGTCTGCGAGCGTCGCAGCTCGGCGTGGCGGCGGGAGACGTTGGGGTCGGCCAGCACGCACTCGGCCTGCTTCGAGCGGCCGATCGTCGCCCGCGGCCCGTCGAGCACGTAGCGCCGGTCGTCGAGCGAGACCACCGCCCGGGTCACCACCATCGCTTCGGCGCGCTGCTCGGGACTCGCCGGCGGCGGCTTCTCTTTCACCGCCGAGTAGACCATCGTGTGCCCCTCCTCCCCCTGCCGGGGCGCCTCGCCCTCGCGTGCAGGCGGCTTGACCAGCCGCGTCTGGATCCCGAACTCGCCGAGGCGCAGGCGCTCGTCGGTCTTGAACTCGACCGCCGGCCGGGTCAGCAGGTCGTAGCTACGGCGCCGCGCGTGCTCGAGCAGGTAGCCGGAAAGCTCTTGCTCAAGCGAGCGCTCGTAGCCCTCGAGCTTGGTCCGATCCTTGACGGAGAGGAAGACCGTGTACTCGTTGGGGACGTAGACGCGGGCGACGCCCGCCGTCTTGTGGGCGTCCATCTCCTTGGCCAGCTTGCGGGCGAGCTCGACCGGCTGCACCTCGGAGCTGAAGGCGCGGCTGAAGACCCCCTCGACGAGGCCTTCGATCCGACTCTCGAGGTTGCGTAGGACGCTGATCGTTGGCTCCTTTTCGCGAGCGACCAGGCGCTCGGGGTGGCGGGGAAACCGGCTGGAATCCTACGGCAGCAGGACGCCGTGACCGGCGGCGAGCCAGGCGCCCAGCACCGCGGCGACGGCGACGGCGCCAAGGCGCAGGCGCAGCGAGCGCTCGGCGCGCGGTGGATCCTCGGCGAGACTGTCGAGCGAGCTTTCGATCGCGCCGCCGAGCTCCTCCAGCGGCGGGCGGCGATCCGGGCGGGTCTGCAGGCAGGCGTCGACCGTGTCGCTGAGCTCCCGCGGCAGGTCGGGACGGAGTCGGCGCAGCGGTCGCTGACGGGCGCCGATCGCGCGCGCGGTTGCCGCCGGAGTGGAGCGTCGGGTCGGGTGCTCCCCGCTCCAGCACTCGTAGAGCGTCAAGGCCAGCGAGTAGACGTCCGCCTCCGGCCCGGCGGTGCGGCCCTCGGCCTGCTCGGGAGACATGTAGGCAAGTGTGCCGACGACGTCGCCGGGCGCGGTCAACGCAGCGGCGTCGGTGAGGCGAGCGACGCCGAAGTCCATCAGCTTGGCGCGCGGCTCACCGCCCTCGGTGACGAGCACGTTCTGCGGCTTGATATCGCGATGCACGACCGAGCGGCAGTGGGCATGGTCGAGCGCCTCGCAGAGATCGGCGCCAATCTCGCCAATCTCGCGATCGCTGAGCGAGCAGTCGCGGTTGAGCTGGGCCAGCGTGTCGCCGTCGACCAGCTCGGTGACGAGCAACGCGTTGCCGTCCTCCTCCCCCATCTCATAGAGCGTGACTATGCCGGGATGGTTGAGCCGGGCCGCGGCCTGTGCCTCGCGCATCACCCGTCCCGAGCCCTCGTCGCGGCCCGATTCGATCGCCTTGACCGCGACCGGGCGCTCAAGCCGCCCGTCCCAGGCCTCGTAGACCGTGCCGAAGCCGCCGCTGCCGATGCGACGCTCGATCAAGAAGCGGTTGAGGACGAGGGAGCCGACCACAGCACTTCTCGACTTCGCCGCGAATCCGCTTCCTCCTGCGACATACTCCCTGCTTCTTGGAGGATTCTTCCGCAAACCGGCCGGGTCGCCGGGCCCGGCCTCGCCGCCGCCCTGAACGTCAGCAGATCCTGCTGCGCCGTGGGCTCGCGCTCGGCGGCGGGATCCTGATCCTGATCCTCGTCGTGCTCGGGGTGAAGGGCTGTCTCGACGCGCGCAAGGACCGGGAGCTGAGCGACTACGCCCGCAACGTCAGCCAGATCGTCGAAGAGACCGGCCAGACCAGCAAAGGGTTCTTCGCCAAGCTCGACGAACCGGGCAGCCTCTCGGTCACCGAATTCGTCAATCAGGTCAGCGCCGATCGCAGCGCGATGGACGGCTACGCCAGTCGTATCGACGGCCTCAGCGCGCCCGGTGACATGAGCCACGCCCAGAACGCGCTCGAGCTGGTCTACGAGCTGCGCAGCAGCGCGATGGACAACATCGCCGACGAAATGAGCACCGCGCTTGGCGACGTTGGCTCGGAGAAAGCGATGGTGAGCATCGCGAGGCAGATGCAGAAGCTGCTCTCCGCCGACGTGCTCTACGAATCGGTCTCGCGGCCGGAGATCAACGGCGTCCTCGCCTCCAACGGGATCGAGGGCGACGATGTACCGAAGAGCATCTTCCTGCCGGATGGGACCAAGTGGCTCGAAGAGAGCGCGGTTAGCTCCGCCCTGGAATCGGTCAGCGGCTCGAGCACGGCTTCGGACGGTGGGGTGCATGGCTTGGGACTGATCGGCACCAGCATCAACGGCACCGAACTGACCGCCGAATCGACCACCGCGGTAGCCAGCGAAGGCACGCCGGAAGTCGAAGTGCAGGTGCAAAACCAGGGCGACTCGACCGAGAACGGCATCTCGGTTTCGGTCACGGTCAGCGGCGGCGGCACCCTCAGCGGCACGATCAGCAGCATCGCCGCGGGGGAAACCGAAACCGCGCTGATCCCGCTGACACCTGCCCCGGAAGGGGAAGTGACGCTCGAAGTCGACGTCGACACCGTGCCGGGCGAGCAGGTCTCCGACAACAACAAGGCCAGCTACAACGTCGCCTTCGAATAGGCCGGTCGCCATGCGGATCGCCTACCTGGGGCCGGCGGGAACCTTTACCGAGGACGCCCTGCGCGAGGCACTCGAGCCCGGCGTTGAGTTCGAGCGGCGGCGCACACCGACCATCCACGAGGCGATCCTCGCGGTCGAGCGCGGCGATGCCGAGCGGGCGCTGGTTCCGTTCGAGAACTCGATCGAGGGGTCGGTGCGCAGCACGCTCGACACCCTCGCCTTCGACGCCGAGAAGGTGACGATCGTCGGTGAGCACGACTACGCCGTGCGAGCGATGCTGCTGGGCCGCGAGGTGCTGGAGTTGGGGCAGGTCAGCGCCGTCCTTTCCCATCCGCAGCCGCTGGCTCAGTGCGCCCGCTTCCTGCGCGAGAACCTGCCAGGCGCCGAGCTGCGAGCCGTCAGCAGCACAGCCGAGGCCGCGCGACTGGTCAGTGAGTCGGAGGAGCCGTGGGCCGCGATCGGCGCCCATTCCGCCGCCGAGCTCTACGGCTGCACGGTCTTGCGCGAGGGAATCGAGGACGAGGACAACAACATCACCCGCTTTGTCTGGATCGCGCCGGCGGGCACTGAGCCAGTTGGCGGAGACGACTGGAAGACCTCGCTCGTCTTCTCGGAGCTGGGCGAAGATCACCCCGGTGCCCTGGTCAACGCGCTGCGCGAGTTCTCCTCGCGCCAGGTCAACCTGAGCCGGATCGAGTCGCGCCCGCTGCGCCTTGGGCTGGGTCGCTACATGTTCTTCTGCGACCTCGAGGGAGCCCAAAGCGACCCCCCGGTCTCAGAGGCGATCGAGGCGCTGCGAACCAAGGCCGAATCGGTTCGAATATTGGGCTCCTACCCAACTGCGTAGAATTCCCGGGCAACATGGCACGTGTGCTCGTACTCAACGCAACGTATGAGCCGATCAACGTATGCACGTTGAGACGAGCGGCTGTGCTTCTTTTGAAGGAGAAGGCCGAGCTGCTCGAGCGGCGCGAGGGCGCGATCCACTCCGAGCACATGACGATGGAGCGTCCCGACGTGATCCGCCTAGTCAGCTACGTGCGGATCCCACGCGAAGCGCACAGGAGGAAGATCACCCGCCGCGCGGTGCTGGCGCGGGACTCGTGGACCTGCCAATACTGCGGCTCGCGCAAATCGGGCCTCACGGTCGACCACGTGATCCCACGCAGCCGCGGCGGCAAATCGGTCTGGGAGAACATCGTCGCCGCCTGCGCCAGCTGCAACCGCCGCAAGGGCAACCGCCTGCCGCGCGAGATCCACATGCACCCTCAGAACACGCCGAAGGCGCCGGGGCCCACGGTTTTCATTCAGGTGGCTAGCCCGAAGATTCCGCAGAACTGGCAGCAGTACCTTCCGGCGGCTGCTTAGGGAGGGCAGCGGGGAGGTCTCTTCGGTTCCCAAGCACCGCCAACAGGCGGTGCTAATTTACTGCCCCTTCGGGGCTCCCCATTACTCTGCGGAGCCGCTTCGCGAGGATCCGAAGAGACCTCCCCGCTGCCCTATCAACCGCCCGACAGGATCAAGCTTGTCCCCCTCTTGAGCGCCCAAGCTTTTCGGCTGCAAAGCCATCCCTGAGCGGCTCGGCGCCGAAGCTAAACGGCGACGCAGAAGTCAGGCAGACGTCCTCTAGCTCGTGGCGGGCGAAGAGGCGGCGCGAAGCTTCGTCTTAAAAGCTTCTACGGCAGTAGGGGGGTCGTCGAAGGTCGGTGGGGAGGGTCTTCCCGGATCCTCGCGAAGCGGCTCCGCAGAGGGGTTCTAGGCCGCGAAGCGGCAGCTAATTAGCACCGCCTGTTGGCGGTGCTTGGGAACCGGGAAGACCCTCCCCACCGACCCTACTCCCCGAGCTGCTCCTGCCCGTCCGGCTCGCCGTTCGAATCTTCATCAATCACCAGGGCGACAGCGCTGACGCAGTCGTCGTCCTTCATGTTCATCACTTTGACGCCCTGGGTCGAGCGGCCCATTTGGGAGATTCCTCCCGCTTGGGTTCTCTGCACCATGCCGCTCTGGGAGATGAAGAGCAGGTCCTGGTGCTCGCGGACGATCAGGGCGCCGGCGAGGCCGCCCTTCTTCGCGGTCAGTTTTGCCGTCAACACGCCCTTGGTGCCGCGGCCCTTGACCGGGTACTCGGAAACCTGGGTGCGCTTGCCGTAGCCGTTCTCGGTGACGACGAAAAGCTCGGAGTCGTCGCGGGCGACGTCCATCGCCAGCACCCGGTTGGGCGCGCCGTTGACCTTGGCCGCGACGTTCATTCCTTTGACACCACTGGTGTCGCGTCCCATCGGCCGCACTTTCTCCTCGGAGAAGCGCGAGGCGTGGCCTGACTTGGAGACCAGCAGGATGTCGTCGTCGCCGGAGGTGAGGCGGACCTGGACCAGCTCGTCTGTATCGCGGATCTTGATTGCGATGATCCCGTCGGCGCGGATCGGCGTGTTGTAGGCCTTGAACTCGGTCTTCTTGACCAGGCCCTGGGCGGTAGCGAAGACCAGGTACTTGTTCTCGCCGAAGTCCCGGGTCGGGATCACCGCGGTGACCTTCTCGCCATCGCGCAGCGGCAGCACGTTGACCAAGGCGCGGCCTTTCGAGGTGCGCGAGCCCTCCGGCAGCTCGTAGACCTTGAGCCGGTAGACCTTGCCGCGGTTGGTGAAGAAGAGCAGGAAGTCGTGGGTCGAGCAGATGTGCAGATGCTCGATGTAGTCGTCCTCCTTCATGTCCATCCCCATCACGCCCCGACCGCCGCGGTGCTGCTGACGGTAGGTCGCCAACGGCAACCGCTTGGCGTAGCCCGAGTGGGTGATCGAGATCACCATCTGCTGGTCGGCGATCATGTCCTCGATGTTCATGTCGCCCTCGAAGTGGGTGACCTCGGTGCGACGCTCATCACCGAAGCGCTTATCCACTTCGTCGAGCTCCTCGACGATCACCGCGTCGATCCTGGCGGGGTCACCGAGAATCCCGCGCAGCTCGGCAATCCGCTTGGCCAGTTCCTCGTGCTCCTCGCGCAGCTTGTCCGACTCCAGCGCGGTGAGGCGGGCGAGGCGCATGTCGAGGATCGCCTGCGCCTGCTCGGCGGAGAGCTCGAAGCGCTCGATCAGTCCCGCCTTGGCCGCGTCGGTGTCTGCCGAGCCACGGATCAGCGCGATCACCGCGTCGAGGTTCTCCAGCGCGATCAGCAGCCCCTCGAGGATGTGGGCGCGGGCCTCGGCCCGGCGCAGCTCGTACTGGGTGCGCCGGATCACGACCTCGCGCTGATGGCTGACGTAGTGCTCGATCAGCTCCTTGAGGCTGAGCGTCTTCGGCACGCCGTCGACGAGGGCGACCATGTTGACGCCGAAGGTGCTCTGCATCGCGGTCCGCTTGTAGAGCTGGTTGAGCACCACCTCGGGCGGATCGCCGCCACGCTTGGTCTCGATCACGAGGCGCATGCCGGAGCGGTCGGACTCGTCGCGAAGATCGGAGATACCGGTGATTTTTTTGTCGCGGACGAGGTCGGCGATCTTCGTGATCAGGCCGCCGTCGCCGCCCTTCTTGACCATGAACGGGAGCTCGGTGACGATGATCGCGTCGCGGCCGCCCTTCAGCGGCTCGACGTGGGCGCGGGCGCGGATCCGCACCGAGGCACGACCTGAGGCGTAAGCGTCGCGGATGCCTTCGGCGCTCATGATGCCGCCGCCGGGGAAGTCGGGGCCTTTGACGTGCTCCATCAGCCCTTCGAGATCGATCCCGGGATTGGCGATGTAGGCCTTAACCGCGCCGATCGACTCGCTCAGGTTGTGCGGCGGGATATTGGTCGCCATCCCGACCGCGATCCCGGACGAGCCATTGACGAGCAGGTTGGGGAAGCGGGCCGGCAGGACCAGCGGCTCTTGCTGGGACTCGTCGTAGTTGGGGCCCCACTCGACCGTGTCGGCCTCAATGTCGCGCAGCAGCTCGGTCGAGAGCCGCGCCAGGCGCGCCTCGGTGTACCGCATCGCAGCCGGCGGGTCGTCGTCGATCGAGCCGAAGTTGCCCTGACCGTCGACCAGCATGTAGCGCAGCGAGAAGGGCTGCGCCATCCGCGCCAACGTGTCGTAGATCGCCGAGTCGCCGTGGGGGTGGTACTTGCCCATCACCTCGCCGACGATGAAGGCGGACTTTCGGTAGGGCCGGTTGGGCTGTAGGGCGAGGTCGTGCATCGCGTAGAGCACGCGCCTGTGCACGGGCTTGAGCCCGTCGCGTACATCGGGCAGCGCCCGGCCGACAATCACGCTCATCGCGTAGTCGAGATACGACGAGCGCATCTCGGTGGTCAGCTCGCGCTCCTCGATCCGCCCTCCGGTGAGTGCGTCCGCGCCCTCCATCAGCTCGTCCTCCCCTCGGCTTGGCGACCCTCGCTAGACGTCAAGGAACCGCACCTCCTTCGCGTGCCTTTCGATGAAGGCCTTGCGCGGCTCGACCTTGTCGCCCATCAGGTCGGTGAAGATCTTCTCGGCCATCGCCGCATCGTCGATTTGCACCCGCTCGAGCGTGCGGCTGGCGGGGTCCATCGTCGTCTCGCGCAGCTGTTCGGCGTTCATCTCGCCCAGGCCCTTGAAGCGCTGCATGGTGACGCCCTGGCGGGCCAGCTCCATCACCATCCGGCGCAGCTCGGCGAAGGACTCCGCGGTTTTCTCTTTTTGATCGAGCGAGACCTTGAAGGGCGGCCTGCCTACCTGGCTCAACAGCTCGCGGTGCGACTCGATCAGACGGCGGTAGTCATGCGATTCGACCAAGCCGGCGGAGAGCTCGAAGGCCTTGGCCAAGCCGTCGCGGCGGTGCACGGCGCGGACCAGGATCTGATCGCCCGATTCGGAGACGATCTCGGTGTCAAACGGCTCGGCCTCGCCGGCGTCGCCGTTGAGCACGTCCTTCAGCGCCGCGAGCGAGGTGACGCCGCGGTCGAGGATTTCCGACTCCCCCAGAAAGCGGACGAGCTCGTGACCGAAGTCCGCCTGCAGCGAGTCGGCCCAGCCCTCGTGCTCCTTGAGTCGGCGGTTGAACCGCTGCCAGCGAGTAGCGGTCAGGTTGTGCCCTTCCCCGCCGGCGTCGATCAGCTCGATCTGCTCGAGCTTGTCGCGCAGCAGCAACTCCTCGAGCTCGGACTCCTTCTCAACGTAGGTTTCCTGCTTGCCATTTTTCAGCTTGTAAAGCGGCGGCTTGGCGATGTAGACGTAGCCGGCCTCGATCAGCTCTGGCATCTCGCGGTAGAGGAAGGTCAGCACCAGGGTGCGGATGTGAGCGCCGTCGACATCGGCGTCGGTCATCAGCACAACCTTGTGGTAGCGCGCCTCTTTGACGTCGAACTCCTCGCGGATGCCGGTGCCGACCGCGGTGATCAGCGCCTGGATCTCATTGTTGGAGAGGACCTTGTCGATCCGCGCCTTCTCGACGTTGATGATCTTTCCGCGCAGCGGCAGCACCGCCTGGGTATTGCGGTCGCGCCCCTGCTTGGCCGAGCCGCCGGCGGAGTCACCCTCGACGATGAACAGCTCGGCCAGTGCTGGGTCGCGGACGGTGCAGTCGGCGAGCTTGCCCGGCAGGGTCGAGTTCTCCAGCGCCGACTTGCGCCGGGTCAGGTCGCGGGCCTTGCGCGCCGCCTGGCGGGCGCGGGCAGCGTCGACAGCCTTGCCGATGATGCGTTTCGCCTCACCCGGGTTCTCCTCGAAGAACTCGCCGAGCTTGCGGTTGACCGACTCCTTGACCAGCCCCTCGATCGGTGGGTTGCCGAGCTTGGTCTTGGTCTGACCCTCGAACTGCGGGTCGGCGAGCTTGACCGAGATCACCGCGGTCAGCCCCTCGCGCACGTCGTCGCCGGTGAGGTTCTCGTCTTTCTCTTTGAGCAGGCCTTTTCCGCGCGCGTAGGCATTGAGCGTGCGGGTCAGGGCCGAGCGGAAACCGGAGAGGTGGGAGCCACCCTCGTGGGTGTTGATGTTGTTGGCGAAGCTGAAGATCGATTCCTGGTAGGAGGAGTTCCACTGCATCGCGACCTCGACCTGGCCGTCGTCGGTCTCGTTCTCGAAGAAGACCGTCTTGCGGTGCAGCGGGTCCTTGTTCTCGTTGAGGTGAGCGACGAAGTCGACGATGCCGCCCTCGTAGTGGAAGGTGTCCTTCTGCCCCGCGGCGCGCTCGTCGACCAGCTCGATCTTGAGGCCGCGGGTGAGGAAGGCGGTCTCGCGCAAGCGCTCGGCCAGGGTCGCGTAGTCGAACTCGAGCTCGTCGAATATCTCGTCGTCGGGGAGGAAGGTGATCGTGGTGCCGTGCGCATCGCTCGCCGCGCCGCGATCGAGGTCGGCCTGCGGCTTGCCCCGCTCGTAGTCCTGGGTCCAGATCGCGCCGTCGCGGCTGATTTCGAGGTGAAGTTTTTCGGAGAGGGCGTTGACGACCGAGATGCCGACGCCGTGCAGGCCGCCGGAGACCTTGTAGCCCTCTCCCCCGAACTTGCCGCCGGCGTGAAGGGTGGTCAGCACGACCTCCGCCGCCGGCCGCTTCTCTTTTTTCAGTTCGTCGACGGGAATGCCGCGGCCGTTGTCGATGACGGTGCAGCTGTTGTCGGGGTGCAGGACAACGCGAACGCTGTCGCAGTAGCCGGCGATCGCCTCGTCGACGGAGTTGTCGAGGACCTCGTAGACCAGGTGGTGCAGGCCGCGCGGACCGGTCGAGCCGATGTACATACCCGGCCGCTTGCGGACCGCTTCCAGGCCCTCGAGGACGGTGATGTCCTTGGCGCCGTAGGACTCCGAGCCGCCTTTTTTCTGCGCGGCCGTATTCGTCTTCTCAGGCAATTAGTCCCTTCCCGTTCTCATAGAAAACCCCGGCCGTCTGGACACTTGCTGCACACGGCCGGGGCAGAAATGCAAGTTGACATAAGGATACCAGTTTGGGGTCTTTGTCGACCCGCTTTGAGGAAATAAAAGTCCTGCAAATCAGCCATAAATGAAATTACTTTCGGGCATCCTGCACACGGAAGCGCAAACTCTGCGGGGCCCGCTCGCCAAGGCGCTCTTGCAGGCGCTCCAGGAGCTGCCCCTGCATCAGATCCAACTCCTGCGCCCAGACGGAATCCGAGCAGCTCACCGTGGCCTCGCCGCCGCGCTCGGATACAGGGCTGGTGACCGCGGCGATCTGCTCGCCGACGACCTCGGCCCAGGCCCCCTGCAGCGCCGCCAGAGGCGTCTTCGGCGCTGCTTGTTCGAGGGCAGCGCGCAGCGCGGTCGAGGCGGGGCGGGGCGCTCGGCGGTGAGTCACGCTGCCGCTGCCTCGCTGACGGCGAGTGGCATCCGCACGACGCTATCCATCGCCGAGACCGGCAGCGAGTCCTCGGCCGCGGCGGTGATCAGCGTCTGACCGCCGGCAGCCAGGTGGCCGACCAGCCGCTCCCGGCGTCCGGGGTCAAGCTCGCTCATCACGTCGTCGAGCAGCAGCAGTGGTGCCACCTGCCGGGCCGCGAGCAGAACATCGCGCTCGGCGAAGAGCAGGGCCAGGAGCGCCGAGCGCTGCTGGCCCTGCGAGCCGTAGCGGCGCAGGGAGCGGCCGCCGGTGCCGATCTTGAGCTCGTCAAGGTGGGGTCCCCACGAAGTCCGGCCAAGGCGCAAATCGGCCTCGCGCCGTTCGGCCAGTCCGGCGGCGATCGCAGCTGCCGGACCCTCCGCCCGCGGCGCGTACTCGAGCTCGGCGCCGCCCTCGAGGCCGAGCTCGGCGGCGCCCTCTGCGAACGGCCCGGCCAACTCCGCGGTGGCCTCGGCGCGGGCCGCGATGAGAGCGGCGGCGGCCTCCGCCAGAGTCGCGTCCCAGACATCGAGCTGACTCGGCGCGCCGCGGCCGGCGGCGAGCTGCGCGACCAGCGCATTGCGCTGCGCCAACGCCTGGCCAAAGCGCTGGCGCAGATCGCCGCGAATCGGCCAACGAGCGGCGACGAAGCGATCCAGGTGGGCGCGGCGTTCGGCCGGCGGTCCCTTAATTAGCGCCAGCCGGTCCGGCGAGAAGACCGCGACGGGTGGGCGGCTGCGAGCCAGCGTGGCGGGATCGGCCGGGCTGGCGTCGAGCAGGTGGCGGCGGCCGTCGCTGCGGCTCACCGACGCAAGCAGGTGGCGCTCCACCCCATCCTCATTGCGCACCGTCGCTTCGGCTCGCGCGAAGGAACCGCCGAAAGGGATCAGGTCGCGCCGATCAGCGGTGCGGAAAGAGCGCCCTGTGAGGGCGAAATAGAGCGCCTCGAGAAAGTTCGTCTTTCCTACCCCGTTTGGGCCAACCAGGCTGGTGATTCCCGGCCCCAGCTCGATCCGCGCCTGGGCCAGGCTCCGCAACGGCCTCGCTTCGGCGGCGGCGACCAGCACCGGCAGCCCTCACACGTTGAGGCGGATTGGCATCACCAGATAACGGAAGTCTTCGTTGTCCACCGGCTGCAGCAGGCCTGGCCGCAGCGGTGAAATCAACCGCAGCACGACCTCGTCGCCCTCGACGCTTTCGATTCCCTCGCGCAGGAAGTCAGGGTTGAAGCCAATCTCCAGCGGCTCGCCCTCGAACGCAGCTGGCATCGTCTCCTCCGCGTCGCCGACGTCGGGGGTTGAGGCCGCCACGGTCAGCTCACCCGGGGCAAAGGAAAGGCGCAGCGGCGCATTGCGCTGCGCCAGCTGGCTGACCCGGCGGACTACGTCGAGAAACTCGCCGCGAGGAAGGCGCACGTCGTGCTCGTAGGACTCCGGCAGGAGCTGTCGAAAGTTGGGGAACTGCCCCTCGATCAGCCTCGTATTGAGGACGATTTCCCCTGCTTTGAAAACGGCCTGGTTGCGCAGCAATGCAACCGAGACAGCCTCGACTCCGTCGGCCGAAACGATCCGGCCCAGCTCACGCAGCGCCTTGGCCGGGATGTTCGCCTCCAGCTCCCCGCCGATCGCGCTCTCCAGCTCGGTCCGCTTGACCGCGAGCCGGTAGGAATCGGTCGCAACCATCGTCATCTCGGAGCCACTTGCGCTGACCAGGACGCCGGTCAGAACCGGCCGCATGTCGTCCCTCGAAGCCGCCCGGGCGACGAGATCCACGGTCGAGGCAAGCGCTGGGGCTGGAATCGTCAGCGGCTCGCCCTCCTCCTCGGGAAAGGCGGGAAAGTCCTCGCTGGGCAGGGTGCGAAGGTGAAAGCTCGAGCCGCCGCTGCGAATCTCGACATCGCGCTCCGCCTCGCGCAGCTCGATTTCCACCGACGGGTCGCCAAGCGAGCGCGAGAGCTCGGCCAGCAGTCGGCCGGGGAGGAGGATCGAGCCGGGACTCTCGACCTCAGCGGCGAGCTTTGTCTTCAGGCCGAGCTCGAGGTCGGTGGCGCAAAGGGCGACGCCATCCTCAGCGGCAGTAAGGAGGATTCCGGAGAGAGATTGCGTTGCGGCCCGCGTCGATACCGCTCGGGAGACGATCGAGAGCTTGGCGACTAGCTCGTCACGTTTGGTTGTCAGCTTCAAGTGTTGATTGCCTTCTTGAGTTGGATTAGGGCTTGTGGAAAAGCGCGAAAGGG
Organism: Solirubrobacterales bacterium; assembly: GCA_035605695.1. Lineage (GTDB taxonomy): Bacteria > Actinomycetota > Thermoleophilia > Solirubrobacterales > 70-9 > VRUE01. The sequence goes on along the minus strand of DATNGZ010000019.1, from coordinate 58,092 downwards.
GCGTGTACTTGGCTTCAGCTAGCGCTTGAGCGGCTGTGGAAAGGTCTGTGGCAAAGCATTGATTCTTGCAGTGCCGTCGGCCGTCAGGCTGAGCCTGTGGGCCCTTTGTGGATTGCGGCGCGCAACTCCTCGACGCGAGTGGCAAGCGCTTTGTCCTCGTCGAAGCGGGCTTCTACCCGCCGGATCGAGTTGAGTACGGTCGAGTGATCGCGACCGCCATAGAGGCGGCCGATCTGCGGCAAGGAGAGGTCGGTCAGCTCGCGGGTCAGGTAGATCGCGACCTGGCGGGCGCGCAGCGGCGTCGCCGAGCGGGTCGAGCCGACCAACTCGGCCCGGGAGATGCCGAAGGCCGAAGAGACGCGGCGCTGGATCTCCTCCACCGGCGTCGATTCGTCCCTGCGAGCGCCTTTGGGAATCACGGCCTCGATCAGCTCCGGACTGAGCGGCTTGGCGGTCAGCGAGGCGTGGGCAAGGACGCGGGTGAGCCCGCCGTGCAGCTGGCGCACATTGGCGTCGATCCGCTGCGCCAGTGCGTCGAGGACATCGCCCTCGGTGTCGACACCGGCCTCGCGCACGAGCCGGCGCAGAACGGTCAGGCGGGTGGCTAGGTTGGGCGGCTCGACCGCGACGGTCAACCCCCACTCGAAGCGGTCTCGCAGCCGCGACTCGAGCGTGGAGAGCTCGCTGGGGATGCGATCGGCGGAGAGGACCAGCTGGCTGCCGCCTTCGTAGAGCGCGTTGAAGGTGTGGAAGAACTCATCCTCGGTGTGGCGCTTGCCCTCGAGGAACTGGACGTCGTCAACCAGCAGCACGTCGAGATCGCGGTAGCGGCGCTTGAACCCCTCGGCGCCGGTCGTGCGCAGGGCGGCGACGAACTCGTTGGTGAAGCACTCGGCCGTGGTGTAGCGGACGCCCAGACTAGGGGCGTTCGCTGCCAGGTAATTGGCGATCGCAACGAGGAGATGGGTCTTGCCGAGCCCCGGCGGACCATGGAGGAAGAGCGGGTTGTAGGCCTCCGAGGGCGCCTCGGCGACAGCAAGCGCCGCGGCGTGGGCGACGCGGTTGCCCTCGCCGATGACGAAGCGGTCAAAGGTGTAGTTGACGTTGAGATCGAGTCCCGGATCGCACTGCGGATCGAGCTCGGCGCCGTCTTTCGAGTCGGCGATGCGGACCTCGGTCAGACTCGACCCAGCGCCGCTCAGCGCCTCCTGGATCAGGCCGGAGTAGCGGCGCTCAGTCCAAGCCCTGATACCCGCTGGGGCAGCGAGGTAGAGAACGCCGGCCCGAGCGCCGACGACCTTCAGCGGCTCCAGCCAGAGCTGGAACGTCGACGGCGGCAGAGCAGCCCGCAGTCGGTCCTGGACGTCTTGCCAGAGCGAGTCGAGATCAGGTTTGGAGAGGTCATCGGGCACCGGCGAGCGACCATAGCGGCGGCGCGGCTGGGCAGAATTCGGTCACCCGCAAATCCCGCAAGAAAGATTCCCGACCTCTTCGGACCCGGATGGCATCGCGTCCGTATACTGCGACGCCGAATGAAGAGGACCTATCAGCCGAAGAAGCGGAAGCGGGCGAAGACGCACGGGTTCCGAGCGCGGATGAGTACGCGTGGGGGTCGAGCGATCCTCAGCCGCCGCCGCCGCAAAGGCCGGAAGCGCCTCACTCCATAGATGGCGGCGCAACGACGTCGCCGCCTTTCGCGCAGCGGCGAGTTCGACCGTGTCTATCGCGACGGATCTTCACATGCCACTCGCTACCTCGTCCTCTACAGCTTCCCCCGCAAGACCGAGGAGGCAGGAGAGGTGAGGCTTGGCGTTTCGGTAAGCCGCAAGGTCGGCGGAGCGGTCGATCGCAACCGGGTCAAGCGCGCCATGCGCGAGGCTTTCTGGACCCTCTCGGACCGGCTCCCCGCCGCGCATGACTTCGTTTTGGTGGCGCGACCGGAGATCGGCGACCTGATCGAACGCGAGGGAAGCAGCGGAGTGCGGACCAGCATCGAGGAGGCCCTCGCCGGCGCGGGCAAGGGGCGTTCCACGTGAAACGGATTTCCCTGGCGCTGATCGCTGCCTACAAGCGCTGGATCTCGCCGTCAATACCGCGCCGCTGCCTTTACGAGCCAAGTTGCTCGACCTACGCCGCTGAATCGGTGAGCCGCTTTGGTGCAGGCCGCGGCCTTTTGCTCGCCAGTTGGCGACTGCTGCGCTGCAATCCCTTTAGCCACGGCGGCTTTGACCCCGTTCCGGAGCGCTTCACGCTCAAAGTCGGCCCGATCGATCCTGCTGTCCACCACGGTGAGGTGCACTCGTGATCGTCGTCGCCAACATCCTGCAGCCGCTGATCGACGTTGCCAACGCGGTCCTGCAGTTCTTCCACGACAGCGCCGGGCTGAGCTGGGGGATGTCGATCATCGCGCTGACGGTCGTCACCCGGGCGCTGCTGATCCCGCTCACCTACAAGCAGCTGAAGGGAATGCGGGCGCTGCAGGCGCTGCAGCCGCAGATCAAAGAAATCCAGGCGAAGTACAAAAACGATCGCCAGCGCATGCAGCAGGAGATGATGCGCTTCTACCAGGAGAACAAAGTCAACCCCTTTGCCTCCTGCATCCCGCTAATCGCGCAGCTGCCGGTCTTCATCACGCTCTTTTACGTGCTGCGCCACGAGCTACCGGCCGACATTGGCTGCGAGGCGGGCCACTGTGGCGCCGAAGCGTCGTTCTTCTTCATCAACGATCTGACCGCGAAGGCGGTGGGCGCCGAATTGATCGTGCTGCTGGTCCTCTACATCGGCACGCAGCTGGTCTCGGGCTTGGTGATGTCGGTGACGGCCGACAAAAGCCAGCGGATGATGATGATGATCCTGCCCTTCATCTTCGTCCCCTTCATCATCAGCTTCCCGGCCGGCCTGATCCTCTACTGGATTACGACCAACTTTTGGACGATGGGCCAGCAGTACACGATCCAGAAGCTGATTCCGGCGCCCGTTGTGGCTACGCCTGCAGAGGCTATGGCCGCAAAGCCGCCACCTCGGCCGCCGAAGAAGAAGAAGAGACGCTAGTTGTAGGGACGGTGGGGGTGGCCTCGCTGGAGCCCAAGCACCGCCAAAAGGCGGTGCTAACCAGGACCCCCTTCGGGGCTTAGAACCACTCTGCGGAGCCGCTTCGCGAGGCTCCAGCGAGACCACCCCCGCCGTCCCTCCCCGAGCCTGAGCTTGCTGCGCGCCTCGAGTCGAAGCGCGGTTTGAGCTCTAGAAGCTTTGCGACAAAAGGCTCCCTCGTTAGCTCTCCGGATTCAGGGCTGTCTCTACGAAAGCTCTACTCGCGGGGGGTGGCATCGAATGGGGGGACCACCCCTGAGGAAGCTTTAGCTACCGGAAGGGGTGGTGGGCCCCATTCGATGACAGGACCCGCCGCGCCGGCACTCTCGTGCATAGACTGCACGGCGTGTCCACAGCTGACGACTGGCCACAGGAGCCCGCGGAGCGGGTTCGGGAGATTGTTGAGGGCGTTCTCGATGAGCTTGACCTCGGTGGTGAGGTCGAGATTCGGGTGGAGGACGACCGCATCACTGCCTCCGTTGAGGGCGACGACGATTACGGGCTGCTGATCGGCAAGCGCGGCCAGACCATCGACGCGCTGCAGTTGCTCGCCTACCAGGCGGCTTTCCGCGGCATGCGTGAGCGCAAGCGGGTCGTCGTCGACGCTGCCGGCTACCGCGAGCGGCGCCGCGAAACCCTGACCGCTCGGGCCGACCGGGCTGCCGAGCAGGCGTTGGGTGGCAGCGAGAGCGTCGAGCTGGATCCGATGAGTGCGCAGGAGCGCCGCGTCGTCCACGAGCACCTCAAGGATCGGTCCGGCGTTGAGACGTACAGCGAAGGCGACGAGCCGCATCGGTGCGTGGTCGTCGCTCCTTTGGTTTCGGAGTAGGAGAGAGCGCCCCGGTGGGGGTTCCGCTTAACTTTTTCGAGCCACGCTTGCGGCTGGGGGACCATGGCTGATTGCGAAAAAGTACAAGACGCTCCACCCCCACCGGGGAGCTCTCTCAGTGAGGCGCAGAGGGCGACGATCTCGGTTGTCTTGGAGCTTTTGGAGGTGGAGCGGGCGTCGGTTAGCTCCGTTACCGATCCGACGCGGGCTTGGCGGGTGCACGTTGCGGACAGTCTGACCGGCCTCGAATTCGAGCAACTGGTAACGGCACCTCGAATCGCTGATATTGGCTCTGGGGCGGGGTTTCCGGGGCTTGTGTTGGCCGTTGCCCTCCCCGACGCCAAGGTCGACTTGATCGAGTCGGTGGGCCGCAAGTGCGAATTCATCCAGCGGGCGATCGAGGAGGCCGGTATTGCCAATGCCCGCGTGATCAACGCCCGCTCGGAGGAGCTTGCCGAAGGCGACGGTCGCGAGGCATACGCAGCGGTAACTGCCCGGGCCGTAGGTCGCCTCGCGACCCTCGCCGAGCTGGCGTCGCCATTGCTAGTCGACGGGGGCGTCCTAGTCGCCTGGAAGGGCAAGCGCGACCCCGACGAGGAGGCCCAACTGGCGAATGCCGCTTCGGAGCTGGCAATGCGCCCTGAGCAGATCCTCCATGTAGGCCCCTACGCGGGCAGCGAGCATCGCCATTTGCATCTGATTCGAAAGAGCTGCTCGACCCCTCCCAGGTTGCCGCGACGGCCGGGCATGGCGAAGAAGCGCCCCTACGGTTAGGGGGATCGGGGCGCAGCACCCCCGACCCCCCGAGAAATAGTCTGCTTCGCCATGGGCGTCGTCTACGCGATCTCGAACCAGAAGGGCGGTGTCGGCAAGACGACGACCGCGGTCAACGTCGCCGCCTGCGTCGCCGCCTCGGGCGCCCAGACCCTTCTGGTCGACCTCGATCCGCAGTGCAATGCGACGGTCGCCCTCGGCGGCGAACGCGACATGCACCCCTCCTCATACGATTGCCTGACCGGCGACGTTTCGGTTGCCGAGGCGGCTCGTCCCGCCGGTCCGGACAACCTCTGGCTGGTGCCCGCCAACCGCGATCTTGCCGGCGCCGCCGTGGAGCTGCCGCGGATAGAGGGGTCGGAGACCCGATTGCGCGAGCGCCTCGGCCCCGTTCGCGAGCGCTTCGCCTACACCCTGCTCGACTGCCCCCCCTCGCTTGGGCCGGTCAGCGTTAACGCCCTCACCGCCGCCGACCGGGTGATCGTGCCGGTCCAGGCTGAGTACCTGGCGCTCGAGGGCCTGGTCCAGTTCCTCGACACGCTGGCGACAATTCGGCGTGAGCTCAACCCGGCGCTGGAGGTGTCGGGGCTGTTGGTCACCATGCACGACGAGCGCACCCGCTTGGCGCAGGACGTTGAGCGCGAATTGCGCCAGCACTTCCCCGAGATGGTCTTCAAAACGGTCATTCCACGCAGCGTTAGGGTCGCCGAGGCGCCGAGTTATGGTCTGCCGGTGACCGAGCACTCGCCCAACTCGCGCGGCGCCGATGCCTACCGGGCGCTTGCGGAGGAGCTTGTGGAGCGTGGCTAAGACTGCCAAGCGCGGGCTCGGAAGCGGCCTCGCGGCGATCCTGCCCGAGGCCGCCGCGGAGGACACCGGCGAGCTGCGCGAGCTGCCGATTGAGCTGATCAAGCCGAATCCGAACCAGCCCCGGACCAAGATCGATCCCGAGGCGCTGGCCGGTCTCGCTTCCTCGATCGAAACCAACGGGGTTGTGCAACCGCTCCTCGTCCGCCCTCTGCCCGACGGCAGCTACGAGCTGATTGCCGGCGAACGGCGTTGGCGGGCGTCCCAGACGGCCGGCTTGGAGAAGGTCCCGGCAGTGGTCCGCGACCAGGAGTTGGCCGAGCGCCTGCAGGTAGCGCTAATCGAGAACATGGTGCGCGAGGACCTCAACCCAGTCGACGAGGCGCGCGCCTGCGCTGCCCTGGTCGACGAGCTTGGCCTCTCCAAGGAGGATCTAGCCAAACGGGTAGGTCGCAGCCGTCCGGCGGTCTCCAACCTGATCCGCCTACTCGACCTCCCCGATGAGGCACTCGAGCTGCTCGAGTCCGGCGAGCTCAGCGAGGGCCACGGCAAGGCCCTGCTCAGCGCCGACGGCAACGACGTCCGCCGCCGCCTCGCTCGCGACGCCGCGCGTGCCGGCTGGTCGGTCCGCGAGACCGAGAACAGGGCCAAGCTGGCTGGCCAGCCAAAGAGGAAAAGCGGCTCTACACCAGTGCTGGCGCCGGAAGAAGCCGCTGCAATGCGCGAGGTTGCGGACAAGTTCGAGTCGGCTATTGGCCACGAGGTGACGGTGCGCCCCAGGGGAGGGGAGATCGCGGTCGAGATCCGCTTCGAGGGCCTCGACCAGGCCCTCGCCCTCGCCGCCGCTCTCAAGCGCGGCCGCCGCTGAGTACCGCCGCCTTTCGGCCTCGATTCCCCCGCTATCCTTCGGCTTGGCTGCGGGCGATTAGCTCAGTTGGTTAGAGCGCGTCTCTGATAAGGACGAGGTCCCTGGTTCGAATCCAGGATCGCCCACTCGTGCAACAGATGCAGATCTACGGTGTCAGCTTTGACATGGTCGGCAAGCAGCCGATCGTCTTGCTGAAGACCGTTGACAGCAACAAGTTCCTGCCGATCTGGATCGGGCATCCGGAGGCGGCGGCGATCTTGATGAAGCTGCAGGGAGCATCGACGCCGCGGCCGATGACCCACGACCTGCTCTCCGACCTGCTCGAGCAACTCGACGCCAAATGCGAGCGGGTCTCGGTGACGGAGCTGCGCGACAACACTTTCTACGCCTCGATCACGGTCTCGATCAACGGCACCGAGATGGAGATCGACTCGCGTCCCTCCGATGCCCTCGCCCTCGCGGTCCGCGTCTCGGCCCCAATTTTCGCCGACGAGGACGTGATCGAGGAGTCGGCGATCGAGTTCGAGCACGACGTCGAGGACACCGAGGAGGTCGTCGACAAATTTAAAGAGTTCCTCGATGAGGTCACTCCCGACGACTTCGCGCAGGGCGAGGACTCTTAGGCGTTAGCCGGTGTCAGCGCCAGGTCGAGGATCCGCTCGACCAGCTGCTCGAATGACAGCCCCGCCGCCTCGGCGGCCTGGGGGAGGAGGCTGGTGTCGGTGAGACCGGGGATCGCGTTGACCTCGAGCACCTGCGGCCCATCGGTGCCGAGGATCAGGTCGACGCGCGAGAAGCCCGAGCAGCCGAGCGCCTCGTAAGCGGCCAGCGCCGTTGCGGTCACGGCGCCCGCCTCCTCGGTCCCGAGCTCGGCCGGACAGACAAAAGAGGTGCGCCCGATCTCGTAGCGAGCTTCGAAGTCGTAGCTGTCGCCCGAGTTTGGGATCGCCTCGACGATCGGCAGCGGCTCCCCGCCGAGCACGCTGACCGCCAGCTCGCGGCCGTCGACGAAGCGCTCGAGCAGGACCCGGTCGTCGTAGCTGAAGGCCGAGATCAGCGCCTCGGGTACGTCGAACCAGTTCTCGGCGAACTTCACGCCCAGAGCCGAGCCGCCGCGGCTCGGCTTGACCACGAGCGGGAAGCCAAGCCGATCCTCGAGGCCGCCGAGCGCCTCGGCGGCGCCGAGCTCGCGGAAGGCAGTCTCGTTGAAGGCGAACCAGTCGGGCGTCGGGATCGCGGCCGAGCGCAGCTCGTGCTTGGCCATCACCTTGTCGATGCAGCGCGCGCAGGCGGCGACGCCGGGCCCGGTGAAGGGGATGCCGAGGATTTCGAGCAGCTCCTGGGTAGTGCCGTCCTCACCGCCCATGCCGTGCATGGCGATAAAAGCGACGTCTGGTTCAGCTGCGATCAGCCGCTTGACCAGGTCCCCGTCGGCTTCGAGTGGCAGTACCTCGTGGCCGAGCCGCCCCAGCGCGTCTTCGACCCGCGCCCCCGAGCGCAGCGAGACGCCCCGCTCGAGCGAACGGCCGCCTTTCAACACCGCGACCTTCACGCGGCACCCTCGCCGGTCTTACGAAACGGGACCACGTTCTCCGCCTCGCTCGATTCCGGCGGCTTCGGAGGCGCCGATGCCGCCGCGTCCTCACCGGTCAGCGCGCTGTAGAGCTCGACCTGCTCGGCGATCGTCTTGCCGATGCGGCGGATGCCCTCGCGGATTTCATCCTCGCCGCCGGCCGAGAAGTTGAGCCGCATCGAGTTGCGCCCGCGCCCGTCGACGTAGGCGGCTTGGCCGGGTACGAAGGCGACCTTCTCGCGCAGCGCCTTCGCCAGCAGGTCACCGGTGTCGATATAGGACGGCAGGGTCGCCCAGATAAAGAGGCCGCCGTCGGGCTCGGTCCAGGTCGCCTGCGTTGGGAAGTAGCGCTCGAGCGCCGCGACCATCGCGTCGCGACGACCGCGGTAGATCTCAATCAGGCTCTCGATGTACTGACGCCAGCTGCCTTCGGCGAAGTACTCACGCACGAAGTACTGGGTCAGGGTCGAGGTGCAGAGGTCGGCCGCCTGCTTGCCGAGCACCACCTTCTCCATCACCGGCGGCGGCGTCACCGCCCAGCCGAGGCGGATGCCGGGGGAGAGGATCTTCGAAAAGGTGCCGATGTAGATCACGAAGTCGCCGCCGTCGAGCTGGTAGAGCGGCGGCAGCGGCTCGCCGCCGAAGCGCAGCAAGCCGTAGGGGTTGTCCTCGACCACAAGCAATTCGCGGACGCGCGCCAGCTCGACCAGCCGCCGCCGCCGCTCAAGCGACATCGTCACCCCGGCTGGGTTCTGGAAGGTCGGCACCGAGTAGACGAACTTGGGTCGGCGCCCTTCCTGGTCGAGGCGCTGCAGCGCCGCTTCCAGCTCGTTGATCCGCATCCCCTCGCCGTCGCACTCGATCTGGATCGTCTCGGCCTCGTAGCTGCAGAAGACCGGAATCGCGCCGGGGTAGGTCGGGGCCTCGCATATCACCGCGTCGCCGGGGTTAACCAGGGCCTTGCAGATCAGATCGATCGCCTGCTGGCCGCCGGTGGTGACGATCACGTCCTCGGGGTCGGGAAGCATCCCCTCGGCCCCCATCACCTCGACGATGCAGTCGACGGTCTCGCCGAAGCCCTCGGTTGGCCCGTACTGGAGCGCCTCGGCCGCCGACTCCTGGGCGATCCGCGTCATCTGGGCGGCGAAGGCCTTGGGCGGAAAGGTCGAGGTGTCGGGCAGACCGCCGGCGAGGGAGATCACGTCGGGGCGGGCGGTAACCGCCATCAGGTCTCGCATCGCCGAGGAGCGCATGACCTGGGTTCGCTCGGCGAACAGGCCGGCGTAGCGCTCCAGGTCACTGCTGCGCGCGTGGGCGCGACGCCGATGGGGCGGCTCGGGCATGCGGATAGTGTGGCGGATCGGCACCGACCCGCCGGGGGAGTTAGGTTTTCGGCGTGGGATCTTTCTCCGGCATCTGCCTTGAGCTCGGCATCGGCATCGCGATCGGGATGCTCGCCGGCACCACCGGCACGCATGGCTCGGCGCGCGGCCGGATGACGATCCTGGCCGGCGTGATCGCCCTCGTCATCGGCTTCCTGCTCTCGGGAAGCGCCGACGTCAACTCGCTTGCCGGCGCCTTCTTCTGCCTGCTCGGCGCGGTCGTCGCCTGCCTCATCGTCAGCGACATCGTCAGCGGCGCCGGTCGCCGCGAGGGCAGCGGCGGCGGAGCGCTTGCCTTCCTCGTCTCGCTCGCGGCGCTCGTCGTTGTCGCGGTCGCGATCCTGATCTCACCCGCCACGCTGCTCGTCGTAGCGGCGCTCGCCTGGCTCGGCATCTCGCGTCGCCGCCGGGCCCAGCGCAAGCACGCCGGCCTGCGAGTGCTGCGTTAAGCCCCGTCCCGGTAGGGGTTCCACTTAACTTTTTCGGTGCAGCGAATGTCGCTGCCGCCTCAAGGTGGACGACGAAAAAGTACAAGACGTTCCACCCCTACCGGGACGGGGCTTAAGCCGGTCTCTGGTCGCCGGAGCAAAGGAGCTCCTCCGGCATGATGGCGGGATGCCTGCCAAGAAGCTGATCCTTACCTACGTTGACTCGTTGCGCACCGACATGCTCCTGCGGGCCGTCGACGAAGGAAGGGCGCCCACTTTCGGCGAGTTGATCGAGCGCGGGGTGCTGGTCCCTGACTGCGTCTCCAGCTTCCCCTCCGTCACCCCAGTCGCCTCGGCCGAGATGGTGACCGGGGTGGGCGGTGACGAGCACTGGATCAGCGGCATGAATTGGTATCACCGGCTCGAGCGGCGCTACGTCGAATACGGCTCGTCGCTGGAGGCGAGCCGCGCCTTCGGCGTCTTCCGCACCCTCTACGACCTCGTCTACAACATGAACCTGGCCCATTTGAATCCGGGGATCGAGACGGCCTTCGAGCAGCTCGACGACGCCGGCCTGCGCACCGCCTGCACGCCCTTCCTGATCTACCGGGGGCGCCACCGCCACCAGGTCTCACTCGAGGGGTTGCTGCGCCGCGCCGTCGATGCGACGCGGCTCAAGTTTCGCCATCACACCTGGGGCCCGGCGGAGCTCTTTTACGGCGATCTCTACGCCAGCCGCGAAGTCCCCTGCAAGGCGACCTCGATCCCTGGCAGCCGCGATGGCTACTCGGCCTGCTGCGCGGCGGAGCTGGTCACCGACGACGGTTTTGACTTCCTCCTCCTTTCGCTTCCCGACAATGACAACTATTCGCACCGGCACGGACCGGAGGCGAGCGTCGAGTCGATCGCCAAGGCCGACCATTGCTTCGGCAAAGTCGTCGAGGCGGCCGGGGGCATCGACGACTTCCTCGAGCGCTACGCGGTAATCCTGCTCGCCGACCACGCGCAGACAGAGGTCCACCGCGGCCTTCCACTAGCCGAACTGCTCGCCCGCGAGTGGTCGGTTCTGCAGCCCTCGGAGTCGCGACCGGAGCTCGCCCAGCTCGCGGTCAGTCCCACTGGGCGGGCGGCGCACGTTTACCTTTTGCCCGGCGAGGGGGAGCGCGCCGACCCCGAGGCGGTGCGGCAGGCGCTGGGCGTAATCGAGGGCGTCGACCTGGTCTGCCGGCTCGAGGACGGCGACGGTGCGCCGCTGCGGCGGGAGGAGCCGAGTACGCCGGTAGCTGGGGCGACGGCCGTGATCGAAAGGGGAGAGCGGCAGCTCCGCTTCAAGCCCGGCGGCGAGCTGACCGACCTGCGCGGCGGGCGTTGGCAGGTCGAGGGTGACCTGGAGGTGGTGGAGGCGAGCATCGAGAACGGCAGGCTGCGCAGCGACGCCTACCCTGATCCGCTTGCCCGGGTTTGGATGGCGCTGGGAAGTCCCCACGCTGGCGACTTCCTCCTCTCGCTCGCACCCGGTTTCGAGGCGGTCGACTGGGGCGGCGTCACCCACGCCGGCGGCGGCAGTCACGGCGCCCTGCACGCCGGCGACTCGCTCGGCCCGCTGCTCTTCGTCGGCTGCGGTCCGGCTGACCCAAGCGAGCGCGGCCAGTGGACGCTGCGCGACGTGGCGCCGGCCGTACTCGAGCACTTCGGCGTATGAGGTGGCTGGCGGCGCCCCTGACCGCCGCTGCCCTTGCCTTCTCACCCGCCGCGGTTGCCGCACCAGCCCAGATCACGGAAGTCCAAGCAGCCGCGGCCGCCAATCGCGATCCCGATGTGGCCAAGGAGCGCGAGGAGAACGGGGCGCTGTCACACAGTGCGAACAAGGTTGACGGCAACTGGGAGGTCGCGTATTTCGCCGACGACAAAGAGGTTGCGCTGGTCATCGTCGATCCGAACAGCGGCCGGGTGCGGGAGTCCTGGACGGGGTACCAAGTGGCCTGGAAAATGGCCCGCGGCTACTCCGGCGCCTTCGGCCACAAGCTCAATGCTCCGTACGTCTTCCTGCCCCTCTGCGCGATTTTCCTGCTTGGTCTGGTCGACTGGCGCCGCCATCGACGCCGGCGGGTCGCCAACCTCGACCTCCTTGCCCTGCTCGGCTTTGGCGCCTCCCACTTCTTCTTCAACCGCGCCGAAATCGGCGTCTCGGTCCCATTCCAGTACATCCCGCTCGTCTACCTTTTCGCCCGCGCCCTGTGGATCGGCTTGCGCGGGGGAGGGGAGGGGATCCGGCCCTACTGGTCCGCCTCCTGGCTCCTCATTGCCGCCCTCTTCCTGATCGGTTTCCGGGTGGGACTCAACATGGCCGACTCCGGCGCAATTGACGTTGGCTATGCGGGCGTGGTCGGAGCCGACCGGGTCTCGCACGGCGAACCGATCTACGACAACTTCCCCGAAGACGTTTCCCAGGGCGACACCTACGGCCCGGTCAATTACTACGCCTACGTCCCCTTCGAGCGAATCTGGTCTTGGTCAGGCACCTGGAACGACCTCCCAGCCGCTCACGGTGCAGCCGTCTTCTTCGACCTGGCCACCTTCGCCCTACTGATCTTCCTCGGCCGCCGAATCCGCCCCGGCCCGGAGGGGAAAAAGCTAGCCGCAACCCTCGCCTTCGGCTGGGCCGCCTACCCGTACACAGCCTTTGCGCTGTTGTCGAACTCAAACGACACCCTCGTCGCGATGTTCCTAGTCGCCACCCTGCTTGCGCTGGCAAGACCAGCGACCCGAGGCGTAATGGCAGCATTGGCCACCTTCGCCAAGTTCGCCCCCGTCGTCTTGGTCCCAATGCTCGCCACCTACGGCCAGAAGCGATGGCGGTTCGCTCTGGCTTTCGTGGCAACGACGGTAGCCGTAATGCTCTGGCCCGCAATCGACCCGAGCCTGCACACCTTCTACGACCGCACAATCGCCTACCAGGCGGGCAGAAATTCACCTTTCAGCATCTGGGGCCAAACCCCAACCCTGGAACCCCTACGAATAGCCATCCTGGCCACAGTCGCCGCACTCGCCCTGCTCTTCGCTTTCCGCCCCAAGGACAAGAAGCTCTTCCAGGTAGCCGCGCTGGGTGCGGCCCTGCTAATCGGCATACAGCTAACAATGCACCATTGGTTCTACCTGTACATAGTGTGGTTTTACCCACTCCTCCTAGTAGCAATGGCGTCCCTGGAAAGGGGATCCGGCGCCGCTCCCCGCGGCTTGTACTTTTTCGGCAATTCGCCAACGGCGAGCCGCAAACTCTCCACCGAAAAAGTTGAGCGGGGAGTGGTGCCGGATCCCCTACCCGGCCACGGTTTTAACCAGTAGGAGCAGGAACCATCACGGGTGTAATCGAGTCGGCGAATCCCTGGTCGTTCACCTCAACCGCCGCCCCCATAACCCAAACGTCCTCTTCCGCAGTCTCAAACTGAACCGGCATCTGAGTAATAAGCGACTTGAGGATCAGCTCCGGTTTCACACCAAGCACACTGGTCCGCGATCCCGTCATCCCGACGTCGGAAATAAACGCAGTCCCCTGCGGCAACACCCGCGCATCGGCCGTCGGCACGTGGGTGTGAGTTCCCAGCACCGCCGCAACCCGCCCGTCGAGGTGCCAGCCCATCGCCACCTTCTCGCTGGTCACCTCGGCGTGGAAGTCGACGATCGCAAAGTCACACTCGATCTTCTCGAGGATGTTGTCAGCCTCGTGGAAGGGCGAGCGAGCGACCTTGAGGCCGATCATGCCGCTGAGGTTAATCACGCCGACCCGCCGCCCGGCGCTCTCGACCACGGTGTAGCCGCGGCCGGGATTGGCGTAGGGGTAGTTGGCCGGCCGCACGACGCGATCACTGCTGTTGAGGAAGCTGTAGACGCTGCGGTGGCGGTAGACGTGGTTGCCGGTGGTGATCACGTCCGCGCCGGCGTCAAAGAGAGCCGCAGCGGTCTTCTCGGTGATCCCCATCCCGCCGGCGGAGTTCTCGCCGTTGACGACGATCAGATCCGGCGCGTAGCGCTCGCGCAGTTCCGGCATCGCCGCCGCGAGCCCGCGCCGCCCTGGCCCGCCGACGACATCGCCGATGAAGAGAACCACCATGGTCGCCTGACCCTAGCTGCGGAATTGCGAAAGGGTGTGGAGGGTGAACGAGCGAAACGATGTCGTCGAGCGCGCGCTGGGCTATCCCTACGCAGCTCCGCGTCAGCCCTTCGCCCAGCTCGGCCACCGGACGCTCGACCCCGCTGAGGTGGATATCGACCGCGAGGAGCGGACGCCGGTGCTCGCCTACGGCTCCAACGCCGCCCCTCAGGTCCTTTCCAGGAAGCTTGCGCTCAGCGACCAGCCAGTGCTCGTCGTCCCGGCCTGCCTGGCCGGCTTCGACGTCGTCTACTCCGCCCACATCTCGCCGTACGGCGCCATCCCGGCCACCCTGCAACGCAGCCCTCGCACCGAGGTGCAGGTCCACGTCATCTACATGACCAGCGCCCAAATCGGGGTTATCTCCGCGACCGAGCCGAACTACGTGCCGACAGCGCTGGAGGGGGTCGACTGCCGGATTGAGGAGGGCGAGGAGCCGCGGCAGCTCTCGGCCTACGTCAGCCGGCACGGCAACCTGCTGCTCGATGGCGCCGAGGTCGCCCTCTCAGCCGTACCGGCGCGCGGGCGGGACCTTCCCGAGCTGAGCGAGGCGCAGATACTGGAGCGCCTGCGAGCGCTGCTCTGCCCCGACGAGAGTCTCGACACCTTCGTGCTCGCCAACGTCACCGATCCTGAGTTGGCCCGCGTCCGGACCGAGTCGCTTTCTCGCATCTTCCCGTCGGCATAGGCGCCGGAGCGGGTCCTCCCGCTCACCACTCAAAAAAACTTGCGTACTACTGGTCCAGCTGGCAGGCTGGACCCTTGAGCATGGCGACCGACCGTCGCCTCAGCTCATCGAGCCGTAACCGAAAAGAGAGGACATAGAGATGTACAAGAGAGGAAGGAAGCTCGGCGTTGGCGGCATTTGCCTGGCCATCGCCCTCAGCCTGGCGGCGTTCAGCTCGCCTTCGGCCCAGGCCAACTGGAAAGTCGGCGGCGCCGAAGTCAAAGAAGGAACCGAAGTTCCCTTGGCCTTAACGGTGCACCTCAACCCGAAGCTCTTATTCAGGGTTCCGGGAATCGGAATCGTGATCCACTGCGATCGGCTCTTATTCCACTCCAAGATCTCCTTTCCCCGCGTCTGGCGCTCGAAGTGGTTAATCGACATCAACTGCAGAATCTTATCCGGTGAAAAAGAAGTGCCTTGCAAAATGGCGGAACCGGTCGAAGCGTCAACCAAAGGGGAACTGTTCTTACACGAAGGGAAAACCTATCTGAGGGTCGAACCGGAAACTGCCGGAGCGCCCTTCATGACGATGAAATTCTCGGGCGAAGAATGTGTACTGCCCAAAGAAGTGGTGGTCAAAGGCAAATTGGTGCTGGAAGATCCGTCGCTCGAAACCGAACAGGTCGAACACGTGTTCACGCCCAACAACAAAGGCTTATTCGCCGACAAACTGCTTTTCGGCGCAAGCGAAGCCAAATTCGAAGGGGAAATGGGAGTGACGCTGGGCGAAGGGTTCGAAGGCAAAAAATGGAGCGGCGTCGCCTGACGCTCGAGCGAGGCTGGTAGGCAGATCACGAACAGGGGCGGCGGTGGCTTTGAGGAGGCCCCCGCCGCCCCTATGTTGCCGTGAAGCGACGCAGCGCTACGCGCGCCAGCAATCCGTAGCCGGCAATCAGGATCGCCAGGTGCCCGAGGGCGGCCGCGATGCTCGGTCCGCCCGGGTCGAGGGCGCCGGTCATCGCCTGCAATGCGGGCTTGAAGGGGAAGAGCGCGGTTACGAGCTTGATCGCGTCGTAGAGGCCTGGGCCCACCGTGCCGGAGGGGATCAGCGAGAGGAAGGCGATCGGCAGGGTCACCATGAAGGCGAGTAGCGAGACGGCGCGGACCTCGCGGGCAGCCGCTCCCAGCGCCGCCCCGGCCGCGCCAAGGGCGGCGCCCCCGGCGACGATCGCCGCCAGCCAGAGGCCAAAACGGCTCCAGTGCAGGGGGACGAAGAGCGCCAGGCCAGCCAGCATCAACAGCGTCACCACCAGCCCGACCGCGACGCCCAGCCCGACCTTCTCGGTCAGTAGCGCCGAGCGGGAGACAAGGCCGCGGGTGAGTCGGGGGAAGGCGTTCTCCTCGCGCTCCAGCGCCAGCGAGCCGGCGACGAGCAGGACGGTGACGAAGGCGAGGGTGAAGGTCGCGGCGACTGCGATCGCGAAGACTTCGAGCGGTGGGGTGGAGGCATTGACCACCTGCTTGTCGACCGCGATCGGTTCGGTCAAGCGCGTGAGCAGCGGCGCCGCGGCGCCGAGGTTGGCGCGGGTGAGGGT
The DNA here is from genome assembly GCA_035605695.1 of Solirubrobacterales bacterium. Classification (GTDB taxonomy): domain Bacteria; phylum Actinomycetota; class Thermoleophilia; order Solirubrobacterales; family 70-9; genus VRUE01. The sequence goes on along the minus strand of DATNGZ010000019.1, from coordinate 41,929 downwards.
GGTGAACTGCAGTAGTTGGTCGAGTGATTCGCGCGATGGCCCAGGTGGCAGCGAGGGTCGCAAGGCGGAGAGGATGCGGGCGGTGTTGCGCAGGCCAAGGATCTGAATTGTCTGCCCGAGCGCGCTCAACTGGCCGCCGTTGAGAAGGAGGCCCATGAGTTTTCCGCCTTCGCTGGCGATCCGCCTCGCAATCACCAGGTTCGCCTGGGTCAGCAGTGAGTTGATCCGGTCGTTGACCAGGCGCGCCTTGACCGGGTCCTCCTCGTTGACGATCACCTCCACTTTGGGGGTACTCGGGCTCGGGGTCGAGAGCGAGTTGATCTGGTCGACCAGATCGGCGGGGAGGATCAGGGCAGCGAGGACGTCACCGGAGCGAACCTCGTCGACCGCTTCGGCCCGGCTCTTCACCCGCACGCACTCGACCCGCTCGCAGATGCGATCGCTGACGCCGATGTTTGGCAGTTGGCTGGTGCCGACGCTAACCCTGGCGTCGCTCGGCACGTCGTTGAGGAAGGCGATCCGCGGCTTGCTCGGCGAGCCCGAGATCGCGAGGCCGACCAGGACCGCGATCAGCACCGGCCAGGCAACCAGGAGGAACGCCTGCAGGGGAGAGCGGCGGAGGATCTGCAGGTCCTTGAGTAGGAGCCAGCGCATCAGTGCCCGCGGTGGTGGAGGAAGGCAACGAAGGCGGTCTCGAAGTCCTGATCGGCAGCCTCGGGCGCCTCGCGCCGAACCGCCTCGCGCAGCTGATCAGGCGAGCCATCGAAGAGCGCCTCACCGTCGGCGAGCACGAGCAGCCGCCCGCCATAGCGCTCCGCCTCCTGAATGTCGTGCGTAGAAAAGATCACCGTCGTCCCGCCATTCGAGGCCAGCGCCGAAACAAACTCCCAAAGCCGCGCCCGCTGCCGTGGATCAAGCCCGACACTCGGCTCATCGAGCAGCAGCACGGAAGGTCGCGCCAGCAGCCCAATCGCAATATTGATCCGCTGCTGGTTCCCCCCAGACAAACGAGCAACAATCTCGCCCCGGCGCTCCATCAACCCGGTCAGCTCCAACATCTGCTCAGTCGAGGCCCGAGGATCCTGATGCTTCTCGAGTCGAGCAAAAAGCATCAAGTTCTCCTCAACCGTCAAGCGCCGATAAAGCGCCGCCTGCTGAGGAACCCAGCCAACCTCCCCCTGTGGCACATGCACCTCACCACCATCGGGCCTAGAAATCCCCGCCAGAATCGAAAGCAACGTCGTCTTCCCAGCCCCATTAGGCCCGATGACCGCCACAAGCTCCCCCGCAGCGGCCTCGAAATCGATCCCCCGCAAAGCTTCGCGCTCACCGAAGCGTTTCACCAGCTTCCGTGCCTCAAGCACGGCCACGTTCGTCCCGTTCCCCGCCTCCATACCGCCGAAAGCTATCCACCCACGGAAACCGCATTGTTAGCCACGGCTTGAGTAGAGGAGCGAGAGCACCCCTCTCCGGACACTCAAGTGCGGCGTAAGCCGCACGTCCGGAGAGGGGTGCTCTCGCTCCTCCCTTAAACTCGCTCCCAGTGCCGTTCCCCGCAACACGCATGCGCCGCTTGCGCCGCACCGAGGCCTTGCGCGGTCTAGTTCGTGAGACGAACCTCAGTCCCGCGGACTTGATCCAGCCCCTCTTCGTAGTGGCCGGAGAAGACGTGCGCGAGGAAATCGACTCGATGCCAGGAATCGAGCGCTTCTCAATCTCCGAGCTGGTAGCCGAGGCAACCGAGATTGCCACCGCCGGCGTCGCCACCGTCCTGCTCTTCGGCATCCCCGCCGCCAAGGACGAATCCGGCTCCGGCGCCTATGACGACGAGGGTGTTGTCCAAATGGCGGTTCGAGCCCTCAAGGAGGCCCACCCGGACCTCACCGTGATCACCGACGTCTGCCTCTGCGAGTACACCTCGCACGGTCACTGTGGCTTCATCCGCGAGGGCGAGGTCGACAACGACATCACGGTCGAGCTGCTGGCGAAAACCGCCGTCTCCCACGCCGAGGCCGGCGCTGACGCGGTCGCGCCCAGCGACATGATGGACGGCAGGGTCGGGGCGATCCGCCACCAGCTCGACGAGGAGGGCCACTCGGGCGTGCCGATCGTCGCCTACAGCGCCAAGTACGCCTCGGCCTTCTACGGTCCCTTCCGCGACGCGGCCGATTCGACACCCGAGTTCGGCGACCGCCGCGGCTACCAGATGGATCCCGCCAACGCCGCCGAAGCCGTGCGCGAGGCCGAGCTCGACCTCGAGGAGGGCGCCGACATGCTGATGGTCAAGCCCGCCACCGCCTACCTCGACGTCGTCCGCCAGGTCAAGGACGCGACCGCCGCCCCACTCGTCGCCTACCACGTCTCCGGCGAGTACTCGATGCTGAAGGCCGCCGCCGAGCAGGGCTGGATCGACGAGCGCGCCGCCGTGCTGGAGACCCTGACCTCGATCCGCCGCGCCGGCGCCGACGCGATCGTCACCTACTACGCGAAGGAGGCCGCGGCATGGCTTCGGTAAAGGTCCCCCAGTCGAAGGCCCGCTCGCGCAAGGACGGCGCCGCGATCCCGCTCGACGAGACCGACAAGCGGTTGATGAACCTGCTGCAGTCGCGCTTCCCGCTCGATCCAGAGCCCTTTGCACTCGTTGCTTCCGAGGCCGAGCTGCAGCTCGATGACGTTCTCGCCCGCACCAAGCGATTGCTCGACGAGCGGATCATCCGCGAGATCACGCCGATCTTCGACACCCGCGCGCTCGGCTACGAGTCGATGCTGGTCGCGGCCAAGGTCGATTCCGAGAATCCCCAGCGGGCGGCGCAGGCGGTCAACGCCCACCCCGGCGTCTCGCACAACTACCTGCGCACCCACGAGTTCAACCTCTGGTTCACGATTGCCACCCCGCCCGACTCCGAGCTCGGCCTCGCCGGCACGCTCGAGGCGCTGATGCGCGAGACCGGCGCCGAGTCGATGCGCGAGCTGCCGACCCTGACCCTGTTCAAGATCAACATGAACCTCGAGATGGAGAAGGGCACCGACGCCCTCGCCGCCGCGGTCGACGCCTCACCACCGCGCGAGCTCGAGGCGCAGCCTTACGACGAGCGCGACATCGCCGTGATCCGCACCCTGCAGGGCCCGATGGATCCGGTCGAGCGGCCCTACGACAAAGCCGCCGGCGAATTGGGGATGAGCACCGAGGACCTGCTCGAGCATCTCGGCGGGATGATCGAGCGCAAGCTGCTGCGTCGCGTCGCCGCGATCCTCTACCACCGCCGCGCCGGCTTCTCGGCCAACGGCATGGGGGTCTGGAAGGTGCCCGAGGACGAGATCATGGAGGTCGGCGGCCGCATGGCCTCCTTCCGCGGCATCTCGCACTGCTACCAGCGCCCGACCTACGCCGATTGGCCCTACAGCGTCTTCACGATGGCCCACGGTCGCTCGAAGCAGGAGTGCGACGCGATCCTCGACTCGATCGCCGCCGAGTGCGGGATGGGCCCGGACGACCGGGCCACCCTCTACTCCTCGACCGAGTACAAGAAGATTCGCCTCCATTATTTCACCGAGGATTACGCCAGGTGGGAGGCGGAGCACTCGTAGTGCCGATCCCGGTGGGGGTTCCGCTTAACTTTTTCGGTGATGCGGCAACTGCTGTCGCCCGGAGCGCGCGCCGAAAAAGTACAAGACGCTCCACCCCCACCGGGATCGGCACCTAGCGTTCCCATGCGCTCTCACGAGCTGTATGAGCGAGCGGTGAAAGTCCTTCCGGGGGGAGTTAACAGCCCTGTGCGGGCGATGCGCCAGATTGGGCGCGAGCCGATCTTCATCGAGCGTGGCGAGGGGTGTGAGCTGGTCGACGTCGATGGCAACCGTTACGTCGACTGGGTTGGTTCCTGGGGCCCGCTAATCCTCGGCCACGCCCACCCGGCCGTCTTGGCCGCGGTCGAGTCCGCCGCCGTGCGTGGCACCAGCTTCGGCGCGGCCACCGAGGCGGAGGTCGAACTGGCCGAGGAGGTGATCGCCCGCGTCCCTTCGGCCGAGATGGTGCGGATGACCAGCTCCGGCACCGAGGCGGCGATGAGCGCCGTCCGCCTCGCCCGCGCCGCGAGCGGCCGCGAGGTCGTGGTCAAGTTCGCCGGCGCCTATCACGGCCACTCCGATGGGCTGCTCGCTGAGGCCGGCTCCGGCCTGGCGACGCTGGCGATCCCGGCCAGTCCCGGTGTGCCGGCGGCGCAGACGGCGGGAACCGTGGTCGTGCCCTGGAATGACCGCGGGGCGGTTTCACGCGCGCTGGAGGACCATGCCGTCGCCGCCCTGATCGCCGAGCCGATCGCCGCCAACATGGGCGTCGTCCCGCCGGCCGAGGGCTTCCTCGAGTTCCTCCGCTCCGCCACGCGCGAGGCCGGCGCTCTGCTCATCTTCGACGAGGTGATCAGCGGCTTCCGCGTCGCCCGCGGCGGCGCCCAGCAGCTCTACGAGGTCGAGCCCGACCTAACCGTGCTCGGCAAGGTGCTCGGCGGCGGCCTCCCGGCGGCGGCCTTCGCCGGCCCACGCGAGCTGCTCGAGCGCGTCGCCCCGGCCGGCGACGTCTACCAGGCCGGCACCCTCTCCGGCAATCCGCTCGCCACCGCGGCCGGCCTCGCTACCCTGCGCGCGCTTGACGCCGGTGCCTACGAGCGCCTCACTGCCCTCACCGAGCGCTTTGCCGCAGGTCTCGCCACCCTCGCCAAGGACCGTCTCCTGCAGGTGGCGGCGGCTCCCGGCCTGCTCACGCTCTTCTTCAGCCAGGCGCCGGTGCGCGACTTCGCCATGGCCTCGGCCTGCGACCTCGAGGCTCACGCCCGCTTCTGCCGGGCGATGCTGGAGCGGGGGATCTATCCGCCGCCCTCGCAGTTCGAGGCCTGGTTCGTCTCCCTCGCCCACAGCGAGGAGACAATCGACCGCACGCTGGAAGCCGCCGCCGAGTCGCTCGACGAGGCCCTGCGATGACGAGGTGCAACGTTTTCCCCGTCCTACGCATGGGCAGCGCGTTGCAGCGAGGCTCTTGGTGACTTCCTTCAGCCCGCAGGATGCGCTGACGGCCCTCGCCACGCGCTTGCGCGAGGAGGAAACACCGATCTCGGCGCATGTGGTCGAGCCAACCGAGCAGCCCGTCTTCGGCCTGCTCGCGGCCCTCGGCGAACGCGCCGCGGCCGCCCCCGGCGAGTACGCGCTGGTGGTCGAGGCGGTGCGCGAGGGCTATCTGCTGCACTACGGAACGCCGCGCTTGCTGCGCGGTCAGGACGACGACCTCGCCTTGCTTGCCGGTGATTACCTCTACGCGCTCGGGATCGAGCGGCTCGCCGCCCTGGGCGACGATGAGGCGGTTGCCGTGCTGTCCGAGCTGATCGGCCGCTGTGCCCAACTCCATGCCGAGGGACGCGAGAACGAGGTGCCCGGCTTTTGGCGCACCGCGGCCCTTGCGGCCGGCGGTGGGGAGCATGCCGACCGCGAGCTGGCCCGAGTCAATAGACTTCCTACTTCTTGAGGTTGAGCTGTTGAGCGACGACGCGGACAAGCAAAACGGGGCCGAGGCGGCTGGTCGGCCAGAGCGCCCGACCCCCGAACCCCCCGGCTACTTCGAGGGGGAGTCGATGACGCGCCGTCGCGCCTTCACCGTCGCGGTGCAGGGGCTGGGTGGCCTCGCCGGCGCGGCGATCGTGCTGCCGGCAGTCGGCTTCGCCGTGGCGCCGATCTTCCACCGCGGCAAGGAGCGTTGGGAGGCGGTCGGCCCGGTCAGCGACTTCGTCGAGGACACCTACCGCCAGGTCGTCTTCACCGAAACCGAGGGAATCGGCGACGCCGGTAAGACCACCGCCTACGTGCGCAAAAGCTCCGAGCAGCTCGGCGAGAAACCGAACGAGCTCGTCGCCGTCTCCAATCGCTGTGCCCACCTCGGCTGCCCGGTCCGCTTCGTCGAGGCGGCCGGCAACTTCATCTGCCCCTGCCACGGCGGCGTCTACGACTTCCAGGGCAAACGGATCGGCGGTCCGCCGGTCCGCCCGCTCGATCAATTCCAGACCCGCGTCCGCGACGGCCAGGTCGAGCTCGGCCCGCGCTACAGCGTCACCTCGCAGCTCGAGCCGGTCCGCGCCCGCGACCCCGGCGAGTTCACCGGCGGGGTCTGGGAATATCTGTATCCGCCCCGTCCGTCCACCTTCCCACCACCGAGCGGCTGAGGCGCTAGGCGACGATGAAGCTCGACTCCCTAATCCCCGCGCCACTGCGCAAACCCGCTAAGCCGGGCGAGGGCAATGGCGTCAAGGGCCCGGCCCCCGCCGACCTGAAGACGGCGCCGCCGGAGCGTCCCAGCGACGCCAAGCGCCTTGGCGAACAGGCCAAGGACGCGCCCGCCGACGTCCTTGCCTGGGTTGACCAGCGCACCGCGGCATCCGGATTCCTCACCGGGATGCTCTACCGCAAGGTGCCGAAGGGGACCAACTGGTTCTACACGCTCGGTTCGGCCACTCTGATCGCTTTCATCTCGCAGGCGATCACCGGCGTCTTCCTGGCAATGTTCTACACGCCCTCGACGACCCAGGCCTACGCCTCGATCGCTCACATCAATAACGACGTCTTCCTCGGCCAGCTCGTCCACGGCATGCACAAGTGGGGCTCGAGCGTGATGGTGATCCTGATCTTCCTCCACATGGGCCGCACCTTCTTCTTCGGCGCCTACAAGTACCCGCGCGAGCTCAACTGGGTGATCGGCGTCGTGCTGCTGATCCTGACGATGACGATGGCCTTCACCGGCTACCTGCTGCCCTTCGACCAGCGCTCCTTCTGGGCCTCGGTCGTCGGCATCAACATCAACGGCACCGGCCCGGTCGTCGGCCCCTACCTCAGCGATTTCCTCAGAGCCGGCCCCGAGCTCGGGGCGACCACGCTCTCTCGTTTCTACGCGATCCACATGCTGCTCGTCCCCGGCGCGATCATCGCCCTGATCGGCGCCCATATGTACCTCGTGGTCAAGCTCGGCACCACCGCGCCGCCCTGGCTGAAAGCTGACAAGCCGAAGGTCGCTGCGCCGGTCTCCCAGCTCGATGCGGGCGTCGAGGGCAACGGGGCCGCGCCATCCAACGGAGCAGTTTCGTGAAGCCCGCCGACAAGCAGGCCTATCTCGAGGAATACGAGCTGCTGAAGAAGAAGGGCAAGCCCTTCTTCCCTTACGCGGTGCTGAAGGACTCGGCGATGATGCTGATCGTCGTCGGTGTGATCATCCTGATGTCGGTCGTGCTCGGGGCGGAGCAAGGCCCCAAGGCCGATCCGACCTCGACCACCTACGTGCCGCGGCCGGAGTGGTACTTCTTCTTCCTCTTCGAGCTCCTGCGCGTGATCAAGCCGCCGGAGCTGGTCCCGATCGCGACGATCGGGATCCCGACGATCTGCATGGTGCTGCTTCTGCTGCTGCCGTTCTACGACCGCGGTCCGGAGCGCAACCCGATCCGGCGGCCGATCGCGACCACCGCCGGCTGCCTGACGATCGCCGCGATGGCTTACCTCAGCTTCCTCGGCGCCACCGGCGGTTCGCCGACCGAGATCGACATGAAAGTCGCGCCGCGCTACGAGGCCGGCAAGGAGATCGTCGCCGGCTCCGGCTGCCTCGCCTGCCACAAGCTCGGCGAGAACGGCAACAATGGGCCGGGCCCCGAACTGACCCACATCGCGCAGCGGATTCCGCGCGCGGCGATCCTGCGCTCGGTAGAGATCGGCCCCGGTATCATGCCCTCCTTCCGCGACCTACCGCCGAAGAAGCTCAACGAGCTCGCCGATTTCCTCTCCTCACTCGACTAAGCCCTCTCGGGACTCCGCCCAGTTCGCGGAGCAGGTCAACCGCATGTTCGATCGGGTCGCGGCTCGCTATGACCTGCTGAACTCGCTGATGAGCGCGGGCCTTCACCATCACTGGCGCGAGCGAGCGGCGGATCGCGCCGCCCTTGGCCCGGGGGATTCCGCGCTCGACGTCTGTTGCGGCACCGGCGACCTCTCGCTGGAGCTTGCTCGTCGCATCTCCCCTGGCGGCCACGTGGTCGGCTGCGACTTTTCCGAGCCGATGCTCGACTTGGCGCGGGAGAAGACATCGCAACGGGAGGTGCAGGGGGTCCGCTTCGAGTGGGCCGATGCGCTGGCCCTGCCATACGACGCTGGGCGCTTCGATGCGGTCACCGTCGGCTTCGGGGTGCGCAACTTCGCCGATCGCGACCGCGGCTTGCGGGAGATGGCGCGGGTTCTCCGACCGGGGGGAAGGCTGGTCGTGCTCGAGTTCACCAGGCCCCGGCGCCGTCCCTTTTCGACCTTTTACTCGCTCTGGTTCGACCGCATCGCGCCACTCCTCGGCAGGCTCTCCGATGACCCGGAGGCCTACGCCTATCTGGCCGAGTCCGTTCATACCTTTCCCGGCCCGCGGGGCCTGGCGGAGAGGATGGATGCGGCCGGCCTCGAGGGGATCAGGTACACGATCCTCGCCGGTGGGATCGTCACGATCCACAGCGGCATCGCCGGGTGACCAGACCCTCCGCCGTCCCACCGCCGGTGACCGCGGTGCTCGACGCTTCGAGCCGCTGGTTGCCGGCGCGGTTGGGCGAGGTCGAGGAGAAACTGCGCGAGCAGAGCCGTGGCCACGGCGAGCCGCTGAGCGCCGACCTGGCGGCGACGCTGGCGGCGGGAGGCAAGCGGCTACGGCCGCTGTTGGTTCTACTTTGCGCCGGCGCCGACGGGGGGGAGGAGGCCGTGCGAGCGGCGACCGCGATTGAGCTGGTCCACATGGCGACGCTCGTCCACGACGATGTTCTCGACGCCGCCCCGCTGCGCCGCGGCCAGCCGACGATTGCCGCAGTCTCCGGGCGCGCCCGCGCCGTCTCCGCCGGCGACCTGCTCTTCTCGCGCGCCTTTGCCTTCCTCGCCGAACACGGCGACAGCCGCTCGGTCGCGCTGCTGGCCGAGGCCTCGGCAGCCCTGGCCCGCGGCGAGCTCGCCCAGCGCCAGGATGCCTTTGACCTGAGGATCTCCGAGCAACGCTACCTTGAGCGCTGCCGCCTCAAGACCGCGAAGCTGTTCGAGTGCGCCTGCCGGATGGGAAGCGACAGCGAGGCGCTCGGTGCCTTCGGTGCGGAGATCGGGCTCGCCTTCCAGCTGCTCGATGATGTGCTCGACGTCTCCGGTCCGGCCGAGCGCACCGGCAAGGCCCGCGGCACCGATCTGCTTGACGGTACGGTCACCCTGCCGCTGATTCTTGCTGCGGCCGAGGACTCGTCGATCGGTTCGAGCGGCCTGCGCGCACTCGACCTCGCCGCCGCCGAGGCGCTCTGCGACCGCATCGCCGCAACCGGGGCGCTGGATCAGGTCCGTTCGCGGGCGCTGGCGATGGTCGCGGCGGCCAAGGACCGGCTCGACGGCGCCGCCTTCGACCCCGAGCAGCGCCAGCTCCTCGGCCTCGTTGCCGATGGAGTCGTCCAGCGCTACAGCTAGCGACGCGCTAGCGAAAGTCGTCGGCGGTGATCAGGTCGGCGGCGAGAGCGGCGCTGAGGGTGTCGGCAAAGAACTGCATGTTCTCGTGCTCGAGCTCTTTCAGCACCTCGCTCAGCGCCCTGGTGCCGAGGTCGAGCTCCTCATCGAAGGCGTCGATCGCGCTTTCGCCGTGGACCTCATCGCAGTGCCAGTCGCACTCCGGGCAACGGCGCCAGAGTCGCCAGTGCCCTCGGTCACCCGCCTGCTCCCAGCAGGTTGGTTGGACCAACGTCGATGCGCACTGCGGACAGATGTGGAGTCCGGCGGCGATCTTCGTCTGACTGGCGCTCGCGTCTCTCATCTCTGCCCTATCGAACCCGCGAAACGAAGACTCAATTCGCACTTTTCCCAACATGCCCACAAAACTCAAAAATCAAGTACGTCGTCTCCCCAATTCGCTGCGATCCGGTTCGCCTTGGGCTGCCGGTACCATTGATGCATGCCAAATGTCGGACCTATGGAGCTTGCGATAGTCCTGATCATCGCCCTGGTCGTCTTCGGACCGAAACGCCTGCCGGAGCTTGGCCGCTCCCTGGGCAAAGGAATCCGCGAGTTCCGCGGCTCGGTCAGTGGCGACAACCACGAGCCGGAGCAGCCCGAGGCGATTGAGCCCCCAGCCCCAGTAGCCAAGGGCGCCGAGGGCAAGCCGGTCGTTCACGACCGCAGCTGAGGACAGCCACAGTGGCTCGCATGAAGGCGGTCTCTCACGAGGATCGCCTTACCCTTGTCGAGCACCTCGACGAGCTTCGCACGCGCATCGTCGTCTGCCTGGTCGTCTTCGGCGTTGCCCTGGCGCTCTGCTTTTGGCAAAACAACCTGCTGCTTGAAATCGCCAACGGGCCGCTTCCCAGTAACCACGACAAGCTGATCACCTTCGGCATCGCCGAACCGTTTACGACGACGCTCACCGTCTCCACCTACGGGGCGCTGATCCTCTGTCTGCCGATCTTCCTCTACCAGGCTTACGCCTACGTTCTGCCGGCCTTCAGCCACAGCGAGCGGCGCATGATCCTGCCGTTGCTGCTCGCCGCGCCGCTGCTCTTTCTCGCCGGCGTCGCCTTCGCATACTTCGTCGTGATGCCGCCGGCAGTGAAGTTCCTGCTCAACTTCAACGACACCCAGTTCAACGTCCAGGTCCGCGCTCGCGATTACTACAGCTTCTTCTCGACCACGATGCTCGCCGGCGGGGTGATCTTCCAGCTACCGCTGGCGATCCTCGCGGTCACCAGGCTCGGCATCGTCAGCGTCGAGCAGCTGAAAAAGAACCGGCGCTACGCGTACCTGATCATCGCTGTCGTCGCCGCCGCGCTGCCCGGCGTCGACCCGATCTCGATGCTGATCGAGATGGTTCCTCTACTTGTTTTGTTCGAGTTGAGTATCTTGATCGCTCGCGCCTTTGGCACGCCGAGGGAGGCGGAAATGGCAAGGCCCTCAACCCAGGAGCACTGATTCGAGTTGGCAGAAGGCGAGCGTCGGATGGTTTTCGACACCAGTGGACGACGCAAGCACGTCGTCCGGGTCGTCTACGCGATCCTCGCGCTGCTGATGGGCGCCAGTCTCTTCCTCGTCGTCGGGCCGTTCAGCATCGGCAACATACTCGGCGGCGGCGGTACGACGAGCGCCAGCAAGGTCCTCGACGAACAAGCCGAACGGACCGAACGCAAACTGCTAAAGCAGCCCACTAACGAGGCCCTGCTGCTTTCCCTGACCCGGACACGGATCACCGCCGGCAACGCCCTGACCGAAGTCAACCCCGAAACCGGGGCCACCCAGCTCACGGCTGAAGGGCGCCAAGAGCTCAGCCAAGGGGTCGAAGCCTGGGCTCGCTACCTGAAGCAGGCAGAGGAACCCAACCCGTCGACGGCGCTGCTCGTCTCGCGTGCCTACTTTGGCCTCGCCGAATCAGGAGCCAGCCTCGAAGAAGCGGTGACCAACATTGAGAAAGCCGCCGCCGCGCAGCGCATCGCCGCCGAAACGCAGCCGACCGTCAACTCGCTAACCACCCTGGCGATCTACGAGTACTACGCGGGCGATTTCGCCGCCGGAGACAAGGCGACTAAGGAAGCGAAAGCCAAGGCCCCGGCCAAGTCAGAAGCAAAAGAAATCAGCAAACAGATGGCTGAATATCGCCAGCGCGGAAAAGAATTCCAGAAACAGAAGGTGGAAGCCGCCAAACAAGAAGGATCGCGGCGCAAGGAAGCCTTGGAAAATCCGCTCGGCGGCCTCTCGGGCAGCACCGGCGGCTCCCTCGGCGAATAACGATCGCCCTTCCTATACTTCTCAACCCCAGGGCCGCTAGCTCAACTGGTTAGAGCAGGAGCCTCTTAAGCTCAAGGTTGAAGGTTCGAGTCCTTCGCGGCCCATATCTCCCCTGAAGAAGCTCGGCTATCGACGGACGGTGCAGGGTTTTTCAACGCTGCCTTCGATGATCACGTCTCCGGCGAAGGTGAAGCGTCCGCGGGTGCGGAAGACGCCGTCGCCGCAGCGAGCCGCGGTGTAGCTGCGCTCGGAGCCGCGGTAACGATAGTGCTTGCCGATCTTGACGTCCAGATGGATCAGCGAACCGCGGCCGGCGGCGATCGGCGGCACGTCGACCGTTGCCCGATAGCGGTAGAGCCCGGCCTGCTTTTCGATCGGGATCGTGAGGACAAAGTTCTGCGTGGCCGGGACCGTGGTGCGGGCGTGGAGGATGACCGTCGGGTGGCCTGCCTGGGGGGGGCCGTTGAAGAGCGTGATCGCCGAGCTGGCCAGGGTCGGCGGGCCCGCTTCGCGCGTGATCAGGGCGCTCACGTGCCCGGTGCCGACGATCGCCTTGGGGCAGCGGGCGCGGGCTTCCGCCGGGGTCACTTCTTCGAGCAGCGTTGGCTGGCAGATTGGCAGGCCGGCAGTGCTCAGCCTGCCGTCGCGGTCGAAGTCGAGAACCACCTGCTGCAGCGGCGGCGGAACGCTGCCATCGGCGGACCTGAGGTCGGCGTGGCCGGTGAAGTCGATCGGCGCGAACGTCTGCTGCGGCAGCGTCCGCGGCGTGAAGCCGCCGTCGGCGGTGAGCACCAGGTTGCCGACCTTGACCAGCGCCGCGTTTGCCCCTCCCGCGAAGAGGACGCAGGCGATAACCACCCCAATTCCCAAGAGTCGCTTCAAATCTCCTCCGACAACCAGGCTAGCGCCCCGTTCAAGCGCGAGCCCCTGGAGCTCGTCCTTAACAGAGTCTTCTGTTTCTTTTCACCCGCTCCGGGGCTCGGACCGCCAAACTACAGGGCGTGCCTGTGAGGAGGAGCAGGGGGCCAAGGGACAACGCGCGCGCTGAGCGTGAGGACAAGGCTCGCCCGCCACTGATGCTGCGCTACCCGCGGCGAGCGCTGGCGGTTGCCGCGGTCTTCATCGCGGTCCTCGTCGGCTTCGGCTTCAGCCTCGAGGAAAAGCTCACTCCCAGCTCACTCGACATCGGCGGCACCAAGGTCCATGACGCCAACGGCATGCTGCGCCAGTACTTCGGCGATACCGCGCCGTTCGCGATTCTTCTCCAGGGCAAGCCGGCGGCGATCGACCGCCAGGGTCCGGCGCTGATCCGCAACCTGCGACGCGACCCGAAAGTGACCACGCTCTCGCCCTGGGACGTCGGCACCGTCGGGCAGCTGCGGCCCAGCCCCGATCGAGCGCTGATCGTCGCCGACTTCCACGACGACCTCGACAAGGCCGTCAACGACCGGGTGCCGCTGGTCAACCAGGCGATCGAAGAATCGATCCACTCGCCGGTGCGCGCCACGCAGAGCGGCTTCGCCACGCTTTTGCGTTCGGTCCAGGACGAGTCGATCAGCGGCGGCGAGCGGGCCGAGCTGATCGCCCTGCCGGTCCTCCTGCTCGTCCTCCTGCTCGTCTTCCGCTCGCCGGTGGCGGCGGCGGTCCCGCTCGGTTTCGGCGCGATCGCGGTCTTCGCCTCGCGCGGCATGCTGGCGATCCTCACCAACTGGTTCGACGTCAGCGCGCTGGCCCTGACCGTCTGCTCGATGATGGGGCTGGCGTTGGGGGTGGACTACGCCCTCTTGATGGTCTCGCGGTTCCGCGAGGAGATCGCCGCCGGCGCCGACCCGCTTGACGCGGCCTGGACCACCCGCCGCACTGCCGGCCGCACGACGATCTTCGCCGGCAGCACCCTGGTGCTGTCGATGGCCGTCGCCTTCTTCATCGTCCCGGGGGTCCTGCTTGCTTCGCTGGCCGGCACGCTGGCGATGGTCGTGGTGCTGACCGTGGTCGTGGCGACGCTGCTCGGCCCGCCGATCCTCGTCCTGCTCGGTCCCAACATCGACCGCTGGCGGATCGGTCGCAAGCCCAACGGCGAGCGCTCGCGATTGATGACCGTCGTCTCCGCCGCCCTCCGCCGGCCCGCCCCGGTCGCGGCGCTGATCGGCGGCGTGGTGCTGGTCTTGGCAGCGCCGGCGATCGCGCTCAAGACCGGCCCCTTCAGCGTTGGCCAGCTTCCTCATGACGACCCTGCTCGCCAGGATGCGGAACGAATTCAGCACGCCTTCGGCGGCGGCTACGAAGCGCCGTTCACGATCGTCGCCGCGGCCAAAGAAGGCACGATCACCGAGCCCCAGCGCCTCGCCGCGCTGAGTCGCTGGCAGCGGCGCATCGCGGCCACGCCGGGGGTGCAGAACGTGGTCGGTCCCGAACAGGTCTCGAAGGCCGTGGAACCGCTGCGCAAAACCTTCGCCGGGGTGCTTTCTTCCAACGAAAAAGTCGGGCCGCTGGCAAACGTGGCGCGGCTGGGACGAAATCTGGGTCGCGTCGCCACCGCCGTCGCCACGGTGCGCTCGGGGCTCTCGCAAGCAACCGCCGGGGCTGGGCTGCTTGCCGAAGGGTCCGGCAAGGCCGAAGAGGGAGCGATCGCGATCGCAACCGGCCTCGGTCAGGCCGCCGCCGGCTCCCAGGAAGCCGTGGTTGGTCTCGGCAAGTTCGCGAAAGGAACCAAGAAGCTGTCAAAGGCGCAGTCCCGCGCCGCGCTCGGCGGCTTCCAGCTGAAGCTCGGTCTTCCCGATGTCGCCACCAACCTTCGCAACAACGCCTTGCGGAGGTCGCACAAACTTCAGAAGGCCCTCTTCGGCGACGCCAATATCAAGGCACCCCAGCTCCAAGCCGCCGCGCAGGCAGGTGCCGAACAACTGGCAGCGGCCTTGAAACAGCTTGAGGGGATGACTTCGGGCAAGTCGGATCCCAACTATGGGCCCGCGCTCGAAGCCGTCCGCAATGCCACGGCAGCGATCAGTGGAACCAATCCAGCCACAGGTCAGCCCTACGCTCCCGAATACGCCGGATTGCCGACCGAACTCACCGCCCTGCAGGCTCGCCTGCTCGACGACGCCGAAGAAGGGCAGGAAGTCTCACGCTGGATCTCTTCGGAAACCTCCCATATCGAAACACTTGCGACGGGCGCCAAACGGCTCTCGGAAGGCCTCTACAAAATCTCCGCCGGTGGCAAGGAAGTCGCCAAACAGGCGGCGAGGATCGACCGGGAAACGACGAGGCTGGCGGGCGGTCTGGACCGCCTCGGTAACGGCGCCAGCGCCCTGGCGGGCGGCCTGACCCGGCTCACCGGCGGCACGACCGAACTCCAGCGCAGCCTCGCCGAGGGCTACAGCCAGTCCTACCCGCTGCAGTCCGGCTCCCGCCGCATCGCGGTCCGGGTGCTCTCGCAGAGCGACAGCCTCAACAAACGCGCTGCCAGACTGCGCCGCACCTCGCCGGGGATCTTCAACTCGGGCTACTTTGTTCTCTCGGCGCTCGACGGCACACGCGGTCGCGCCCACGAACGGGCCTCCGAAGCGGTCGACATCAACGGCGGCGGTCAAGCGGCGACGATCACCGTCTTCTCGCGCTACGGCTTCAACTCACCCGGTTCGATCGCGCTCAACAAGACGCTTGAAGAAGACGCCGACGCGCTCGGCAAGGAAGCCAACGTCATCACCGGGGTCGCCGGTGGTCCGCCGACCCTCAACACCTACAGCCGCGTGACCAAAGACCAGATCCCTTACATAGTCGCGGCGATCACGCTCGCCACCTTCCTCGTCCTGATCCTCGTCCTGCGGGCGCTGCCGCTGGCGGCGATCGCGGTCGGCCTCAACCTGGTCACGGTCGGCGTCGCCTTCGGCATCCTCACCCTGCTCACCAACGTTCCCGATGGCTGGCCGCTGGGTGGGCGCACCTATGTCGACGCGGTCGGGGCGGTGATGATCTTCGGCATCGTCTTCGGGCTATCGATCGATTACGCGGTCTTCCTGTTGGTGAGGATGCGCGAGCACTACGACCTCGAGGGCGACAACGCCGCCGCGATTGAATTCGGCCTCGAGAAGACGGCGCGGGTGATCACCGGCGCCGCGGTGATCATGCTGGCCGTCTTCATCGCCTTCGCCGGGACGCCGATCGCGACGGTCAGCCAGCTCGGCGTGGGACTGACCGTCGCGGTAATTCTCGACGCCACCGTGGTCCGCATTGTCCTTCTACCGGCGCTGATGCTGCTGATCGGCGACCGGGTCTGGTGGCTGCCGCGCTGGTTGGAGCGATCGCTGCCGCGGCTCAACGTCTGAGCGCCAGCGCTACTTTTTCCTTGCTTCCGGCTTCTGGCTGCACTTCCCGCTCAGTTCCGGGGTCAGCGATTCACCGTCCTTGAAGACGAATTTCCCGCGTGACTTCAGCTTCTTCGTCGCGCAGGTGGCGCTGACGTAGCTGCGCAGCTGGCCCTTGTAGCGGAACTTCTTGAAGATTTTCACGTGGAAGCCGGTGATCGCCCCCTGGCCGCCGGCGATCAGCGGAATCGTGACGTCGAGTCGCGGCCCGTAGCCTTCCTTGTTGAGGTTGCTTACGGCGCCGACCAGCACCAGGGTGGTCTGTATCGGCGACTGGCTGTAGGTGTGGAGAAGAATCACCGGCTTGCCGCCGACAGCGACGCCGTTGAAGGCCGTGATCGTCGTCGTCACCGGGAAGATCCTTTCGCCGACCACGAGGTCCGCCGTACCCTCACCGCCACCGATCTTGGCTTTTTTGCAGGCTTCGAGCGCGGCTTCGGTTGAGGTGTTCTGAATCAGCCCGGCATCGCAGGTGGGGTAACCCTTGCTGAAGATCTTCGTCCCTTTGGGAAAGTCGACGATCGCCTCTACAGCGGGGATCGGCGCCCCTTTGTTGGCGGCGGGATTGGTCGTGGTTGTAGCGGTAGTCACCTCCAGCGTCACCGGTTCCGCCGTTTTCTTCGAGAGCTTCTGCGGGGTGAACTTGACCGCGATGCTCTGGGTGTTGCCGTCGGGCGCGGTCAGCACCGGCGACTGCGCGCCGCTGGCCGCGGCGACGATAATGATGGCTGCACCAACAGCCATGGCAACAGCAAAGGTCAGGCGTTTGCGCATCGGCATTTCCGCTCCTCTTCGATTTGGCCAAGCGCCTCCCAGTCCCTTAACCGCACCGCAGGTCCAGAGTAGCGCGTTGAATTCCAGTTAAGTCACTGCTCAGCTCGTGCGTGGCAGCTGGTCGCTCGGATACGATTCGCCAGCCGTTCTGCCGGAATCGGAGGCCGGGGAACCGCAAGCGACGATCCGTGGCTGCCAACACCTCAGGCGAGGAAAAAGGCTCGGCACAAAGCCGGGGGATCACCCCTGTGCGGATCGCGGTCATCGCGGTCCTTGCCATCGCGGTCATCGCCCTCGCCGTCGTCATCTTCAGCGGCGGCAGCGAACACAAGTACAACCTGCTCTTTCAGAACGCCAGCCAGCTCGTGCCCGACAACCAGGTGCTAATTGGCGGCCAGCCGGTCGGCTCGGTCGAAAGCATCGAGTTGACCGACGACAACCTGGCCAAGGTCGTCGTCAGCGTCAGCCAGGAGCTGCACGAGGGGAGCACGGCGACGATCCGGGCGACCTCGCTCTCCGGCGTCGCCAACCATTACGTCTCGATCAGCCCCGGCCCGAACAGCAACCCGGCGCTGGATAACGACGCTACGTTCGGCCTTGCCTCGACCACCACCCCGGTCGACATCGACCAGTTCTTCAACACCTTCCCCGCGCCGGTGCGGCGTGGGCTCGCCAACTTCATCAAGGGCAACGCCGGGGTTTATGCCGGCCGCGGCAGCGACGCCAACCGGACCTTCAAATACCTCGGCGTCGGTCTCAACCGCGCCGGCGCCTTCGCCGGTGACCTCAACGCCGACGAAAAGCTCTTCGCCCGTTTCCTGGTCAGCTCGAGCAGGCTGGGCACGGCGGTCTCCGAACGCGGCGCCGAGCTCGCCAGCGCGATCGCTAACGCCAACGCCGCATTCGGCGCGATCGCCAGCCAGAACACGGCGCTCAGCCAGAGCCTGCAGCTGCTGCCGCCGACCTTCCGCCAGGCCAACACGACCTTCGTCAACCTGCGTGCCGCCCTCGACGACGTCGAACCGCTGATCGACACCTCGAAGACGGCGACCAAGGATCTCGCGCCCTTCCTTGGCGAACTCCGCCCGGTGCTCTCGAAGGCGGTCCCGGTCTTCAAGAACCTTCGCCTCTCGGTCCGCCGCAAGGGCTTTGCCAACGACACGGCGGAACTGCTGGCCACGCTGCCGGCGGTGCAGCGGCGTGCCTCCAGAGCATTCCCCCATGTCGAAGGTGCGATCGCGGGCTTCCAGCCCAACCTCAACTTCATCCGCGCTTACTCGCCGGACCTCTTCAACGGCTTCGCCAAGCTGGGCCAGGTCAGCGCGCCCTACGACGGCGACGGCCACTACGTCCGCGCCAGCTTCGCCAACCTCAACCTCTTCAAATTCAACGGCGGCAACCGCAGCCTTGAACCGATCGCGCCGAGCGAACAGTACGCACCGTTCGGCGAATCGGCCGGGGTCAAGCGCCGCTGTCCCGGCGGGGCGGCTGCAAACGCCGCCGACGGCTCCAACCCCTTCGTCGAACCGCCGCACGGCGGCTCCGGCGTGACCACGTCCGACTGCAACCCGGCCGACGCGCCACCCGGCCCATGAGGAAAGCACTCGTCATAGGCGCGCTGGTCGCGGCGGTGATCGTCGCGATCGTCCTGATCTCCTCCGGCGGCAGCGGCGGCGAAGGCTACGTCGTGCGGGCGATCTTCGACAACGGCGGTTTCATGGTCAAGGGCGAGCAGGTCCGCGTTGCCGGCGCCAACGTCGGTGAAATCGAGTCAGTCGGCGTCACCCTGCCGGGGGAAACCGACGCATACGACGAGAACGGCAAGGAAAAGTCGGTCTCCGGCAAGGCCGTGATCGTGATGAGGATCACCGATCCCGGCTTCCAGGATTTTCGCAGCGATGCCAGCTGCCTGATCCGCCCGCAGTCTCTGATCGGCGAGAAGTTCGTCGACTGCCGGCCGACGGTGCCGCGCGCTCCCGGCGCGCCGCCGGCGCCGGCCCTGAAGCAGGTCCCCTCAGGCCAGCCCGGCGCTGGCCAGTACTTGCTGCCGCTCGGCAACAACAGCACCAGCGTCGACCCCGATCTGATCAACGACATCAACAAACTTCCCTACGCCCAGCGCTTCCGTTTGATCTTCAACGAACTCGGCGCCGGCCTCGCCGGCCGTGGCGCCGACATCGAGGCAGCGGTCAAGCGGGCCAACCCGGCGCTGCGCGACATCGACCGCCTGCTCGGCATCCTCAACGATCAGCGCGACCAGCTGACCCAGCTCGCCGCCGATTCCGAGCAGATCCTCGGGCCGCTCTCGCGCGAACGCGCCCAGGTCGCGGGCTTCCTCGCCAACTCGGGCGCCGCCGCGCAGGCCAGTGCCGAACGGGGCGCGGACCTGGAAGCCTCGCTGCGGAAGTTCCCCGCTTTCCTGCGCGAGTTCCGGACCACGATGCACAGCCTGCAGGGCTTCTCCGACGCCGCCACGCCGACCTTCGCCGCGCTGGGTAAGGCGGCGCCGTCGTTCACCGAAGCGACCCGCCTGCTGACTCCCTTCTCCGCCGCCTCGACCGTCTCGCTGAAGTCGCTCGGGGTCAACGGCGAACTTTCCGGCCCGACCTTCCGCCGGGTCGACCCACTCGTGATCAAAGCCCGCGACCTGGCGCAATCCGGCGCCGAACCGACGACCAAGCTGGCCGAATTCTTTGAAAGCACAAAGGAAACGAAGGGCTTTGATGGTCTCGTCGACCTGATCTACAACGCCACCGCAGCGAACAATGCCTTCGACAAATACGGTCACTACACCCGCCTGCTGACGACGCTGACCAACTGCCTCGAATACCAGGTCGAAGCCAGTGGTTGCTCGGCCAAATTCACCGGCGAAAACGCCGGCACGTCGTCGATCAGCAGTGCCGACCTGGGCGCCTTCTTTGCAGAAGAAGAAGCGAGGCGAGCCGGTGGCACCTCGGCACGTCCCGGCGAACCGCTCTCGTCCCTCGCGCCCTCCACCCCAACCAACCCATCCACGTCGGAAACGCCGAAACTCGGTGACGGTCACCGGCTCGGCGCCGGTACGGCGCTCCCGGCGCCACGCCAGCGTGCCCTCCTCGACTACCTCCTGGGCCCATGAGAAACCGCGGCGGCATACAGGGAGTGGCAAGCAGCCCGGTGATCGTCGGCGCGGTCACGGTGCTGGTCGTAATCGTCGCCGTCTTCCTCGCCTACAACGCCAACAACGGCCTGCCTTTTGTCTCCACCTACAACCTCAAGGCCCGCGTCCCCAACGCCAATGCACTGGTCAAGGGCAACGAGGTGCGGATCGGCGGTGCCCGGGTCGGCGTGGTCAAGTCGGTGGTGCCGGTGCAGGAAGAGGGTGGCAGGGTCTCGGCCGAACTCAGCCTCAGCCTCGACAAGAACGTGCAGCCACTGCCGGTCAACTCGACGATGATCATCCGGCCCAAATCGCCGCTCGGTCTTAAGTACGTGCAGATCGTCCCCGGTGACTCGAAGCAGGGCTTTGCTGCCGGCGAAACGATCCCGCGCTCCGCCGCGCGGCCCGAACCGGTCGACATTGACCAGTTCTTCGACATGTTCGACGAAAAAACCAGGACCGCGATCCAGCGCAACCTGGCCGGCTTCGGCAACGGCCTGGCCGGCCGCGGCCCGCAGCTCAACAACGCCTTCGTCGCCCTGCGCCAGCTGATCGAAAGCGGCCAGCCGGCGCTGGCGAACCTGGTCTCGCCGAGTACCGGCTTCGGCGAATTCTGGCGCGCCCTGGAGAGCCTCTCGGCCACCGTGGCCCCGGTCGCCGAGCAGCAGGCAAGCATGTTCGCCGGCCTCGACCGCACCTTCGCCGCCTTCGCCCGCGTCTCGCGTCCATACATCCAGGAAACGATCTCCAAGGGTCCCGAAACCCTCGATGCGGCGACCGAAGACCTGCCGGCGCTGCGACCCTTCCTGCGTGACTCCGAACGTTTCTTCACCGCACTCAGGCCCGGTGCGAAGGCGCTTGGCGAAACCTCGCCGACGATCGCCGCCGCTCTGCGCACCGGCATTCCGGTCCTCAACTCCTCGCCGACGCTCTACGCTCAGCTGCCACCGACCGCCGACGCCCTGCTCGCCCTGCAACAGGCGCCCGGCGCCTTCAACGGCCTTGATCTGCTGACCAACACCAACGAACTGCTGGCGCCGGCGATCAGGTTCATCGCTCCGGCGCAGACGACCTGTAACTACCTCAGCCTTGCCTTCCGCAATGTCGCCGGCAGCGGCGAAAACAACGGTCTGGGCGGCTGGTTCAACGCAATCACCTTCGAGCCCCCGGAAGGTCCTAATTCTGAGGGCAGCCCTGCGTCGGCGCCCGCCAACGGCGGTGGCACGGACCCGCTCAACCACCTGCACTCCAATCCCTATCCAAACACCGCTGCCCCCGGGCAACCAAAAGAGTGCGAGGCCGGCAACGAGAATTTCGAAGTTGGCGTGACGAGGATCGGCAACACCCCCCCCAATAACGGCATAGAAACCGCCGAACAGTCGGAAAAGCAGAAGGGGGAAGAAAAGTAATGGGCCGGTTGCCGGAGCGAGACACCAGGGCAGGGGCGACGAACAGCCGCTTCAAATGGCGCCCGAGCAACGCCGCGATCGCGGTGGTCTTCCTGCTGATCTTCACCATCGGCCCCTACCTTGCCTTCACCGGCCACGTGCCCTTCACCAGTTACGGCTACGAGCTGAAGGCGACCTTCAGCAACGGCGTCAACATCTCGACCAACTCGCCGGTGCGGATCGCCGGCGTCGACGTCGGCCGCGTGATCTCGACCGAACGCGATGGCGACGCGACCACGGTCACCTTTACCGTCGAAGGCAAAGGCCAGCCGGTCCACAACGACGCTTTCGCCGCGATCCGGCCGCGGATCTTCCTCGAGGGGAACTTCTTCATCGACCTCTCCCCCGGCAGCCCCAGCGCGCCGGACCTGGACAGCGGCGACACGATTCCGGTCAGCCACACCTCGACCTGGGTCCAGATCGACCAGGTGCTGACGGCGCTGCAGGCGCCGGTGCGGGCCGACCTCAGCCACCTGCTGGAGAGCTACGGCACGGCGCTCACCCATGAGCCGACAGCGGCGGAAGACGTGGGTCAGGAGCCGGAGGTGCAGGGCAAGACCGCCGCCCAGGCCCTCAACGGCGCCTTCCACTACGGCGGCGACGCCGGCAAGTACAGCTCCCAGGTCACCAACGCCCTGCTCGGCACCGAGCCCGGCGATCTCTCCCGGTTGGTCGCCGGCGCCGGCCGCACCTTTGGCGCCTTCTCTCGCCATGAGGAGGACCTCAAGGGACTGATCGTCAACTTCGACGTCTTCACCGGCGCCCTCGCCGCGCAGTCGGCCAACCTCTCGGCGACGATCCACCGCTTGGCGCCGACGCTGAAGACCTTCCACAGCTCGTTGGTCAGCCTCAACCGCACGCTGCCGCCGCTGCGCGCCTGGGCGATCGAGTTGCGGCCCTCGGTTGCCGAACTGCCCGACTGGATCGCGGCCGGTCGCCCCTGGATCGAACAGGCGCGGCCATTGCTCTCGGGCAAGGAGCTCGGCGGCACTGCAAGGCTGCTGCGCGAAGGCACCCCTGGCCTTGCCGGCGCCGCCCAGGCGGGCAAGGCCGTGACGCTGCCGCAGCTCAACCGGATCAGCCTCTGCTCGACCAAGGTCCTCACCCCGACCTTCAACCAGACGATCAACGACCAGTTCAGCACCGGCGGCCCCAACTACCGCGAGTTCCTTTACACGCTGGCTGACTTCTCCGGCTGGGGGGCCCACTTCGATGGCAACGGCCCCTTCCTGCGCGTGCAGCCGGGTGGCGGCAACGTCCTGGTCGAACAGAAAAACCCGAACGGAAACCTGAGCACGGACAAGCGCGACTACGCCCACACGATCGCACCGCCCCTTGGTACCCAGCCCCAACTCGGCGGCAAGCCACCGAAGAAGCCGGAAGTGCGCTGCGACAGCAATCCGGTTCCCGACATCAACGCGGGCCTCGGCCAGGTCGGCCCGGCCAGTCCGGCGGTGACCCCATGAGCGAGACTCCGAGAGAAGTGAGCCGTTGGCGCCACTTCCGCAACTCGCTCACCCGTCAGTCGCGGGGGCGCAGCAAGGACACGATCGCGATCGCGATCCTCGCCGCGCTTGGAATCGTGATGACGCTCTGGATCTTCACTCAGCAGAAGGCCTCGCTGCCGTCCTGGCTGCCGTTGGTCGGCGAAGAATTCGTCCACGTCACCGGCGATTTCACCACCGCCCAGGCGGTGACGCCAGGGCAGGGTCAGGCCGTCGACGTCGCCGGCATCCAGATCGGCAAGGTCACCTCGGTCGACCTCGAAGACGGCCACGCCGTCGTCGGCATGGACATCGAACCCAAGTACCTCGACCTGATCCACCCCGACGCCAGCCTGCTGCTGCGGCCAAAAACCAACCTCAACGACATGGTGGTCGAGGTAGATCCCGGCACGGCCAAGGGGCACATCGAGGACGGCTACAACTTCCCGCTCTCGCGCACCGAACCGAACCAGAACCTCGACGCATTTCTCTCCACCCTCGATGCCGACACCCGCCAGTACATCCAGCTCCTCGTCGCCGGCGGCGCCCAGGGAATCGGCGGCCGCGGGCATCAGCTCTCGGGCGTCTTCCGCCGACTCCAGCCCTTCTCGCACTACATTGCCGACCTCAACCGCGCGGTCGCCAAACGCCGCGTCGCGCTGGCCCGGGTGATCCACGACTTCGGCCTGCTCACGACTGAACTGGGCAACCACGACTCCGAGATCGAACGCTTCGTAACCTCCTCAAAGGCGGCGCTGGGGAACTTCGCCAACCAGCAGCAGTCGATCCAGCAGACTTTGGTCGAGCTGCCGAGCGCCCTCAGCGCCGGCGAATCGGCCTTTGCCAGCGTCAACAAATTCTCCAGCACCGCCCGCCCGGCGTTGATCGGCCTGATTCCGCAGGCGCAGGCGCTGGGCCCGGCGCTGCGCGCCAACGAGAAGTTCTTCGAACAGACGACGGCGCCGATCCGCGACCAGATTCGCCCCTTCACCCGCCAGACGCGCCCTGTCCTTACCCACGCCAAGCAGGGCTCGGCGGACTTCAGCAAGTCGGTGCGCAGCTTCGGCAACGCGATCGGCGCCTTCAACAGCTTCCTCAACGAGCTCGCCTACAAGCCGAAGGGTTCGAGGCAGAGCTACCTCTTCTACCTGCCCTGGCTCAACCACGACACCAACGCCACCTTCAACCTCGCAGACCCGAGCGGACTGGTGGGCCGCAGCCTGATCATGATTTCCTGCAACGGCTCTGAACTTGCCAACGGCATTGCCGGCGGCAAAGCGTATATCCAGACCGTGCTGCGCGGAGCAAATATCCCGCGCCAGAGCGAACTGCCTCCGATACCGCCGGCTACAAAAGAAGCGACCGGTTGTGGGCCGGGCACAGAATGAGCAAGCGCGCGCCCAGCACAACGCAGCTCCTGGTGATCGCCGGCTTCGCCCTCTCCTGCTTTGGCATCCTGCTCTTCCTCTGGATCACCTTCGGTGGCCCGACCCCGTTCAAGGCGAAGCCCTACGAGGTCAACGTTCCCTTCAACGAGGCGACCCAGCTCGCCCAGCAGTCCGACGTGCGGATCTCCGGCGTCTCGGTCGGCAAGGTGCAGGACATCGTCCTTTCCCCCGACGGTGAACAGGCGTTGGCCAAGGTCGACATCATCGATAAGTACGGCCCGATCCCGCGCGACACGCGGGCAATCCTGCGCACCAAGACGCTGCTCGGCGAGACCTACATCGAACTTACCCCCGGCGACCGCAACGGGCCGAAGCTGGCCGATGGCGGCACCCTGCCGAAAGCGCAGATCGCCGAATCGGTCCAGCTCGACGAGATCTTCCGCACCTTTGACGCTCGCACCCGCGCGGCCTTCCAGACTTGGCAGCAGGACGCGGCGCTGGCGATCGCCGGCCGCGGCGGCGACCTCTCCTACGCCTTTGGTGAGTTCGAACCCACCTTCACCCAGTTCGACCACCTTTTCCGCCAGCTCGACAGCCAGCGGCTCGCGGTCAAGCAGCTCTTCCGCAATGGCGCCACCTCGTTGCGCGCCCTGCGCGGCCGCCGGGGCGAGCTCGCCGGGCTGATCGAAAACTCCAATGCCGTCTTCAGCACCACCGCCGCCCGCGACCGCCAGAT
The DNA here is from genome assembly GCA_035605695.1 of Solirubrobacterales bacterium. GTDB lineage: Bacteria > Actinomycetota > Thermoleophilia > Solirubrobacterales > 70-9 > VRUE01. The sequence continues at coordinate 16,803 of DATNGZ010000019.1, read as the reverse complement.
CGAAGCTCTCTTCCGCGCCTTCCCCACCTTCCAGGACGAGTCGAGGCTGACCCTCGACCGGCTCAAAACCTTCTCCGTCGACGCCGACCCGGTGATGAAGCAGCTGGTGCCGGTTGCCGAACAGCTCTCGCCGACCTTGATCGCCCTCTCCAAGTTCGCCCCCGAAGCCAAGGGCCTCTTCGAAGGCCTCGAACCGGTGATCGCCCGCGCCCCCACCGGCTTCCCGGCCCTGCGCAAGCTCTTCCGCGACCAGTTCCCGCCGCTGCTGCGGGCGGTCGATCCGTTCCTGCGCAACGTCAACCCGATCCTCACCGGCTTTGACCTCTACAAGCACGAGCTGACCGCGACGATGGCCAATGTCGCCGCTATAAGCCAGGCCAAGCTGCCGACCAACGCCGCCGGCGTCCAAGTCCACTATCTGCGTGCGTTGGGCCCGTTCACTCCCGAATCGCTGGCGACCTTCCCGAGCCCGACCACGGTCAGCCGCACGAATGCCTACGCTCAGCCACTGGCCGCCAAGAGCCTCGCCACGGGCCTGCCGAGTTTCAGCACCAACGGCTGTGGTTCCGGATCATCCGCCGTGCTCGACCCGGAAACTCCTAACAACCCGGCCTTCAAGGCGCGCACCGAACGCACCAAGATCTTCGGCAAAGCGACGGCCACCCCGGCGGAAATCGCCGCGGAAAACGAAAAACGCTCGAAAGCCTTCTTCGAAAATCTGAAGAGATTCGCCTACGCCGGCCAGACCGACTCGGCCGCGATCGGCGCTCCCGGCTGCATCCAGCAGGCGCCCTTCAACCCGGTGGGCCGCTCAGGCGCACCGACGACCTACCAGCACTTCTTCGAACAGAGCGAATAGGTCAGGGCGCCAGAGAGGCGCAACTCTTTCCCCCGGTATTTGCACGGGTGTCTCCCATGCCGATGAGGAGCGTCTGATTTGCTGAGGACTCGGAGCGGTTCCGCCGCCTCCGGCCCTTAACTAAGTCGATGCCCCAACCGCCCACAGCCCACGTCCCGCCGCAGAACATCGAGGCTGAGGAATCGGTGCTGGGGGCGATGCTGGTCGCCGAGCCGACGCTGACTCGGGTGATCGACGAGGTGAAGCTGAACGCCGCTGACTTCTACCTCGACAAGCACGGCGCGATCTTCAGCTGCATCCACGACCTCTACGCGGCCTCCAAGCCCGTCGACGAGCTCAGCGTCAGCGAGTCGCTGACCCAGCGCAACCAGATCGAGGAGGCGGGGGGCAAGCACTACGTCTCCGAGCTGGCCGCCAAGGTACCCGCCGCCGGGAACGCCAAGCACTACGCCGAGATCGTCCAGCAGAACTCGCTGCTGCGCCGCCTGCTCGGCGCCGGCCAGGAGATCCAGGGCTGGGTGCACGAGCGCGACGGCGAACCGCGCGAGCTCTCCGAGCGGGCCGAGAGATTGCTCTTCGATGTCGCCCACAAAGAGCAGGCGAGCGACTTCAGACAGCTCTCGGAGATCCTCCACGACGAGGTCGACCGCCTGGAGAAGCTCTCGACCGGCGAGCTTGAGCTGACCGGCACCCCTTCGGGCTTTCGCGACGTCGACTCAATCACGGGTGGGTTTCAGCCGGGCAACCTGATCATCGTTGCCGCACGCCCGGCCATGGGAAAGTCAGGGCTGGTCGCAAATATTGCTGAAAACGTAGCTGTGAAGCGGAATTTGCCGGTCGCGTTCTTCTCCCTCGAGATGTCGGAGGTGGAGCTTGCGCAGCGCTTTATTGCCTGCCGCGCGCGGATCTCGGGGGACAAGCTGCGCAAGGGGCAGGTCGCCTCTAAAGATTGGCCGAAGGTGGTGCGGGCCTGCAATGAGCTGGAGGAGGCGCCGCTCTGGTTCGACGACTCCTCCGACCTCGGACTCCTTGACCTGCGGGCAAAGGCGCGCCGGCTGCATGCGCAAGAGCAGGATCGAGGCGGTCTGGGCCTGGTGATCATCGATTACCTGCAGCTGATGCGCTCAGATGACCCTCGCGCGAATCGCGTAGAGCAGGTTGGTCAGATCAGCCGCGGCCTCAAGATCCTCGCCCGCGAGCTCGAGGTGCCGGTACTGGCGATCTCCCAGCTGTCACGCGCCCCAGAGCAGCGCACCCCAGCAAAGCCGATGCTGTCCGACTTGAGAGAGTCGGGTTGTTTGACCGGAGACTCACTCGTCTACCTTCCCGGTGCGGGTGTTCGGAAGCCGATCAAGGAGCTCATCGGCAAGAGCAACTTCGAAGTCCTGGCGATGGATCGAGAGAATTGGCGGCTTCGTCCGGCTCTTGCAACAAATGCATTTTCGACGGGGCAAAAGCCGGTCTTCAAGTTGAAGACCAGGCTCGGCCGGACGATTCGCGCAACCGCCAACCACAAGTTTCTGACGATCGGTGGCTGGAAGCGCCTGGATGAACTCGACGAGGCTGAGTCGATCGCCGTGCCAGGAACGTTGCCGGGGCCGGAAATGTCGCGTATGCGGGATGAAGAGCTGGCGCTGCTGGGACACCTGATCGGTGACGGCTGCACGCTGCCCAGGCACGCGATCCAGTACACGAGCGTCGAGCGCAAGCTTGCTGAGCTGGTCGCTGATCTATCGCGCCGAGTGTTTGGCAACTCGGTTCGCCCCAGGGTTCGACGCGAGCGAAGCTGGTTCCAGGCTTACTTGACGGCGGCGGAGCACCTCACCCATCGGAAGCGCAATCCAGTTGCGGCATGGCTCGATGAGCTGGGTGTCTTTGGCCTGCGATCACACGAGAAGCGGGTGCCCGATGCTGTGTTTGCCCAGCCGTCACGGTCCATCGCCACGTTCTTGAGGCACCTTTGGGCCACTGACGGATGCGTTTGGCTTGGTGGTCCGCGCCGGACGACAAATGTCTACTACGCAACCAGCAGCCCAAGGCTTGCTGATGATGTGCAGACGCTGCTGCTGCGCCTTGGCATCAACGGCCGTATCACCAGGCATGACAACCCGGAGAAGGGCAGGCTGCAGTTTCACGTTTCCGTCACCGGCGGCACCGAGCTGGTCCGGTTCATGGAGACCATCGGGGCGCTTGGCGCCAATAAGCAGCGCAGCGCCAGCGCTATTCTCGAGTACTTCGACGGCCGGGCGCGCAATCCCAATCGCGACGTGATTCCCAGACAGGCTTGGCGGGACCTGGTTGTTCCGGCGATGGAGAATCGCAGCATGACCAGTCGCCAGATGCAAGCCGCTATCGGCATGAAGTATTGCGGCACGGCGCTCTACAAGACCGGGATTGGCAAGGAACGGGCGATGCGGGTCGCATCGGCTGTGCGTTGCGAGGAGCTCGTCGACCTCGCCCTTGGCGACGCCTACTGGGACCCGATCGTCTCGATCGAGGCCGATGGGGTCGAGGAGACTTTCGACATCACGGTCGACGGCCTTCACAACTTTGTCGCTGACAACTTCGTTGTCCACAACTCGATCGAGCAGGACGCTGACTTGGTCGCGTTTATTTACCGCGAGGACTACTACCGCGATCCCGACGATGAGCCGGACGGCCTCGCCGACCTGATCATCGCCAAGCATAGGAACGGCCCGATCGGTGCCCCTAAGCTGGTCTTTCTCGACCGTTTCCCCAAGTTTGCTGACTACGCCGGCCATGAACAGCCGATTGAACAGCCTTCCGGCGATGGGCCGCCATTTGAGGACGCCGCCCCCGTAGGACCTGAGTTCTGATGCCGGCAATTCCCCGCAACGAACCGTTTCGCGAACAGGCCTGCCCGCTTGGCGTTTGCGACGGCTCCGGCTGGATTCTCGGGCCCGAGGACGTGGCGCGCGAATGCGAGTGCCGCGCGCAGCGGCTCAAGCGGGGCCGCGTGCGCGGCGTCGCCTCGGTGATCCCGCCGCGCTACCGCGGCGTCTCCTTCGACCGCCCGCCGGTCTCCGACATGGCGCGCGACTTCGAGACCAAGGCCGCGGTCAAGGAAGTGCGCGCCTACGTCGATGATCTCGACGCTCGCCTCGACGCCGGCCGCGGCCTCTGGCTCTTCGGCGACACGGGCACCGGCAAGACGACGCTGGCGATGCTGGTCTCCAAGGCGGCGCTGGAGGCCGGCTGCTCGGTCGCGATCTACTCGCTGCCGAAGCTGCTCGCTCGCATCCGTCGCACCTACGACTCCGAGCCCGGCGGCGACTCCTACCTCGCTTTCTTCGAGCGGCTGACCTCGGTTGACCTGCTCCATATCGACGACCTCGGTGCCGAGAAGCGCAGCGACTGGGTGCTCGAGCAGCTCTACGCGCTGATCAACGAGCGCTATGAGGCGCAGCGCTCGGTCCTGGTCACGACCAACCTTCCCCACGAGGAGTTGGAGGACCAGATCGGCAGCCGGACGGTCTCCCGATTGAGCCAAATCTGCGACGAGGTGCCGCTTTTTGGCAGCGATCGCCGCTACGGCAAGGTCGCCTAGCCGACCGAATCGGCACAATGCTCCGGCGATGCCAGGGCTTGTAATAGTTGGCGCCCAGTGGGGCGACGAGGGCAAGGGCAAGGTCACCGACCTGCTTGCCGAGCGCGCCGATGCGATCGTGCGCTTCCAGGGCGGCAACAACGCCGGCCACACGATCGTGCGCGAAGGCGAGGAGTTCAAGTTCCACCTGATCCCCTCCGGGATCCTCTATCCCGACAAGGCCTGCGTGATCGGCAACGGCGTCGTCCTCGACCCGCGCATCCTGCTCGGTGAGATCGACGGCCTGCGCCGCCGCGGCGTCGACGTCAACAACCTCAAGATCTCCGCCAACGCCCACCTGATCATGCCCTACCACGTGCTGCTCGACACGGCGGGGGAGCTGAAGCTGGGCAAGCTCTCGCTCGGCACCACCCGCCGCGGCATCGGCCCCTGTTACGCCGACAAGGCCCTGCGCCTGGGGATCCGCGTCCAGGACCTGCTTGACGAGAAGATTCTGCGAGCCAAGATCCGCACCGCGCTGGAGCCCAAGCAGCAGGCCCTGCGCGAACTCTCGGTGCAGCGGCGCAAGCTGCGCAAGGAGGCCGGGGAGGGCGACCGGGAGAGCGTCGAACAGGCGATCGAGGACGCTCCGGACCCCCGCATCGACCTGCACACGATGACCGAGGAACACGTCAACTACGGGCACCGGCTCGAGCCCCACATCGCCGACACCGCGCGCCTCTGCTGGGACAGGCTGGACGCCGGCAAGACGGTGATCTTCGAGGGCGCCCAGGCGACCCTGCTCGACCTCGACCACGGCACCTATCCCTTCGTCACCTCCTCGAACCCGATCGCCGGCGCGGCCTGCGTCGGCGCTGGCATCGGCCCTACCGACATCGAGGAGGTCTGGGGGGTCGCCAAGGCCTACGCGACGCGGGTCGGCGCCGGTCCCTTCCCGACCGAGCTGACCGACGACCTCGGCCGCCACATGCTCGAAAAGGGCCACGAGTACGGCACCACCACCGGCCGCGAGCGCCGTTGTGGCTGGATCGACCTGGTCGCCCTGCGCTACGCGGTGCGGCTCAACCGGATGACCTCGCTGGCGATCACCAAGCTCGACGTGCTCAGTGGGCTCGAGACGCTGCGGGTCGCGGTCCGCTACCGCTCGCGCGAGGGAGCACTACTCGACAGCTTTCCCTACCACCAGTCGATCCTGCACTCGGCAACGCCCGAGTACGAGGAGCTACCGGGCTTCGCCGAGGACATCACCGGCTGCCGCAACGAGGCCGACCTGCCGCCGCAAGCCCGCGCCTACCTCGACTACATCGCCGACTTCGTCGGCGTCCCGATCAGCCTGGTCGGCGTTGGGCCAGGGCGCGAGCAGATCGTCTGGCGCGACTAGGCGGCTCAGCCGAGGGCGTTGCCGCTTAGGGCGCCTACCTTGAACGTGCCCTCTTCTTCTTTCAGCGGCATCGCGTAGACCGTTTTGTCGGGGTCGCCGTAGTAGATGAGGAAGGCCTGTTCGTCTTCCTGGCGCAGGCTGCCGGCATCGACCGCCGTGGTTTCCCGCCATTCGGCTGCCGAGAGCTGGCTGGTGAAGGCCTCCAGGAACGGGGCGCAGCCCTTGTTTTTAAGCCCGGTTGAGCTGGTGGCGAGCTGTTCGAGCTGTTCGGTCATCGCCTTCGACAGGTATGAGCAGGCTTTCTCCCATTCCCCTGCGGCGCGAGCGACGAAGAAGGCGTGGACCACTTCCGCCGCCGCCTGAAGTTCGGATTCGTCCTTCTCCTCGCCGTATTCCTGGATGCTGTTGTCGCCGCCTTTGACAACGAACTGTTCCGAGCCCCCGCCCGAGACCTTCAGCGGCGTTTCGACTTCTTCAGCGGTGAAGCCGGTGCGCGAGCTCTTGCCGGAGCCGTTGCCGGAGTCGCTCTGTTTCTGCGGCACTTCGCCGGCATCGTTCTCGCCTTCCGTGCCGCCGCCCGAGCCGTTGTCCTGAGCGCTAGCGCTTGTTTCGGTCCCGGCCGAGCCCGCCGTAGAGCTCGAGTCACTTGAGTCCGAGTCCGAGCTGCCACAGGCAGCGAGCAGCAGTGCCACGAGAGCCGTGGCGGCGAGAACTGCGATCGACCGTGTGCCCCCCCTGGTCACTGTCAGGATTGTATTGGTTGGCGGCCCTCTGTTGGGCATCGCTGCTTGGAGACGCCGGGGTACAGGATTCGCCACCTGGCCGCTTCTGCACTACAGTTGGCAGGTGGCTTCAGGTAGACGCACGGCTAGGCTGAGCGAGCGGCTGCCAAGGGGCCGGCACGGGTTGCCGCGGGAGGCCGTGACGGATTCCCAGCGCAGCCGCATCCTGCAGGCGATGATCGAGGTCGTCTCCGAGCGCGGCTATCCGGAGACCCGCGTGGTCGATGTGATCGGCGTCGCCGGAGTCTCGAGAAAGACGTTCTATGAACTCTTCTCCAGCAAGGAGGATTGCTTCCTCGCAACCTACGACGTGCTGCTGGGCAACCTGCTTGGCGATACGGCGCGGGGATTTGAGACGAAGCCGGGGGCGCCCTGGGCAGAGCGCGTCTCGGCAGGCCTCGGCGAGCTGCTCAAACACTTGGCGGAGCATCCGGACGAGGCGCGCTTCGCCATCGTCGAGGTGCTGGCAGCGGGCCCGAAGGCGCTCGCCCGCCGCGATGCGGCACTGCGCCAGTTCACCGGTTTTCTCGATGCTGGTCGGGCGGAGACCTCGGTCGAGCTGCCCGGGATCACCTCGCTCTCGCTGGCCGGCGGCATCAACGAGCTGCTCTACAGCGAGATCCTGCACGGCGCGGCGGCGCGGCTCCCGGGCCGGCTGCCGGATCTGATGTTCTGGATCACGCTCCCCTTCCTCGGTCCCGACGGGGCGGCGAAAGAGCGCGAGCGGACCCGTCTTTCGATGCTCGAAGACTAGCTCCCGCCCTGTTAAGGCGCTCTTTTCTGTGAATGCCGGGGTTTATCTAGATTGCGAGGCTGGTAATTTGGGCAGTGGAGGGATTGACCAAGGCTTTCAATGGCCGGGGCTGTGACGGCCAGGCCGCAAAGGAGAGAGATAGAGCACATGCGCAAGCGTTTGATTTCAATCATGGCTATAGGGGCGGCGCTCGCCGTCGCAGCGGCTGGAATCGCCACGGCTGAGAAGCCCACGATCGTCCAGGCGGGGAACCTGAAGTTGACTCTGAACGGGAGCTTTAGCCCGAAGGCTCTGCCGAAGAAGGGCAAGCCGGCGCCGATCACGCTCAACGTCAGCGGCAAGATCGAGACGATCGACGGCAAACATGCGCCGGCGCTGAAAGAAGTTGTCGTCGAAACCGACAAGAACGGCTCGATCGACACCAAGGGCCTGCCGGTCTGCACCTCGGGCAAACTGCAGGCGCAGGACACGGCAGCTGCGGAAAAGATCTGCAAGAAGGCGATCATCGGCAGCGGAATAACCAATGTCGAAGTCGAATTCCCCGAATCGAACCCGTTTATCGCCAAAAGTAAATTGATCGCCTTCAACGGCGGCACAAGCGGTGGCAAGACGACGATCTTCATCCACGCCTACCTCTCCTCGCCGGTGTCAGCGGCGGTTGTGACGACGGTGAAAATCTCGAAGATCCACAACGGTCGTTACGGCACTAAGTCGATCGCGACGATTCCGAAGATTGCCGGCGGCTATGGCTCGGTCAGAGAATTCTCACTGACCTTCGATCGCGGCTACAAAAACACGCCGTTCCTCTTCGCCAACTGCCCCGATGGTCATCTCAACGCCAAAGCATCGTCCGTCTTTGCCGACGGTACGAAATTGGTGGGTAGCTTCGTCCGTACCTGCACCCCGAAGGGCTAACGAAGCACTTTCGTTTTCAGGACGAAAAGGGGGAGAAAGGGCGGCCATCTGGCCGCCCTTTCTTTTGCCCTATCGCTGTGGGCCGAGAGGCTCGGCCAAGGGGATCAGGCCTTCGGCCTCCTGGCGTCGCTCTCCGCGTCGCAGCATGCGCTGGGTGAGGATCGCGATGCTGAGGATCGCGGTGGCGCCGAGGCTGAGCTGGACGCTGAGCAGTCCCTGGCGCGTCCAGTAGACGTCGCGCAGGTCGAGCAGCAGTGCCGCCTCGTCGAAGGTCAGGCCCATGCCGACGCCGGTCGTCACCGCCAGCTTCTCTTCCAGCGCCTCGTCGTCGGTCAGCAGCGCCGTCGTCCCCGAGGCGAAGGCGATCAGGATGCCGGGGACGAAGTGGTGGATGTGCCTGCCGCCTACCTTGACGTTGGTGAAGGGCCACCACTCGTCGCGGATCCCCCAGGTTGAGATCCGAACGAGGGCAAAGGAGGAGAGGAAGCCGGCGAGGAGGTTGAAGAGGACCGTCTCGGTGCGCGGCGCCTCGGCGTAGCCGCTGACCGCGACGCCGACGGTGTCGAGGGCGGCGGCGGGCGCTACCTCGACCAGGTTCTCGCCGTCCGCCTCCTGGTGGGCACGGCGCTGCAGCATGCGACCGAACTGGCCGACCAGGACCACCCCCGCGCCGCCCAGGGCCACCGCGGCAAGCCCAACGGTGGCGCGCTCCGAACGCGCCCAACCAAAACGGGTCCGCGCCCTGGCGCGGCGGGTGAGGCGAGTCGGCAGACGTGGCGAACCCATGGGCCCGCAGCCTAACGCGGGTGGGTCAGCGTTCCTCGGTGACGATCGTCTTCACCGTGGCGACGGCGCCATCGGCGAGCTCGATCTCAACCATGTGGGTGCCGATCTCACGGATCGGCTGCTCGAGGCGGACCTTACGCCGGTCGATGCGCAGGTCGCGGGCGTCACTGATCGCATCGACGATCTCCTTGGCGCCGACCGAGCCGAACAGCTTGCCGTCCTCGCCGGCCCGCTGGTAGATCGTCAGCACGGTCTTGGAAAGCAACGAGGCGGCCTGCTCTTCGCGCTCGGCGCGAGCTTTTTCCGCTTTCTCGGCCGCGACGCGGCGCTGCTGCGCCGCCTCCAGCGCGCCGGGCGTTGCCGTGGCGGCCAGTTTGCGGGGGATCAGGAAGTTGCGTAGGTAGCCGGGGGAGACGTCGACCGGGTCACCGCGCCGGCCGAGCTCATCGACGTCCTCGAGCAGGATCGCCTGCGTCATCAACGCTCTCCGACGTAAGGCAGGAGGGCGATCTCCCGCGCTCGCTTCACCGCCACCGAGAGCTGGCGCTGGTGCTTGCGAGAGAGGCCCGTGACGCGCCGTCCGCGGGTCTTCCCCTTGTCGGAGAGGAAGCGTCGCAGAAGGTTGAGGTCCTTGTAGTCGACGGCCTCGGAATTGATCCGCGTGTATTTACGCGGACGAGCGCGGTCGTCACGGCGACCGCGCCTGGGCGTTGATGCTGTTGAGTCGTTGGTCCTAGCCATGCGGGTTGGGAATCCTACACATATAGGGCCTCAGGCCTGAGGCCCTATATGTCCGCGGCTAGAAGGGGATGTCGTCGTCGCCACCGCCGCCGGCTGCCGCGCCGGCGAAATCGGAGGCGTCGGCGGGGACGTCGCTGCTTGGGCTGAAGCCACCGCCCTGGCCGCCTTCGCCACCGCCGCCCGAGCCATCGCGCGAGCCGAGGAACTGGACCGAGTTGGCGATGATCTCGACACTCTGGCGTTTGACGCCGTCTTTCTCCCACTCGCGCCAGTCGAGGCGGCCTTCAATCGCCACCGGTCGGCCCTTGGAGAGATAGTTGGCGCAGTTCTCGCCCTGCGCGCCCCACACGGTCACATCGAAGTAGTTGGGCTTGTCGATCCATTCGCCCGATTGGCCGTCCTTGCGGCGGCTGTTGACCGCGACGCGCAGCTTGCAGACCGAGGTCCCGCCCGGCGTGCTGCGCAGCTCCGGATCGCGAGTCAGGTTTCCGGTGACGACCACCACGTTCACGTTTGACGCTGCCACAGCTCTCAACTCCTCTGAATCGTTGTCTGGATTCCAGTCTAAGAGTGCAGGCGGCGCGACTCTCCCCCCTCGGGCCGCAATCTCCGCACAAATACAGAGCCGATGGGCCTAGGACGTGACATATGGACCCGTTTCAGGTCCGTCGGCGGCTACTCAGTTGCGGCGGTCTCGGCAGCCGGCTCGGCCGGCTCGTCGACACTGAGCGGCTCACTGGGCTCGGCAACGGCATCAGGGGTCGCCTCGTCGTCCGTGTCGGCGGGAACCGTGGCAGGGCGACCGCCCTGTGGACCGCGATCACGATCGCGGTCGCGAGAAGCACCGTGCACCGGAGCGGCCACGGCGGGCGGCACCAGCACCGGGGAATCGACGTCAACTTTGAAGATGCGGAAGCGCAGCACGCCGTCGGCGATTCGCAAGTTGTGGTTGAGCTCGTCAAGCAGCTCGCTCGGCGCCTCGAAGCGGAACCAGCGGTAGTCGGCCTCGGTGCGCTTGTCGATCTCGTAGGCCATCTTGCGCAGGCCCCATTTGTTCTCGTGCTTCAGGGTGCCTTTGGCCTCGATCCGGGCGCGAACGTCCTGCGCCAGCACGTCGCGACCGGCCTCGTCGGGGCCGGGGTCCAGCATTAGAACCAGCTCATATTCGCGTGGTGCTGCCAAAGCGGCGAGGGACTATAGCGACCGAGGGGTGGGTGTCGGGTGCCACTCCCCGCTCAACTTTTTCGGTGGTGCCGCAGGGGCAGGCAGATATTGGATCGCCGAAAAAGTACAAGCCGCGGGGAGCGGCACCCGACACCCACCCTCAATGCGGGGCGAACTCCGACGAGCCATCGTCCGGAGGAGCAGGTTCCGGCGTAGGCGTCGCGACGCTTGGGGGAGAAGCTTCCGGCGGCGGCGCCGACGAGGCCGGTTCTTCTGGAGCTTCCGGCGTGGGTGGTGGCACAGGCGGTGGGGTTGGAACGAGGCGTTCTTTGTTCTTTTGCTTCGGTTGATGATGCGCGTGGTGCTTTCGCTTTCGTCGCCGATGCACGTGCTCGGGATGTGGCGGCACTCGCTTGGGCTGCGTGATCTCGATTGGCTTGACCGGCGCCGCTTCTATTCGCGGCAGCCCAACGTCAGCAGGCACCGGCGGCGGCTCAGGAGCTCTCAGCAAGCTCGGTGCCACCCGCAACGCCAGAAGCACCAAAGCTCCAACAAGGATCACAGCCCCAGCTTGAGACCAGCGAATCCGCAGACTCATAACGAGCTAAGCCCTCAGATCGAAGAGTTCTCCCCCTAGCGATCGAGTGGAGAGAGTCGGGTGCCCCTCCCCGCGGCTTGTACTTTTTCGGCGTTTCCCTCACTGCCTGCCTAACCTCTCCACCGAAAAAGTTGAGCGGGGAGGGGCACCCGACTCTCTCCTACGCCACGCTCTCCCGAAGCTCAGCGATATCAGCCAGCTGATCGTCAACCCAGTCCCCAGGATTCCGCGAGAAGACCAGCTCCTTAAGGCGCTGCGCCCGCAGCCGCCGCTCCTCGGGGTCCATCGTCAGCGCCCTATAGATCGCGTCGGCCTGCTCCTGGATGTCGAAGGGATTGACCGAGAGGGCGCAATCCGCCAGCTCCTCGTGAGAGCCAGTGTTCTCGGAGAGCATCAGGACGCCGTCGCGGGTATTGACCGCGGGCGCCTCCTTGGCGACGAGGTTCATGCCGTCGAAGAGCGAGTTGACCATCAGCAGGTCGAAGTGCTTGTAGCGGGCGACCGCCTCGGGGAAGTTCTCGTAGACCTTGAGGTCGATCGGCATCCAGTCGGTGGTGCCGTGGCGGTGGTTGACGACCGCGACCAGGGCGTTGATCCGCTCCATGTACTCGGCGTACTCGACCACGTCCTCGCGCGAGGGCTGCAGGTGGGCGATGAAGGTCACCTGTTCGCGGAACTCCGGATGCTGGGTGAGGAAGACGTCGAAGGCGGTGAAGCCGCGCAGCACGTTCTTCGAGAGGTCAGCGCGGTCGACGCGGATGATCAGGTGCTTGCGGCGGCGCTCCAGCACCTCGCGCTCTGCCTCGGCCACCTCCGGTGACTCGGCCGCCCGCCGCAGCCTTTCGGCGTCGATCGAGAGCGGGTAGGCGCGGGTCATAGTCTGGCCGCCGGCGTGGCGGACCAGGCCGAGTTCGTAGTCGACGTCGGCCTCGAGCAGTTCGTCGCAGCAGCGCAGGAAGTTGATGCAGTAGCTGCCGGTGTGGAAGCCGATGATGTCGTTGGCGAGCATGCCGCGGAAGAGCGCCTCGCGGATCCGGTTCGGCAGGATCCGCCAGCTGTCGGGCTGGGACCAGGGGATGTGGACGAAGTGGTGGAGGAAGGCGTCGGGTCGCTCGGCGCGGATCATCGCCGGCGCCGTGTAGAGGTGGTAGTCGTGCAGCATCACCAACGGCCGCTCGCGGCCCTCGATCTGGCCCAGCACCGCGTTGGCGATGTCGCGGTTGACCGCCTGGTAGCCAAGGTCCCAGGCATCGAGCTCCTCCTGGCGGATGTCGGGAGCGTTTGAGAGGTCCCAGAGGTAGTGCTGGATGAACCAGAGGATCGGGTTGGCGATCACGTTGTAGAAGCGGTCGTAGGCTTCGGCGTCGCTGTCGACCAGCAGCACGCGGTAATCGATGCCATCGATCGAGAGCTCGGCCGGTCCGCCGCTCTCTTCTGAAACGACGACGTCCTCGTCGGTCATCGCCGAGGCGATCCAAAGCGCGTTGCGATGGGAGACAAGGCCGGAGAGGGCGGTAACCAAGCCGCCGCCCCCACGCCGCACCGTGCGCTCCCCCCGTTCGTCAAGCTCGAACTGAGCCGGCCCCCGGTTCGAGACGATGATCAGCGGATCGGCGCTTTCCGGCACGGACACCAGCCTACCCGGGGCGTCTCGGGCACGGCTTGTGTCGCCTCGAGACCCTTCCCAGGGCGGCTGCGCTCAAGGCGCTTCTCCAGGCCCGCTTGACATTTAGAGAACGAGATGTTTCCCTAGAAGCTGAGGTTTTGCTGATGGTGGATCGGTCTCATTGCGATTGAGGGACCGACGTCCTGGAGGCGCCGTGGATTGGGAGGGCGAGTGATGGACGCCGCATGGCGGTTAGGGGACTGGACGGCGTTCACCTGCGTCGGCCGATCGTGACATCGGATGTCCACATTCGGCGTCGGCATGTCGGTCGCCAGAGCGAGGTGACAGACGGAATACGAGCGCGTCTGGGAGCCCGGCAGCCGGAACTCGAACAGGCAATTCTCAACCGCGTCTATGCGGTCTTCCAGCCGCCGCCGACCGTCGGTCCGGAGTATCGGGACGGCTTGCTGGGCGCGGTCTCGGCTGCTCTCGATTACGCGATCGCGGGCGTCCAGGCTGGCGATGCGCCAAGCACGCCCATCCCAGTCGCCCTGCTTGCTCAGGCGCGCCTCGCGGCTCGCAACGGCATCAGCCTAGACACGGTCATTCGCCGGTATGTCGCAGGCTCGGCCCTCTTCGAGGCCTGCCTGGTCGAGGAGGTCACCAGCGACGGTCACGTGCCAGGCACCGAGGTGCGGCGCCTTCTCGCCATCCAGGCCACTCTTCTCGACCATCTCCTCGGTGCGGTCAGCGAGGAGTACGCGCTTGAGCAACAACGGCTTTCCACCACTCACAAGCAAGGCCGGGCATCTCTGGTCGAAGGCCTTCTCGAAGGCAAACTCCTCGACGCAACGGAGCTCGCCTATGACTTCGATAATTACAACCTGGGCGTGGTGGCGGTCGGTCCCGGGTCCGAGCAGATCCTCCGCCGGCTGTTCGCCCCGGTCGATGCCCGCGTTCTCGTGATCAGCCCTGCCGATGCCACCGCCTGGGCTTGGCTTGGGTCGCGGCGCCGCCCAGACATCGGCGAGCTGCTGCGAATCGTCGCTTCGGGCCAGTCGGCGAAAGTGTGCGTAGCCCTCGGCGAGCCCGCCAAGGGCCTGTCCGGATGGCGGCTCACCCATCGGCAGGCCGCCGCCGCGCTGTCGGTCGCTCAGCTGCGTGGCGACCGGCTGGTTCGGTACGCCGACGTACTCCTCCTGTCCGCGATGCTCCAAGACAATCTGTCGCTAACTGCGCTGCGCGAGATCTACCTTGCGCCATTGGAATCCGGGCGCGCCGGCGGGGAGGTCTCGCGCCAAACTTTACGTGCCTACTTCGCTTCAGGCCGGCACGTCAGCTCCGCCGCCGCCGTGCTCGGCGTGAGCAGGCAAACGGTCAACAGCCGCCTGCGAGCGATTGAGGGACGACTCGGCCATTCCCTCGACACATGCGCCGTGGAGCTGGAGGTCGCGCTTCGCGTGGAGGGCCTGGGCCGGTCTCGAGACTGACGACCCTGCTGGGGCGGTTGTCACTTGGAAAGCCGACGAACAACTGAATTTCCAGATTGCCAAGGCGACACTGGAGGATGTCTGAGACGCTGCCGGTCCGCAAGCAGTCGCGACTGGGGAGATTGACTCATGGGAAGACGTACCTCGCCGATTTCCGTCCTTGGCAAGTTCGCCCGCCTATCCAGTTTCGCCATCCTGGCGGCGATTGGGGTCGTCATGGTGCTCCCGGCAGCCAGCGGAGCCAAGGAGAGCGCGGCAGGGGCTGCTGCTTCTGACTACTTCCATCAGGGACTGGGCCATCACGCATCAACCCCGGCCTGGGCCAAGGACAAGCCCGTTCACTTCCTGGCGCCTCCCGGGAAAGGCCCTGGCTCTGAAATTCGCCGATTTTCCAAACATCCAGTAGCGGCAAGTTCGTCGGAAGAAGGTCTCACCGCTGACACCAATAACACCTATCTAGGGGGCCCCATCCAGGCAAACCCTCATGTGCACCTCATCTACTGGGGAAGCAACTGGAACAGCTATAGCCATGGTCCTGAAATTCGCTCGGCGCTCAATCAGCTATTCAGCGGGGTGTCGGGTTCGGGATGGCAGGGAATTTTGACCCAGTATTTTGAAGCGCCGTTTGAAGAGGAAGAGAGGCTCATCTCACATTCCGTTACGTTCAATCCAGCCACGGACGTCTACACCGATACCCAGGTCCCGGCCCCCAGCAAAGTAACCTATACCAAAGTCACCAACGAGATCTCTGCCGCTCAATCGGCAATGGGCTGGCCGAAAGGCAGCTGGTACGGCAACTTTTCGATCAACGACGAACTGTACGTGGTCCTGACCGCCCCAGGGACGACCTACGAAAGCTCTTTCCTAGGCCAATATTGCGGCTTTCACTCGGCCGACAACTACCAGGCATACGCCTTTCTTCCTTCGACCGCCGACGAACCGTTCCGCGGAATGTGCGGTGAAGCATCTGGCACCCAGGCCTCGAAGTTCGCCTCGCACGAGTACGCGGAGGCCGTGACCGACCCAATCCCCCAGTCGGCGAAATTCGGCGAAGGAAAGCCCGCCTGGGAAACAAAAATATATGCAGAAGGGAAAGTGGTCGGAATGACGGAGATCGCCGACCTCTGCCAGATGCAACCAACCGGCGAACTTGCAAATGGCGCCACGGTCGTCTCACTGCGCGACAATTATCACACCAAATGCATGCTGTCCGATCCGTCGCCGCCTCAGTTTGACCTCAGCATGGATGGAGTGAAATCCGAACTGGCGGGCCAGGCGGTGCTGGAAGCCACGATCGAACCCGCCGGACACCCGACGTCATACAAATTCGCTTGGGGAAAAGTGACGGAATTTTCTGGCTGCGAAAGGCCCGCGGAAAGTCCCTACCCGGAACGCATCTACGGGCACTTCGAACACTTCGAACCGGCGGCTTACGTCTCGGCGGGGAGCGGCACGGGGCCGGTGCATGTCAGCCTGCCCATCAGTGGCCTGGAAGCCCACGTGCAGTACTGCGCCAAATTGATGACGCAGATGGTGTCGGATATCAATGGGCCGGACGCCGTTGGCGTCCAGAGCGAGCATCGGGCGTTCACGCCTGTCTGGCCTCCTCAGGTGACCACGGGCGCGGCGTCGATAGAAGGTGCCAGCGGCACCAATGCAACACTCCACGCGACCGTTAATCCCAATGCGGTCAAAACGACCTATCAATTCGAATACGGCACCACGGAATACAAAGTGGGCGATGGTCCCCACGGGACGAAAATCCCGAGCAGCCCTGGCGAAGCCGGCTCGGGCACGACGGACGTCCAGGTGAGTCAGACGCTGGAATCGCTTGCGCCGGCCACCACGTATCACTTCAGAGTTGTGGCGAGCAGTGCAGAAGGCACGTCTTACGGCGAGGATCAGAGTTTCACGACCTGGGGGAAATGGTCCACCCAGACCACCCCCAACAGCCCGCCGGCCCAGACCAACTCCTTCTTCACCGACGTGTCCTGTCCGTCCGTCAGCCTCTGCCTCGGGGTGGCAAGGGACAACTGGACCTCGCGCGCCTTCGTCGAGAAGTGGAATGGCAGCACCTGGAGCATCCTGGGCAACTCGCTGACGCAGGCGAGCGCCAACGCGATCGCCTGCACCTCGGCCACCTCGTGCCTGCTGGTCGG
>DATNGZ010000018.1:0-27614 GCA_035605695.1 Solirubrobacterales bacterium | reverse complement strand
TTGAACTGGAGCTTGTCGAGGTATTCGTCGAGGCCCGAGCGCTCCAGGTACTCGGTGACCACCGTCGACCCGGGCGCCAGCGAGGTCTTCACCCAGGGCTGGCGGCGCAGACCACGCTCGACCGCCTTTTTGGCGACCAGTCCGGCACCGAGCATCACGGAGGGGTTCGAGGTGTTGGTGCAGCTGGTGATCGCCGCGATCACGACATGGCCGTGGTCGAGCTCGACAGTCTCGCCGCTCTCGAGCTGGACCATGACCGCGTCGCTCGTCTTGACGTGCACGGCGAGATCACCCTTGTCGACATAGGTGCGCGGCTTGCCCCCGTCGCCGTCGTGATCCTCCGCCGGCGGGTCGGAGGCCGGGAAGGATTCGTCGATCGCCTCGTCGCGGGCGTTGCCGAGCTGCTTTCCGGCCTCCGGATCCCATTCCTGCATCGCCTCGAGGAAGGCGTTCCTCGCGTCGGCGAGCGGGATGCGGTCCTGGGGGCGCTTGGGTCCGGCGATGCTCGGCTCGACGTCGCCCAGGTCCAGCTCGAGAGTGTCGCTGTAGGTGGGCTCCTCGGAGTCGGGCTCGTGGAAGAGGCCCTGCTCGCGGGTGTAGGCATCGACGAGCTCGATCTGCTCGGTCGGCCGCCCCGTGAACTCGAGGTAGCGGAGCGTCTCGACGTCGACCGGGAAGATCGCGCAGGTCGAGCCGAACTCCGGCGACATGTTGCCGATCGTCGCCCGGTCGGCCAGCCCCAGCGTGTGCAACCCGGGTCCGAAGAACTCAACGAACTTGCCCACCACGCCTCGCTCGCGGAGCATCTGAGTGACCGTGAGCACCAGGTCGGTCGCCGTCGCGCCCTCGGAGAGCTCTCCAGTGAGCCTGAAGCCGACCACCTGGGGAAGCAGCATCGAGATCGGCTGGCCGAGCATCGCGGCCTCGGCCTCGATGCCGCCGACCCCCCAGCCCAGCACGCTGAGGCCGTTGATCATCGTCGTGTGCGAGTCGGTGCCGACGAGGGTGTCGGGGTAGGCCCGGTGGACGCCGTCCTCGCTGTCGGACCAGACGACACGGCCGAGGTGCTCGAGGTTGACCTGGTGGCAGATCCCCGTCGCCGGCGGCACCACGTTGAAGTTGTCGAAGGCCTCCTTGCCCCACTTGAGGAAGGAGTAGCGCTCGCGGTTGCGTTCGAACTCGCGCTCGGCGTTGACGGCGAAGGCGCGGGCGTTGCCGAAGGCGTCGACCTGGACCGAGTGGTCGATCACCAGGTCGACGTCGACCAGCGGGTTGATCGTCTCCGGGTCGCCGCCGATCTCGGCCATCGCGTCGCGCATCGCCGCCAGGTCGACCACGGCCGGCACCCCGGTGAAGTCCTGCATCAGCACCCGCGCCGGCTGGAAGGGGATCTCGACGCTGGGCTCCGCCGCCGCATCCCAAGAGGCGATCGCCTCAACCGCATCGGCGCTTACGGCGACGCCATCCTCGAGCCGCAGCACGTTCTCCAGCAGCACCTTGACGGAGTAAGGCAGGCGGGCGACGTCGAAGCGCTGCTGCAGAGCATCGAGGCGGAAGACCTCGTAGGAGCGACCACCGACCTCGAGGGTCGAGCGGGCGCCGAAGGAGTTGGTGGTGCTCACAACTTCATCCTAGGCAACGGGGCGAGGGGGCGGGTTGGGTGCCTCTCGCCCGTCCAATCGTCGGTCTAATTAGACCGACGATTTGAGTATCCGCCCGGTCGAGAGGCACCCAAACCGCCTCACGATCGTCCCGCTAGTACTTGTCTGTTTGCCCTTTGGCGACCGAGGCGGCAGCTTTTTGGCCGGCGTCGCCGCTAGCGATCTTGACCGAGAGAGCTGGGGTCGCGAGCGCAAAGTGAGCGAGGGCGCGCTGCTGGAACGGGGCCACAGATATCTCGACCTTGTTCTGCTCAATCGCCTTGATCACGGCGTCCGCTACCTGCTTGGGCGAACCGGTACCGAGGCCAGGAATTGGTTTAGCACCGGAGTCCGCATACATGCCGGCTTCGCGAATTGTCCCCGGGGAAACGATTGAGACGCCGATCCCGACCGGGTCGAGGTCGGCACGCAGGCCGAGGGCGAAGCCGCGCAGGCCGAACTTGGTCGCGTTGTAAACAGAAGAGAGAGGGGTCGCCGACTTGCCTGAAAGCGAGGCAATGAAGACCATGTGGCCCGAGCCTTTCTCCAGCATCGCCGGCTCGACCGCGCGGGCGAGGTGCATCGGTGCCTCGAGGTTGACGCGCAGCGTGCCCTCAAGGCGCTCGCTGGTGTAGTCGGGCAGGCGCCCGGTCCCCGGCAGGCCGGCGTTGGCGACGAGGACGTCGACCGGGCCGGCTTCGGCGGCGAGCTTCTCGGCCGCGCCTGGCTCAGCCAGGTCCGATGGGACCACGCGGTGGCCGTTGCCGGGCAGCTCGGCCGCGAGAGCCTCCAGCGCCTCGGCCTTGCGGCCGCTGAGGATCAGGGTCGCGCCGCGGCCGGCCAGCGCCTTGGCGGTCGCCCGGCCGAGGCCTCCAGTGGCCCCGGTGAGCAGCGCTGTCTTCCCCGCAAGTTCCATCCCAGCAAGCAAGCTACCAGCCGCGACGTCGAAAGGAATGAGGCCGCATAAGTGCGAAAGGCCACAAAATGTTTGTTTTTCATGAGCAAGCGGCCGGACGATCGTCTACACTGCCGCCGTTCCGAATAACCGAAACGCCGAGTCCTGTGCGCCTCATGCGCTACGGGAGCGGGGGAACCACGTTTTCGGGGCTAACTCGCCTGGTACAGGCGGGGGCGCAGGCTCCTATAGCGCCAGCCCGACAGCTAACCCCGTAGGCCGACGAAGGAGATCGGTTTGCGCAAGAACAGCAATAAGTTCAAGCTAGGCATAGCGACAGCAGGGGTGTTCGTCGCTTTGATTCTTACCCCCGGGGCAGCCTCGGCAAACTGCGGTGGCGGCGGCGTTTCGCCCGCTGAAACCGACGTTTGCACCCCCACCGCCAAAGCACGGCTGCTCCCCAACGGGATGTTGATCCCGCCCAAGTCCGCCCCGCTCCAGGTCAAGAACGTGATCGCGGCGGCAAACAAAATCCGCACCAAGCCCTACATTCTCGGTGGCGGCCACGCCCGCTGGTGGGATAGCGGCTATGACTGCTCGGGCTCCGTCAGCTACGCGCTGCACGGCGGTGAATTCCTAGGAAGCCCGCTGCCCTCCGGCCCAATGGAAAAGTGGGGACTAGCCGGCACGGGGCGCTGGATCACCGTCTACGCCAACGCCGGCCACGCCTACGCCGTGATCGCTGGTATCCGCTGGGACACCTCAGGCGACGCCGCAAACGAAACGGGTCCGCGCTGGCATGCGGATCTGCGCGACAACGTCGGTTACGTCGCGCGACACCCCGAAGGCTTCTAGCCACGCCTGCGCCGTACTCCGCCCCGGCCAACTGGCCGGGGCGAGTTTGGCCTTTACATCCTCAACCACTCGGATAACGTCAAGGCGTAGCTGCTACGCCCGACATCCGTTTGACCAGCCTCTCCAAGCACTATGGCGAGGTGGTTGCGGTTGCCGGAATTGACCTCGAGGTCGAGGCAGGGGAGTTCTTCACCCTGCTCGGGCCTTCGGGCTCGGGCAAGACGACGACGCTGCGGATGATCGCCGGCTTCGAGGACCCCAGCGGCGGCACGATCGAGCTTGCCGGCGAGGACGTCAGTGGGGTCCCCCCCTACGACCGCGCCATAAACACCGTCTTCCAGGACTACGCCCTCTTCCCCCACATGACCGTCGGCGAGAACGTCGCCTACGGCCTGCGCATCGCCCGGGTCGAGAAGGCCGAGCGGGCGCGTCGCCGCGACGAGGCGCTGGAGATGGTCCGCCTGCCCGGCTACTCCGAGCGCAGGCCGGGCGAGCTCTCCGGCGGCCAGCGCCAACGCGTCGCCCTGGCGCGGGCGATCGTCAACCGTCCCAAGGTGCTGCTGCTCGACGAGCCGCTCGGCGCCCTCGACCTGAAGCTGCGCGAGCAGATGCAGGTCGAGCTGAAGGCGATCCAGGGCGAGGTTGGCATCACCTTCGTCTACGTCACCCACGACCAGGACGAGGCGCTGACGATGAGCGACAGGATCGCCGTCTTCAACCAGGGCCGGATCGAGCAGGTCAGCCCGCCGGTCGAGCTCTACGAGCGCCCGGCGAGCGAGTTCGTCGCCGGTTTCGTCGGCGTCTCCAACCTGATCGAGCGCGATGGCGAGCGCATCACGATCCGCCCGGAGAAGATCCAGCTGGCCGACCCCGGCGCGGCACTCGACGGCCTGCGCAGCGAGCGCGGCCGCATCGCCGAGGTCGCCTACGCCGGCATGGTGACCCGCTACACGGTCGCTCTCGACGCCGGCGGCGAGCTTCAGGTCATCCGTCAAAACGTGGAGGGCACGTCGATTGACGCGGCCTCCGAGCAGGGTAGGGAGGTCATTGTGGGCTGGCGCCCGGAGCAGGCGGTCGCCGTCCGTGGGAGTTCGACTACAGAGGAGGAATCATCGTGAGAACGCGTAACGCACACCCCGCACGGACGGCCTGGCTGATCATCGGAGGCCTGATCGCCACCATGCTCTTGCTCGCCGGCTGTGGATCGTCGGACAGTGACAGCAGCACGTCCGGCAACGAGCTACAGAAGGTAGGCAAGGGCGAGGGCTCGCTCAACCTGATCGCCTGGGCCGGCTATGTCGAACCGGAATGGACCAAACCCTTCGAACAGAAGACCGGCTGCAAAGTCAGCCCAAAGGTCGCCGGTACCTCCGACGAAATGGTCGAGCTGATGCGCAGTGGCCAGTACGACGGGGTATCGGCCTCGGGCAATGCCACCGCGCGCCTGGTCGAGGGCGGTGACGTTGACCCGGTCAACGTCGACCTCGTGCCCAACTACAAAACGATCTTCAGCGACCTCAAGGACCAGCCCTACAACACCTTCGACGGGGTCAACTACGGGATCCCGCACGGCCGCGGGGCGAACCTGCTGATGTGGAACACGAACGACGTCAAGCCCGCTCCCACCTCCTGGGACGTGATGCTCGATCCGAAAGTGGCGGCCAAATACAAGGGCAAGATCAGCGCCTACGACGACCCGATCTACATCGCCGACGCGGCCGTCTACCTCAAGGCCCACCAGCCCGATCTAGGGATCGAAAACCCCTATGAGCTGAACGAAGAACAGTTCGAAGCCGCCGTCAACCTGCTCAAGGAACAGCGGCCGAACGTGGGCGAATACTGGTCCGAAGCGGCGAAGCAGATCTCCGCTTTCGCCGGCGGCGATGACCAGGTCGGCACCACCTGGCAGTACCAGTACTTCGAACTGAAGAACGCCGGCAAGCCGGTGGCGGCGAGCCCGGCGAGCCAGGGCTTCCTGCCCAAGGAGGGCGCGACGGGTTGGTCTGACACCTGGATGATCAGCTCAGAAGCTAAGCATCCCAACTGCATGTACATGTGGATGGACTGGATCGTCGAACCGAAAGTGAACGCCGAAGTGGCGGAATTCTTCGGCGAGGCGCCGGCCCAGAGTCTTGCCTGCGAACAGACCGCGGACAAAGAATTCTGCACCAAGTACCACGCCGACAACCCCGGGTTCTGGAAGCGGGTCTACTACTGGGAAACGCCGCTCGCAGACTGCGGCAACGGGTCGAGCGACTGCAAGGACTACAACGACTGGGTCCAGGCCTGGACCTCGATCAAGGGCTGAGCGGCAGCTCGTAGTCGATGGCGACTGAAGCGGTCGTGGAGAGGAGGTCGGTGGGCCACAGGCTCGCCGGCTTCTTCCACGGCCGCCCCCGCCTGCAGATCTCCGGCCTGCTGGCCGGCCCGGTCGGCTGGCTGGTCGTCGGCTACCTGGGTTCGCTCGCGGTCCTGCTGATCGCCGCCTTCTGGACCGTCGACCCGCTCAGCGGCGAACTGGTCCACGGCCTCAGCTTCGAAAACTTCGAAACGCTGCTCAACGAACCGGTCTACCGCGACATCGTCAAACGCACCGTCCTGATCGCGGCGCTGGTCACGGTCACCGACGCCGTGCTCGCCTTCCCGATCGCCTTCTACATGGCCAAGGTGGCGAGCCGCCGCGGCAAGGCGATCCTTGTCGTCGCGGTGCTGCTGCCGCTCTGGTCGAGCTACCTGGTCAAGGTCTACGCCTGGCGCACGATGCTCTCAGCGGGCGGGGTGATCAACTGGGCGCTGGAGCCCTTCGGGCTGAGCGGGCCCGGCTTCGGCGGCACCGCGGTCTGGCTGGTGATGAGCTACCTCTGGCTGCCGTACATGATCCTGCCGATCTATGCCGGCCTCGAGCGCATTCCAAACTCACTGATCAGCGCCTCCGAGGACCTCGGCGCCTCGCCCTTCACCACCTTCCGCCGCGTGATCCTGCCGCTCGCCTTCCCGGCGGTCGTGGCGGGCTCGATCTTCACCTTCGCCCTCACCCTCGGCGACTACATCACGCCGCGCCTGGTCTCCAACGACCAGTTCATCGGCAACGTGATCTTCAACAACATCTCCAACAACCTGCCCTTCGCCTCTGCCCTCGCGCTCGTCCCGATCGTCGTGATGATCGCCTACCTCCTGGTCGCCCGCAAGCTGGGCGCCTTCGAGCACATTTAGATGAGGCTCTCCCGCGGCTCAACCGTGCTGCTTCGCCTCGCGATCGGGGTCGGGCTGGCGTTCATCTACATCCCCCTGATCGTGATCTTCATCTACGCCTTCAACGCCAGCAACATCCTCGAATGGCCGCCGCCGGGGCTGACCCTCGACTGGTTCCCGAAGGCGATCGAAAGCCCCTCTGTCCACGAGGCCCTGCTCACCTCGCTGAAGGCGGGACTCGCGGCAACCGCGATCGCGATCGTGCTCGGCACACTCGCCTCGCTCGCCGTCGCCCGCTACCGCTTCTTCGGCCGCGAGACGATCTCCTTCCTCGTGATCTTGCCGATCGCCCTGCCCGGGATCGTCACCGGCGTCGCGATCAGCAACACCTTCACCGAGGTGCTCGGCGTCCCGCTTGGCCTGCTGACCGTGATCGTCGGCCACGCCACCTTCTGCATCGTCGTCGTCTACAACAACGTCGTCGCCCGCCTGCGCCGCGTCTCGACCTCCTACGAGGAAGCCTCGGCCGACCTCGGCGCCCACACTTGGCAGACCTTCCGCTTCGTCACCATGCCCAGCCTGAAGAGCGCGCTGGGAGCCGGCGCCCTACTCGCCTTCGCCCTCTCCTTCGACGAGATCATCGTCACCACGTTCACGATCGGCGCCGGCGAAGAAACCCTGCCGATCTGGATCTTCTCCCGCCTCTTCCGCCCCAACGAACTGCCGATCGTCAATGCGGTCGCGGTGCTCGTCGTGCTGATCTCGATCGTGCCGGTCTACCTCGCGCACCGGCTAACCCGCGAGGAAGGCGGCGTTGCTGCCGCCCGCGGCGGGCGCGGCGGCCGGATCGAGGGTGGCGGCGACGAGACCGCGGCCACCGCGGTTCCCTAACCCTTTGCCCGACAGTCCCCCGTCGCCGTCGTCGAGAGCTCCGCGCCCCCCGCGAAAGAGAAGCTCGTCCGCGCCAGCTTGAAGGAAGCGAGGTTGAAGCCTTTCGGAGCGGGGCAGCCGGCGGAGACGTAGGAGCGCTTCTCGCCTTTAAAGCTGTAGCGGCGCGAGAGGCTCATCTGGATGCCGGTCAGATCGCCCCAGCTTCTGAGCGAGGCGGGAAGAACCGCGGTCAACGCGGTTCCGAAGTCCCCCTTCTTGATCTTGGAGACCTTGAAGACGATCACGAAAGAGGTGGCGAAAGGACTTGCCGAGTAGATCTGGCCGAAGAGAACGGGCTTTCCTTTTTCTTCTCCGTTGAAGACCAGGAGTTGCCCGTTTGCCGTATAGCTTTCGCCTTCCTGGCCGGTTAGGGCGATATTTGCCGAGAAGTCTCCCCTCCCCACCAATGCGGAGCGGCAGTTCGAGAGCGCTCGCTTGGTCGTCGCCGGTTGGATCTTGGCGTAGGGGCAGGTGGGGAGCCCCTCGGTTTCAAAGCGTCCGTTCTTGTTGATCTCGATGCGGAGCTTTTTCAGGTCCGGCGGGGGCGATTCGTCGATCGTTGCGATGTCCCAGCCGATCGAGACTGAGATCGGCGCCGAGCCTTTTCTCGGCAGCTTCTTCGGAGAGAGCTTGCCCTCGACGGAGACGCGGAGGTTGTCCTCTTGGGTGACGACGGAGTTGGCCGCCGAGGAAGCAGCGGCTTTGCCGGTGGCCTCGCTTTCCTCGCCTGCTCCGCCCACCGAGCCGCTCGTCGACCCCGGCGGCTGCAGCCCCGAACCGATCGGGGGCAAGGGCGCGGTGAGGACCGCCGAGCCCGGCCCGTAGGCGTAGACGGAGGCGTTCAAGACGTCCCCCGAAGTGACGTAGACCCTGCCCTGGGTTGCCTGGGCCGAGTTGTCGACCGCAAGCCCCGGGGGGTGCGCGTCGACCACGTTGTATTTGAGCCGGCCGGCGTAGGAGTTCAGGGAGGTGTAAGCGTAGATGCTTGCCTGCGGCTTCTCGGTCGCTTCGGGCTGCTGGTCGTCGGTGAAGTAGATCTGGCCCGTCACGCGGTCGACGGCGATCGCCGCGTCCTTGAGCGAGGTGAAGGGCTGGTTCAGCTGGTTTTTGATCGAGGCGATCGGGTTGTCTTTGTCTAGCAGCGGGTCATAGACCTTGACCGTGTTCGTGGCGGCATCGGGGACGTAGACCATTCCCGCGGTGGCGGGGAACTGGGATACCGCCACCCCGTAACCGTCGAGCAGGGAACCCTCGCCGATCACCACGGGCTCACCGGATTCTTCGATCGGGGCTCCGTTGGGGTCCAGTACGGAGACGTAGGTGCGGTGGTTGACGTAGACGCGGTCGGTGGAGGTGTCGACGGCCACGCCCGTCGGCAGGTGATGAACGGTGTCTTCCGTCGGGAGCGGGAAGACCGCGCCCGTCCCGAAAGACGGAGACGCGTTGAACCGCGTGACGTTGCGGTGCCAGTTGTTGACGTAGACGCGATCGGTCGAGTCAAGGGCGAGGCCGCAGGGGCCGTCGAAGGGATCCACGTTCGCCACTTGGGAGACGTACGCTTTCCAGGGTTTGGCAGGGTCGACGTTCGAGGTGAAGACGTCGACGGCGTGGTGGTAGTAGTCGGAGACGTAGAAGCGCCCGGCGGAATCCACAGCGAGGCCGCAGGGGCCCTCGAAGCGCCCGACCGGCGGGGGGACCGTGGGTCCTTCTGTGGGTGGGGGAGGGACTGGGGTGAAGACGAAGAGGGGCTCGGAGGCTCCCTGCGCGGGGGCCGTCGCGGCGAGGGATACGAGTCCCACCGAGAGCAACGTCGTGATCAGCCTTCTCATCTCAAGCCCCTTCTGTGCTTTGCGTTCTGTCGTTTGGCTTTGGCTTTGCCTTTCCCTTTGCACTGGCCCCTCAGGACCGTGGTGAAGCGATCGCCGAGGTTCGTCTGCCCCAACGCTTGCACCGTCGCTTCCGGCGGCACCTTGCAGATGTCGGCGGAGTTCTGCAGCAGGCCTCTCCTGCCGCCGTTGAGGATCATCACGAAGCGATCGACCGGCTGATCAGGGAGGCCCCTGAAGAACGCCGAGATGCCTCCCTGCTTGGTCGGCCCGATCTCTCCCTCCAAGACGATGCGGATCTCCCCCGCGCGCAGCGATGCGACCAGGTCGGGGAGCTTGGTCTGAGAGGAGCGCAGGTAAACGTTTCCGCGCAGGGGCTCGTCGAAGAGCGGGGTATAGGCAACGGCCTTACCGTAGGCGGAGTTGGCGGGGCACTCCTCCCTGGCGAACTGCGCTTTGGTGCAGATGCCCTTGATGTGGTTTTGGGCGAGGAACTCCGATCTGGGAAGCGAGACCTTGATTTCCTTCAGGTTGGTATCGCCCTGTCCCCTGGCGGCGAAAGTGGCCCTCAGTTCGGGGTAGGCGCCTCGCCTGGTCGGGCCCTTGAGGCGGATGCCAAGCTTCGGCTTGAAACCGAGCGTCCTGCAGTTCAAGAGTTGGAAGTGCCTGGACGAGCTGGAGCTCGAGTTGTCTGCCTCGGAGGAGAAGTCGAGCCCCGCCCCGGTAAGGGTCGAGATCAGGTTGCCCGGCGCGCAAGAGGAGGGATTGTGGATGAACTGGAAGCGGTCCATGTAGATGCGGACGTCCCTGAGGTGCAGGGGGATGCCGCTGAGGATGTGAGGGATGCGATCGGAGGCGGACTTGTCGATCTGAAGCTGGGCGGTTCTCTGGTTGACGCTGAAGGCGGAGCGGATCACGACGACGCCGACGTCGAAGGGACCGACCGTGGCGGGATTGATCACGACGAGGGAGAGGGGCTGGTTGTTGTAAGGACCCGCCAAATAGATCTTGCCCGTCGTATAGGTCAGGGAGTTGCCGACGCCGTAGCCTGTTTCAACGCGGCCCACCGCGGATGCAGCCGGGCATGAAGGGCTCTGTTCCTCGGCTGTTCCACTCTTACGCCGTGCCGCTTCGATCGCCGAATCGGGACAGAAGGGGATGCCGGCCAGCTTGCCGGTGATCCCCTCGGGCAAGGTCAGGGAGTAGGAGGTGATCTCCTGTTCGGTGTCCTGTCTCGAGATGTGGATGAAGTAGGGGGTGTAGGAGTTGACGTTGGAGTTGACGCCTCCCGCGACGACGGAAGGGTTGAAGGGAGGGGTGCCCTGTGGGCAGGGGCCGCCTCCTATCCCCGAGGAGATCTGGGTCGAGCTGGTCGTGTGGAAGGGGGTGAAGGCGCCGACCGTAGATTGGCCCGGGGAGAGGGCGAGCGCCCAGGGAGTGGTGTCGATAGTGGTGATGGCGGGGCCGCAGGCGGGAGGAGTGACCAGAAAGGCGCGCTGGCCCGTGCGGAAGGTGAGGTCGAGATCGGTGTAGGGGATCTGGGGCAGGCCGTCGAAGCTGGCGACGAGGTTGCCGGTCCCTTGATCGGTATCGATCCGACCGGCGAGCTTGACAATCAAGCCGCGCTCGGGAAGACGGGCCACGAGGTAGACCCCCACCAGGGTCCCGAACGGGTTGTCATGCGGCGTCGCGAGGTAGATCGAGCCGTCGAAGCGGCCTTCGAAGAGCGGTGAGACGACTTCGAAGTCGCCGAGCTTCGACGCGTTGGGACAGTTTTCGCCCTGGCGGCTGTTGACCGACTCGCCAGCGTATTGCGAGGGAGAGCAAGTCGCGAGACCGGCCGCCACGGATGGGTTGACCGAGACGCCGGGAGGAAGCGAGACGACCGCCTTCTTGACCGGCGGGCGGCCGAGCAGGGAGGGGTCGGTAAGCGGGGAGAGATTTTCTGAGAGACGGAAGTTGTAGCCACTCGGGGAGGAAGCCTTGCTGTCGTTCAGCAGGCCACTCGGTTGCGGTTCGAAGACGAGGTTTTTGCAGGTCATCGGCGCTTCGGCTCCGCCGGCGGTCCTGTTGATCGCAGCTGCGCTCACGCTCGCCGGTTGTTGCCATGAATCGGCGCTGGCGTCGAAGAAGAGCGGGCCCGAGCAGGCCGTGGGCAGGGTCAGGTAGGCCAGGGGCGGGAAGATGAACGCCGATCCGGTCGAGCATTTGGCCCAGGGGAACTCGGGCTCCGCCTGGTTCAGGCAGTTGCCTCTTTCACCGTTGTGAGAGACGGCCCAGGGGACGCCCCAGAGGGAGACGTCGATTCCGTAGAGGTCGAGGGACTGGGCGATATCGGAGGCTTCCAGCGTCAACACGTAGGAGCCGTCGGAGCTCGGCCTCAAACCTCCGTCCAAGACGACGGGGACGCCGAAGGGGGAGAAGCCGAGCTGGGCTGCGACTCCCGGCGCGGGCTTGAGGTTGAAGAGGCCGAAGCGGCGGATCGTGCCGCCGCCGCGAGAGGTCTTCACCTCGACCGTTCCGACCTGCGCCTTGTCGGGACAGCTCTCCCCGGAGAGGCTGGTTTCGAAGGGAGAGCTCCTCGGCGTATGGAACTGATCGAGCGTGCACTTCTCCAAAGCGCTCGGGTTGACGATCAACCCTGGCGGCATCTCGATCCGGAGGTCCCTGATGTCGCCGTCGGAGAACGGCGCTCCCGGTTGGTCCTCGAATTCGCCTCCCTGCCTGAGGCCGACGTGGAAGTCGATGCGGGAAGGGTGTTCACCCGCTCTCGTCGCCGGAACGTTGCCATTGGCGGTCGCTTTGACCGCGAAGCCTTCGGTTCCGTCAAGAAAGCCGAAGCCTTTGGTGGTTGTGAATGAAGAAGCGGTTCCGCTCGTGGTTCCGGAGGAGTTGGTCGCGACCAGGCGGATGAAGTAGGTGGTGTCGGGGCTCAAGCCCGAGATCGCCGCCCTGGCGGGATAGGGATCCGAAGCCAAGCCTGCGGGACGGCTCGGGGTTTTTGTCGCGCCGGAGAAGTCGGAGGCGGTCCCGTATTCGAAGAGGTATGTGGTGGAGAGGCCTTCGGGGTCGACGACGCCTTTGAGCAGGGCAGAGACGCCCTGGATATCGGTCGCCGATACCGGGCCGAGGGAAGGAGGAACGGCGCTCGCACCCGGGGCGGCGAGCAGCAGGGTCACCGCAGCGAGGACGAGGAGTGTCGTCAGCTTTCTCATCGTGCGCTCCCCCGGTTTTCCCGTTTCGCTTTCTTGCCTTTGCCGGCTTTGCCCTTCTTCACGCACTTCCCCTTGCGCTTGACCTTGCCCTTCGGGCAGCGTTTGCGCCCTTCGTTCGGCAAGCGGACGCCGGGGTTCCCCGGGCCGGTGAGCAGTGTGGTCAGCGTGGGATCCGTCGGCGGCGAGGGAAGCGGCTGACAGGCATCGCCTTCGCAGACGATCTCCGGCGGCCCTTCGGCAAAGCCGCCGTTCGTCCTCGCGTCGTAGAGATCCGTGGCGCCGGGGTCCGCTTTGACCGGCGAGCCCGCGGTGAGGAAGAAGGCGTCGGAGCCGTCACCCGAGGCATCGACGAAGGAGGAGCCTCCGGCGCTGCGACCGTCCGAGATCAGGGAAACGCAGCCCCCCTGCTTGCTGCAGCTGCCTTCGCCTTGGGCCTCCCACTCGTAGACGTCGGGGGCGTTGTTGGTATCGGCCAAAACCAAGGCGTCTTTTGAGTCGAAGTAGACCCGTCCGCCGCTCGCGGAGAGGGCCCTCGGCTTATAAGAGTCGGTGGAGCCCTCGGCACCGCCGTTGGCGACCGAGCCCGAGATCGTGGCGGAGCCGACGGGGCGTCCCAGCGTCGGGTTGCAGGAGACGCAGGTGAGCGAGCTGCCACCCGCGTCGAAGAGGAAGACCTGGGAGTCCGGCTGTCCGGTGTTCAGGTCCGTGTTGTCGTAGCCGGTGAGGCCTTGCTTCGAGACGAAAAGGAGCTTTGAGCCATCGGGGGAGATCCGCGACGCGCCCGTGGTGGGAGGCCAAGCCCCTTCGGAGGCTTCAGCGCCCGAAGCGACCGTTGAGATTATGCCGTTGCTCCAGCGCTTCAGCGCCGTCGCGTCTTGGTAATAGATGACGTTCGCGCTGGAGGAGGCGCCCAGCACTCCCTTGACTCCGCCCACTGGGGTGAGGTCGATCGCGGCGTCGGCTCCTGCCACGTAGCGCCAGAGGTGTTCGCCCTTGCTGAAGTAGGCGACGGCGCCGTCCGAGGAAGCCACCTCGAAGGTCCCTCCCCCTCCCGCATCTTCGTCAGCCTGCTTGGTCTGACCCGAAGCTCGCAGGTAGAGATTGCCCCCCTGGGTGAAGTAGACGCGGGAGCCGTCGGAGGAGATCGCCCCACTCTGAGCGGCAAGCTCGGCGCCAGGCGTTCCCGTCGATTGCGCGGGCAAGAGGTTGACCAGGGAAAGGCCCGCGCCACTCCAGAGGTAGAGGTTCTGCGCTTCGGGGTCGCAACCTTCGCCGTCGGGCACTTCCACGGCGTCCGTCGTCAGGGCCGCGCAGGTGGAGAGGATGGGGCGGGAGAGGTCGGGTGAGGCGCCGGCCAAGCGAAGGTCGAAGTCCTTTGGCTCGAGTGAGAGGAAGCCCGCATTGGCGCTACCCAGCAGAGCGGTGAAGACTCCCCCGGCACGCAGGTAATAGTTCTGGTACCCGGCGGGAGCGTCGGTTCCGGCCAAAGGCTGGTTGGCGACGGCGCAGTCGTCGCCTTCGCCGCGGCAGTGATCGCCGTTGAGGAGAATTCCCCGTGAGAGATCGGCCGAGAAGAGCTGCCAGGGGACGCCTTGGTCGACGGCGTCATATGTCCCCGAGAAAATCGGTTGGGTGAGGTTCTGGGTGGACCAGCCACCGCTGTTGCGAGTCGCGAGGTATTGAGAGGCCGGCGCCGCTCCGGCGCCACCGGCAAACGAGGCTTCCGATCCATAGGTAACCGACGAGCCCTGAGCCCCGGCTTGCAGGACCCCTCCCCCCGCGATCCCACCCGGAACCGCGACCTCCCCCCCGTTCTTGTCGATCGGTGAGACCAGCTCGAAAGCACGGCAGTCCGCCAGTTCGGATCCATTTGCCCCGGTCTGGGAGCGAGCGGTGGCGTTGGGACAGGAATCGGTGCCGGGAGGAATCGCCTGGGTGTGGAGTTCCTTCTCGGGACCCGTGATCGTGGTCGTGTTTTTGGCGACGATCCGGTAGCGGTAGGGGGTATCGGATTTCAAGCCGGAGATCTGCTGTTGGACCGATACGGGGTTGACGCCCGCGCCAATGCCGGAGTCGAAGGAGACCGGCACGCGCGAGGCGCCGGTGAAGTCGTTGCCGTTGGCTTCGTATTGGGCTTTGGTGATGTACTCGAAGTGGTAGGAGGTCGCGAGGCCGTTGGGATTGATCCTCGCCTGCAAGCGAGCGGTCGAGGAGAAGGTTTGCGAGGACCAGGTTTCGACGACGATCGGGGCCGCGCTCGCCCGCGGGACGAACGTAAGGACGAGCGCGCCCATGAGCAGGGCCAAAGCGCCGCCGCCTCTTTTGAGGCGGCGGCGCGGCTTCTCGCTTTCGGACACCGTGACCGAGGCTCCGGATCAGCGGGCGCCGCGGCCCTTGGCCGCCTTGCGCTTGGCCTTGCCGCACTTGCTGCTCTTCAGCAGCACCTTGAGCTCGGCGGTCTTGCCGTTGTGGGCCTTGAATTCCGCGCTGGCCCGATGCTTGCCCTTGCAGATGTCAGTCGAGTTCTGCAGGAGGCCCTTTCTGCCGCCTTCCATGTTCAGGACCAGTGCTGATACAGGGATGTCAGGCGTGCCCTCGAAGGCGGTGCGGATGCCGCCTTTGATCGCGTCGATCCTTCCAACCGCGTCCACTTCAACCGGTTGGCTGGGTGGCCCGTGCAAGGCCATGACCAGGTCGGGCAGCTTGTTGTCGGAGGACCTGAGGTAGGCGTTTCCTTCCAGGGTGTAGTCGACCAGGGGGCTGGTCGCTTTGACCGAGCCGTAGATCGATCCGGCCGGGCACGCCTTCGCCGCGAACTGAACGCGGGTGCAGACGGTGCCGATATGGCTCTGGTCGAGGAACTCCGAGTGAGGCAGTGCCACGGTGGCGCTGGCGATGGTGGCGCCGGGCGGTATCTGCAGAGTCGCTCGCAGAGCCGGGTGCGCCCCTCGCTTGGTGCCGCCGAAGAGGCGGATGCCCAGTTTTGGTTTGAAAGCGAGCCCCGAGCACTCGCCGAGCTGGAAGCGCTCGGAGAGGGGCACGGTTTGGCTCAGCGTGGTGACCAGGTTGCCCTCGAAAGAGGAGGGGTCGCAACTGGTTCCGTTGCGGGTGAAGTCCGGCCGGTCGATCTTCACCGATACCGACCTCAGGTCGAGGGGAATCCCCTGCAGAATCGAGGGGATCGGATCGGAGACCGCGGTGATCTGCGCGGTGTTCCGGTCGACGCGCAGGGCGGTCCTGACCACGACCGTTCCCAGGTCGAAGGGGCCCGCCGTGGCCGGGGTAACGATCGCCATTCCCAGCGGGGCGCCTTTGTAGGGGCCGGTGAGGTAGGCGGCGCCCTGCGTGTTATAGGGGGCGGGGCCGGCTCCCGCGGCGGCGTCCACCGTTCCCACGCGTGAGGAGGCCGGGCAGCTGGGAGCGGCCTTCTCTTGCTTGCCGGACTTCGATTCGGCACTCGCCAACGCAGCGTCCGAGCACTGCCCGATACCGGCCAGCTTGCCGGTCAGGCCGGGGGGCAGCTGCAGCGAGATGGAGGAGAATTCCTGGGTGCCGTCAGCCCTTCTCAGGTTGATCACGGTCGGGGTTGCGGTCGCCGCCACTGGCGATACCGAACCCGCGTCCAGATCGGGTGAGTTCGGCAGCCGGCTCTTGTCGGTCGGGCAGGCGCCGCCGCCGGGAGCGGTCTGGATCGCCCAGGTGTCGGTCGGGGTGTCGGGCGGGCCGGAATCCGGCGCGCTCCACGGCGTCATGCTCGTCGTCGTCGTGTAGTTGCCGCAGGTCGCCGGGGTCCGGAGGGCGCCTCCGGCTCCGCCGAAGAAGTGCAGCTTGAAGTCTTCGAAGGGGAGCTGGGGGTTCTGCCTGAAGGTGGTCGTGATCCGCCCCGTTTTCGGATCGGTTTCGACCTCGCCGGCGAGCTTGATCACCAGGCCCGTCTGCTTGTCATCCACGGCGAGATAGACCGCCAACAGGCTGCCGAAGGGATTGTCATACGGATCGGCCAGGTAGACGCCGCCTTTCAACGGCTCTTCGAGCAGCGGCGTTTCGACTTCGACCGTCCCTTGCTTGGAGGCATCGGGGCAGCTCGCGGGGTCCGGCGTGGTGTGGACCGTGCCGTCTTCTCCGGTGCTGGTGTAGCCGAACTCCTCGGCCGAGCAGCCGTCCAGGCCGTTGGCTCCCGCGGGGTTGACCACGAACCCTTCCGGCAGGGTCACCGTGGCGTCTTTCAAGTGTGCCTCGGAGTTCTCGCAGGACACCGGCGGGCCCAGGTCGCAGGCTTCGCGCACAGGCAGGTGCAAATCCGCGTCGAGGCCCGAGGCCGAATCGGCGACCGTGGTCGTCGGCCGCGCTTCGATCGAGGGTTCGAAGGAGACCGAGTTGCAGCCGGTGAAGCCGATCGGGTTGGGCGGTTCTTCGTTGTCGTGGCTGAGGCTCGTCGCCGTTTCGGCGACGCCCAGGTCATCCCAGCTTTCCATGTGGATCGTCGTCTCGACCGAGTTGTTCGGCCCGACGCCCGTGCAAGAGGTGGGCAGGCTGAGGAAGGGTTTGAGCGGCGCGGAAGTCGAGTTGGTGCAGCTGGAAGATGCCAGCGGATTCGCGCAGGTGAAACCTTCGCCATAGCCGCGATCGACGTCATGGGCCGGGTCGGAGGGAACGCCCCAGAAGACGAGCTTGACCCCGATGATCGGCAGCACCGCCGGCGTGTTGGAGTTGATCGCGTTGAGTCCGTAGTCATCGCCGGTGCGGGTTTTGAAGGAAAGGTAGGCGGGAGTGCCGAGGACGGTGAAGCCGAACAGGGCCGGGGTGTCGGGGGGCGCATCCAGGTTGTAGAGCGGGAAGAACCAGGGCATGTCGACCGCCCCGTAGACGTCGCCCAGATCGAGGCGCACCCAGCCGACCTGCGCGTCGACCGGGCAGGACTCGTAATGGGCGATGTCGACGGCTTGAGCCAGTTGGGCCGAGCTGCACCTCGGGAACGCCTGCGGATTGCCGACGAACCCGGGCGGCAGTTCGGTGACGCTGTTCTTCAGCGACTCGATCGGGAAGGGGAAGTTGAACGGTTCCGCGCCCAAAGCCGAGGCAACGGCGAATTCCGTCGCGTTGGCGTCGGGGTGCGAGGCCGCCTGCGTGGCCGGGTCGCCGTTGGCTTCCAGGTTGGTCACGTCGAACTTTTCGAGGCCGATCAGCGCGCTCGCCGGGGCGGCGAACGCGGCCATCGCCAGGGCAGCGACGGCGGCGGCGAGGACAACGCTCAACTTGCGGCTAAAGGTCTTCGTCGCGCTCATCGTGCGGTCCTCCGGTTGTTGTTGGCAGCTCGCTTGTGTTTCCGCGCGGGGTGGCGCTTGACGCAAGTGGTCTTGCCCGCCCGCCGCACCTTGCGCTTGCCCTTCGGGCAGGCTTTGCTCGTGTTATTGGCAGAGTTGCCGGGCCCTTGGAAGACCGCCGTGCCAGCGCCGGAGGAGCCCGGGGCCGAGGAGGTCGCTCCACGACACGCCTCTCCTTCGCAGGCCGCCGGCTGTGGCGGCGGTTCGGGCAGACCGCTGCCGACGCGGGCGTCGTAGACGTCGATCAGGTTGTCCCGATCCCAGCCGACCAGTTGCTCGGCCGAGTAGAAGAAGACATCGTCGCCCGACTCGCCGACGCCGATCAGACCGAGGTCCCTCGAGCCGGTGCCGGTCGTGACCAGCGAGATCCTGCCGTCGTTCCATTCGTAGATGTCGGTGCAGGTGTAGTAGCCGACGTCGGTGTCAAGGGAGCAGGGACCGTTGGTGTCGGTCGGAACCAGGGCGTCCTGGGTCTGGAAGAAGACCCGCGAGCCGTCCTCGCTCATCGCGCTGACCAGCTCCCTGGCGACGGACCGTTCGGTGCCGGCGATCCCGCTCACCGACGGCCCCGTCCTTCCCGTCGTCGAGGGCCCGCTCGATGGCGACCCCGGCGTCTGACAGGAAATGCAGGACCATCCTTTGCCCAGGCGCCAGAGGTAGACGTCCGTGTCGTCGTCGTGGTCGGCAACCGGATCGATCCTGGCCGTGGCCTCCATCATCAGTGCATCGCCCGACCGCGTTACCCGGCGCTCGAAACTGAGTATTTCTTCCAATTTATGCTGCCCCTCGTTCTTGGCTGAAGCCAGGTACTGAAGCGTGGGCGCGCCTCCGTTCCAGCTCCAGCGATAGACCTTCGGCCCGGGCGCGATCGGCTCGCCGGCGAGGAGCTGGCCGCTGGCGATGAAGAACACGGAGCTGCCGTCGTCCGCCATGCCGATCACTTCCTGGAATCCGGATGAAGTGCCGTCCGCGGGTTCGTTGTCCTTGCTAAGCAGGGTCAGGTTGGATTCGGCGGTCGGGTTGGGGGAGTGCCTGTAGGCGTAGAGATCGGGACCGTAGTTGTTGGTGCCCGCGTCGTTGGTGTCCGCGTTGAGCAGCTTCGCGGGGGTCTCGAAGGTCACCACCGCACCGTCGGCGGACGCCCACCGGAACCGCTGCCTTCGCTGTGACGGTTCATCTGGTCCGCAGGACACTGTGCACTCGGATTCAGAGACGTTGTAGGTGGCGACGCCGCTTTCGCGCATGTAGATGTCGTTTGGACCCGAGTTGTTGGGATTCATCGGGGCCTCGAAGAAAAATCTGCTGCCATCGGCAGAAACCGAGTTGGTCGCATCGGACATGCGCTGGAGGGCGCCTCCCACCCCGGTGACCATGCTCATTTTGCCCGTGAACGGGGTTCCGCTCGGGTCCACAGAGGCGAGCCGCACGACGCCGTTGTCCCACTCCCAGAGCTTCGTGAAGGCGTCCCCGTATGGAGCTTCGCTGTTCGCCACCGCTGCGCTGGTGCCGTAATAGATGTGGCTGAAATCGTCGCTGGTGCCGATGTATTCGCCGGTCAGGGAGGCGACGTGCTGCACGGGGGGCGCTTCGTCGAACGAGGGAACGATCAGGTCGTAGCTGACCGGATCGTCATCGAAGTTCGCCCGGTAGAGGTTGGTCGCGGGCAGCGGCGCGGTGGGGTCGAGCGGCGGGGTCGCGCAGCCGGCGTACTCGCGCTGCGGGATCAGCGCGTAATCGGCGTTTGGCGAGATGCCGGCGGCCCGTTCGACCTGCCTCGCGAATTCGAAGAAATCCGTGTTGTCCGCGTCGGCCGCGCAGGTGTTGGGGAACACCGGCTGGGTGTGCCAACCGTCCGCGTCGCGGCGGCTTACGTAGGAGGCCATGCTCTTGAGGATCTGGCCGGGAGGATTGGCGAAGGCGTTCTGGCTGCCGTAGACCACCGCCTGGCCGTTGAGAGCGACGTACTCGGTGGCCGGCATGAAAGACCCCGTGCCTGGAACCGCGTTGCCGAAGTTCTTGTAGACCGGGCTGACCTGCTCGTAGGCGCGGTGGTCAGCTGGCGCGAAGGGCTCGGCGCGGGTGTGCAGGCTCGCCTGCGGGCTGGGGGTCGGGCCGAAGTCGTTTGTCGCGGTCAGCCGGAAGAAGTAGGTGGTGTCTTTGGCCAAGCCGGTGATGACCTGCGAGACGACGACCGGCGTGGTGCCGCCGCCGACCGCGAGCGGGGCGGTCGAGGAGCCGAGCGCCGGCGTGCTGCCGTACTCGAAGACGTAGCTGGTCTCGGCGTTCCGCGGATCGATCGTGCCGACCAGGCGCGCGGCGGTGTCTTCAACTGCCACGGCGCCGACCTCGGTGACGACCGGCGGCACCGAATCGGAGGCGAAGGACTGGGAGCTCGAGGCCACGGTCGAGCCCGAGACGAACGGACGCGATACCCGCAAGCGCACGTAGTAGGTCGTGTTAGGGGTGAGACCGGTGGCATCGCCGCTGACGGCCTGGGCTCCGCCGGCGAGGGAGAGCGTTTCGCAATCGGGCACCGCGACGTCGGTGGCGCCGCTGAAGTCGGAGCTGGTCGCGTACTGGAGCGTGCAGACCACGTGGCCACCTTCGGGGTTGACGTTCCCGGTCACGGTCGCGGTGGTGTCCGTCGTGGTCGTGACCGGATCGGTGGTCACGGTCGGGGCGCTCAACGGGGTGTCGAGCAGGTAGACGCGCTGACCGCCTGTTTCGGAGGAGACGAAGAGGCGGTCGGAGCCCGTGTTCACGGCGAGGCCGTTGACCGAGCCGATCCCGGCGCCGGACATGTGGGTGTCGATCAAAGAGGGGTCGGCCGCGGTGCCGAGCTCCTTGACGCGCTGCTCGGCCGGCGAGTTGTTGGGCTTGACGACGAAGACGTGATCGTCGGAGGCATCGCCGGCCGAAGCGGCGCCTGGGTCGATCGCGATCTCAGTGGGAGCGGGTGAGCCCGAGAGCTGGGTCGCGCCGTAGATCGTGTCGAAGGCCGGTGCGGGGCTGAAGCGCTGCACGCGGCCGTTGCCGCTGTCGACCGCGTAGATGCGACCGGCGTCGTCCACCGCCACTCGTTGCGGAGATTCGGCGGCGAACTGGCCGTTGCCGCTTCCTTCCGAACCCGCCCTGCAGTTGGCCGCCACGGTGCAGACCTCGAAGGCGGCTCCACCGGACGGGTTTTCGACGTCAGCGCCGAAGGCGGCGACGAAGGCGCCGGAGGAATCGAAGTGCTGGACCCGGCGGTTGCCGGGGTCGGCGACGTAGAGGTCGCCCGCATCGGGCGAGCCCGGGGGGGCTACGGCGATATTGCCGGTGGGGCCGAAGGTGAACTCGCCGCCCGCTTCGCCGGCGGCGCCGGCTTGGCATTCGGAGGCGACGGTGCAGACCTCGGTGGCGGTGGAGCCGCCGGAGACCACGTCCTTGCCGAAGGCGGCCTGGAAGGCGCCCGACGCGGAGAACTTCTCCACGCGCAGAAAGTTCTGTTCTGTGACATAGACCGCGCCGGTTGCCTGATCGACGGCGATGCCCTGCGGGTTCCTGATCATCCCGCCGATCGCGGGGGAGGTGGAGGTGCCTGATTTGCAGTCCGCGGCGACTTCGCAGACCTCGAATGCCGTTTCGCCGAGGTCACCGGGTTTGCCTGGCTGGATTACGTCGTAGCCCCAGGCACGCACGAAGGAGCCCGAGGGGCTGAACTGCTGGATGCGGTCGTTGAAAGTGTCGGCGACGTAGGTCGAGCCGGCGGCGACCCCTCCCGCCCCGGTCGAGTTGACCGCGACGCCCCGGGGGGAGGAGAACTGGCCGCCTTCGCTACCCGGGGAGCCGATCCAGTTGACGACGCTCTTGGAGGCGGAGGCGGAGGCGCTCAGCAGGATCGAGGCCGTAAGAAGAGCGGCGGCGAGAGCAAGCACTCCCAGCTTCTTCCTCTCGCCCGCACGGCGCAGAATGGATCCCGCGGACGGTGCCTTCACGTGGCTTCTCACGTAGCTCTCTCCTTGTCCTCGAGCTCCTCTGCCTGGCCGCTTCCCTTAGCGGCCCCCGTGAGCTCGGTTGTCCCTGTTTATTCCCTGTGATTCAAGCGCGGCTTGAACTACCGCGTACATGAACCATGGCGAGATTAGAACAGAGGTGTTTCAGAGTGTCAAGGAAAAGATCGTGTTTCTAAGACGCCGCGTACCGCGGGCGTTTGCAGAAAAACGCAGGGATCTCAGAGAGAGCGGCGGTTTTTAGTCCGCGGTGGGAGCCGCGTCCGTGCGGGCCAGCCGCTCGGCTTCCTCGGTCCCCAGATACGGGGAGAGGATCAGCTCGACCAAGTCGGGCAAGAGTTTCTCCAGCTCCGCGCTGCGACCGGCGCTGATCTCCCTGACGATCAGTGAGACGATGCCGCCGACCAAGGTTTCCTCGGTCGCCTCGGGCAGCGGCCGCTCACCGCTGTGCTCTGGCCGCCCCGCCTTGAGGATCCTGACGAAGTCCTGCATCGTCGCCCGGTGGCGGGCAGCAATCTCTCCCCCGGCCGCGACCGGCTCGACCATGCAGAGGCGGGCCAGCTCTGGCTCGGAGGCGAGGAAGCGCAGCATCGTCGCCAGCGCCGCCCGCACCTGCTGCGGCCACTCGCCGAAGGACTTCGCCGCGGCGCCCATCGAAGCGCGGATGTGGTCGGCGACCATCTCGTAGGCGGCGAGGAAGCAGGCTTCCTTGTCGGCGAAGTGCTCGTAGAAGGTGCGGCGGGAGACCGAGGCCGCCTTGGTGATGTGGGCGACGGTGGTTGCGTTGTAACCGCGCTCGGCTACCGTGTCGACCAGCGCCGTGATGATCCGCTCGCGCTGGTTCTGGGTGATGAACTCGCGCGGCAGGCCGTGGCGGCCGGCGGGCAGGCGAGGTGAGGCGTCGGCAGGCGACGCCGGCTCCTCGGCTTTTATTTTGCCCCGCTTCGCAGCGCCCTTTGCCGTCCCCTTTGCCACAGGCTGACGATACCCGAGGTCAGCCTAGTTCGATGCCGGAGTTGCGCAGCCAGGAAACGGTAGCTTCGACCAGACCGGGAAGGGCTTCGCGGAACCGCTCGATTGCGATCAGCACTTCCTCTGCGCCGACATTCGGTGAGGCGTGCTCGAGGCGACCCTCGACCGCATAGACCTCCTTCAGCAACTTTGCCTGATCCTTTGTCAGGCCGCCGTCTTCTACAAGGGCCTCAAAGGCTTGATCCGCGCCGGGACGCCGATGGGGCAGCAGTCCCAGGAGACGCGAACCGGCACTTGTCTTGAGGATCTCGACGTAGGCGTTGAGCATCGCCGAGTGATCGCCGGTGACCACCATCGTGCGGTTGGCGTCGCGCGGCTCGTTGGACTCGAAGCTCCTCCTCCACTCCGCCGGATCGAGCTCGCCGCCGAAGTTGTCGGCGATAGCCAGCTCGAGCGCTTTGCGGTGCTTGTTGATCGTCTCGAAGAAACGCGCGAGGCGAGCCTGCTCTGCCCGCAGGGCCTTGGAGCCAATCTTCGGAATCGAACTCCCGCTCATTGAGTCAGCTCCTCGATCGCCTCAGCCACGGAGGTCATTTGACGGCGATGGGCGCGCTGGGCGCGAGCTCGAATCGCGCGTCTACGTTCGTGAAAGTCGCGCCACTGCCCGTCCCTGTCGACGAGGACGCGCCCCTCATCCAGAATGCGATCCAGAAGGAGCGGCGCGCTTTCCTCGACCCGCCCCAGAAAGGCGATGTCAACTCCGCGACCGGTGATCTCCATCAAGCGGGCGGACAACGCGCCCGTCCCGAAAGAAGCCTCGCCAGCGGGCGATACCAGCAAGTCGAGGTCGGAGCCTCCGTCCTCGTCGCCCCGCGCGAGCGAGCCATATAGGACGGCAAGGCGCACCTGACGCTGGGTGCGCAGCGTCTCTCGAAGCAAGGCAAGGAACTGCCAATGCGTAAGCAGATACTCCCGCTCCCCCGCTGCCAGGCGCAACCGTCTTGGTCCAGTCCGGTGGGCGTGCAGGGCACCCTGAGAAGCCGCTCGACGGAGCGTTCTCTCCTCTGCGCCGATATGGCGGGCCAGTTCCTGGATCGGACCCATCCCCTCATTATAGAGAGCTGTATGTCCGTTATAGGCGTGAATATGTCACGAAACTGCCACAATACGGGGGCTAGACTTGTCTTTGAGGCCTACCGCAGCGACTGGACCAGCAGCTCGTCCTCGGCCGCGCGTGAGCCGAGGTAGGGCATCACCGCCATGTAGACCAGCTCGGGCAGGAAGTCCTCGCCGCGTTCGACGCAGCCGCTTTCGATCCGGGCGAGAACGGTGCCGTAGATCGCCCCGGCGACGATTTCGGCGGTGCAGCGGGAGACCGAGTCGGGCTTCTCAAGCTCCTCGCGGCCGCCGTCGAGGATGTCGGCCAGCCGCTGCAGGGTGCGATCGCGCCGCTCCTGGGCGCCGCTGCCGGTGCCGTTGACCTCGACCATGAGGAAACGGGCGCGGGCCGCGTCTTCCTCGAAGAAGCGCATCGCCGCCCAGCCGGCCGCCCAGACGCGGTCGTGCCAAGAGGAGGCGCCGGAGTAGGCGGCGAGGACCCGCTCGCAGAACTCGGCGGTGACCTCGTCATGGACGCTGAGGAAGCAGTCTTCCCTCCCCGCGAAGCAGCGGTCAAAGTGCGAACGCCGCGTATCGGCTCGCTCGCAGACCATCTCGACGCTGGTCTGCGCGTAGCCGCGCGTGCCCGCCAGGGCGATCATCGCGGCCGCGATCCGGTTGCGGGCGGGGTCGTCCGGGAGGCGTCCGGGCGAGCGTCCGTTGGCGCTGCTCACATCCGCCCGGCCCCTCCCCCTGCACTCGTCGGGGTCAAGCGGCGACGCGGGCCTGCGCCGCGTCGGCAGCCCGGCCCGCCTCCACCTCGCCGACGTACGGCGTCAGCGTCACCTGCAGCATCTCGGGCAGAAGGCCCTTGATCTCCTCGGCGCGATCCCCCACCAGGCGCTGGTGGACCAGCCACATCAGCCCGCCGACGATCGCCGTCTCGAGCCCATCCGGAAGCCGGCTCGCCCGCGGGTTGTGGAGGCGACC
Source organism: Solirubrobacterales bacterium (assembly GCA_035605695.1). GTDB lineage: Bacteria > Actinomycetota > Thermoleophilia > Solirubrobacterales > 70-9 > VRUE01. Next base: position 2,685 of record DATNGZ010000018.1, on the reverse strand, counting down.
CTCGCGCAGCTTCGGCGCCACCTGCTCCAGCATCGCCTGGTAGCGGGCCAGCGAGGCGCCGCCGGCCGCCTGGGACTCGACGATGCAAAGGCGCGCCCGCGCCGGCTCGTTGACAACCATCTCGAGGAAGACCTCGATCCCGGCCGAGATCTGCTCGGCCCATGGCTCCTCCCCGTCGATCAGCTCGTCGAAGACCTCCGCCGCTCCGGCGACGGTCTCGTCGAAGGCGGCGAGGAAGCAGTCCTCCTTGCTGGAGAACTGCTCGTAGAAGGTCGAGAGGGCGACGCGCGCGGTCTTGGCGATCAGCTCGATAGTCGTTTTCTGGTAGCCGCGCTCGGCGACCAGCTCGGCCGTCGCCAACAGCATGCGCTCGCGCTGGTTCTGGGCGACGAAGTCGCGAGGCACGAGGTGGCGCCCCGGGGGCAACTTGGCGAGCCTTTCGGAAAGCGATCGCGAATCCGCCATTCCAAGAAGGTACCAAAAGATTCATCTGATGTCTACTTCCTTCTTTTACAGAAAACATTGCGTTCTGGTCATCCGGAGTTTCTGAAAGCTGGTATACCTAGACAAAAGGTTCTTGTTTGCAAAGAGGTGAGTAATGTCGGAAGAAACCTCCAGCGCCCTCGATAGAGACGACGAGATTGCCCCGGTAGTTCCCTTCCCCGGCCTGCGCTCGCGCCCGCCGCGGGAGCGACTGCTGGAGGCGATGCTGCTGGTCAGCGGCGAGATCGGCTACGAGCAGGTCGCGGTGAAACACGTGATCGAGCGGGCTAGGGCCAGCAGGGCGACCTTCTACAAGCGCTTCGAGGACCGCGAGGACTGCTTTGCGCAGGCCTACCACGACGCCAGCGAGTGGCTCTACCAGCGCCTGATCGGCGCCGCTCGGCGCCGGCCGACCTGGCGCGAGGGCCTGCGCGCGGCAATGGCCGAGCTGCTCGAGTTCTGCGCCAACCAGCCGGCGATCGCGAAAGCGATCTTCGTCGAGGTCCATGCGGCGGGCGAGCGGTCGCTCACCCAGCGGCGCGATTTGATGGAGCGCCTCTCCCGCGCACTTGACAGCGCGCGCCGCGAGATTCCCTCTCGCCAAGCTCCACCTCCTGTTACGTCCACCTTCATGGTAGGCGCTATCGACACCCTTGTGTGCGCCAAGTTGATGGACGGCGACGCAGCCAAGGCCCCCGAGATGCTTCCCGGCCTCCTTTACTTCGTCGTCATGCAGTACTTCGGCGAGAAAGCGGCCTGGAAAGAGATGACCGCGGCGCCAGTAGCGACCTGGCACTCACGCCGGGACGCCGCCTCTCAGCTGCCGGGCTGACAGCGAACCGGCTTACAGCGGGATGTTGCCGTGCTTGCGCTTCGGCTGGGGCACGCGCTTGGTCTGCAGCATTCGCAGCGCCTTGATCAGCTTCGGGCGCGTCTGCCGCGGCTCAATCACGTCGTCGATGTAGCCCCGCTCGGCCGCCGAGTACGGGTTTGCGAAGTGGGCCTTGTAGTCGTCGATCAGCTTCTGACGGCGCTCCTCAGGGGTCGGCGAGGAGGCGATGTCCTTGCGGTAGATGATGTTGACCGCGCCCTCGGGGCCCATTACGGCGACCTCGGCGGTCGGCCAGGCGACGTTGAAGTCGGCCAGCATGTGCTTCGAGCTCATCACGTCGTAGGCGCCGCCGTAGGCCTTGCGGGTGACGATCGTGAGCTTTGGCACGGTCGCCTCCGTATAGGCGTAGAGCAACTTGGCGCCGTGGCGGATGATCCCGTTCCACTCCTGGTCGGTGCCGGGCAGGAAGCCGGGAACGTCGGTGAAGGTAAGGATCGGGACGTTGTAGGCGTCGCACGTGCGGACGAAGCGGGCGGCCTTCTCTGACGCCTCGATGTTGAGGACGCCGGCGAGGAAGGCAGGCTGGTTGCCGACGATGCCGACCGGAAAGCCGTCGAGGCGGGAGAAGCCGCAGACGATGTTCTTGGCGAAGTGCTCGTGGACCTCGAAGAACTCCTCGTCGTCGACGACGCGGGCGATCACCTCACGCATGTCGTAGGGCTTGGAGGGGTCGTCGGGGACCAGCGAGTCGAGCGACTCGTCTTCGCGCTCGGGGTCGTCGGAGGGCTCGAAGCGGGGCGGCGCCTCGAGGTTGTTCGAGGGCAGGAAGCTGAGCAGGTAGCGGGCGTCCTCGAGGCAGCTTTCCTCGTCCTCGGAGGCGAAGTGGGCGACGCCGGACTTCGAGTTGTGGCTCATCGCCCCGCCCAGCTCCTCGAACTCGACTTCCTCGCCGGTCACGGTCTTGATCACTTCCGGGCCGGTGATGAACATGTGCGAGGTCTCTTTGACCATGAAGATGAAGTCGGTCATCGCCGGCGAGTAGACGGCGCCGCCGGCGCAGGGGCCCATGATCAGGCTGATCTGCGGGATCACCCCGGAGCACTTGACGTTGCGGACGAAGACGTCGCCGTAGGCGCCGAGCGAGACCACGCCCTCCTGGATCCGCGCCCCGCCGGAGTCGTTGATCCCGATCACCGGCGCCCCGACCTGGGCGGCGAGGTCCATCACCTTGCACATCTTCTCCGCCATCACCTCGCCGAGGCTGCCGCCGAAGACGGTGAAGTCCTGCGAGAAGACGAAGACGGTGCGGCCGTCGATCGTGCCGTGCCCGGTGACGACTGCGTCGCCCCAGGGCCGGTTTTTCTGCATCT